>NZ_JBSWWW010000003.1:0-600777 GCF_056160285.1 Alteromonas sp. AWJ4_197 | reverse complement strand
GTACCACCTGAATCCATTCCGAACTCAGAAGTGAAACGCGTTAGCGGCGATGGTAGTGTGGGGTCTCCCCATGTGAGAGTAGCACACCGTCAGGCTCCCAATTCGAAGAAGCCCGCTCATCTGAGCGGGCTTTTTTCGTTTCTGACTCAAGCATCTATTTGTGTAATACAAGACTCTTCAATTCGTTATGGTCACTCACTTCTGACATAAGCTGACTGAATATCTTTGATCAGGTTTTCAGGATCATGAATACCATACTTCAATTTCAATTCATCAATACGTGATTCATTGCCGGTCAGAAAGTCATTAATCTGTTTGATAAGCCCATGTTGCTTTATGCTCGCAAGCTTAAAACCAACGATATTGTGTGGCAGAACCGGTGACATAGTGAATTCGCCAATCGTGGGATTTGCTTCAGATAAATAGCTGGTAACGAAATAATCGACTTCTGCCACATCGGTTTTACCCTGCTCAACCAATTGCAGCGCTGACAGGCTGTCCTCAGTCTCTACAAAATCAATGTCACCGTTTTTCTCTTTACCCTTCCAGTCAAGAGGTGTGAAGCCAAATGGTAAACTCACTTTTGAAACTTCATTGATTTCCATGTTCACATTGGTGCGTTTAATAATTGCACCGCTTAAGGTTTTAACCACATCCACAGAGTAGTGTTTTTCAGTTGATTCAGTAATACCCGGATGAAAGATTGGGTTGTCTGGATATATCAAATCAACCGTGCCTTTAGCCAACTCTATCTGCAGGCGTGGAACAGGCATTGTCTGATAAATGAATGTATGACCGGACTCACTGGCATAAAGCTCGAGAACTGCCCAGATGAAGCCTCTGTCCTGATCTGAGGTGAAATTATAATGAGGGTAATAATCAAAGTTTTGCAGTCCTACAATGTAGGTTTCTGCCTTTGCCGGCGGGCTTGGATTAACAAAGGATGACAAGAGCAAAGCAACTGATGAAAGGCGCTTAAGCGGCTGTTTATTATTTTTAAATAACACTGTTCATGCCGGTGCTTACTCTGATTAAGAGTGCTTGAAAATTGACCATATTTTATGGATTCAATGCACAATTGCAAGTGCCGGTTTACAAACCGGCAACAAGATCTATGTAATTAAAAATGGTACGAATAAGACACGTTCAGGAAGTCCAAACCTGGATTATCACTGTTCAGGCCGCCATTAGAATAGTGCATGTACCTCAGAGCGAGTTGATTGACTTCTTGTTCATCTAAACTAAGGAGTAGTCCGAGACGATCTTCAAACTGATAATGTGAACCAATGTTCTTTCCGGCAAAATGACGGTCATTAACCAGACTTGCCCCGATACCTGCTTCAAGATACAACGGATACTTGTCGTATACCGTTGAAATTTGCTTTACCAAAACCGGAGAAAGCGCCAGTGCCAGATTGGTGTCGTGATCATTATAACGGCCGTATTCCCAAACATTAAAGCTTGCCTCCCAATATAGTTTGATGTCTCCAAACCAGTCGGTATACAAAGATGTGGTAACGGGACGGTAAGCAACTCTGACACCTTTAATGTCATCAAAGCCATGAAGATAATCGATCGCTACAGACTGGCCTGCCATTGAAGAGAATGTGATGCCGTACAAGAACGCGGCAAATAAACTGTATCTGAAAAATGAAAACATGTGTTCCTCCTGAGTATTGCAACATGTTTGTGTAAACACGTTTGCAAAATGCTCACCAATAAAAAATGCGCCAATTTACAGGGAGATAAATGGAGGTTTGAAAACAAACATTCAAGGATGTTTGTAAGTTAGTGTAAAGCTAAGTAAATCTTTCATAGTAGAAAACAGCATAAAAAGTTTAGTGGAAGTTTCTTGCTCCTGAATTCAATGTATCCAGCCAGCTACTTCTGTCAGTCAGCTTTCCCGCAATAATGTGAATAACCCCTTCGGGTGAACGTTCAAGAATGCCATCAATTTGCAGGATCTGTGATTTGAGATATGCCTGATGCTGATGTCTGGCGGTAGCTTGCCAGACAACCACATTCATGTTGCCGGTGTGATCTTCAAGGGTAAAAAACGTCGCGCCGGATGCCGTGCCGGGGGCTTGTCTGCATGTAACGCAACCCAGTACGTGTACTACAGATTTGTTGGGTCTGTTAATTAACTCCCGCGCCAATGTCAGTTGCCTGACAGAATAGTCTCGCAGGATAAGCTCAACCGGATGTTGCTTTAACGATAATGTTGTTGACGCATAATCTTCCAGCAATGCGTCTTTGTCATCCGGTGCAAAATCGAAGGGCAGTTGCTCATTCTGGTCAGCGAATAAAGGCATTGTGCTGTGCTTATCCATCATTTGCCATCTTGCACGGTAACGATTACCGGATATGCTGAAAAAAGCATCCGCACTGGCCAGAGAGGACAAATCAGATTCCGTCAAACCGGACATCTTAAGTTCAGTTAAACTCCGGTAACCTTCTTCAGGTCTCTTAGATTCAAGCAATACAGCGCCATTTTCTGATAATCCTTTCACCAGTCGTAGTCCGAGCCGGATTTGCTTAATCCCTGCCTTCAGCTCTATCTTGTGATCAAAGTCCGACGCATTTACACAGACCGGTAAAACAGTGATCTCATGATGTCTGGCATCCTGAACCAGTTGTGAAGCCGAATAAAAGCCCATAGGTAAACTGTTGAGCAGGGCAACATAAAACTCTGCCGGGAAATAGCATTTCAACCAGCAGGATACGTAGGCCAGTACAGCGAAAGAGGCTGAATGCGATTCGGGAAACCCGTAACCCCCGAAACCTTTTATTTGTTCAAAAAGCTGTTCCGCAAAAGCCGGTTCGTAGTTCCGTTCCGTCATGCCTTTAATCAGCCTGTCCCGGAATTCGTAAATGCGGCCATCTTTTTTCCAGCTCGCCATAGCACGGCGAAGCTGATCGGCTTCCCCGCCCGAAAAGCCGGCAGCGACCATCGCCAGTTGAATAACCTGTTCCTGAAAAATAGGCACGCCCATGGTTCTGGATAGTACCTGTCTGACTTCCTCTGACGGATAAGATACGGCTTCTTTGCCATGACGACGCAGTAAGTAAGGATGCACCATATCGCCCTGTATCGGCCCCGGCCTGACGATAGCTATCTGTACGACTAAATCATAATAACAACGTGGCCTGAGCCTCGGCAGCATGGTCATCTGTGCACGGGACTCAATCTGGAATGTACCCACTGTATCGGCTTTACAAATCATATCGTAGACTTGCTGATCATCGCCCAGTGCGGTGATAAACGGTATCGATACCGGCACCGGAAACTGACGGTTTAGCAGGGCGAAGGTCTTCCGGATGGCGGTTAACATGCCTAAAGCAAGTACATCAACTTTCAGTAATCCTAAGGTTTCTAAATCATCTTTGTCCCATTGAATGACTGTGCGGTCTGCCATCGCAGCATTTTCAACAGGTACCAGTTCATATAACGGACCGGCTGAAATGACAAACCCTCCCACATGCTGAGACAGGTGCCTCGGGAAACCCGTAATTTGTTCAGTTAAGCTGATTAACTGACTCACCTTAGGGTTTAGCGGATTTAAACCGCAGGATTCAATTTGAGTTTGCCAGGGCACGGCTCTGTCGCGCCGGTTTATATTTTTAATCACATAATCCAGTTGGGATTCGGGAAAACCCAGCGCCTTACCTGTTTCGCGAAATGCGCTTTTAAACCTGAAGCTGATTACTGTCGCTGCCAGCGCTGTGCGTTCACGGCCGTATTTGCTGTAAATATACTGAATGACTTCTTCCCGCCGGCTGTGTTCAAAATCCACATCAATATCCGGCGGCTCATTTCTTTCTTTAGAAATGAAGCGCTCAAATAACACATTAATCTGTCTGGGATCGACAGCGGTGATTTCAAGGCAATAGCACACAACCGAGTTCGCAGCAGAGCCACGACCCTGATACAAAATATCGTTCGCGGCAGCAAACTGAACAATGTCGTAAATGGTCAGGAAGAAATATTCGTATTGCTGTTCCTCAATCAGTGTCAGCTCCTTTTCTATGATGGCCCGCACAGAGTCAGATATCCCTTCCGGAAATCGCCTTGTAATGCCTTCTTCGACGCATTTCCTCAGCCAGCTTGTTGCGTTATAACCAGCCGGAACCAGTTCCGCAGGATATTGATATTTGAGTTCGTCAGGACTGAATACACATTGAGACGCAATTCTGGATGCGGTTGCAAGCCAGGCTGCCGGATACAGCTTTTGTAATTTACTAAGCGGACGGAGTGCTCTTTCTGCATTTGAGACAGCATTAAGACCCAGTTTTTCTACCGTGGTATTTTCTTTCATAGCATGCATGACATGTTGTAATGCAAGCCGCTCGCTGTGATGAAAAAGGGCGTGGGTACACGCTGTTACCGGCAATGATAAACTATCATGAAGTGCTTCATACTGAGCGAAACGAAGATGATCTCTGCCATCAAGGTGACGGACAGCGCCGATGTATGTTCTTTCAGGATGAAAGCGTTTGAACCATTCTCCCCAGCGGACATTTTCTTCATCACTATGGTGAGGAAGCCAGATGATAATACAGTGCCGGACAGATTTGATATCCCACTCTGCCAGCGCATATTCTCCTTTGGGACTGCGTCGTCTGGCATTGGTGATGATACGGCACAGTTCGCTCCATGCTTTTTTATCCGGGCAGAGCAGCACAAATTGCAATGATTCGCCGAAATTAAACAGGCTTCCGCAGATCAGTTTTACCGGTAAGTGATGGCGCGATATTTCGCTGTGCGCCCGCACAATACCAGCCACAGAACATTCATCAGTAATAGCAATAGCCTGGTAGCTCAGAAACGCTGCTGTGGTTACCAGCTCTTCCGGTGAAGACGCACCATAAAGAAAACTGAAGTTACTTTGAGTAACGAGTTCTGCATATTGCATTCAGGCATACCAGCCGCTGATGTACCATCCACCCTGTTCCCTGAATATCTGCATGCGCTGACCGTGTTGATTCAGCGCGATGAAGTAATCTCTTTGTTCCGGTGCATTGTCCCACCAACCGCTTTCTATTCTCACTGGGCCGAACTCAATTTTAGGCGTTCCTGTCAGGCGTTGTGGCTGAGATAAAATAAAGGCAGGAATATGTTGTGCAGCCTGTTCACTGAAAGCGTGAGAGCGGGGCGCTTTTGCCATCGTAAACCGGTGGTCCTCCGGCCAGGCGGCGTCAGAAACTGCCTGATTACCCAACCGGGCGGTGAGTTTACTCAATAGCTGCTGGCGGGCGAAGAAATGCTTCCTGGCATTAAAAAAGTCGGCTTCAGTACCGGCATATTCATTAATTTCACCGGCACATAACGTGAATTGAATAACCGGCTCAGCCAGTTCTGTCGTTTCCAGTTTAAGGGCAATCAGGTTCGCCCATTCATCAAAGCTGAAGCGAAGATCTGATTTTCTGATATCCAGCGTTACAGGGTCTGTTTCTCTGTAACAGAGGGTTAGGATGAGCCACTGCGTGCCGGCATTCCGGAGTCGCAGAAAAATGCCTAAATCCTTCAAAATTTTACCGAGGTACGCATTCAGTTTATCTGTACCGGTTACTTCAAAAGGCAGAATAACCGTTTGTTCGAAGGTCGCAGGCGGATGATAAAACGGTCCTGCACGATAACTGTCTCCTTTCAGTGAGAACAGATATTTAAGTAAATCGCTGTTAAAGCGCTTACCAATTTCAGTGGCAGGTAATTCAAACAGGGCTCCCAGGTGTTTTATGCCCGCTCTGTATAACGCATGACTCTCTTTCTGACTGAGCAGTAATGCAGAAACGGGAAGTTCATTCAGGGCCCGGAGAATTGATGCATTCTCCAGCAGCAGAATGTTTGTTTTTTGCCTTGCAAGTACGCGGGCCGCGTCCGGGCTCCATGCTGAAGCATAATGGCACTGTATGTTGCGTGAGAGGATCACTGCTTTTACGGCCTCCCATATTTGTTCGTAGCTGCCGTAATAGCGCACCAGATTATCGATACGTATTGCCAGTCCATCCGGCGGGCTTACTGATATCTCAGCGACACACTCATAAAGCTGAGAGGCCAGATTTTTCAGTAATGACAACTCCATGGATTCATCGTAATCGATGAGCTCCAGGTTTTCACATAAGGCCGCGGCCTGAGCCAGTCCCATTTCCTGCTCAATGCCTGCTGCACGGGCAACCCGGTTTAACTGAATGAGGGCATTGCGTTTCTGGTGGTAAACCGCAACAGGTAAACTGTTGTCAGTGGCTCCTGCATGCAGTGCGTTATCCAGCGTCAGCCGGTAACAGTATACATACAGCCAGCGCTGATCAGCCATGACGGGCACCATCCTGCTCCGGCAGACGGTTAAAGCGGGACATTGCTGATGCAATAGCACTGTTATCCGGCGTGTATTTAAAGCGCTCTTTTACTCCCCGGACTGGCCAGCCTTTCAATTGCTTATTGATATTCACTTCAAAACCTTCAGTTGCCGGCATAAAAAGTAAATCTAAGGCGATGGGAAGCGGGTGTTGTACATTCACAGGGTGCTCGAAAAGTAGCACCATACATTCATGCTGAGCCGCCGCCACCTGAAGCCGCCGGGCCTGTCCGGGGAGGATAGATTTTGTCCAGCAGCACACGAGTGAGCAGGCATCAGATTTGATGGCTTCTTCCGTTGCCCAGCCACTCAAATCATCCGGTGCGGTGACAAGTTTGCAGTCAGAAGGATTTAAGCCGGTCCGGTTCAGCCAGGGGGCGGTAAGCATACCGGGCGCATTAATAAACACCGCCAGCGTTTCAGCTTGTAATGAATTGAATACAGATTTAAGAAATGACAATTCACCGCAACCCGGCAGACACACGATGCGGATTACCCCGGATGCAGGGAAGCCTCCAGACAATGCTGAATCAAAATGAGTGAATCCCGTCGCAAGCAGACGGCTTTGTTTCATCTGAGCCTGACTGCCACGCCAGACTCCGGGGTGCATTTCAACCAGAGAAAGCGAATTTGCCATAATAATTTACCTGTATATCTATACAGTATTATAGGCAGAAATAAACAGTGATCAAGACACCTGTTTATCTTTCAACAGAGTGATTGTTTTCTAAAGCAATGTTATTCAGACGCGGAAGAAGAGGCGCGGGGAGCCAGTAACCCTGATGTCATAAGATCACAGGCTTTAATAAAACCATCGGCGG
The DNA here is from genome assembly GCF_056160285.1 of Alteromonas sp. AWJ4_197. Lineage (NCBI taxonomy): Bacteria > Pseudomonadati > Pseudomonadota > Gammaproteobacteria > Alteromonadales > Alteromonadaceae > Alteromonas > Alteromonas sp. AWJ4_197. The sequence goes on along the minus strand of NZ_JBSWWW010000003.1, from coordinate 593,600 downwards.
TATTTTTAACCCAACTGATACGCACATCATTAGGTTGTTCCTGCATAAAGCTTTTGATGTCTTCCATAGAAAGTTCGGTATCACGCAAAGCGATATTGAGCCCTTCTTCAATTGAATGTCCCTTCTCACAATTATCAAAAATAATCTTTGCAGATGAGGACACAATCAAGATTAAAACATCATACTTTTTACCACTGATAAGGCCTTTGCTACTGGCGGATTCAACCCGTTCGATAAAGATTTGCTGCAGAGATTTGGCCGTAGTACTCAAAGTGACAAAAGCACTATTGGCTTTACTGGCATTTTGCTTTGCCAGATGCTTATTTGAATTGACTAATTTCTGTAAGCTTTGCACTTTAAGCACAAAAAATATCTGGATTAAGACTAATACTGCAATAATGCTAAAAGCCAGCAAAGCAACAACTCCGGTCAGTTAAGGAAATTCAGTCTTTCTTCGGCGTGTAAATCGGGCTTGGGAACGCGGTTACTTTTTCAGAAAGTTGCGTGATTTTTGCCGTGCCCTGTTTTTTGACTGCATCAATGCGTAACACATTGTGCATAGGTACATACGTCCTTTCGACATCTGAAAACTCTGTTTTCAGTTTCTCATGGCTGGTATCAACCACAAGACTGGTATGAGTATCCCAGACAAAATCACCAATTTCTACAAAGCCGAACATACTGTCCTGACTTAATTCCCTCACATATAACTCATAGCGTTCACCGTTACTGACAAACTGGATGCGGTACAAAGGGTTGTTACTACTCATGAAATTGAAAACCTGAAATGCACATTCGGGAGCATGATTTTACGGTTTTCTGTTAAACCTGCAACGGGGTTAGCAGCGCTTCTGTGGCAATGACCATCTCTTCACGGTTTTCAGCAAGGATGCCGTTTACGGCAAAACCCTGAACATAACTGGTAAGCTGAAGGGCTGCAGACTCAATATTGATGTCTGGTTTTATTTCCCCTGACAATTTGGCTTTTTCCAGACAACCGATGAAATCGAGTTGCAGACGGTCCAGGTAGTGTCTTCCCATTTCTCTGATTGTGGGATCCTGTTTCCCCAATTCGCAGACACAGTTAATCAGCAGACAGCCTCTGCCGTAGACCAGGGGAATATATCGCAAAAAGAAAGTATTGATGGCGGTGATGCCGTGGTGATTTTCCAGTTCACTGACTACGGGCATCAGCTGAGTTTTCTGATAATGCTCTAAAACTTTGTACAGGAACTGTTGTTTAGAACCAAATTCCAGATAAAAACCGCGCCGGTTAAAAGAGGTGCGGGCGATAATTTCATCCATGATGGCGCCGTGGAAACTATATTCAAGGAATATGTCCACAGCTTGTCCGAGTATCTCGTCTATATCGTATTGTGCGCTTCTTGGCATAGCGGTCGCATTAGTGTGTACTTCTATTGAGCGTAGCGTAAACCATGGAAGTATCAAGGGATAGGGTTAATCGCCTTGCTTAAATCATCTTCCGGGTTAACATGCCCGTGGTTTATGCAATTTTGAAGATGATTATGATAAGAAAATTAATCCTGAGCGGGCTGTTCGCTGCGTCTGCTATTACGGGTGTGGCGGCGCAGGATGATGCCGTTAGCAGCCATTTCAATCCTGACACGAACAGAATCAAATCTCACCTGTTCTTCCTTGCTGATGATTTGCTGGAAGGCCGTGATACCGGTTCCCGCGGGCACGATATTGCTGCGTTATATATTGCCACCGAATTTGCCAAATATGGTCTCAAACCGGCTGGTACGGATGGCTTTATGCAACCAGTACCTTTCCGCAAGGCCAGTCTGGTGCAGGAATCTCCCGAATTTACTTATCAGACGGAAGGCGGGACGTTGTCTTTTGCTTACCCTAAAGATTATTTGACCGGTCCAGATTTAATGGCCACCGACTCTGCTCTGAGCGGTGAGATGGTCTTCGCCGGTTATGGCATTATTGCTGATGAACTGAATCACGATGACTACGCCGGTCTGGATGTGGAAGGCAAAATTGTAGTGGTACTCTCCGGTAAGCCGGCCTCTTTCCCCAGTGAAGAAGGGGCGCACTTCGCGTCGGGTTATCAGAAACAGTCTTATGCTGCACAGCATGGTGCCATTGGTATGATAACGGTTTCTACGCCAGTGGCTGAAAAAGTACGCCCGTATCAGAATATGCTCAGCTACATTCATACTCCCCGTATGGCATGGCTGGATGAAAACGGCGTACCGGCGAACACGTTCGCACAGTTGAAAGGCAGTGCTTATCTTAGCGAACCGGCCGCACAGCAACTATTTGCTAATGCTCCTGTTTCTCTGAATGATATTTACGCGGAACTGGAAGAAGACAAATCGCCGGCAGGTTTTGTGATTCCGGGTACTATTTCTCTGAGTAAGAAGAGTCTGCATTCTCAAATTACCAGCCCGAATGTGGTGGGTATGATTGAAGGGAGCGATCCAACCCTTAAAAATGAATATGTGGTTTTTTCTGCCCACTCCGACCATATCGGCTTTGCCAAAACCGTTAAGAAAGACAACATCAATAACGGTGCCATGGACAATGCTTCAGGTACTGCCGTGATGCTCGAAACGGCAAGGCTGTTCAGTGAATTGCCCGAAAAACCAGCCCGGTCAATTTTGTTTGTTTCCGTAACCGGCGAAGAAAAAGGGCTGCTGGGCGCTGATTATTTCGCCCGTAATCCAACGGTGCCGGTAACATCCATGGTGGCTGACGTGAATCTGGATATGCCAATCCTGACGTATCCCTTTGCTGATGTTATTGCATTTGGTGCCAGTCACAGCGACATGAAAGCGTCAGTAGAAGAGGCAGCAGGCAATGCCGGCATTACTCTGAGCCCGGACCCCTGGCCAGAGCAGGCATTGTTTACCCGCTCTGATCACTATGCTTTTGTAAAGCAGGGTGTGCCTTCGGTGTTTATGGTACCCGGTCTGACATCTAAAGATCCTGAAATAGATGGCAGTAAAAAATTCGGTGAGTTTCTGGCAACCCATTATCACAAGCCCGGTGACGATATTAACCAGCCATTTAACTGGGAAGCTGCAAAAACTTTCACTCGTGTGAACGCTGAAATCGGACTGACACTGGCTACTCAGGCTAACCGTCCTGAGTGGAATGACGGAGACTTCTTCGGCAATACATTCAGTAAGCAGTAGTTTCAGAGTTTTTAAGCTTAACGAAAAAGAGCGCGGTATCGCGCTCTTTGTATTTCCGGTACAGACAAATCAGATAAAGACCTGTCTGAACATCTGCCATTGTTCGTTGAACTGCTCAGTAGGCTTGCGGGTGAAACCACTGCGAATGAACTGGTTTATCCGGCCGTCGACATAACAAATCATCATATTAGCTACTACACCTTCGTCTGCAGCCAGCGTTTTACCTTCCCGTAACTTGCGTTCACGCAAAATTTGCTTCAGTTGGGTTTCCAGCCTTTCGAATAACTTGGCAATCCGTGCACGCAACCGGTCCTGTTCACCCATCAGGGCATCGCCATTCAGGATGCGGGTTATGCCGGGATTCTTCTCTGCAAAGCCCAGTAACAAGTGCAAAATGAGCTGGCACCGTGCTGCTGAATCCTTTTCCTCGTTCAGAATTTTATTGATACGGGAGAATAACGTTTCTTCAATAAATTCGATGAGCCCTTCGAACATCCGGGCTTTGCTCGGGAAGTGACGATAAAGTGCCGCTTCTGATACACCCACCTTTTCAGCGAGTTTCGCGGTTGTGATGCGCTGGCCCTGGTGCGTTTCCAGCATGCCGGCCAGTGCTTGAAGTATCTGGGCCCGGCGGTTTGTTTTCTTTACAGCAGGCATAAGGCGAGTGTTTCCTCTGCTTCAGGATCAGTTCTCAATCCCGGTTCCATTTTAAAGTGGTCTGTGTTTTTGATTATCTTATGTCGGTTTATCGACCGGCAGACCATTAATTTGATTGTTTATCATTATATTGTTTTGCAACCAGCGCGATTAGCGATTTGGCTAACTCTGTTTTATTCGCCGGAGGCAACTTTACGTCATCCTCTTTCCAGATGACATGCAGCGCATTTTCGTCACTGTTAAAGCCAAGCCCATCCAGGGTGATGTCATTCGCAGCAATCATGTCGAGGTTTTTATTTTCTAATTTGCCCCGTGCATAAGCTTCCACATTCTGGCTTTCAGCAGCAAAACCTACCGTAAATGGTGGAGAGGGTAATGCTGCTACAGTCTTAAGAATATCAGGGTTTTTAACAAAAGTAAGTGTTAACTTATCATCAGATTTTTTAATCTTATTTTCTGCCTGATGATTAATACGATAATCGGCAACGGCTGCCGCTGCAATGAAGATTTGCGCTGAGTTGATCTCACTCATGACTGCTTCGAGCATATCATCAGCAGTTTGCACACTGATGCGTTTTACCCCGGGTGGTACTGTCAGGGAAACCGGGCCGGACACCAGCACAACCTCTGCGCCCTGCTCAGCCGCAGCCTGTGCTACGGCGTATCCCATTTTGCCACTGCTGTGATTTGATAAGTATCTGACCGGGTCAATGGGCTCTCTGGTTGGTCCCGCAGTAATGACAACTTTTTTACCTTCCAGCTTATTACCGGTCAGGGCACTGGCTAATGCAGATACGATAAGTTCCGGTTCTTCCATTCTGCCCGGTCCCACATCGCCACATGCCTGTTCGCCTGCTGCCGGCCCGATGAAACGGATGGCACGAAGTTGCAATTTTTGCAGGTTATCCTGCGTTGCCCGTGCCTGCCACATTTGCTGATTCATGGCAGGAGCAATGAAAACCTGAGCTGTGGTTGCGAGGTATAATGTTGAAAGCAGGTCATCCGCCAGGCCATGCGCCAGTTTAGCCATGCAGTGCGCCGTGGCCGGTGCAATCAATAAAACATCGGCCCATTTCGCCAGTTCGATATGACCCATTCCGGCTTCAGCCTGCTCGTCCAGCAACTCGCTGTGAACCTGATGGCCGGAAACCGCCTGTAACGATAATGAACTGACAAATTCTGTTGCACCACGTGTCAGTACCACTCTCACGTCAGCGCCCTGCGCTTTCAGTTTTCTTACCAGATCCGGTGTTTTATAGGCAGCAATACCGCCGGTAACACCCAGAAGAATTTTTTTATTGAATAAGTGCATAGTGCATTTTTCAGACAATAAGATTGCGGTAAGCCTACCAGATGTTTTCTGTTACCGGTAGACAGAGCGATCTGGCATTGCAGCCAGTAGTGAGCTTGTTTGTTAAAGCGTAGGCTGTTGTTCCGTATGATAAAGGAACAGATATGACCGGGTTAAAAACATGGCCGCTGGCTGAAAGGCCGAGGGAAAAGTTGTTTGAAAAAGGCGTGGCTGCGCTTTCTGATGCTGAAGTGCTGGCAGTGTTATTTGGCAGCGGTATGGGTGGTGCAGGGGCGTTGTGTATCGCGCGGAATCTACTGGACGAGTTCGGTTCTCTGCGGGAAGTAGTGTGTGCAAAAAAAGCCCGTTTATGTGATATCAAAGGGGTAGGCGATATGCGTTATGCACAAATTGCCGCAGTATCGGAAATATCCCGCAGAGTGCTGGAAACCCCGTTGAAATCGAGATCGGTTTTTAATCATGTCAGTGATGTTGAAGCCTTCCTGCTGGCATCCTTGCGTCATGAATACAAAGAGCACTTTGCAATTATGTGCCTTAACAGTCAGCACCATCTTATTGCCTTCAGAACACTTTTCACAGGCACATTGAATGCGGCAGCCGTTTATCCCCGTGAGATCGTGAAGCAGGTCATTGATGACAACGCCGCTGCGGTCATTCTGGTCCATAACCATCCTTCCGGCGTATCAGATCCCAGCGATGCCGATATTCGTCTCACCCGGGATGTAAAACATGCGCTCAATCTTATTGATGTCAGTGTGTTAGATCATTTTATCGTGGGAGATAATTCTGTGTTTTCTTTAGCACAGAAAGGATTGATGTAATTTTGAACCTTGCTATACTGAAGTCTACGATCCTGACAGATCGTCGGCGATCCATGCGACGAGCATGTGAAACGTATATTTTTTACGACCAAATTATGCCTGGAGAGTAGTCACTTAGTGACAAATGCTTTAGGATAGTGCGTCGGTGGATTTTTAATAAAGGACAATTATGAAACAGTCATTAATTTCATTGGTCATCGGTGCAACCATGGCTTTTGGTGCTGTTGCACAAGACAATTCTGGGGAAGGTTCCACTGGAGCTACTGGTAGCTTGACTGCCGGTTCTATCGCTACTGGTGTTATCGGCCTGGGCGTATTAGGCGCAATCGTGAGCAACAACCGTGGTTCAGCTGACCTGGACGATGGCGTTGTAGATCCAGATCCAACTTGTAACGATGGTGACGAGCTGGTTGACGGTGTATGTGTTGGCTCAACAACTACAGTAACTGACACTGTTACTGTATCTGGTACGCAAACTATTACAGTTACTACTCCTATCACAGTAACTTATACTTACGCACCTCAGTAAGTTCTGAATGTATTTTGAAAGCCGCCCCTTAACCGGAGCGGCTTTTTTATTTCTGGTGTACCCCGCCGTTTTTTCATCGCTTTACTAATAAGATGTTTAGGAATATGTTCCGCAGGATTCTTTCTTCTCTGTTCGCCCTAGCACTGGTCAGCGGTTGTTCCAGCACGAATAAAGCTTATTACGACACGCTCAAACTGGCCTTCACGCAATCTGACAACACCGTTTCCTCTGAAACTCTGAGACAAAGCAAAGCGGATTTAATGGCCGTTAAACATGGTGATCGTGTGCAGATCATCATGGCGCTGGCCTATATCGAAGGTGAAACACAAACCTGGGTATCCGCTGATCATGCCTTACTTTCTATGCAGAAGGGCGTGATTACCGAAACCCACGGGCTCGCAAACGATTTAATTTATCACTCAGATCTTTTGGCTAATCCACTGTTTGATCCAACTGGGGCAGCGTTGTCATGGGATTATCTGGTGGACGTTGAAAATTATGGCTACGGACTGGATGTACAAACTGTCTGGCAGCGCAGTGAGGCAAGCCAGTTAACGATTATGGATTATGAATTTTCTGTGTATCTGGTTGAACAAACAGTCAATTTTAACGGTGCCAGCCCTTTTTATGAAACGGGGACACAGTGGGTAAACCGTTACTGGTTTGATGATAAAAGTGGTGAAATGCTGAAATCTGAACAACTGTTATCGCCGGCCGGAGAGTTAATTACCATGACGTATCTGAGCCGTGCCCAGCGACTGATTGATGGTCAGGAGGTGAAGCCATGAAAGGATTGTTGGCGCTAATCATTATCTCATTATTCAGTGCATCCACGCTGGCATCGGTGAATGTAAAAGTAAACGGTCAGCAGTACCGTTATCTGAATCCGGTCAGGCTGTCTCTTATTTTGCAGACAACCGCAAAAAATGGTGACTGGTACTGGCCCGCCTGTGCTATTTACAGCGAGAACACTGCAGACGTTGAAGCCATGCGCAAAGACGTGTTGCAGTCCATTGATGCGGTAGCTGTAGATTTAAGTGTGAACGACGATAAAGCGATTGCACTGAACGCCCTTAAAAGACAGGTAGAAAACTGGACGCTGGCAAAACGCCTGCCTGTAAAGTTGAACCGGAACGCGGCCCGGCTTGACGTGAAGCAAAATCCTATGCTTCAGGAAGGGAATTACGCCATTTACCTTACCGGCAGACCGGATACCGTGTGGCTCAGTGGCATGGTGAAAACGCCGGGGTCATATGAATACCGCAATCAGAGTACGCCGGCAGATTACGCTGAAGGGGTGAACCTGAGAGGCTATGCCGACCCTGATTATGTGTATGTTATTTCCCCCCGCGGAGAAATCACTAAACAGAATATCGCGTACTGGGGGAAATCTTATTCTCAAGTCATGCCCGGCAGTCAAATTTACGTGCCGTTGTTTACCTGGTTGTTATCGCCTGACGTTGATGATTTAAATGAAAAAGTGGCCAGTCTTGCTGTTCATAGGGTGCTGCCATGATGAAATTTAAAGAAACGCACACACGTTGTGCGATAGCTGTTGCTGCAGCCTGTTTTAGTAGTGCTGCGATGAGTAATGACAGCGTAACACTGCAGGTTCAGCCTTCACAGATGGTGCAGGGCGGAACCGGACTGATTCAGACACCGACTTCGCGAATGGGTGAGGAAGGTGACTTATTTATTAATTACACCGACAATCAGGAATACCGGTTCTGGTCGGTGAATTTACAGTTGTACGACTGGATGCAGGCCACTGCCCGCTATACCGACGTACGTACCCGGCTTTACAGCGATGTACCAAGTTTCAGTGGTGATCAAACGCTGAAAGACAAAGGTCTGGATGTAAAATTCAGATTATTGAAAGAAGGGTTTTATTTCCCTGAAGTGTCGCTGGGTTTCCGTGACTTTGGTGGCACCGGTTTTTTCGAAAGCGAATATGTCACAGCATCAAAAGCCTGGGGGCCGTTCGACTTTCACCTTGGCCTTGGCTGGGGTTATATGGGCACCGCTGACGATATTACTAATCCTTTCTGTAAGCTGAAAGACAGTTACTGCGACAGACCAGCCGGATTCTCCGGCCGGGGCGGTAAAGTTGACTATCAGCAATTCTTCAAAGGCCCTATGGCTGTATTTGGTGGTATTGAGTATCAGACTCCCTGGGAGCCTCTGCGCCTCAAGCTGGAATACGAAGGAAACAATTATACCAATGACCGCGCGGGTGCACTGGAGCAGGATACCCGCTTTAACATCGGTGCCGTGTACCGTTGGAAAGGATTCGACTTCTCTGCAAACTATCAGCGCGGAAATACATTCGGATTTGGTGTGACTTATCACTTCAATATGAATACCGCTAAACAGGTGAAAATAGATAAGCCGCCAAGAGATATCGTGCAGTCAAAACCTGCTGCAGGTGTGGATTCCGTTAATAAGCGCCGTTTATACCGTGACTTGGCATTTGATGGCGGCTTTATTCTTTCTGATGCCTCTATTGAAGAAGACAAAGCCATTTTCTACGGTAATCAGATTGCATACCGTGATAAAAATGAAGCGGCTGAGCGTATTGGGCGTATTGCTGCGTCTGAGTTGCCTGAATCGGTGAAGTCTTACCATATCGTCGAAAATGCCGGTCGTTTACCGCTGGTGGATACTGTCATTGATGCGGATGCATTTAAAGTGGCTGCTAAATACGAAGATATCGAAGCAGATATTAAGCAGACATACACACGACAGGCGCCGGAAGACAATGTACTCGATAAGTACGACCCGGAAAAAACCAGCGGATTGTTCCATTCTGTCGACTTCTTCTATACCCAGACATTCGGTAACCCGGAAGATTTTTATCTTTATCAGGGCGGCCTGATCCTGAGTGGCGGCTATGCGATAAACCAGAACTGGACCGCAATTTCCAGTATCCGCGCCACACTCTTCGATAACTTCGACAAGTTCAGCTTTACCGTTGACCAGGATACATCAACCCTTCCCCGTGTACGAACCTACGTGCGTGAATATGTGGAAAATGACTTGTGGGTTGATACCGCCTTCATGCAGTGGAATGACAGCCTTGGCAACGATTTCTTCGCCCAGGCTTACGGTGGTTACCTGGAGACCATGTACGGCGGTGCTGGTGGTGAAGTTCTCTGGCGTCCTGTAGACAGTTCTCTGGCGTTTGGTGTGGACGTAAATTACGTTAAGCAGCGTGATTATGATGATCAGTTCAGTTTCCTGGACTATACAGCCTTCACCGGCCACATCAGTGCTTACTGGGAACCTGAGTTTCTGGATGACACCATGCTGACGGTGAGCGCCGGACAGTTCCTTGCTAAAGACAAAGGGGTGAATATCGATTTCGCCAAGCGCTTCGACAGCGGTATTGTGGTGGGAGCGTATGCTGCATTTACCGATGTATCGTCAGAAGAGTACGGAGAAGGAAGCTTTACCAAAGGTTTCTATATTTCCGTGCCGCTGGATTTATTTACGCTGAAGCCGGCGAAAGGGCGTGGTACGTTCCCCTGGATCCCGATTTCACGTGATGGCGGACAAATGTTAAGACGGCCGGCGAGACTGATTGATTTCACGAATGCGCGATCGTCATTCCTGGATTGATCAGATCATTGAGTAAAAGATCTGCGATCAGATCGTTACAGGATCGATTTTAGGTGGTATTATGCGCCCCCGATTGTGCGTGACGGATGAATTTTCATGGTCTGCGCGCGGCTAAAAAATGAGTTAGCGTAAAAAATGTCGCGAAGAAAAGAAGGTTTTTAGCCTTTTTTATTGAAATCTGCGTCTGTTTGCTGTATAAAATGCGCCCTCTAATTTATCGTAATATCGTCAACTGACCCGGAATACTTATTAGGTGGGATCGATTGGCGCGACAGTTTTGTAGTTCTGGAGACAAATACAATGTCAAGAGTATGCCAAGTTACTGGTAAGCGTCCAGCGGTTGGTAATAACCGTTCGCACGCGCGCAATGCGACTCGTCGTCGCTTTTTGCCAAATCTTCAAACTCACCGTTTTTGGGTTGAGAGCGAAAACCGTTTTGTTAAACTGCGTCTGTCTGCTAAAGGCATGCGTATCATCGATAAAAAGGGTATCGATTCAGTTCTGACTGATCTTCGTGCCCGTGGTGAGAAAATCTAAGGAAGCCGACAATGCGTGATAAAATTAAATTAGTTTCTTCAGCAGGTACAGGTTTCTTCTACACCACTGACAAAAACAAGCGTAACATGCCTGGCAAAATGGAGATCAAAAAATACGATCCCGTTGTGCGTAAGCACGTTATGTTCAAAGAGGCAAAAATCAAGTAATAAAACTTGCTTTTGTCTCCACGAAAACCCGGCTTTTGCCGGGTTTTTTGCGTTTAGCCTCCAGTGCGTTAATCTTAGCGCAAAGAGCATTACACCGGACTTAGCGGGCTTCAGAAACGAAAATAGCGCAACACTGGAGTGAGCGCCCGTTCAGAAACCGTCTGCCGCAGGGATGCGGCAGACGAGGCCCCATGGATGGGTTTACGCCGTGTTTCTGAACGCCCAGTGACACAGGTAGCTATTTTCGTTTCTGAATTTGCGTAGACTCCGGTATTGACCATTATCCTAATAAAAGTAACTTCAAAACTGAGAAAATATGGCTTTTCTTTCACAGCGCGGTATGAACAACGTAGTGATATTTTCTATGTTGCTGATGATTGCCTTGTTCAATCTGGATACATTTTTGCCATCGGCAAAAGCGCCCGCCGTGGTGCCGTTGATCCCGCAAGACGCTTATGTGTTAAAAATAGAGCAGGGGCAGAGCCAGCTGGTCAGAAACGGACAGGGGTGGCGGCAGGTGTCTCCGGACCCGGAGATTGTCACTACTCCCGCGCAGCAAATCAGCGCCTGGCGTTCAGCAACGTTGCAGCCTGTAGAAATGTCGGCGGAGCCGCAAACTGAGCCTCTGGTAGCAGTGGTGTGGCTGGCCGGCCAGTCTGACGGCCTGGTGTTTGCCTTTTATCCCCAACAAGATAAAACGCTGGTGAAAATAGAGAATGCCTGGTACCGCCTGAGTGATGCTACACTCACCGGTTTACTACCCTGGGATCAATAGGAAGTAATGTTCTATGCCTGAATTACCTGAAGTTGAGGTAAGCCGCCTCGGCATTTCGCCCTGGCTGATGAATCAGACAATCAGTAAAATCATTGTGCGTGACAAGCGGCTTCGCTGGCCTGTTCCGGATGATATTTTTAAAGCTGAGGGATGTGAGATCCGCAACATCCGCAGGCGGGCGAAATATTTATTGATAGATACCGGCAACGGAGAGATTGTGCTGCATCTGGGCATGTCCGGAAAATTACGTGTGATTGACGCCACGCATCCGCCGGTTAAGCACGACCATATCGACATTGTGCTCAAAAGCGGTAAATGCTTGCGTTTTAACGATCCCAGACGCTTCGGAGCCTGTTTATGGCAGCCGACAGGTGAGATGCATAAACTGCTTCTGAAACTGGGGCCTGAGCCGCTTACAGACGATTTTGATGCGCAACGGCTGGTGGAACTGGCCAAAGGGAAAAAGAGCCCGGTGAAAACCTTCATCATGGATAATGACGTGGTAGTGGGAGTCGGGAATATCTATGCCAATGAAGCGCTGTTTATGTCGGGTATCGACCCGCGCCGTGCAGCCGGACGGGTAAGCGCAAAACGTTATGTCCTGCTGACAGACGCCATTAAAGAAGTGCTGGCAATAGCCATTGAACAGGGCGGTACTACACTGAAAGATTTTGCTCAGAGCGACGGCAATCCGGGCTATTTCGCCCAGCATTTAAGAGTCTATGGCCGTGCCGGAAAGGAGTGCGAAGTGTGTGGCAGTGAAATCAAAAGCGTGGTGATTGGACAGCGCAATACCTTTTACTGTCCTGACTGCCAGAAATAGCTTTCATTGAGAAATACGGCGTAAATCCATCCAGCGGGTTCTGACTGCCGCATCTCTGCGGCAGACGGTTCATCACATTCTGCAAACTATCACTTACCGTGAAAGCGCTGCTTCAGCGCTTCTTCCACGACAGGATGACAAAAGTCAGTCACTTTACCCTTATGCAAAGCAACTTCTTTGACCAGCGTGGATGAGATAAACGAGTTTTCTTCTGCCGGGGTCAGGAACACACTTTCCAGCTTCGGATTCAGGCGGCGGTTCATATTCGCCAGTTGAAATTCGTACTCGAAGTCCGACACCGCCCGCAAACCACGGATAAGTATCGTAGCGTTAATCTCATCCGCGAACGCGGCGAGCAGTCCGGTAAAGCCACGAACTTCTACGTTAGGTAAGTCTTTGGTGACTTCACGAATCATCTCCACCCGTTCTTCCAGCGAGAAAAGTGGCTTTTTGCTGGGGTTTGACGCAATAGCCACAATGACATGTGAAAACATTTGGGAAGCACGCTCGATTAAATCTGCATGCCCGTTTGTTATCGGGTCAAAAGTGCCCGGGTAAATGGCTCGTGTGTGCATAGTGTGTCTTCTTTTCTGTAGAGATAACGAAATTACCTGTCTGCGGGCTGACTTTCAATCACACAGATTGCAAGCCCTCAAGAAAGGCATTCCAGTCGCTTTGCTGCCAGTGAAATCCGGCATGCTTATTTTTTTCTTTAACCAGTGAGCGTAAAAAACGCGCCACGTTTCGGGTTTTCCATTTATCGCCGGCGCGGAAGTCACAGCGATCAAAATCAATGATCCAGATTTCTTCCCGACTATCTATCATCACGTTTCTCACATTCAAATCGTGATGGTACACACCGGCACGGTGCATTCTGGCTACGGCAACACCTGTAGCAAACCATTTATCTTCCGGTAACGGTTGGCGGCATAGCACAGCATGCAGATCCTGACTTTCAGGAATCATTGCGGTAATTAAATCCCCCCGGTATACCAGACCACTACGCTGTACATGTGCTGCCACCGGGCGGGGTACGTTCAAACCCTGGTCCCGCATGGCTGACAGCAAACGAAGTTCTTTAAAGGGACGTGTTGCCTCAAGTCCGCCAAACACATACTGGTCGTCAAGCAATTTGCCCGGTAATCCGCCGCGACGATAATGGCGCAGCACAAGCGCATCTCCATCTACGTCCAGAAATAACGTGGTCCCCCGGCCTTTCGCCTGACCGGTAACAGCACCTTTTTCCTGCCACCATTGCGGGTCAAACCACTGCGGTGTAATTTGCGGATATTCATCTGCGCAGATCAGGATATGGTGACTGCCTGCTGACACTTGTTTTATCGCCATGCTACATCGTTAATGTGGTAAATTGGTCATTGTAATGAAAATTTCACAGTTTTCAGCTTTAGAGGTGGGTCCTTGAAGAAAAAGATTTGTTTGATGAGGTTGTCTGCTATTGGCGATGTCTGCCACGCGGCGGCGTTAGTCCATCGGATAAAACAACACTGGCCGGATGCAGAGTTAACCTGGGTCATCGGAAAAATTGAATATGAGCTGATGAAAATGTTGCCGGACGTCCGTTTTATCGTGTTCGATAAAAAGCAGGGCAAACAGGCCGTTAATGCCCTGCGCGAAGCCGTCAGCGGAGAATATTTTGATGCATTGCTGATGATGCAGGTGGCATTAAGAGCGAATCTGGCTTCAAGGGTTATCAAGGCCCGTGAGAGGATCGGCTTCGACTGGGCCCGAAGCAAAGAGCTTCACTGGCTGTTTGCCAATAAAAGGGTTAAAGCGAGGCAGCATGCGCATGTTCTGGACGGCTTCATGGATTTCGGCGACGCACTTGGTCTGCCTCCTGCCGGAAAGCCTGAGTGGGATTTACCCCTGCCTGAAAGTGCTTTTGAATTTGCCGCAGAACTGGCAGAAGAATATGGCCGTTTTGCGGTAATCAGCCCTGCAGCAAGCAAAGCTGAACGAAACTGGTTACCTGAGCGCTATGCGGCGGTTGCTGACCACCTGTATGAAAAAGGCATTCCTGTGATACTGTGCGGTGGCCCCGGGCCGGTTGACCGGCAACTTGCCGATGCCATTTTACGTTGCACCAGTCATATCGCCCGTGATCTTGTAGGTAAAACATCATTGCACGATATGCTGGCTGTGCTTGAGCGGGCATCACTGGTGATCGCACCGGATACCGGCCCTGCGCATATGGCAACAATGGCCGGCACTCCGGTTATCGGTTTATACGCCCACTCTAATCCCCGCCGGACCGGTCCGTACAATGATTTACAGCACGTCGTGTCGGTTTACGATGAGTGTATTAAAGAGCAAACTGGTAAATCATGGGAATCACTGCCCTGGGGAACAAGAGCAAAAGGACCGGACTTGATGTCCCGTATCTCAACGGCCAGTGTTATTCAAATGGTTGACCAGTTGCTGTAGATTTATTGGTCATTTTGTATGAATGTGATTTTCCTCAAAAAAAATCACGCAAAATGGCCAGAACCCTCTACACTGTATATACGCAAAATTCTATCAGACACGTTTCTTTAAGGATGAGGTGTCATTTGCTCATTTTCTTCCGCCAGGACGTTGCGACCAGACAGGGTCTCCCGCTGCTACGGATGCTTGTAGCCTGCATTATTCTGTGTATCACTTTTTCAGCCCATGCTTCTGAAGCGGCAGTGATTCTGAATAAAAATGTTCAGCAACATCAACTTACCCGCAGTGAAGTGCGCGATATTTTTTCAGCCCGCAAACAGTACTGGCCCGATGGCACAAAAATTACGGTGTATGTGCTGGAATCAAATTCAGATGCTCACCGGGACTTTTGCCGGCAAGTGCTGAAAATGTTTCCCTATCAGCTGGAAAGGCTGTGGAATCAAATCATTTATTCCGGTCAGGGAGAGCGGCCTCAGACTCTCGCTACTCAAACTGAAGTGCTGGAAGCCGTAGCCAGCACGCCGGGCGCCGTCGGTTATGCGTATCAGGGAACCTGGTCGCAGGACGTCAGGGAGGTTATCGTACCATGAAGTCTTTTCCTGCCATTTTTGTATTTTTCTTCTCCGCACTGGTCGCCGGGGACTGCCTGGCTGAAGATGCGTTCAGCTGGCACGGGTTTCTCTCTCAGGGAATAAGCCAGTCAATCGACAGCGACTTTATCCATGAAGATGATGAAATCAGCTTTGACCTCACTGAGTTGGGAATAAACATGCGCTACGATATGAACGCCTCCCTTGCTGTGGTCGGGCAGGCTGTTTATCTGGATGGCGGCAATCGCTATGAGCGCGGTGCCAGAATTGACTATTTGTTTGTCGACTGGCGTTTGCCGGATATGGAAAACTGGACCGCAAATATCAACCTGGGCCGTTTTAAAAGTCCGCACTGGTTATATTCTGCCACCCGGGATGTGCCGCAAACCCGTTCTACTATCATTCTGCCGCAATCCATTTATTTCGATAATTTCCGTGATGTAGCGCTGGGCAGTGATGGAGTGTTACTGCAATTGTACCGCTCCTCTGACGAGGGAAATCTGAAGATAAACTGGAGTTACGGCAGTTCCCCCATGAGCAGCTATCAGACAAAAGCGTTGCTGGGCGAATTTGCACAGGGAGAATTGAAGCAGGACTATGCCCATCAGTTCAGTGTGTTCTGGCAGCCGCCGTCACTGGACTGGCAACTGGGCGCCAGCTGGCTGGATTCCGACTTTACCTACCACCCTTCAGCCACGGAAAACTTGTTCGGGGGCGGAAGGACTGTCAGGTTATATACGTTGTCTGCGGTTTACTATGCGGAAAACTGGGAGTTTAATGCAGAGCTGCAGCGTAATCACAGTCGTGATTTCGGCGGCTATTCACCAGCCTTCTTTGATGAAAATAAAGGGGAAGGGGGATACGCGCAGATCCGTTACATGCTCAATTCTCAGTTTACCCTGACGCTGGGATACGACATGTATGTCTCCGACCGCAATGACCGTGATGGTGAAAAGCTTGAAGCGGCAACCGGCGGTGTCATTCCTGCTTATTTTGGCTATGAGAAAACCGCTACGGTAGGTGTTCAGTGGGATCCAAGGCCCAACTGGCGTATCCAGGCCGAACACCACTGGGTAAACGGAGCTGGCCGGCTGACAAGCATTCCCAGCCCTCAGAATACACCAGACACAGCCGAGTACTGGCGAATGTGGGCAGTACAGGTTATGTACTGGTTCTGATATGAAAGTTAAAGTATCGGTTACCACCAAATTACTGAGCATTGTTGTTGCAATGATGCTTACTGTAACAGTCGCTATCGCGGTAATGCTGATTGCGCAGTCGCAAAGCAATATCGAGCAGCAGCACAAAGACTTCCAGCTCAAAAATCAGCGTCAGATGGCATGGATGGACGAGTTGTTTACCGTACGGCTGTTGGTCTGGGTGGAAACTTTCTCCCGCTGGGGCCATACCGAAACCTTGTCAGAGCAGGAACTGCTAAATGCTTTGAAAGAGTCCGAGGATGCGCTGAATGTCAGCCTGCAAATCAGTGAAATGTGGTTGTTCAATGCAGACGGTAAGCTGATAACCGGCAACCGTGACAAAATGCCCGCGTTCATTCCGGAAATGGAGCAACATACCCGGGAACAAATTCGCCCGCAGAACCGGTTTGATTGTCGTGAGATGTGTTACCGATACGTGACCGCACCCATCATGACAGAAGATCAACAAATCGCGGTGCTGGTGCTCAGTTCCAGCTTCGGTGAACTTCTGGCAGCACTTTCCCAGTTCTCCAGCGCTTATAAAATTGCCATTGTGCGCTACGAAGGATACAGCGCTGACAATATTGATTTAAAAATTGTCAGTCAGTTGTCGAATCAGAATCAACAAATCGTCAATACTGTACTGGCAGCGACACCTTCTGATGCCACCACTGAAGGGATGGTTGAACGGGGCGTGCTGGTCAAACAGGATAAGAAACGCTTACTGGTAAGCTTGCTGCCTATGTCTGAACAGGATTACTACATTCTGTTTATCCGCGATATAACAGCGGTTGTTGAGTCGGTGAACGCCTACCAGAACATGGTCATTGGTACCGCCATCACACTTTTCTTTCTCTTTACTATTTTGCTGCTGTTACTGATCCACCAATATAAAACCAAGTTGCTTCAGCTGGTGGAGCGGCTACCGTTACTGGCAGAACACAGGTATCAGGAGTTTTCCCACGGCAGTAGTTTTCGCCGTCAATGGAAAGACAAGCTGTTCCCGGATGAACTTGATTTGCTGGAAGAAACGGCGCACAACCTTGCTGAACGGCTGGAAGAACAGGATTCAAAGATTGCAGCTTCGAACGCCCAGCTTGAAAACATGGCCATGTTCGATGGCCTGACAGGCCTGCCAAACCGCACAATGATGACCTTTCAGATTGAAAAACACATTGTGAACGCCACCCGTGATCAGGGGCTGGCTGCGGTGTTATTTCTCGACCTGGATGATTTTAAAAAGGTCAATGACAGTCACGGCCATGATGTCGGCGACAAATTAATTCATGCCGCCGCTGAGCGTATAGCCAATGCTGTGGGAGAACACGACCTGGTCGGGCGCTTTGGCGGAGATGAGTTTGTTATTTTACTCAGTAAAGTCCGTGATAAAAGCGAAGTGGAAGCGGTGGCGAAATCAGTGATTAACGTGTTTTCGCGGCCTATTCAGGTAGATTCCCTGCCCTTTTACGTTTCTACCAGTATTGGTGTTGCCATCACTAATCAGCCCGAAACAACGGCAATGGAGCTGTTGCGGCATGCTGACATTGCCATGTATGAAGCCAAAGCACTGAAAGGTGCTTCTTTCAAACTTTACGATGCATCGATGAATATTAAGGTGATGCGCAAAGTTGAGCTCGAACGGGAAGCAAGGGTTGCGCTTAGAGAGAATCAGTTTAGCCTGGCATTGCAGCCTCAAATCAGTATTGATACTTTCCGGCTGGAGGGCTTTGAAGCACTTATCCGCTGGTATCATCCGGTAAAAGGATATATATCCCCGGGAGAATTCATTCCCATGCTGGAAAATACGCCGTTTATGCTGGAACTGGACTACTGGGTACTCACCCGTTCTTTGCGTATTCTCAATGAGCTGAATATAAGCGGTTACAGTGAACTGAAAATGGCAATTAATATCTCTGCTGCACAGTTTTCAGACATCACACTGCCCAATTTTCTGGCCCAGCAACTGGCGCTCTATGAACTGGCTCCGGATAAAGTGGAGCTGGAGCTGACAGAAACCGCGCTGGTGTCTGATATGGATTCCGCCATTGATGTGTGCAAAGCCTTGCAGGATATGGGGTGTCTGGTGGCCATCGATGATTTCGGCACCGGTTATTCGTCGTTGAGTTACCTGAAATCCCTGCCCGTGGATTACGTAAAGATCGATCAGTCGTTTATCAGCGGCATGCTGGATAATCCGGAAGATGCCAATATCGTGGAATCTACCATAGCCCTCGTCAGAAGTCTGGGAAGAACCGTGATAGCTGAAGGGGTGGAAACGCCGGAACAACTGGGCAAACTGGGAGAGTTTTACTGTCATCAGGCCCAGGGTTATTTAATCAGCCCGCCCATTCCTGAAGCGCAACTCTGGGAGCGGCTGGAGAAAAACGTCAAAGACGGCTGCTGGCAAAATGTGGATAAACGCAACGCCGGCAGTTCTCAGCATCAGTTTGAGTTTTGAGCTCAGAAATAATCCGCATATGCCGGGCAAAGGTGTGCGAAAAAATTTACACTCCCCGTCTACAGGTTTGAACCCTTGATACAGCAAGGCTGTACCCATCAATACCCAACCATTAGAATACGCGTTTTCGACGACGGAGAGAAACATGTCACAGTCATTTATCACGCATTTACGTGAGCAGATAGAAGAAGTAAAACAAGAAGGTCTGTACAAAAATGAGCGGGTTATTACTTCACAGCAGCAAGCTGACATTGCCGTCGACGATGGCAGTGAAGTCATTAACTTTTGCGCGAACAATTATTTAGGTCTGGCTAATCATCCGGATCTGGTATCGGCAGCCAAAGAAGGCCTGGACAGTCATGGTTTTGGTATGGCGTCGGTGCGCTTTATCTGCGGTACGCAGGATATTCACAAACAACTGGAAGGGAAAATCAGCGATTTTCTGGGTACCGAAGACACCATTTTGTACCCGTCCTGTTTTGATGCCAATGGCGGCTTATTCGAAACC
This sequence comes from Alteromonas sp. AWJ4_197, assembly GCF_056160285.1. Taxonomy (NCBI): domain Bacteria; kingdom Pseudomonadati; phylum Pseudomonadota; class Gammaproteobacteria; order Alteromonadales; family Alteromonadaceae; genus Alteromonas; species Alteromonas sp. AWJ4_197. The sequence continues at coordinate 573,997 of NZ_JBSWWW010000003.1, read as the reverse complement.
TTACTCGGGCCGGAAGATGCGATCATTTCTGATGCACTGAATCACGCCAGCATCATCGACGGTGTCCGCTTATCCAAAGCTAAACGTTATCGCTATGCGAATAACGATATGGACGCACTCGAAGCGCAATTGAAGCAGGCCGTTGCTGATGGCGCACGGTTTAAAATTATCGCCACCGACGGTGTGTTTTCCATGGACGGTGTTATCGCGAACCTGAAAGGCGTGTGCGATCTTGCAGACAAATACGATGCGATGGTGATGGTTGATGACTGTCACGCTACCGGTTTTCTTGGCGAAAATGGTCGTGGCAGCCACGAATATTGTGACGTAATTGGCCGCGTTGACATCATTACCGGCACGCTGGGTAAAGCCCTTGGCGGAGCATCGGGCGGTTACACCTCCGGCAAGAAAGAAATTGTTGAATGGTTACGTCAGCGCTCACGTCCTTACCTGTTTTCTAATTCCGTCGCGCCTCCCATCGTATCTGCCTCACTGAAAGTGTTCGATATGATGGCTGACGGTCATGCATTGCGCGAGCAACTGTGGAAGAACGCCGTGCATTTCCGTACACGCATGGAAGAAGCGGGCTTTACTCTGGCGGGTAAAGATCACGCCATCATTCCGGTTATGTTAGGTGATGCCCGTCTGGCCAGTGAAATGGCTGAAAAAATGCTGACGAAAGGTATTTATGTTGTGGGCTTCTCTTATCCCGTCGTACCGAAAGGTCAGGCCCGCATCCGCACACAAATGTCAGCCGGTCACACCATTGAGCATGTAGATAAAGCTGTCGATGCGTTTATCGAAGTGGGTAAAGAGTTAGGAGTTATCTGATGAAGTCACTGGTAAAAGCGCACCGCGAACCCGGGATCTGGATGCAGGATACGGCAGAGCCGGAAGTGGGTCACAATGATCTGCTGATTAAAATCCGTAAAACCGCTATCTGCGGCACCGACATGCATATTTATAACTGGGACGAGTGGTCTCAGAAAACGATTCCTGTACCCATGGTCGTTGGTCATGAATATGTGGGTGAAGTTGTGGGCATGGGTCAGGAAGTGGCCGGTTTCAAAATTGGTGACAGAGTGTCCGGTGAAGGCCATATCACCTGCGGGCATTGCCGTAACTGCCGTGCCGGGCGTCGTCATCTGTGCCGGAATACCGAAGGGGTTGGTGTTAACCGGGCCGGTGCTTTTGCAGAATATCTGGTGATTCCGGCGTTCAACGCATTCCGCATTCCTGACAATATCAGCGATGATATGGCGTCAATCTTCGACCCGTTCGGTAACGCTGTACATACCGCATTGTCCTTTGATCTGGTCGGTGAAGATGTGCTGATTACCGGTGCCGGTCCTATCGGTATTATGGCTGCGGCAGTCGCGAAGCATGTTGGTGCACGTCATGTGGTGATCACTGACTTAAATCCGTACCGTCTTGAACTGGCCGAAAAAATGGGGGCAACCCGTGCGGTCAACGTGGGTACCACCTCATTAAAAGATGTCATGAACGAACTGGGCATGACTGAAGGCTTCGATGTGGGCCTTGAGATGTCCGGTGTCCCTGCTGCTTTCCGTGACATGTTAGATAAGATGAATAATGGCGGAAAGGTTGCTATGCTGGGGATCCCGCCAACTGATGTGGCGGTAGACTGGAATCAGGTGATTTTCAAAGGCTTAATCATTAAAGGTATTTACGGCCGTGAAATGTTTGAAACCTGGTACAAAATGGCCAGTCTGTTACAAAGTGGTCTGGATATTTCTCCTGTTATTACCCATCAGTACAGTATCGACGATTTTCAGAAAGGGTTCGATACCATGGGGTCAGGGCAGTCCGGAAAAGTTATTCTTAACTGGTAGTTATCAACAATGTCAGAATTTCAGCATATCAGCGTACAGGATGCAGCAGCCAGACTCGGCGAGTTTGCGGTTGTCGATATTCGTGATCCGCAATCTTTTGCAACAGGGCACATGCCTGATGCTCTTCATCTCAGTAATGACAATTTCGCTGAATTTCTGACAAACACTGCCAAAGACAAACCCGTGCTGGTGGTGTGCTATCACGGCGTCAGCAGCCAGCAGGCGGCTAACGTTATCGCGCAGCAGGGCTACGATTCCGTATACAGCATGGACGGCGGCTTTGAAGCGTGGAAGCTCTCTCAGGATGTGGTGACAGCATAAACGTGAGTACACCGTTAATTGCTATTACTAATGAAAGTTACGCTCATCTGCTGGCTAATTATCTGACCAGCCAGCAGTTACGTTCTCAGGTTGCAGATTCTGAAAAAGAGGGTGAGTACATTATTGTACTCGCTGACGGCGGAGACATTAGCCGTGCGACTGAAATTTGCGAAGAGTTCATCCGTCAGCCAGGCCATCCTAAATATCAGCAGGCTGCCTGGGAAAACGGTGAGCATGTGGCATTACATCCTTCGAAATCCGGTAATCTCAGCATCGGCAATTTGTTGTCGTGGGCGAAAACTGCGCCGTTCGCAGCCTCCGTTCTGTTCATCTGTACACTGGTTTATGCCCTATCCTGGCTCGGCTTCTTCGGTACTGTCAGTCAGTACCTGAAAATGCAGCCTGTGGGACAGTTGCTGCAAACCCATGAGTACTGGCGCCTGATTACGCCTGCATTCATACATTTCTCTGCCCTGCATTTTATCTTTAATCTGCTGTGGTGGAGCATGCTGGGCGCGCAGATTGAACGCACCTTTGGTTTCTCCATGTTGCTGCTGGTGTTTGTGGTCTCCGCGATAGCATCAAACCTCGCGCAGGCTGTGGTCAGTGGTCCTGCCTTCGGCGGTTTGTCCGGTGTGGTTTATGCCGTACTCGGATTCGTATGGTGGATTGGCTGGCTGAGACCGTCCTGGGGATTATCCATTCCCAAAGCCATTGTCGGTTTCATGCTGGTGTGGCTGGTGCTGGGCTATGCTGATGTGCTGTGGGTGAACATGGCCAACACGGCTCATACTGTCGGCCTTATCAGCGGTTGTTTGATGGCGGCGTTACTGGCACTGGGCTCAGGCCGCCGCAAACCGGCTCAGCTGTGATACAAATACTTGGTAAAGATGACGTCTTTTACAATGCTGGCGCCGGTCTCTTTACGCATGTGATCCTGCAGCGCCTTTAAAATTGCCAGCCGGATGTCTTCCCGTCCGGTGAGCGATTTCACTTTATCTTCCGGTTGCTGACCAAATATTTCGATGGCTGTAGCACGCAATAATGGCAGGTGATGCTCTGCAATATCGAGTACATCCACACTGTCTATCATTAATTCTACCGTGACCCGCACATAGCCAAGTTTTTTCGCGGAAGGACCAATGTAATTAGTAATGATGTCCGGCTCCAGGCTTAAATACCCGTAGTTCGGAGCATCCTGGGCATGGCTTGAAAAGCTCAGCAGGCTACAAAGTAATGACAACGCAGCGAATGCACGAAGAGATAACATTTTCATAGGCTATACAGAATTTCAGTCAGTTAACGCGTTACAAGTATGAGTGTAGTTTAGCAAACGCCGCAAAATAAACACCGCAATATAGGGTATCTTTGCACAGGACTTTGGGCTCAGTGCTATACCAATGCTAAGATAGGGCCGTTATCTTCAATGGTGTATTAGTCTTTGGAATTAGATTTAACCTTTCCCGCCGGTCTTGATGTTGCCTGGGAAGCTGCCAGTGCTGCTCAGGCTTTGCCGGTCTGTGCCCGTTCCTGGTTGCTGGACACCGGTTCACTGACCGACCGGATAGAATCTCTTACTGACAAATTTTCTCTGGCACTGGTGGGGGAAGGCAATGCGCCGCTCCATGACGCTGAATTATCTTGCCTCAGTGCTGTGGCGGTACCAGATGGTGACGGCAAATACATTGTTCGGGAAGTCCTCTTAATGAACGGCGGCACGCCTTGGGTATTCGCCCGCTCGGTAATTCCGCTGGTGCTGATGGAAACTGAATTTAATCAGCTTGGCAGTCAGCCTCTGGGTAAGCGTTTATTTAATGATGACCGCTTCGTGCGCGGCGCCTTTGAATTATGTAAAGTGGAGAATTCATCGTTCGCCGGCGATACCGGAATCACGCTTCTGGGCCGGCGTTCCTGCTTTCATTACCGGCAGCATGCCCTGCTGGTTGCTGAACTGTTCTTACCTGAATCACCTGTTTATCAAACGGAACGTTAAACATGTCACTTGAATTGTCTTTTAGTAACTGGCGGGCGTACATGCAACTGACCCGCATGGACAAACCTATCGGTATTTATTTACTGTTATGGCCGACTATCTGGGCGCTGGTTATCGCTGCCGGTGGCCTGCCGGATTTAGGGATCTCGCTGATATTCATCGCCGGCGTGGTACTGATGCGTTCTGCCGGCTGCATCATCAACGACTACGCAGATAGGAAAGTAGATGGCAGTGTAAAGCGCACCAATCAACGTCCGCTGGTGGCGGGCACAGTAACTGAAAAAGAAGCCTTGCAGCTGTTTGCTTTGCTGGTCGGGATCTCGTTTTTACTGGTTTTACTGCTTAACTGGCAAACCATTGCATTGTCCGTGGTGGCCCTGTTACTTGCTGCCAGTTATCCGTTTATGAAGCGTTACACCCATATGCCACAAGCTGTGCTGGGCGCGGCATTCGGCTGGGGGATCCCCATGGTCTTTGCCGCCACACTGGGATATGTACCCATTGAAGGCTGGCTGCTGTTTATTGCTAATCTGGCATGGACCATCGCCTACGATACTTACTATGCCATGGTCGACCGTGACGATGATTTGATTGTCGGCATTAAATCGTCTGCCATTTTATTTGGTAAAAACGACCGTCTGATCATTGGTTTACTGCAACTGTTCACGTTGGGGGTTCTGGGAAGTATTGCGGTTTCACTGAATTACGGCTGGCCAGTGTACGTGGCGCTGGTAGCCTGTGCCGTTTTATTTGCTATTCAGTCTTACGAAACACGGGACCGCGGGCGGATGGCCTGCTTTAAAGCGTTTCTGGACAATCACTATGTCGGTTTAGTATTTGCTGTGGGGTTAATGGTCGACAGAATAGGCCTTAACGCATTGTAGGGTTAAGGCATATGTTGCAACGCCGGAGCACTTAAGCGTCCGGCGTGTTGTCTTCTTCAAGCTTAGCCAGACGGGCTTCCAGGGCTTCCAGTTTTTCACGGGTACGGATCAGTACCTGGCTTTGAATATCAAATTCTTCCCGCGTAACAAGGTCCAGTTTGCTTAACTGGGCCTGCAATACCTGCTTCACCCGTGCCTCGGCTCCTTCGGCCATGTTACGTACCCCGGGCGGTACAGCGTCTGAAATTTGTTTGGCGATTTCTTCGAGTTTTTTCGGATCAAGCATACTATTTCCTTTATAATGCGCGTCATCGCGACTATGTGTTTCGTATTCTAATTAGATGCCACGCACATGCAATTAAAAAACCGTCATTCTCTCAAACCGTTAGCTCGCTCCTTTTCATTATGAAGTTAAATGATGCACAACAATCTGCTGTGACGTACGTCTCCGGGCCTTGTCTGGTACTGGCTGGTGCCGGAAGCGGAAAGACGCGCGTAATCACCAATAAAATAGCTCACCTGGTGAGGGAATGCGATTTGCCGGCGCGGCAAATTGCCGCTGTGACCTTTACCAATAAGGCTGCGCGGGAAATGAAAGAGCGGGTAGGGCAGACTCTTGGCAAGCAGGAGGCCAGAGGCCTGAAAGTGTGTACGTTCCACACCCTGGGCCTGACCATCATCAAGGCCCATGTTAAAGAACTTGGACTCAAACCCGGCTTTTCATTATTTGACGATAAAGATTCCACAGCGCTACTGAATGACTTAACCGAAGACACTATCGACGGCGACAAAGATCAACTTCAGTTGCTGCAAAGCTGTATTTCAAACTGGAAGAATGACCTGTTATTACCCGATGCGCTGGCGAAAAAAGCCACCAGTGCCGGTGAACGGGAATTTGCAGAAGCTTACCGCCATTATCAAAATCACCTGCGGGCCTATAACGCGCTGGATTTTGATGATCTTATCCTGCTGCCTACCTTACTGCTTAAAACCAATGAGCAGGTCAGGTTAAAGTGGCAAAGTAAAATCCGCTACTTGCTGGTGGACGAATATCAGGATACCAACACCAGTCAGTATGAACTGGTTAAACTGCTGGTGGGAGAGCGGGCAAGGTTTACTGTGGTGGGTGACGACGATCAGTCAATTTATTCCTGGCGTGGGGCGCGTCCGCAGAACCTGCATTTGCTGCAAGAGGATTTCCCGAAACTGAATGTGATAAAGCTGCAACAGAATTACCGGTCTTCAGGCCGGATCCTGCACTGCGCCAACATTCTTATTCAGAACAATCCGCACCTGTTTGATAAAACCCTTTTCTCTGAGATGGGCTACGGCGAACCCTTGCGTGTTCTTTCGGCCAAGAACGAAGAACATGAAGCGGAAAGAGTCGTCGCTGAACTGATTGCGCATAAGTTTATGAACCGCACCCAGTACAAAGACTACGCGATTTTGTACCGTGGTAATCACCAGAGCCGTCTGTTCGAAAAGCTGCTGATGAGCAACCGTATTCCTTATCGTATCAACGGTGGCATGTCGTTCTTCGGCAGAACTGAAGTGAAAGACATCATGGCCTATCTGCGCTTGCTGGTGAATCAGGATGACGATAACGCCTTTTTGCGTGTTGTTAATACACCGAATCGGGGAATTGGCCGGGCAACACTTGAGAAGCTGGGAAATTTCGCTAATCAGGTCGGTATTTCGCTGTTTGCTGCTACCACGCACTCAGGTCTTTCCGGCGTATTAGGTGAATCGGCTTACCAGCGTGTTGCCGGGTTTGGACGGTGGGTGGTGGAAACCTCAGACAACGTTGTGCGCGGCGACAGCAAAGCGGTATTAAGGGATATGATCCGCTCCATGCAGTACGAAGAGTTTCTGTATGAGCACAGCCCCAGTCCCAAAGCGGCTGAAATGGCCATGGCGAACGTCAGTACCCTGTTTGGCTGGGTGACTGATATGCTGGAAGGGTCTGATTTAGAGTCACCGATGACCATGCAGGAAGTGGTGAACCGCCTTATTTTGCGCGACATGATGGAGCGGGGCGAGGAAGACGGCGAAGCCGACCAGGTGCAGCTGATGACACTGCATGCCTCAAAAGGTCTGGAGTTTCCGGTGGTGTTCCTGGTGGGAATGGAAGAAGGCTTACTGCCTCACCAGAGCAGTATTGATGAAGATAACGTGGAAGAAGAACGGCGTCTGGCTTATGTCGGGATCACCCGTGCCCAGCGCGAACTTATCTTCAGTCTGGCGAAAGAGCGCAGACAGTTCGGTGAAGTTATCAACCCCGAACCCAGCCGCTTCCTCTACGAACTGCCTGTAGATGACGTTGTGTGGGAAGAAAAGAAAGTGAAACCCTCAGCGGAGCAGCGCAAAAAGACCAACGAAGCGGGACTCGCCAGCTTAAAAGCCATGTTAGGGAAGAATTAAAGCGCGTTGTTACGCGCGTTTCTGCCTTGCCACCGGTTCCGGGGTTGAAAGTATCTTGCCCTGGGCATAGTGACAATCAATTTCATTCAGGGCTTTAAGCTGAGCTCTGGCGTCGACGCCTTCGGCGATAACGTCGAATTTCAGATGTTCTGAAATCAGCATAACCGACTGGATCAGCTTCAGGTTCCGTTGTGACCGGGGGAGGGATTTCACGAATCTGTGGTCAATTTTGATGTAGTCGAAAGGATAGGCAAACAGGTAGCTCAGTGATGCCAGACCACTACCAAAGTTATCCAGCACCAGGGTGATGCCGGCCCGTTTCAGTTTCTTAATCGCAGGAAGGATAAACTGGGAACGCCGGTTTAAATCGTTTTCATCAAACTCAAACACAAGCCGGTCAGGTGATACCTTATATTCTTCTACTAACTGCAGAATTTTTGTGACCAGTGATGCCTGCAGCAGGTGATTAATCGACACATTCACTGCAATCTTTTCGATACCGGCAGGTTCTTCCTTTTCATCGTTCAGCAATTCACAGGCTTTACGGAGCTGGAATAAATCAAGGTCGAGTGTCAGGCCGCTTTGCTCTGCCACTTCCCGGAAATGCTTACGGTTAACTTTACCGTGTCTTGAATGCTCCCAGCGCACGTAGAGTTCATGATAAAACGCGCTGTCGTTCCGCAAATCCATCACCGGTTGCAGATAACAGTCGAACTCCTCCCGGCGCAGAGCAAGACGGAACTCGTTTTCCAGCTCAAGTTCCTCAATCAGGCGGTCGCGCATGGATTTATCGAACATCACAAAACGGCCACGACCCAGCGTTTTGGCCTGGTACATAGCTGCATCTGCATCCCGCAGCACTTCATCAGCGGTGCGGTAATATGATTCAAGATGAGCTATTCCCACGCTCGCGCCGGAATACATCTCCTTGCCATCAAGAAGGAAAGGTTTAGAAATCGCATCAATGATACGGGTTGCTACGTCTTCAGCGGCGGCAGCATCTTCAAAGTTATCCAGCAATACCACAAATTCATCACCGCCAAGGCGGGCAAGCAGATCGTGTCCGCGGATACACAAAGCGATACGGCGGCTGACTTCGATAAGGAATTCGTCGCCGGCATGATGGCCGAGGGTATCGTTAATGGTTTTGAAGCGATCTAAGTCGATAAACAGTACTGCAAACAGGTTTTCCGGGTAGCGCTGCTTGTTGGCAACAGCCAGCTCAAGCCGGCTGGTGAACATCGTGCGGTTAGGTAAATCGGTGAGACTGTCATGATGCGCGTCATGGATCAGTTTAAGTTCTATTTCTTTTCGTTCTTCAATCTGCTGTTTCAGGAAGGAATTGATCTTATCAAGTTCCCGGGTGCGTTCTCTGACCTTTTCCTCAAGCAGTGCATTGTATTGCTGAATCGCGTCGGTATTCCGCTTTCTGCCAATTGCTGCTGCAATGTGATGGGAGACAAAGCGCAGCAATTCGAGATCTTTAGCCGTGTATTTAGCCAGCTTACCGTAGGTCTGAATACCTATAACGCCGGAAATCTTTCCGTCTACCACCAACGGGGAACCAAGCCAGGAGTTCGCACTTTTTAGCATTCGCTGGGCAGCTGCCACATCCAGTTCGCCTGCCTGAGTCAGTTCCAGTACCCGTGGCGGGTTGATAAGCTCCGTCTGGCCGGTACGTAAAACGAATTCCGATAAGCCCAGTCCCAGCGGCCTGCGTTCAATGGTATCTTCGGTGGTATCGCTGAAGTAGGGGAAATCGAGGTATTCTCCGGTTTCATCCAGCGTGGCAATGTAACAGTTAGGAGCAGTGATCAGGCGGGCCAGTATTTTGTGTATGCTGGCGTAGAAGGCATCCATGTCGCCTTCCAGGTTCGCCGACAACTCTGAAATTTCATACAACGCCTGTTGCAGGGTTTCTATTTTCTGGCGTTCAAGAATTTCTTCCTGTAACTCGTCATTGATTTTTCGAAGTTGCCGCGTTCTGTCCCGGATGGTGCGCTCAGTGAGTTCGCGGCTTTTTACCCGGTCTACCGCATTCACAATGTGCTGGGAGACAAACAACAACACTTCCAGATCTTCATCTGTATAGAACATTGTGTCGTCGTAAGTTTGCACCACCATTGCGCCGATAACCTGCGAGCCACGCTTTAGCGGTACACCGAGAAACTGATGGGGAACAGCGCCAACAATGCTCACCCCGGTTTCACGGGTGAAGGCTTCCTGATTATCTTTTTCGAGAAATACATGACGGCCGGTACGCAGAATGTGGCCGGTGATCCCGTCCATCAACGATTCTGCCGGGATTTGTCTGATAGTCTGTTCGTCGAATTCATCGACAAAATAAACAAAGTTAACGAGGTTGGCGTCTTTTTCGTAGAAGGCAACGAAGAAATTATCTGCATTCATGAAGTCACCAATGATTTCATGAATAGCGGGATAGAGGCGGTTTAGATTGCTGACGGAACTTGCCAGTTCGGCAATATCGAAAAGCGCTTTCTGTACGCGCTCAGACCGTTTGTACTTGTCCGTAAGTTGTTGCAGCTGCGGTATGAGTTCGCGAAGCTCTTCCTCTGACAACTCGTACTGCGTTGACTCTGAAGACATCCTGATTAGCCGGTTATTATTCTGTTTAGTGCCCGTTAATAAATTAACCGATTTGTATGAAAAATGCTACTTATTGACGTTAATCTGAGGGAATTTGTCAGGAACTGGCGGGGAAGTGTATGAAGATTAATACCCTGCAGTCAAAATGCTTATTATGAATGCAGGGTAAAGTATTTGTTAATTAAATGCCTTCGATCATGAATTCGATGGCTGCTTTAATCTCGTCATCACTACAATTGGCACAGGTACCTTTGGGTGGCATAGCGTTAATACCATTCAAAGCATTTTGCCATACGCCGTCCAGCCCACGTTCATCCAGGCGGGGTTGCCAGTCTGCAGCATTGTGCAAACGCGGCGCACCTAAAACACCCGAACCATGGCAGGCTACACACGCGCCATTGTAAACATCTTCACCGGAACGGGCGGCAGATGCGCCGGCGCCTGCAGCCGCTGCACCTGCGATGTTCAGTTCACCGTAAGGCTTTGTTCTTTCTTTTATTGCTTCGTCTGTCATTTCCTGTGCATGGGCGGTGGTGAGCCCCAAAGCAACAGTCATCGCTATCAATGCTTTTACTTTCACATCTGTCTCCGGCAACGGTCTTATTAGCAGTAATTGCCTGATTATAGCGGTTAAAAAGTCCCCGACAACATTTTGGTCACAAATACCTGGAAAAAGTGGGTGAAATATTCTTTAACCTGATTTCGGTCATGAAAACGCCAGATTCATGAAGACGTTAGCCGAAGCTTTAGGGTTTTGAGTATGTCGTGCGTGTCCGGATGAAATAATTCCGATCCTTTAAGCGAAGATATCGTAATGCATACGGTGGTGCGAATGCGTTACCGCCGAGTTAGTTGAATACCGCTTGAATACTGTTTATTCTGCGTGTTTTAAGCGCGAAATGTTGTATAACCCGGTACGGAAGTTATGAATTATTGGATGAATGGCACGGATGCTGAAAGTGGGCACACTTTACGGGGCAGGTGTTCGTCACAAGGTGTGAACCGATGAACGAACAGCAGGCCATACCCAAAGCGCCCTCCGCGCATAAATTAAAGCCGCTTAACGATGCGGCAACCTCACCGTTTGGTTTCTTTTTGTTGTGTTTATACACGGCACTGGTTTTTATTCGTCCTCACGAATGGCCGTTCTGGGAAGTTGAATTCCCGATCCTGCGTACCATTCTGATCTCCACATTCGTTGCTTATCTGCTTTTCCTGAGACCGAAAATATGGGATATCCAGTGTACTTTGCTGGTGTTATTGCTGTTTTCCATGGTGCTGTCTGAGTTCCGCGCCGGGCGGTTCTTAAGTGATCTCACGCCGGTAATTGACTGGGTAAACTCGAACGTTATTCCATTCATTCTGTATCTTGGCTTTCTGGTGTCATTGAAGCGGCAACGCATTATCCTGCTGATATCGCTGGTGGCGTGTCTTGTCATGGTTCATCAGGCATGGAGCCAGCTTGCCGACCCTCTCGGACAGGGCTGGGCGGAAAGCGCCATTTACCGGTACGACAGTGCTAACGAAATTCAGCAGGTTCGTTATATCGGTATCTTTAACGATCCCAACGACATGGGGATGTTCCTGGTCATGAACATTCCTTTTGCTGCTTACTTTCTGGTGACAGCAAAAGGCAAACTGGCCAAGCTGGCATCCTTAAGTGTGTTTGCGCTGTTACTGCTCGGGGTTTACTGGACCGGAAGCCGGGGCTCCATGATTGGTGCGTTTGCTGTTTTCTTCGCTTTCTTCTATATCCGCTTCGGCAAGGTAAAAGCTATGCTGGTGGCCGCAATGGGCGTGCCTGCAGGATTTATTGCTTTGATGTCTTTCCGGTCAATTGACGATAAAGACGCCAGTGCCATGGACCGTCTGACTGCCTGGTATGAAGGGATCCAGATGGTTAAATACCGGCCTCTGTTTGGGTTTGGTAAAAACCGCTTTCTGGAGTATCACCCCAAGGTTGCTCATAACTCATTTGTAACCATTATGTCCGAGCTTGGCATCATCGGGTATACGCTGTGGATGGCATTTTTCATCTTCATCTTTTACATGCTGTTCCGTATCCGCAGAATGCCGGATATTCCGGGTGAAGCCGGAGACAGCCTGCGCCAGGAGAAAACGCTGAGCTTGTACATGGCGGTGTCAATTATCGGCTTTGCCGTAACGGCATTCTTCATCAGCCGCAGCTACGCCATGTTCTTCTACATTTTTGCGGCAATCGTGTCGGCGTCTTTCTACCGCTTGCGTAATAAGTATCCGAAGTTGCCGCTGGCATTTCAGGGTAAAGATATTGCGCGGGGTATCGGATACAGTGTTGTCAGTTTGATTCTGTTGTACCTGCTGCTGAAAAGCTTGCTGTCGTACTTCTACTAAAGCATTCAGGGAGAGGTAAATTGAGTACTTTGAAAGCCAGTGTCATTGTTGCCGTATACAACGGTGAGAAAACGTTGGGCTTAACCATAGACAGCCTGCTGGCACAAACGTATCCCAACCTGGAAATACTGCTTATTGATGACGGCTCTACCGACGGCTCAAAAGCACTGATCGAAACCTATCTGCACGATCCGCGGGTGAAATATCACGCTAAGCAAAACGGTGGAGTTGCCTCAGCACGTAATTACGGTATTAGTGTGGCAGAAGGGGATGTGATTGGTTTTTGCGATCAGGATGACCAATGGAAGCCTGAAAAGCTGGAGTACCAGCTGCCGGCCTTTGATAATCCTGAAACAGGTCTGGTTTACAGCTGGGTAGAAGTGCGAAAGCACGGCGAAGTGTCGGTCAGTGAGCCGGAATTCGAAGGGCAGTGTTTTGAAGCGTTACTGAAACGGAATTTCATTTCCTGCTGTACCGCCATGGCCCGTAAATCGCTGTTTCTTGAAATTGGTGGTTTCGATGAAAGCCGCGAATTGCATGGTGTGGATGACCGCCACGTGTGGCTGCGTATGGCCCGTATTTCTAACCTTGCCGTGATAAAGCGTCCGCTCGCCATTTATTTTATTCACGGAGAAAACTATTCCCTGAATGAAAAGAAAATGCTGATCGCTGATCTGGTTTGTGTGCGTAAAATTGCAGCCATGGACGGTGTCAGTGCGCAGGAAAAAGCACTGTGTAAACAAGCCGAGTACGGCATTTATCTGCACTATGCCAATAATTTGTTATATCAGAATCACCCGCAGGATGCCGGTCACTGTTACCTGAATGCCTGGAAAGTACAACCCGGACAGGTGAAATACCTCATTTCCGGGCTGTTGTTATCTGTTACGCCGCCGCCCTTGCTGCGCACCCTGAAATCATTCCGTAAGAGAGTTGTATAAATGGAACAGAAAGCCGTCATTGTGATCGGAATGCACCGCAGCGGTACTTCCGCTGTCTCCGGTATGCTTGCCGAACTGGGTGTTTTCATGGGCAGTGCTTTGTTTGCGCCGCAAAAAGGGGTAAACGAGAAAGGGTTTTACGAGAACTCGTATCTGGTCAACATGAACGAAAAGCTTCTTGATGAAGCCTTATGGTCCTGGGACGATCCTCTTGCACAGAACATGTACGCAGCGCCACCGGAAAACGGTAGTCATTTGCTTGATGAAGCGGTAAAGGTGCTTGAAAGCGATTACGGCAAACAATCCTGCTGGGGAATGAAAGATCCCCGTACCACGTTGCTGCTGCCTTTCTGGCAACAGGTGTTCGATAAAATGGCGTTGTCACCGTTTTATCTGCTGATGGTGCGCTCTCCCTTTGAAGTATACGGCTCGCTGAAAAAGCGTGACGGCTTCTCTGCCGATAAATCATTAATGTTATGGCTTAACTATACCCTCACCGGCTACTTCTGCAGCCAGGGAAAGCCTCGCTATATCTTGAGCTATCACACGTTACTGGAGCGCCCTGAGGAGATGGCAAAGGCCGTATCTGATGCTGCCGGACTCAACATCGATGTGGATGCGCTGAAACTGGGTTTTGTTGACAAGAAAATGCGTAATCAGAAAAGCGTTAACATACCTGAAGGTGAACTGTCTGATATTGCTGCGCAGGTGTATAACGCGCTTACTGCACGGGAAACAGATCATGATAAACTGGTCGCACTCAGTGCGCGGTATCAGGCGTATCTGGACAATTTGTCCCCCGTGCTGGTGGAACATTTGTTATCGCTGAAGAAAGAAGAAGTGTACTTCCGCCGTCATTTTCTTGAAGCCTACGAATCACTGTGGTGGAAAGTCAGCTGGCCGCTTAAAAAGCTGGAACAGTTCGTTAAAAGCAAAAAGTAAGATTTTAAAAGGTAAAGTAGTAAATGTTCACAGTGGGCGTGTACCGGCCGCAGACGCTGCCGGAAAGCTTTAATGTCTGTATCGACAATATCGTGCAGTATTTGCCGGAGCTCGGTGCGTCTTACTTTTGTTCCGGTGAGCCTGCGCAGTTATCCACTGCTGACGTTATCTGGGATCCCCGCGCAGGAGGTGGTCACGCACCGCCGAAATGGCTGACGCTGCTGGAAAAGCCGCTAATCATTACTCTGCACGGTGTGGGCCCGCTGGTATTTCCGGAGCATTACAGCGAAGGTTTGCGTCACCGCTTTGAAATCTATAAAAGTAACCGTCGTAAGAAAAAAGCGTGGAAAGCGGCGTCCGGCCGCTACAGCCGCATTGTTACCGTGTCAGAATTTTCTAAAAAGGTAATAAACGACACCCTGAATATTCCGTCCGGTAAAATCGACGTTATTCTCAACGGCGTGGATTTATCGGTATTTACGCCGCCTGAGAACCCCGCTGAAAATACTGCGCCTTACTTTCTCCATGTGTCCAACGACGAGTCTCGCAAGAACGTTGACCGTATTATTAAAGCGTACGAAAAAATCAAAGCAGACAACAAGTGGCCGCTTTTTTTAAAGCTGGCCGGTGACCGTACCTGCGATGTACCCGGGGTTAAAATCATCAATAAGCGGCTGTCGGCAGAGGAGCTGGTTGCGCTGTATGCCGGTGCCGGCGCATTTGTCTTCCCGTCCGTTTACGAAGGCTTCGGGATCCCGATTATTGAAGCGATGGCCATGCGCTGCCCGGTGATCACTTCATCAGGTACCGCCTGTGAAGAGGTTGCCGCCAGTTACGCAACGCTGGTCGAGCCGGCGTCTGTTTCTGCTCTGTCGTCAGCGATGGAATCACTGATGCTGAATCCTGTTTCAGAGCAGGCGATTGAAGCTGCTGTTAAACATGCCGGCTCTTTCAGTTGGAAAGAGACTGCTGAACAATATTACCGCGTTTTTCTTCAATCCGCCGGTGAAGGGAAAGCGTCTAAATAATGAAAAGCATTGTTCTGCATTCACTGAAGTGGGTGGCTATCGGTAAAATCCTCGGACAGAGTGTGCGCTGGCTTACCACCATCTTCACCCTGCGTTTCCTGTTTCCGGAAGATTACGCCGTTATCGCTTTATCGTCGTTCTTTACATCACTGCTGTGGGCGTTCAGTAAAAACGGTATTGCTGCTGCGCTTATCCGGGAAAAAGACGTCGATGATGACATTCTCGGACAGTTCTATACGCTGACCATCATCGCCCATACCTCACTGTTTCTGTTACTTCAGTTGCTGGCGCCGGTTCTTGCCGGTGTATACGACGATCCCAGGCTGGAAGATGTCATCCGCGTGTCATCCCTCACTTTCCTGATCTCCCTGATAGGCTTCATGTCGGGCACCATGCTCAACAAGGAAATGCGCTTCAAAAAGTTGTCTATGGTTGATGCAGCGTCAGAGTCTCTCGGCGCGCTTTCAACTGTATTTATGGCATGGTACGGGCTGGGTTACTGGTCAATCGTGTTTGGTGTTCTGGCGATGGAAACGGTGCGGCAAACCGGTTATCTCATCCGTGCCGGTAAATGGGTACGGCCCGGCAAACTTACATCCAAAATCAAAGGGATCCTCGATTTCTCATGGAAAGCTGCACTACAGGCCACCGTGGGTTACAGCATCTTCAATCTCGATATTGCCATTGCCGGTTTGTATTTAAGTACTATCGATCTAGGTTTTTACCAATTCGCTGCCGTGCTGGCGATGATGCCGGCGGTAAAAGTGCTGCCGCTGCTCAGGCAGGTCGCGCTGCCGGTTTATTCTAAAATTCAGGATCAGGCTTCGCAGATTGAATATTATTTCCTGAAAAGTCAGCGCATGAGTGCCTTGCTATTCGTTCCCGTCTTTTGGGGCGTCGCGGCCACAGCCAATACCATGGTACCGGCATTCTTCGGCGAGAAGTGGGTACCGGCAGCAATGATCATCACACTGTATTGTTTATCTATGCCAATGCGGAGCCTGGAACAGCTGTTCGGGCCGGTGCTGAAATCACTGAATAAAATGAATGTGATCATCGTCAACACGATCATCTTTGCCGCTATTCTGATCCCGGGCTTTTATATCGGTGCACAGTTTGGTAGCGGAGGCATGGCATTGTCGTGGCTGTTCTCATTCTTTATCAGCTTTATGATTGCATCTTACCGTTCATGCCGCTGCCTGAATATCCGCTTCAAGCGTTTTATCGGCGCGGTGTACAAGCCCCATCTGATTGGCTTGTGTATGCTTACTGCTACCTGGTGGCTGGGGCAGTACCTGATGCAATCCATGACTCCCTGGCTGGTATTTATTATTCAGGTCTTTACCGGTGGTGTGATTTATACCGGTCTGTCTTTACTGTGTGCCCGAAAAGAGAGCATGGAGCTCATTAACCTGGTCAGAAACAGGAACAGCAAATGAAAAATGTGGTCATTGCCGTTATTACCTGTCGCCGCCCGGAATGGCTGGGGCGGTTACTGGACGGATTGCTTGCGCTTAAGTGCGATGAAGACATCAACCCCCGCATTCTGGTGGTGGATAACGATGCCAGTGAGAGCAGTAAGGACGTCGTTATCTCCCGTCAGCAGGACGGGGCTATTCCGGTGTCTTACGACGTGGAAAAACAGCAGGGTATTGTGTTTGCCCGCAACCGCTGCGTGGAACTGTTCCATAAGATGAATGGCGATTACCTGGTGTTCATTGATGACGATGAATGGCCGCAACAACCTGACTGGCTTAACCGGCTGGTCAGTGCGGCGGGTGAATTCAATGTGGATGTGGTGACCAGCCATGTTATTTCTGTGGGCGAGCCGGGCACACCGGAGTGGGCTGTCGAATTAATTTACGGCAAAAATCCCTACACACACGGACAGTTCATTGACGTGTTTTACACCAATAACCTGTTGTTGAGCCGGCGCATAACCGAAGCACTGACGCCTTGTTTCGATGCCCGTTTTGCCATGACCGGTGCCAGTGACTATCACTTTGCCCTGCGGGCGAAGCAGGCGGGATATCAGTGTGTTTATATCGATGCTCCGGTGGTGGAAGAATTTCCCGCTTCACGGGCATCCGTTAAATGGTTCTGCCGGCGGGGATTCCGTTCCGGGATCGGCTATACCCGTTCTCACGTGTTTGAAGAATCATACAAAACTGCCTTACTCCGCTGCGTGGCATTAAGTGGTGTCAGAGTGCTTCGCGGACTGGCGAAACTCATTACCGGTGTTGTTACCAATAATAAAACAACCCGGGTGGACGGGCTGTTCCGCCTGTGCTCTGCCGCAGGCACCATTGCCGGTTTGTTCGGTATACAGCACGAAGAATATAAAGTGATCCACGGCAAGTAATTCGCTGTGCCGTGAACGCTGATTGCATCAATAAGGAAATACTGTGAGTACAAGTAAGCCGCACGTTGTTATTCCGTTAGCATCCAATGCCCGACATTTGCAGCAGGTTTACACCGGTATGGAAGCGCTGGCTGCAAAAGGGCACATCAGGCTGGATTATCAGTTCGACTGTCAACGTCATCACAAAAGCGGATTGTCATTTACTGTGGATAACCGCTCAGTGTTTGTCGATACAGCCGACTCGCCGGCAATCAGCCAGCAGGATTACGATAAGTGCGATGTCTACTTCAAGCGCACCCTGAAGCCTGAAGATGCGGCGGCAATGAACAAGCTGGAGCCATTCGGGCTGTATTTTGAAATCTATCCGTCAGTCCGCTCCGTGCTCACAACCCGCCGGTACATGGCCTATTCTGACAGCGGCGCATCCAATAAACTGAAAACGTTTATTAAGTCTGTGGATACGGCCAACAAAATGAGCTTTATGCCCCGTGCTGCCCAGTTTGAGAATCCGTATCCGGCCGGCAATACCGTGATGTTTTATGTACGGTTGTGGGACCCGGATTTTGATAAAGAATTTGAAATCAGTGAAGCGGAGGCCGAAGACCGGCGGTTAATTAATTCCCTGCGTATCGCCTGTGTACGCCAGCTGAAAGAACGCTTTGGCGACAGAGCGCTGGTGGGGGTGATGGATGACGCGTATGCCCGCAAGGTTGCACCGGATCTGGTTATCGCTGCAAACGATACCTCTAAACAAAACTATCTGGAAAGAGTAAAACAGGCCGGCGTGTGCATTGCCTCTACCGGCTTACATGAATCCCTGGGCGCAAAATTTGCGGAATATGTGGCTCTGGGCAAACCTATTGTCAGCGAAGTGTTTAACTACAGCCTGCCCGGCGATATTCAGGATAAACAGAATTACCTGCAATACACCACTGCAGAAGAATGTACTGAGCAGGTAGCCAGCTTGCTGGAATCACCTGAAGCCATGCAGAAAATGCGTGATGCGAACCTGAACTATTACCGCAACATGCTCACGCCGCAAGCCATTGCACAGCGTATTATCGATACTGTACAGCGCCGCTGAGGCGCTGCTGTACTTTTACCGTTCGAGTGCGTCAGAACGATTTAATTTCAATGTAGCCACCTTCCTGTGGCCGTAATTCTTCGATTTTTTCCATCGTCGTGACAATAGGGGGCAGCTCCCGGTTGCCGGTAATGGTCACCGCAGAACGGTCATCGCCGTCACCGGTTTCATCCCGCTTCAGCAGACGGGTATCTTCCGTCACGTTATTGTTCTCAAGGGTGATCACCGGGTGGCCTTCCACCCAGTTTGCATCCGGAATTTCATCTGTCAGCAGTACCGGCTCATTCTCATCTTCAATAAAGGCAATCGAATTATTGCGCAGCGTTACTGAGTGCAGCCCCTGAAAGGTTCTGACAATGGTGCGGCCAAAATCTTCATCTATCAAAAACAAGTTGTTTTCGTACAGCGTATCGCCTCTTGAGCCGCTGTTCCCGTCACCGCCTGTACGGCTGCCCAGACCCGGCGGGCGCATCAGCATTGTGTTGCCCTTTACCTTAAATTGCTGGCCGGTAAAATCGTATTTCTGATCGTACCCGATAAGCTCCACCAGGTATTTCGCCTGAGGATCTTCACCGGATTCAATCCAGTTATTCTCAATCAGGGTGTTTTCAAAACGGGATTTCACACTGTTGCCACGGTTGTCGTGCAGAAAGCTGTCTTTCAACAGAAACTGGCTGCCCGGAAAGCTGTGCTGATCGCTGGCTACGTACACAGCATGTCCCCAGGAGCGGCCCGGCTTCTTACCGCCGCTTTCCGTGACTTCCACATTGATCATCGATAAATTGCCGGAATTACGATCGGTGGACAGCACGCCGGTACTGCAACGACGAATAAGCACATTCTTCAGTACGGTATTCGTGGCTTCATTCCGGAAACACAGCCCGCCGTCCTGCAGGACCACGTTTTCTATAGTCCAGTTATGAGAATGGCGCACTGCCAGCGTCCAGTTGAAACGCTCTGTACCGCCCGCGAAGACCGGTCTGTCTCCGGCATTTTTTGTGTTACCGATAAGCCGGATAGGCAGCGCTTCTGTGCCGGAGATGTTTTTTATCTCAACTGGCTCATATTCGGCATCCGGATCCAGATAAATTGTATCGCCTGCGGCAAGTTGCGGGAGAATGTCCTTCAACTGACGGTACTGACGGGAAGGGCCCACGTACCAGGTTTCAGGTTTTCTGGGCGTATTGGCGGTTTGTGTTATCCATACAATGCGGTAAATCCCACGGCGGCGCTCAGTGTCTGATTCTTTGAATTCCAGACGGTTTGTCCACATCGTATTGTATCTGTCCGGTGCCTGCAGACTGACCCGCAGCGTGTCGCCGTCTTTTACTTCAACGGGTTGATCTTTCACAGCCGGTGCACCGTTTACTGAAATCGCAATGCCTCTGGCTGTCAGTGTAAGCGGGTATTTGCCTACACCTTTCATGGTAAAGCATTCTTCCACCATTGCGCCGGGTGCCAGTTCCAGACGGGCCGGCAAGTCGGCAGGATGACGTACACGCCACTGATAATCAGACACATCTTTCACCAGACATTCACCGTCAGCCGCGTTTGCCTGTGTGATGCCAGAAAACAATATGGAGAAAAGAAGTGCTGGTACTGCGTGTTGCCATCGGCGCATAGAAATCCCTGTAAAATGGTGTTGCAAGTAAAGCTATACGGGACATTACCCAAATTAGCTTAAACTCACAAGTTACCGGCAGATGACAACGGCCGTATTTACCGCCTTTTACGGCATACTGCATAGCGCCGTGAATGCTTGAAATACAAAGGCTTCGTTGCTATGTTGCCTGTTCAGGGAATGCCGATGCCTGAAACAGGTGAACAGCTCTAAGCAGTCATCAGCGCTAACACTTACCGATGTGGTATCAGCTAAACAATGAACGTGTATTTCTATTTACCGGAAGATCAGAAACCTGCTCAGTTACCCGCGCAGACCGACTTCACATGGAAAGATTATTCGCTGGGCAAATATTGCTGGGGTCTGCAAACCTATAACCGTTTGCAACTGGCCGGCGTACCCTGTGAACTTACCCACACACTGCCGGAAGAAGGCGTGATTATTGCGCACCGGGCATTCCTGCCGGACTCCATAATTCCAACCCGTAAGCAGGTGCTGGTGTGTATACAGGCTGACTGGAGCCGTCATCCCTTCGCCCAGTTGCATATTTGTCAGAATATGGCGCAAACCAAAATGTCCGGTATACCGCGGCCGGAACGGTTCGCCACCGGTGAAACCTATTTCGTGCACCACTGGCCACAACCGGGTATGACGCCCAGAGATCCTGCCCGTGGCAATACCTTTGAGAACATTTACTACTTTGGCCTGGCTGAGAACCTGGCGCCGGAGCTGAAATCAGACGACTGGCATCAGTTCATAGAAGAAAACGGCCTTAAATGGCACCTGGAATCGTCACCGGCAAACTGGCGGAACTACAGTCAGGTAGACGGTGTGTTATTCGCCAGAGACTTCACTGGTAAGAAACACATCAACAAACCCGCCAGCAAGTTGTTTAATGCCTGGATCACCGGTGCTATTCCAATTTGTACACCGGAATCTGCTTACGTTGATGAAATTGAAAACGATACCCAGGCCGTCGTAATAAACAACTACGACGATTTGAAAGCCAAACTCGTTGCACTTAAAAACGACCCCGACCGCATCCGTAATATGCAGCAGCAAGGGGCGGTTAAAGCGAAGCAGTATTACCCCGAAGCCATTGTGCAGGAATGGGCAGCCATTCTGGAGAAGGTAAAACAATACAGGATGAGCCGCGGCCAGTACGCAGCATTCATCGCCAAACGCAGCTTCAGCTGGTTACTGTGTAAGTGCGTGCGCTGGTTAAGATAACAGCAATAAATACAACGGCCGGCTTCTTAAACAACGAATATGCCCGATAACGGATAAATCAGTTGAAGCCGGTGCCATGCATCAGTATCATTAGCGCCCGATTGAGCAGACAACCACTGTCATTCAATCCCCCTACTACGCACCCGTAGCTCAGCTGGATAGAGCGTTGCCCTCCGGAGGCAAAGGTCAGAGGTTCGAATCCTCTCGGGTGCGCCATTTCTAAAGGGCTGTAGCCCGATTATCTTCTTCTGAAAATTCCCTTTTTGAAATATGTAGCAAATATCTAGCTGTGTTTAGCTTATCTTTGATGTGTTAAAGTGCCCAAAAACTTCTAAGGACAGCAGTATGAGCATTGAATCTCAAGCGTTAAGAGGCCCGATTAGCGATATTTACTCTCAGTTAAAAGGTAAAATTAAAACATCTAGACGACCTAATGAGGAAGCTGTTTACCAAAAGGGTCTCTCTATTTTAAATGTCAAAACAATATGGCAAACGGATCGAGCGGTCAGTTTAACTAATTTTTACTATCCATCAAAAGTTTTGTGGGATGATTCGAAAATTCAAATTAATTCACTCAATGATTTCCCACAAAGAGAAAAAGCTGTCATTCAAGGAACTGCTGGACAGGGCAAGTCCATTTTTTTGAGATATCTTGCCGGTGTTGAACTCAATAAGGGGAACAAGATTCCAATTTTTATCGAGTTGATGAAAATTTCAGAAAAAAATTCGTTAAAACAACTAATTGCTAATGCATTGACTGAATATGGACTAAACTGTAGAGATGATGAAGTTGAAGCATTTTTGGGAACAAACCATTTTATTTTATTGCTAGATGCGTTTGACGAAGTGTTAGGGGAATTTGTTAGAGACACACTATCGTATGTTGAGCATATAGCATCTCGGTTTACGGCTCTCAGCATCATAGTAACATCAAGGCCCAATTGCGATATACAGAACTCAGCATATTTTACCGTTTATGATCTTGCTCCATTAGCTCAGGATGATTTTAGGCCAATTTTGGAAAAGTTTTATAAAAAAGATACATCTGAAATTTATAAAATTCTTAAATTTTTAGAAGGTGAAAGTTTTCAGATTGTCGAACTTATTACGACCCCATTATTACTGACTTTATTGTGTATAACATACAATAGCACTTATAAAATTCCATCATCTCCTTATGAATTTTATCAAGACTTATTTAATCTTTTAGCCGAAAGGCACGACTCTACTAAGCCTGGATTTAGAAGAAGTTTTTCCTCAAAATTGACAATTAATCAACTAGAGAAGTTATTTGAAGCATATAGTTTTTTTTGCATGCGAACAGATTCAAAGACTCTTTCTCAAAGAGATGCTATTCAGAAGGTCAAAGATGCTTCTCTTTTGTGTAATGTTGAGCCGCTGTCAGAGATATCCTTTTTAAAAGATTGCGTAAAAAACACTTGCTTACTGTTAAAGGAAGGCTATGAATATCAATTCATTCATAAAAGTGTGATGGAATATCATGCAGCTAGCTTTATTAATAACGCAGACTCTACAATGAAACTTAAATTTTATTCTGCGGCGGTCGAAAAATCTGGGAGTTATGCGGAAGAGTTGAAGTATCTTTCTTATATTGACACTGAGAACTATGAAAGATATTTCCTCAAGCCCTATTATAATCATGTTTTGAATGTAGTCGGTTTTAATGGAATAAATTGCTCTATAGTTAGCTTTCTTCCTTCCTCATGCCAAGTTTGGTTTCAAACATCTAGCGATAGTATAAGGCTAAGACGGCTGACTCGTAGTTATGATATTACTCATGATCTAATTCCGCGAATTGATAACGATCTTAATTTTTGTTTTATAGATGCGATTCAAAATTTTCTGGATGAGTTGATTGTTATAAATGATAATAAAGTTTCAATCAAACATGATGATGTCGAAGACTTGAAAAGCATAAAGATAGTTCGTGATAATCAAGATGGAATTGAGCTATACACGATAGAGCTAGAGGATTTGCAAATAAGCCGTTTAAAAGAAATATTGGAAGTTTTGGTAATTAAAGAATGTATCGAATTGCAGGAAAAGTTAGATTCTCTATGTCAAACTATAGATTTGAGAGATAAAACGATAGAAAGTCTTGAGTTTTAGTCTTCGAAGTCTAGCATCATTTTCAAGTTTTATATTTAATTATAAAACTTCAAGAAAAAGAGCCGTAATACGGCTCTTTTATGGCTATTTTTAATGCGCCATTCGTGCACACGCGTAATAGTTTATTGTTCACCATAGTGCATATCCTTAAGGTGAGTGAGAACACTATCAAAGTAACTCTACTTAATTTCATTTGTATTATTGTCAGTTTTTAGGTAATTTTTTCGGGTCGCTTCGTCTTCTCTCCTATAGAAGTAACAATCCTTCAATTCAAAAAATTTAGTATATCAGAAGCCTTTGGATTTTCTTTAAGTCCTCTGTGTAATGTTCAATTTTCGATAGCCTTCGTAGCTCGGCCAAGACTGTTACTGTCTCTCACTAAGTAGCGAATGTTGTTAAGCTTTAAATCAAGTCTATTCTGTAATAAAGCTTTTTTATAAAATTTTACGTTGCCTCGCTTGATTTTCGATGTATTCAAATATCATTTTTTTTGCTGTGAAATTTATTATCATGTTAGGGGAAATCGAATCTCTCCACCATCCTTTTTTTTCTGAGAAACTCCAAAAATATGGACCAGTACCTTCGAAAAATTGGTCTGATTCAACCGAAATTGTTTTTTTATGATATTCGCCCATTTCACGAGAGACCAGCAGATTGACTATCTGACTACCTTGAATTAGATTTGCATTGCAATCCAACCAAGTGTCTTCGAAGATTCTTACTTTTCCATGATTTTCAAGTTCTGCTAAAAAGCAGTCAAAAAATATTGGTGATAAATAATTGTTTAAATATGTAAATGCTTGCTTGATGATTTTTCCTTTTTTATTAGCAAAAGGAATACCTAGATTTCTAATAATAATTAATCTTTCTAAGTCTTTGTGAGCTATGAATAGCTCGAGTTCGCTGCAATCCATGATGAAAAAAATGCTCTCTTCCTTTATTTTTAGTGCTATTTGGCTAATTCCTTCATAGCTGTATTTTTTGTCTTGATAAAAGAAATAGGAGTCTCTCAGTAATAATTCTTCATCTACTTCAATGTGAATTTCATCCGCATTAGATGTTTCTTTCCTTATTTTAGAATTGGAGCTTCTATGCAAATTTTTGCTATTAATTTTTATTGGACTAGGTAGCCATTCATGACAATAGCGGCATTTTTTTGCTTGGATTAGTACTTTTTCTGCGCAATAGGGGCAATGTTTAGTTTCTTCCATATTGATAAACCTTACTACAAAAATATAACTCAACTTAGAACAAGTTGACTGCATTCGACTTGAGCTCAGATGGCAAATGCGCGTACCTGAGCGTCATATCCAACGAACCATGACCAAGTAACTTACGAGTAGTATGAAATTTACAACAGTCATCACCAACTTGCTCGCAAAATGTAGCTGCAAGATATGTAAACGTAGGTCCGTGATCTTGGCTGTATCCAGTAAAACTACCCAAGCCTTTTTAAAATCAGTAAGCGATTGTCCGTATTCACCGCCGACAACCCAACGAGTAGACTCGCGATCTAATTTCCAATTAAAAAAACGCTGATTTAGCTTTAAGTTAAATGATATGTCATGCTTTACCGCTTTTGGCATTGGTAGCACTTACCGTTACAAATTTACGTCAGCCCAAGTTATATTCATCCGCTCATCTTTATGCATTCTTTAATTCAAAGCCTCGATAACTATAGGTACAATATGGTCTGTGTGGGTACTTTTATTCAAATATGGTAGAAGAGGTTATTCTCGTTCTGAACGGTTCTTGTTACCGTTCTCTCGGGTGCGCCATTTGAATCAGGCTCTGTCGCCAATTTCTAATCGTATCGTTCTTTGAATCACCACTAATTCCCCTGAAGCTTCTCTGTCAGCTAAACCATGCGGAAAAGAGTATTCAAAACCATAAAATCAGCCCCCCGAATCACTATATCCGGTATAATCCGGATCGGTACTTAAAGTTGGAGTTTTGAAATGCGTGTATGTGGTGTAGAACTGGCGGGAAATGATGCAAACATTGCCCTGTTGAATCTTGAGAACGATATGTTCCGGCTCCCTGATTGCCGTACACGCAAATTGAGCCTGCAAAAAGCAGCGACTGCCCATGAGCTTAAGTATTTCCAAAAATCCTTTGCTCAGTTGGTGCAGGACTACAAAATCGAAATAATCGTTATCCGCCAGCGTCCGATGAAAGGCAAGTTTGCCGGTGGTGCTATTGGCTTCAAATTGGAGGCTGCGCTGGAATTATTGAGCGGTGTGCAGGTTATTATAATGCCGCCGACTGAAATCAAAGCAGCGTTAAAAGATAGTCAGATGTACGTAGAGTTCAGTGAGACTGGTTTAAAAGGTTTCCAGAAGTCAGCATTTGAAACTGCTCTGGCCTACATGAGTCAGCACCTGTAATTTTCCCGCAAGGCCAGTTTGCTGAGTATCTCTCCCTTGTGCTAAACACGCCTTGCTGATATACCTGTTTCATTCAATTGCATCCTTTAAATAGCTGGCGAAGGAAACGCTGCTTGTCTGACAACATCTCCTATTATTCGAAACATGCTGAGCGTTTGACCGCGCAGTACAACAGTGTGTCTTTCGAACAGGTGCATGAGGACTGGCTGGATGAAATACCGCAACAGGGTTTTGCGCTGGATATTGGCGCGGGTTCCGGTCGTGATGCACGCTATCTGGCGTCCAGAGGGTTAAGTGTGGTTGCTGTTGAGCCTGCCGGCGGCATTCGCGAGCGGGCGCAACACTATGCCGTAAATCAACCTGTTCACTGGCTGGATGACAGTCTGCCGGAACTCAAAAAAGTGTCTAATCTGTCTGCCAGGTTCGATCTTATCTTACTCAGCGCGGTCTGGATGCACATTGTGCCTTCTGAGCGGGAGCGCTGCCTGCGCAAAGTCAGTGGTCTGCTAAAAGCCAATGGCAAAATTGTTATCTCTCTTCGCCATGGTGGCGCAGTTGATGACGGGCGCACGATGTATCCGGTTTCCGCAGATGAACTGTCAGCGCTGGCAAAGCGGTTTGGATTAAGCTTCAGGCTGCTGAACAAAAAAGCAAAACCTGATGAACTTGGACGTAGCGACGTAACATGGGAAACCGTGGTACTCACGCTACCGGACGACGGCTCCGGTGCCTTTCCGTTACTTCGCAATATCATCGTAAACGACAGCAAGTCGTCGACATACAAAGTCGCCTTACTCAGAACCCTGCTCAGAATAGCGGAGGGTCATCCAGGAGCCGTTATCGACCGTACCGACGGATATGTTGTATTACCGGCAGGACTGGTGGCGTTGTATTGGATCCGTTTATTTAAGCCTCTCCTCGATCATTTTAATCTCCCGCAGAACAGCGACCCGGCTAAAAAGCCCGGATTCCTGAAAGAAGATGGCTGGGAAAAACTGGCTTCGTTTTCCGGCAATGATTTGTATGTAGGGGCGAACTTTTCAGACCCTCTGAGTGCCCATGCTGTTCATCGCACTATAAAGGATGTGGCCACCGTTATCAGAGATATGCCGGTCAGATACATCACGCTTCCCGGCACAAAAGACGGTGTGTTTCATGTCACTCTTAGCCATCCCCGTGTTAAGGACAACCTGTCACTCGACGGGGCTTATTTTGCATCTGTGGGTAAATTCTATGTGCCTGAACGCATCTGGGATTCCCTTTCACGGTTCAGCGTTTGGATAGAACCGTCGCTGGTGAATGAATGGGTAGCGCTGATGGAAAGCTACTTGAGCAGACAAAACCGCATGGTCTCTAAAGGGGATTTACTCCGCGCATTGAGCTGGGAAGACCCTGTCAGAACAACAGCCAGAGTCAGGGGCCGCGTGGACAGCTTGCTGACGCAGGAAGAAGTGAAATGCTGCTGGTCCAGCAAGGCTATCAGGATAAACAGCTACGCTGTTGACCACGCCATGCCATTTGCACGTTGGCCCAACAACGATCTTTGGAATCTTTTACCGGCACAATCAAAGATAAATGCTGAAAAATCCGATAAGTTACCGACGAGTTTGCGGATGATGAATAGCCGGCATGTCATTACCGGATGGTGGGAGCAGGCTTGGCAGGATCAGGCTGATGAGTTTTTTATTCAGGCTAACCTGTCTCTTCCTAATTTAAGTGCCGCAAACCGTAGTTTTTCAGACGTATTCGAAGCCATGGTGATGCAGCGGGACAGAATTAAAGATTTCCAGCAACTAAAAGAATGGTAGTACGGCGCGGCGTTAACCCCTATAGTGAGCTTACTGAAGCCGCCCGAACCATTCGCCAACGAGGGAACGATGAACGCATTCAAACACCTGTTACTACTGACTACTCTGATGTTTACTACACTTGCTCAGGCTGCTGACAGCGGTAACTTTGAAAAGCTGCCGCCGCTGAAGAATTTTCAGGTAAATACTGAAAATATGGTGAGTTCCGGCCTGCCGTCAAAGCCTCATTTTGATGTGTTCAAAGCGCAGGGCGTTACCACCGTGATTGACCTGATCCCCGGTGACAGAAGTGAGGAACGGGAAATTGTTCTGGATACTGGCCTGGCGTACGAGAATGTGCAGGTGGTGTGGGATAACCCGACGCTGGAAAATTTTCAGGAGTACGTGGGTTATATGCAGCAGGCACAGAGCCGGGAAGGAACAACCTTGACCCATTGTAAACTGAACTGGCGTGGTGCTGTGTTTACCTATTTGTACCGTGTCACCCAACTGGGCGAGCCTGAAGCTGAGGCGAAGGCAGACCTGGATGCCATCTGGCAACCTAACGAAACCTGGCAGGCTTTCATCGACACCGTTAAAGCGCATTATCAGGTAAGCTGAATGCCGCGGCGCATTTCATCAAATGCGCCTTCCACTTCGCCCCTTTTTATTTAAGGCACTCTGAAACCGCCCCTAATCTGCCCGTAAGCCCGGTTTTCTTATCGGGGCCGCGCTGTAGTCTGAGTCTTTTACCTTACCGGACTACCTGAATGACACATCCCGCCCGTGCTTTTTTGCTCATGATTGTCACTGTCTTCTCTGCTGCTGCGCTGGCAAATAAGCCTGTTGATGAAGACAACATGCCTTTGCAACTCGCTTCACAGTACTCAGATTCGATAGATATTCAAAATTACCTGGTAAGTGAAAAACTGGATGGCGTCCGGGCCCGGTGGACGGGTACAGAACTGAAAACGCGAAACGGCAATAAAATACATGCGCCTGAGTGGTTTACTGCAAACTGGCCGGCACAGGCGCTGGACGGGGAGTTATGGACGAAGCGTAATGATTTTCAGCGTATTGCATCGGTGGTATTGCGTGATACGCCGGATGAACGGTGGCAGGAAGTCAGCATGATGGTGTTCGACTTGCCGGGTTCTGCAAAGCCCTTTGCTGAGCGGGTAAAACTAATCAATAAGCTGGTGGCCAGCACAAACAGGACTGCGCTTAAAGCTGTGCCACAGGAGCAAATGGCTACTGCTGCAACTTTGGAGCAAAGGCTGGATGAGGTCGTTAATGCGGGCGGTGAAGGGCTTATGCTGCATCACAGGCAGGCCCTGTATAAGGATGGTCGCAGTGAGCTGCTGCTGAAACTGAAACGTCATGAAGATGATGAAGCAAAAGTGATTGGCTATGTGGCAGGGAAAGGAAAATATGCAGGACTGACCGGCTCGCTCATCGTGCAAAGCCGGGATGGCCTGATTTTCAAAGTAGGCAGTGGCCTGAGCGATGCAGACCGCGCCAGTCCGCCACCGGTGGGCAGTTGGATCACTTACAAACTTTACGGCAGAACACAAAAAGGTCTGCCCAGGTTTGCCAGTTTTATGCGGGTAAGGCCGGACAAGGATATGCCCTGAACTCACAGAGCAATATATCAGGCGGCACCGGTGATTAATGCGAATGAAGTCTTAATACTCATAATAATACCTTTCAGAAAAACCATTCTTTTGCATGCTTTGACACTACCTCATAACCATCCGGGAGCGATTGACATTTGTCATAGTGCACCTTTCTGAGTGGTTATAAGGTGATTGCACCACGGTTATCTGAACCTGAATAAGAAATGTAGTGGCTGCAAGCCGGCCGGAACATTCGAATCATTTTAATTATAAGAGTGAAAAGGCAAACGCCACGAGTGAAGGAACTGAACAACATGAAACATCCTCAATTTAAGCTTCGTCCGCTGGCAACGTTGTTTGCTTTAATGCCACTGACGTACTCTGCGCTGGCGCAGGAAACCGCAGAAGCTGACGATCTGGCAATCGAAAATATTACTGTTACTGCGCAACGCAAAGCGCAAAGTATTCAGAGTACGCCGGTTTCAATGACGGCACTTACCGCCAGCGATGTTGAGCGCATGCAGATAGATAACGCGAAAGACCTTACTCAGGTAGCGCCAAACGTAAACATTCGCGGAGTAACAGGCGGCAGTGCAGGTATTGCTCCCTATATTCGCGGTGGTGGTGTTACCGATGGTGCGAATATTACAGCGGAAGCGGAAGTCGGTATTTATATTGACGATGTGTATCAACCCCGCTCTGCCGCTTCGTTTATTGAAATGCTGGACCTGGAAAGGGTGGAAGTGCTTCGCGGGCCGCAGGGAACGCTTTACGGCCGGAACAGTTCGGCGGGTGCACTAAAGTTTATTTCAAGAGCGCCGGACGAATTATTCCGCTTTAAAAATGAAGCCGGAATTGGCCGCTGGAATGAAAAATACGACAAACTGATGGTGAGTGGCTCGCTGAACGACAGTGGTACGTTACGTGGCGGATTCAGCGGCATGTACCGTGACCGTGATGGCGGCCGGCAATACGCAGAAACACTTCAGAAGGATGTGGGCGCTGAAGAATTCAAAGGTTTTCAGGGCGACTTATATTATGTCGGCGACGATTTTTCTGCACGTTTGAAGGGGTTTTATACCGATTTCGACGCAGATGGCATGTATGCCTCCGCCGTGGATATGGAAAGCATGGACAAGCCATACGATGAGTGGGAATACTCGTCGGGCAGTATTGATACCGTGTTGTCGCCAAATGCTTCATTCACCAGAGATAAGCAAGTTGGTACGAGTTTACATTTAGAAAAAGAGCTTAGCAGTCACCTGACTGTCAGTTCCGTTACTTCCTGGAACAACCTGAAGGATGACTGGGGCGTCGGCTTTTCCGGTGGTGTTGAATACCCCTGGTTCGGTGAAGGCTACATCGAACTGTTTGGTCGGGAATCGACCAGTGATCAGGATGCGTTTTCTCAGGAAATACAATTCCAGGGTGACGCTATGGATGGCTTTATCAGCTTCGTGAGCGGATTGTACTATTTCAACGAAAGCGGGACACAGCATGTCGAGTCTGTGATTTATCTGGCAGAGTCGTATACCGATTTTGATGTCAGTACCGACAGCTACGCTGCATTTGGTCAGGTGAATCTCAACGTCAGTGATGATGTAAGTGTTATTGTTGGCGGTCGTTATACAAAGGAAAACAAATCCCTCGACGCGTCACTTTCCGGTGAGGCGGTTGTCTCCGATGATGACTTCAGCAAGTTTACGCCAAAGCTGGGCGTGGAATATCAGGTGAATAAAGATCTTTTCCTGTTTGCCAGTTACACAGTAGGGTTTAAAGCCGGTGGCTACAACAGTCTGGCATCAACCGCTGAGGCTCTTGGAACAGCGTTTCAGATGCAGGAAGTAAGTGCATACGAAGTCGGCGTGAAGTCAGACTTGATGGACAACAGACTTCGTCTTAACGTATCTGCTTTCTTCAATGATTATACCAACCTTCAGCAACAGTCAGTAACGGCAGACGGCGCTTTCATTACCGAAAACTACGATGCTGAACATACAGGTATTGAAGCTGATATGCGGGTCCGGCTGACTTCAAACCTGAGCCTGTGGGCAAATGGCGTTTATCAGGACAGCGAATACACTGATACTGCCGCTACGGGCGGAGAATCTACCGGTGCTCTGCTTGGCAATCAGATGACGAACGTCTTTAAATTCCAGTATGCCACGGGTCTGGATTACACGGCTGATATTGGTCCGGGCACGTTTGCAATTGGCGCGAACGTAAACCGTAAAGCAGATTTCTTCTCAACCTCTGACAATGCTGAAATCGGCCATATTCCTGCGCTGACACTAGTCGATGCTTATGCATCTTATGCAGTGGATCGCTGGAAATTAACGCTGGCCGGCAAAAACCTCACCGATGAAAAATACTGGTACACAGGCTTTGGATTCGATGTCGTTCAGCCCCGGTTCATGGCTGACCCCATGATGTGGCGTTTGTCTCTGTCTTACGAGATGTAATCCGGCACATCTGCAGGTGAACTACTCTGGCGCGGCCGGTTGCACTGTTGAAGGGCAAACCGGCCTTTCTTGTCTCCGGCCGCGCTTCACTCATAAATATTAATGATATTACGATCTGCCATTCATCTATTTAAATCAGAGCGTTATCTGATAATTTGACTTTTCGCAAAAATATATTGTTAATATTTTGTAAAAGAGCACGTTTATTGCTACTTGCATTGTATCGTGAATAGTCGTTTGCCAATTATCTTTCCTGAACTGTGCGGAAGATGGGGAGCCATGTATTATGTTGC
This sequence comes from Alteromonas sp. AWJ4_197, assembly GCF_056160285.1. Lineage (NCBI taxonomy): Bacteria > Pseudomonadati > Pseudomonadota > Gammaproteobacteria > Alteromonadales > Alteromonadaceae > Alteromonas > Alteromonas sp. AWJ4_197. The sequence continues at coordinate 541,662 of NZ_JBSWWW010000003.1, read as the reverse complement.
AATTATGTCATCCAACTGAATCGCCCGTGCGTCAGAATGACTGCCCGTTATTCAAATCGTTGTCGGCAGATGAGATGCTGGTACTGTCGCAAAATGCCAGGCTCAGATTAATGGACAGGCAACAATACCTCTGTTTGCAGCATTCCCCTTCAGACCGCGTATTCAATATGGCTTCAGGTTGCGCCATGGTTGAGCGGATTTCCAATGATGGCCGCCGCCAAGTCCTCGCTTTCGTGTTTGCCGGTGATTTCATCGGATTATCGAATTCAGAACATTACGAATATGGGATCAAGTGTCTTACTCCCAGTACTGCTTACGAATTTAAGCGTAAGAAGCTGTATGAGCTTTCAGAAGAAATTCCCACGCTAAAGCAAAACCTGAAAAGCCTGCGTTCAATGATTCTGCAACTGACGTTTGATCAGGTGTATTTGCTCGGTCAGCTCAATGCTTACGAACGGGTGGGCTATGCGATTTCCCATTTCCTGAAGCGTATTCCGGGTGCTACGCCTGAGCACATTGAGCTGCCTATGACGCGGGCTGATATCGGCGACTATCTTGGCCTGACGGTCGAGACGGTCAGCAGAACGCTGAGCCGGCTTAAAAAAGACGGGTTGATCACCACGCCTTCACCAACATCTATCCGCATCATGGATCCTGAAAGCCTCACCAGCCTTGTGAATATCGAGTGAGTAAAAAAACTTCGGAAGAATAGCTGTTCTTTAACTATTATCAATTCTTCATTAACCGGAACGCTATAGCATTAGTGTTTTGGTTATCTGTATTTACTGCAAATTATCCCGCGACGCTGCTTCCGGTTGCTATGCCAGTTTAAGTAACCAAATTCTCTGTTTTTCAATTCGTAACATTTGTAATATAGTTATATCTATATTTTATTCGGTGTTCATTCTGTCTGAGGAGATAATATGGAGCTTTCCAATAAAACAGCCCGGGAAATCTACGAAGAAGTCAGGGCTAATCCTGCACGTAGACGTTTCGGATTCGGCAAGAAAGCCATTCTGGTGAACATTGATTTGCAGAAAGCGTATACACGCACAGACTTATTCAAAACTGCTTACGAAACCGATCCTAACCAGCTGGAATATGTGAATACTCTGGCGCAAAAGTTCCGCAAACTGGGCTGGCCGGTTGTCTGGACTAACGTTGCTTACATGGAATCCGGTGAAGATGCCGGTATCTGGGGCACCCGCACAGATACGCCGGACAGCTTACAAAATATCAAGTTCGGCAGTGAGCGCTCGGAGTTGGACGACCGTTTGATCACCGACCCTGAAAAAGATGTGTTTTACTGCAAGAAAATGCCATCTCCGTTTTTTGAAACACAGTTGCAGAGTCTATGTGTGTGGCATCAGGTCGATACCGTAATCCTTACCGGCGGTTCTACGTCAGGTTGTATCCGTGCCGGTGCGGTAGACAGTCTTTCACGCGGATACCGTACCATCGTGCCGGAAGAGTGTGTGGCAGATAAGCACGAGAGTTTCCATTTTGCCAACCTTACCGATTTGTCACTGAAGTACGCCGATGTGCTGGCGGTTCAGGAAGTCTTTGACTGGCTGGATAATCAGGCGGAAGGCTAAGCTGATGAAGAACGATCCCGGATATTACGACTACTGGCCTTATCATGACCGGCCGAAAATTACATGGCCCGACGGCGCTAAAGTGGCGTTCTGGGTTGCGCCGAATATCGAGTTCTATGAATTAGATCCGCCCGCGAACCCGTATCGCAAAGCCTGGCCCGGTCCGTATCCGTCTATCGGCGGGTATGGGATCCGTGACTATGGCAACCGGGTAGGTCACATGCGGCAAATGAAGCTGCTGGACAAATACGGGATCCGCGGCTCAATTTCTCTGTCGACTGCGCTGTGTGAACACCATCCGGAAATTATTGAATTATGTGCAGAGCGTGAGTGGGAGTTTTTCAGTCACGGTATCTACAACACCCGCTATACCTATGGCATGAGTGAAGAGCAGGAGCGTGAGATGATCACGGACTCTATCGAAACCATTTTCCGGCACACTCAGCAAAAGTGTGCAGGGTATCTGGCACCGGCGCTTTCCCACAGTGAGCAGACGATTGATTTATTTGCAGAGGCCGGTTCGGCGCTGTTTGGTGACGACGCCGGTTTCTACACCTGCGATCTGTTCCATGACGATCAGCCAACGCCCATTAAAACCCGCTCAGGTAAACGTTTTGCGTCCATTCCTTATTCATTGGAGATGAACGACACCATCGCTTATGTGGTGAACAAAGTGGAGCCCCGCCAGTACGGCAAGATGCTGAAAGCCAATTTTGACCGTTTGTATCAGGAAGGCGCGGAAAGCGGCACCATCATGTGTATACCCACTCACAATTATCAGGTCAGTTGTCCCCACCGCCTGAAAGCGTTTGAAGAAGCACTGGAATACATCACCGGGCACAGCGATGTATGGGTGACGACCGGGCGCGAAATTGCGTCGCACTTTTTGAACAACCACTATGACACCGTTTCAAACGATATCGCTGCGAAGCGGGGAGGCTTGCGATGAGTCTTGATGCTGAACACCTCAATTACCCTCTGCGTCGCCACGGCATGGACCACGATTTTTATGACTGGTCGATGCTGGAGAACCGTCCCCGTATCTTCTGGCCGGACGGTAAAAAACTGGCGGTATGGGTGAATGTTAACGTGCAGTTCTTCCCGCTTAATGAACAGAAAAACCCGGTGCCGGTACCCGGCGGTATGAAAATGCCTTATCCGGATCTGCGTCACTACAGTTTGCGGGATTACGGAAACCGTGTCGGCATTTTCCGTTTATTCAAAGCGTTGGATTCGGCAGGTGTTAAACCGACGGTGGCAATTAATGGTGCCATGGTTGAGCGTGCACCATACCTGATGGATTTCATTGCCGGGCGTGGTGATGAAGTGATTGCTCATGGCTGGAAAATGGATGATTTGCATCATGGCGGGCTATCAGAGAGCGCCGAAAATGCATTGATATCAGAAACACTCAGCGTACTGCGCAACCGCTTTGAACAGCCGGTTACCGGCTGGCTAAGCCCCGGCCGTTTGCAGTCTGCAAGTACACCGTCTTTGCTGGCGAAAAATGGTATCAGCTACATGTGCGACTGGGTGAACGATGATATGCCTTATGCATTTCGCACCAATGCCGGCGGGATAACGGCCATGCCTTTGTCCAGCGAACTGGATGACTTTTTCATTATGGGCAGCAATCTGCACAGCGAAGACAGTTACGAAACACAGTTAAAAGATGCCTGCGACTTACTGCTGAATGAAGCTGAAGAGCAGGGCGGCCGTTTACTGGCTATTAATCTGCATCCGTGGATGACCGGACAACCACACCGTATTGGTTGTCTTGAGAATGCGCTGCAATACATTGCAGATAAGCAGGGCGTATGGTTCGCAACGGCATCAGAGATCCAACAGGCATGGCAGTCTCAACAACCGTAATTGGGCACAACCGGTAAATTTAACGCGGGAAAAATATGGCGAAAACGCTTTTCGAAAAAATCTGGGACGATCATCTGGTCGCCTCTCTCCCGGATGGTACATTTCTGATTTATATCGACCGGGTGTTTCTGCATGAAAGAACCGGCTCCATTGCATTGCAAAGTCTGGCCGAAACCGGCAGACCGGTGCGCCATCCTCAGCAAGTGTTCTGCACCATGGATCACATTGTCGATACTTTCCCCGGCCGTGGTGATGACACGCTGATGCCATCGGGTAAGGATTTTATACAGGCCACCAGAAAAGAAGCCGCAGATGCGGGCATTACCTTGTTTGATATCGGCGATGACCGGCAAGGGATTGCTCACGTGATCAGCCCCGAAATGGGTATTGTTCAGCCGGGCATGACGCTGGTATGTCCGGACAGCCATACCTGTACGCAAGGTGCGATGGGGGCAGCAGCGTGGGGGATTGGGTCTTCGGAAGCTGAGCATGCCATGGCCACCCAGACTTTGCGTATCAGCAAACCCAAACTGATGCGGGTGAACTTTGACGGGGCAACCGGGGAAGGCGTGACTGCCAAAGACATGATCCTGCATCTGATTGGTCAGTATGGTGCCAATGGCGGCGCCGGTTATGCCATCGAATTTGCCGGCAGTGCCGTTGAAGCGCTGTCTGTAGAAGGTCGTTTAACCTTGTGTAACATGGCGGTAGAGTTTGCCGCCTTTACCGGGCTGGTGGCAGCCGACGATAAAACATTTACTTATCTGAAAGGCAGACCTTACGCCCCGGAAGGAGAAATGTGGGATGCGGCGCTGGCTTACTGGCAAACGCTGGTGACTGATGACAATGCGGTATTCGACAAAGAAATCACTATTCAGGCACCGGAGATTGAGCCTACGGTGACCTGGGGTACCAGTCCCCAGCATGCCTGCGGTATCTCTGAATTGATACCCGAAATGGACTGCTTTAGCAGTGACGATGCTAAAACCGCCGCTGCGCGGGCACTGGACTATCAGGGCTTATCCAGCGGAATGGCCGTTAAGGGCCTGAAAATTGATAATGCCTTTATCGGCTCCTGCACGAATGCGCGCATAGAAGATTTACGCAGTGCGGCAAGTATCCTGAAAGGAAGAAAAGTCGCGCAGGGCGTGAAGGCGATTTGCGTTCCGGGTTCGCAAAAAGTGAAAGCGGCGGCTGAATCGGAAGGGCTGGACAAAATCTTTACCGAGGCCGGGTTTCAGTGGCGTGAAAGTGGCTGCTCCATGTGTTTCTTTGCCGGCGGAGAGCACTTTGGCGCCGGAGAACGGGTGATCTCAACCAGTAACCGGAACTTTGAATCCCGTCAGGGTCCGAAAACCCGTACCCATCTTGCCAGTCCTGCAACGGTTGCTGCCAGCGCCATTACAGGTGCTATTTGCGATCCGCGCCAGTTAAGAGATTTTAGCTAATGGAACCATTTGTTACCCACACGGGCGTTGCCGCTCCGCTACTTCAAATCAATATTGATACCGATGCCATTATTCCCAGCCGCGAAATGCGCAGGGTATCTAAAAAGGGTTTAGGTGAAGGCTTGTTTGCGGCCTGGCGATATCAGATGCCGGACTCCCGAGAGCCGAATCCGGACTTTGTATTGAATAAGCCGGAGTACGGTAATACATCAGTAATACTGGCCGGTAATAACTTCGGTTGCGGCTCGTCCAGAGAGCATGCCGTGTGGGCGCTTGCTGAATATGGCATCAGGGCAATTATTGCCCCCGGGTTCGGCGCTATCTTTTATCAGAATTGTATCCGCAATGGCATTCTTCCGGTTGTACTGAAACAGGAATGTGTTCAGGCACTGGCTGATGAAGTGAGTACTCACCCTCAGGATTCGAAGGTTTCGGTGTATCTTGAGAAGCAGGCTGTGATCAGCAGTGCGGGAAGACTTTATCATTTTGACATTGAACCCGGTCACAAAGAAATGTTACTTAAAGGCCTGGACAGCATTGGTGTTACCTTGCAGCACGTTTCAGACATCGCCGCCTATGAGTCAAAAGATAAACAGCGCAGAGCATGGCTGTATACGGCAAGCTAAGCAGATTAAGCAATGGCAAAAAAGCCACTGGTTATCTCCACAACCCGCGGTGTGACGTTTAGTCAGCAGGCCGGACAAACCCTGCTGGATGCCAGCATCGCCTCGCAGTTTCCGGTTCCTCACAGTTGTCACTCAGCGAAGTGCAGGCAATGCATTGTGACAGTGGCTGAGGGCACTACACACAAATTCAGGGATGAGAATCTTACACCCAGCGAGCTGGCAAGTGGTTGTATACTTGCCTGCGCCCGCACGGCTACGTCTGATTTACTGATAGAGGCCGGAGAGCTTGTCCATAAGAACATCCCGCCGGTCGTGAATATTCCTGCTATGGTGTCTGTAATCAAACGGCTTTCTTCTGAGCTTATTCTCGTCACTTTACAGCTGCCCATGTCGGCCCGTTTTCATTATCTGGCAGGACAACATGTTGCTGTTACAAATAGTGACGGCATACGGCGGAATTACTCTATGTGTGATGCGTCTCCGCGAAACGGGCATATCCGTATTCTGATCCGTAAGCATGAAACCGGACTCATGAGCCGCTACTGGTTTGAATACGCCGCGCAAGGTGATCTGCTAACCCTTGAAGGTCCATCCGGTACATTCGGCGAAAACATCGCCCGCTATAACAGGCCGCTATTCATTGCAGAAAAAGAAGGGGGGGGCCCGCTTATTGCGCTTATAGCGTCAGTCCGTACTAATCATTTACCGCTGTTCTGGTTTGGTGTCGATAAAGCCGACGGTCGCAGTATCGCAGGGGAACTTGGTGTATTAGCTAAAACTAACGTGGAATGTATTTCGGATTGTAGCGAAGTAGCTTTGCAAGGACTCGAAAAGTCGCTGTTAAAAGAGGCTGGCGATTCTGTCGTTGATGCTGTGTATGTATGTGGCAGCGCAGGCTTTTTAAAGCAATTAAAGCCGCTGCTTAAGCGGGAGCCCTTAACAGGAATCCCTTTGTATAAAGAGGTCTTCATACCGTCAGGCCCCGGATAGCTGCAGGTATGGCCTGCTTCTATCAGACTGGCTTCATTTACATTCTGGTATGAGGTTATAAAAATATCATTTGCCTATTGGCATGAATTAAATTTAACAGAGAATCCGAGCATGGCGGCATTTCCTAATAAGCGACTCCATTCACGAATAGGTACGTTCCGGCAACTTGAAATTCTAATTGCGGTGGAACGTTTTGGAGGTATCGCTGCGGCAGCGAAAAACCTGCATTTAACGCAACCGAATATTTCTATGCAGATGAAAAAACTGTCTGAAGGCATCGGCATACCTATGTACGAAACTGTGGGAAAACGCCTGAAATTTACCTTTGCTGGAAAGATGGTACTTGAGTACGCCAAAGAGATTTTTGCCTGTACAGACAGACTGGAAGTGGCTTTAAACGAACTTGAGAATATCAAAAGCGGAGAATTGAGCATCGGCGTGGTTACTTCAGCGGAGTACTTTATCCCGCATTTGCTGGGCCCGTTTTGTCGCCGGTATCCGAACATCACTGTTGCCATTGAAATCGGTAATCGGGGGCGCATTCTCGACCGCCTTAATCGCAATCTTGATGATCTCTATATTTTTGGACAGCCGCCGGCACTGGAGAACATTGACAGTGTTCAACTCGGGGTCAATCATCTGGTTGTTATTGCGCCATCTTCCCATCCCCTGGCGTCCCGTCCTAGCTTGATCTGGGATGACATTGCAGCAGAGCAATTTATTTTGCGTGAAGAAGAAGCGGGCATCCGACAAATTATTGATACACAGCTAAATGAGCGTGGGCTGACTATAAACCGTCGTATGACAATCGCCAGCAACGAAGGTATCAAACACGCTGTATTGGCCCGAATGGGGCTGGCGATTGTGCCCGCGTTAAGCCTTGACGAGGGGCAAAGTAAGCAGCTGGTAAGGCTGCCTGTTCAGGGATTCCCATTGGTGGATCACTGGCACGTCGTGCACCGGACCGGAAAGGTGTTATCGCAGGTGGCAGAGCTCTGCAAGCAATACATTCTGAATGAAGGACTGGGCATGTACCGGGAGGCAACCCGCTATTGGGAAGCCAATAATCAGCCGAAACTGCCCACCCGATAACAGGGTTACTGTGGCATAAATGCGGCTTTGTAGTCCGTTAGAAAGTCTGCGGCAGAGCGGGGTGGCCGGCCGAGCAACTGTTCAATTGTACCGGTAATATGAGTGACACAGTTATGTGCCAGTGCATCCAGTTCTTCACATACTGCGTTAACCCGCCATTCATCATCAATAACGTTACTTAATATTGCTCTGTAAGTCTCAAGTGGCATATCTTTGTATGTTATCTGCCTTTCCGTTGTGCAGGACAATAAGGCCGCGATAGTATTAAACGACAGCAGCTCCGGCCCTGTAAGATCATAACTTTTATTTTCGTGACCGCTTTCAGTCAGTACCTTGGCGGCGACTTCAGCCACATCTCTGGCATCAGTGACAGCCACAACGCCATTACGAAGAGGAAACGATAGTGTATCTGCCGTGGTGACGCCTCTGGCACAGGTCAACAGCATCTGAGCAAAGAAAGTTGGTCTTATCATCACCCAGTTCAAACCTGATGACTTGATGTATTTTTCAGACTCAACATGCAGTGCAGGAATTGGCTTGTCAGATGCTTCCAGTGATTCCATCGAAGATTGTTTCACCAGCAACTTGACGCCGCACTCGACAGCCATGTCGGTGATTCGCTTTTCCAATGACAATTGTGTTTCGCTGTTACCTAAGAGTAAATAGACTTTTGAAACCCCTTTAAAGGCTTTGGCTAGTGCAGCCTGATCCACGATCTCACCTTCGACGATTTCTACCTGCTCTCCAAAGAGGTCCCGGGCTTTATCAGCCTGTCGAACCATTACTTTTACCGTGGCCTGCTTTTCCAGCAATGCCTGTACCACGGCCTTGCCGGTACGGCCAGTTGCGCCAAAGACCAGAATCATAATGTCACTCCTATCAATCGTAATCGCCGATGCAGATGCAGCCGGTTGGATTCTTAAATATCATAAAGAGATAACATTATACTAAATTGCGCCGTTTACCAACTTCTTCTCAATCTGACATTTGTCATATCGGGATAAAAAACCGGCCAATAGAATGAAATTATGGGCAAACACCACACATCGCCGGGGCGACAATGACATTAAAAATTGGGGTTACATTCTTATTTGTCATTCTGATGATCACGTCGGTCTGGTATGGGGTTGTTGCGGCAGAAGAGTGGCCCGGCGATGCCCAGCGAGAACTGGTAAAGTCTCGTCAAAAATCCTTTCCTGTGAACAGCTATGTTTATGATACAAAATGGTTTTCGCCTTTGGAAATTGTTGTCGGAAATAATAGCTGGCCGCTTCCTCGTGCATTAAAAGACAACGCGCAGCACCACGAAGCTATCGCGCTAGCCAAACAACACGACAGTTATGCATTGCTTGTCTGGCAGCATGGTGTTGTTACGCTGGAGTATTACGGCAGCGGTTTTTCGCGAAATACGCTGTTTGATACGGCGTCTATGCACAAATCTGTGGTGGCTTTGTTATTTGGTACCTTACTGGATGACGGCCTGCTGGACTCACTTGATGATCCGGCAGAAAAGTATCTCCCTGAATTGCAGGGCACAAAAGTTGGACGCGCACCAATACGCTCCATGCTTGAAATGACCAGCGGCATCAAAACGCCTTTGTTTGATAATCCGGTGGATAATCCATACACCTATGCTTATTTCGGCAACGACTTGCATACTGCCTTCGCCCGTTGGCCGGTGCCGTCAGCGCCGTATGAGGAATTTCAATACGCCAATGCTAACACTCAGTATCTGGGGTGGATTATTGAGGCTGTCACTGGTAAGCGCTATGCACAGTATCTGTCTGAGAAAATATGGCAACCGGCAGGTGCGTCCACAGCAAAAGTCTGGTTGGACAAACCTGATGGCAGCGCACGTATGGCATGTTGTTTACAGGCAACCGCTGAAGACTGGTTACGCACCGGCATCATTCTGGCGCAGGGTGGCCGCATCAATGGCAAGCAACTGGTTTCTGCAAAGTGGACCACGCAAATGATGGCGCCGGGCACTATATTTCCTAATTATGGCTGGCAGGTGTGGCGTGGTAGTCCGCACAATCCTGCCCGTATTTATGGCAAAGACATACCTGCGGTAATACCGGCCGCAGCGCCATTTGCCGCAGACGACACTATTTTTTTTGACGGTTCAGGAGGACAGAGAGTTTACGTCAGTCCTTCACAATCCATGGTTATCGTGCGTATTGGTCGTCCGTCAAAAACCTGGGATGACAGCGCGTTACCCAACATTCTGATGACAGCAAACAAAAACAATAATGGCTGATCCATTTTTCTTTTAACTTTTGAGGCAACAAAACAAATGAAAATAAACAGACGGGATTTGATGAAAGGTGCGCTGGCAGCGTCAGCCCTTTCAGTCGCAGGAAAAATACAGGCAAAAGAGGCTGAGAAAACACAAGTCGTCGTTATCGGCGGCGGGTTGTCGGGTCTGAATACCGCACTCCTGCTTAAGGATGCCGGTATTGATGCCATTGTCCTTGAAGGTTCGGACAGAGTGGGTGGCCGGGTATATACCGCTGATGATGTGGAAACACGACCAGAGTATGGTGCCAGCCAGATTGGCCGCTCTTATGCCAGGCTAATTGCGTTGTGTTCGCGTTTTAACCTCAAGCTGGTGCCTGAACATCGCCATCTGATGCCGATGTCGAATTACATTGAAAAAACGTGGATCAAATCAACAGAGTGGGAAAACTCGCCACTGAATAAAACCGTGGGTAAAGAGCGCAAGATCATTCCGCCCCTTTTAGGCTCTAAATTGCTGATTGAAGCCAATCCGCTGGAAAATCTGAACGACTGGCTTGATCCGAAAAATGCCGGCTACGACATTTCAATTGGTGAATTACTCAGACAACGCGGCGTATCGGAAGAAGCCATTAAGCTGGCTTCTGCAACCACAGACATGCAGAACGCATCCGCGCTGGGCATGCTTCAGGAGAAAAACCGCACATTGTTTGATGCATCCTTTGGCGGCCAGAAACTTGAAGTTATCGACCGGCCTTATGGTTTTGAGAACAAGAAAGGCGAGCACGACGGTCTGGCTCAAATTAACAACATTGAAGGCGGCGCATCACGTTTGCCTGAAGCGATGGCAAAAGCACTGGGCGACAATGTACGCATGAATAAAATTGTGCGTCAGGTCGACATGAATGAAAAAGGCGCGGAAGTAAGTTGTATGGACGGCAGCCGTTTTCAGTGTGACTACGTGGTTTCTGCTATTCCGTTCTCAACACTCCAGTACGTCAATATTTACCCTGAAGTGGCAGGCCGCCAGGAAGAGGGGATTTATACACTGAATTACGTCGACACCTGCCGTGCATTCGGCATCATTGAAGAGCCTTACTGGGAAGAAGATGGCATTGAACCTTCTTTCTTCAGTGACGAAACCGTGCAGATGTTCTGGGCACTGGAAAAACGCCCTGACGAAGATAAATCACGCTTCATGGTGGTGTTTACCGACAACGCAGCATCGCGGATGGATCAGATGTCGAAAGCGGATGCGCTGGCTCTTATCGAATCAGAAATAAACCGCATGCGCCCTTCTACCAAAGGAAAACTCAAGTTCCTCGATATTTATGGCTGGAAGAACGACCCGCTTATTCAGGGTTGCCGTCACATGTACACTCCAGGGCAGGTGAACCGCTTTGCGAAGGAAATGATTGAGCCGCATCACCGCATGCACTTCGCCGGCGAACATACCCGTCGTGTGGATTTTGGTATGGAGTCAGCCCTTGAATCCGGTGAACGCGTAGCGTTTGAAATTCTGTCCCGCGTATAAAGAGAGGTTGCAATGAAGAAGGTATTGATTAGCACTTTTTTTTTGCTGTTGTCCGGCTTGCTGCAAGCCAATGTGGCATTCGCTGATGAAGCGCAGGTAAAGAAGGGTAAGCAACTGTTTATGCTTTGTCAGGCATGTCATGCCTACACAGAAAATGCGGGTATGCGAATTGGTCCTAATCTGGCCGGCATTGCCGGCAGTCAGGTGGGGCATGATAAAACATATGCCTATTCTGCTGCATTGAGCGGCGCAGATTTCAAATGGACAGACGACAAGCTGGATGCGTGGCTGCAAAGCCCGGTATCTGTTGTGCCGGGTACACAAATGGCCTTTGCAGGGTTACAAAACCCTGAGCAGCGCGCAGCGTTAATCGCATTTCTGAAAACGCTATAGCGCACAACATCCGGCGCAACTGTGTCGCCTGATAGTTAAATGAAAGATTATGCAAAATATAAAAATAATAGATTTTTTCCTGATTCAGGGAGCTGTTAAATTTTAAAAAGGCATAAAGCTAATACAATAAGATTTGGAGGAGAGCTATGCGTCCACACGTAGAGATGATTGATGAGAAAGATCTCATCTGGCACCCGGCCGAGCTGGTTGGTGCAACCGGTACTGCACGTCAGCGTAACCTGTCTTACGATGAAGAAGACGGTTCAGTATCTGCCAAAATTCTGTTTGATACAGACTGGTCACGTCCGGCTGGTGTTCACGTAGCCCAGACCGAGTGGTACGTGTTAAGCGGTGAAGTGAAAATTGGTGACGAAGTGCTTATTGAAGGTGGTTACTGGTGTACCCCTCCGGGCGTAGTTTGTCCTGAACTTCACGTTAAACCTGGCACAGAAATTCTGTATTTCCGTGAATACGGTACATGGGAATTTGAAGCGACTACTGAGCAGAAAGATTTTGTCCGTGAAGATCAGGAACTGGTTATTAAGCACAGTAACCTGATGGAATGGGTACCTGTTGAAATTGGCAGCCCTATGGATTTCGAAGCAGGTGGCACTCCGGTACCGGGTCTGTTCATTAAACTGCTGTTTATCGATAAGAAAACACAGTTTTATACCCGTCTTATCAAAGCAAAACCGGGTTGGGTAGAGCATCCTCTTGCGCATCACCCATGCTTTGAAGAAGCCTACACGCTGGAAGGCACATTTGAGTTTAACTTCGGTGAGCAGTGGCCGGGTGTCTATTTCTTCCGTCCTGCGCTGGTGCGTCACGGCGACTTTGCGGCAGGTCCGAACGGCACTACCTGGTTGCTGCGTTGCGATGGCCGTCTGGTTGACTGGTATACTGATAATGCGAAGATGGAAATGCATGGCGACCCTGTGAACTGGGGCCCTGACTTCCCGGGAACGCAAGATCCTGTTCCGCTGCAACCTGTTCGCTCGCGCTCTGTAGGACCGATGAAAGACCCGTACTACACCTGAGCTTCCGCTGTTGTTAATCACGCAAGAAACCACGCCTTGACCGCGTGGTTTTTTATTGCCTGTTGTTTGGTGTAATGCTCCGCCTGTTACCGGAAGTCAGTGAAATTTATCAGTAAATTTTCGGGGTATCCGGCTATACGGTATGTCTATAACAGATTAATAAATTGATTTAGAAAAGCTATTTAAAAGCCCATAAGATGATTTTGGTCAATAAAACAACACATCTACGGGAGACGCCATGAGCGTACACAATCATGATGAACTGGAAGTCATCGGCCTTGTAAATCATTTTCCTGCTGCGGTAGGTAAGGCCCCCTCAGGCATCGACTTCGATGCAGATTATATCCGCTCGTCAGCACATCTTCAGGAAGCAGCAGGCTACGACAGAGTTTTGATCGCAAACGCGGCCACCATGCCGGAGAGCTTTGCAATCAGTGCTTACCTGGCTTCTTCAACAACCTCGCTGAATTTCTTAATGGCACACCGCCCGGGCGTCGTGCCGCCAACCGTGGCAGCCAGACATATCGCCACCATCGACCGTCTGAGCAAAGGACGTTGTGCTGTACACATCATCGCCGGCGCTGATGACAGGGAAGTGCAGGCTGACGGCTTATTCAACACCAAAGATGAACGCTATCTGATTGCCGCTGAATACGTGGAAGTGATGCGCAAAATGTGGTCTTCAGAAAAGCCTTTTGACTTTGACGGCGAATATTACACATTTCGTGGTGCGTTTGCCCGCGTCCGTCCCGGCAATGGCGCAGTACCGGTTTACTGGGCCGGCACATCCGATCTGGCCCTCGATTTATGTGGTAAATGTGCTGACGTGTATGCCTTCGGTGGTGACACCTTTGACCGTGCAGCCATGCTCACCGGAAAAGCCAGAGCAGCGGCTGCCAGATATAAACGTGAAATCAGTGTCCTGATGACCATCGTGGTGATTGCCAGTGACAGCGAAGATGCTGCCTGGGAACGGGCTGCTTCATTGTATGAAAAAGTGGTGGCGCAGCGTGAAAATGGCGACATCGGTATTGTCGGCGATCATGAGAAAGCCGGTGATGAAGCAGCTTCCGGGGCATTCCGCAGAATGCTGGACCAGGCAAAAAGTGGTGACCGTCTTGACCGGTGTCTCTGGACCGGTCTGAACAAGGCGTACATGGGGCGCGGAAATAACAGCGTGCTGGTGGGTACCCCTGAGCAGGTTGTCGACAGCCTGATGGAGTATCGCCGCCTGGGTGTAGACCGCTTTCTGCTGCGTGGTCCTGATCAGGATAACGATGCCGGCTTCATTGGTGAAAAGGTGATTCCGCTTCTCAAACAAACCATTGCAGAAACAATGCAATCCGTTGCTGCAAACGAAAACTAATTCGGTTTGAGACCCGACATTTATCAATTTCTGACACTGCCATACCTAATAAGATAACAAATGAGGTTTGCCTATGGTGGTTCAGACAGCTCTTAACCACACAGTCAAAGCAGTATCTTGACCACCGCCGGTCCGCTCCATTACCAGCACACAAAGATGTGTTTTAACCGGTGGATTATAAAACTACAACAACAAGGTTAAATCATGGAAAACAAGGCAAACGCGAAACTCAATAGCATCACAAAAGGGATCCTCAGTCTGGCCACATTAGCCGTTAGCGGTCAGGTCTGGTCGGAAGAGGCTGCTTCTCAGTCTTCAGGCGTGGAACGTATCGTCGTTACCGCTAAAAACCGTGCCGAGCCGCTACAGGAAGTGCCGCTGGCGATCAATGCATTCTCAGAAGAAGAATTACGCAATAACCAGATTAACGAAGTCCGCGATCTGCAGGACATTACCCCGAACCTCTATCTGGCCGGCGGCAACCGGAATGATCCCACCGCAGTGGGTATGCGGGGTCTGACGCCAAACACCTCTGATGAGCGTTATCAGGGCGTATCGTTCTTTCTTGACGGCATTCCGTTAAGTGGTCAGCTGGCATCTTTCGGCTTTATCGGCATTGACCGTATCGAAGTCATAAAGGGGCCGCAAGCAGCCAGCTTTGGCCGCGCAACATACAGCGGCGCCATAAATTTTGTTACCGCAACGCCTGATGCTAATGAAACCGAAGGTGAGTTCCGTGCGTCTGCCGGAACTGTTTCCGGCGGTGCTGACAACAGTTATTCTGTGGCAGGCTCAATTGAAACCCCTTTAATTGAAGACAAGCTGTGGCTGAATGTGGGGGCGACCAAATTCCAGAACGGTGGTGTGGCAGAGGCTACCGACGACGGTACATCTATTGGTCGTGAGCGATCGGAAATTGTCACCGCGCAGTTATATTATGCACCGTCAGATACATTATCTGTGAAGTTCAGAACCATGTATTCCCATGACGAAGATACCGGTCAGCTGGCGGTTATTCAGCACCCCAGAGACTGGGTTGAAAATGGTGCTGACCTTATCACTCTGCCCCGGGCAAGCGGTTCCTTTTATCCGTCAGTGGTGCCAGACCCTGATACCGGCACAATCGCCAGCTTCGGCGCGGCGGGAACGGCCAGAGACCGTTATTTTTCTTCTCTGATTGTCACCAAAGATATTGCTGATTACCGTCTGGTTTACAGCGGGGGTTATTACAAAAGCGAAGACGACAGGGATGCCGCATTCTCAACCCGTGCGTATCTGCCGGGGCAGGATCCGGTATTCGGCGATGTGGTGGGCACCGACGAAGTCAGCCTGACGTTCTATGCAGGTTTTACTTACCCGTCACGGGAAATATTTAAGAATACCAGCCATCAGTTACTGTTACTTTCACCCGATGCACAGGATTTACGCTGGCGCGCCGGTCTTTATTACTTTTGGGAAGAAGACGAAACCCAGTTTACGTCTCTGGCGAGTGACGTGAACCCTTCTGGTACTGCGCGGGTGGATGAAATGCAGAACTATGCTGCGTTTGGTGGTCTCGATTACGATATCACTGAGCAACTGATGTTCAGTGCTGAAGGCAGGATTGCCACAGAAAAAGTCATCTACAACGCCTGCCCGCAATGCACCACGCCGATGCCTGAAGAGGGCAGCAACAGTTCCACTAACTTTTCTCCGCGGCTGACACTGACTTACAAGCTGTCAGAAGACAACATGATTTACGGTTTGTATTCATCAGGCATAAAAAGTGCGAGGTTGAGCCGAGTTGTGATTGATGGCGTACCGCAGGCCATTGCGGCAAAACCGGAAGAGCTGGATAACTTCGAGCTTGGTTCTAAAAACCAGTTTCTGGACGGCAAAATGATGCTGAATCTGGCGGCCTTCTATCAGGATGTGTCTGATCAGCAACTTACCAGTTCTAATAACCTGGAAGTGGGCGATCAGATAGTGCCGCTGACTTACGTTGATAACGTGGGTAACTCTGAAGTTTACGGTTTTGAAGCAGAGAGCAAGATTGCTGTCACAGACAACTTGTCTTTATCTGCCTCAGTGGGCTATGCGCACCATGAATTTGTAGACAGCGATCCCTTCGTTATGTCTGCTACATCTGCATGGGGCTTTGAAGGAGAGAGCGGCGACCCGGTTTCTCTGAACGGTAAAACTCAGACTAACGTGCCGCGCTGGAACGGCAGACTGGCAGGTGAATACTTTGTACCGGATGTTTACAACAACATGAGTTTGTCAGTCCGTGTTGACGGTAATTATCGCGGTGAGTTTTACGCGGATTTATCAAACCTTGTCACGGTTGAAAGTGCATGGACCTTCAACAGCCGCATCACTCTGGCGGACGATATTCTCGATATCTCACTTTATGGCCGGAATATTTTCAACCAGGACCGTGCTATCGGAACAGGACTGGCGGGCGGTTCTGCGCCTTGCGTGTTCAATGAAAACAACACTGCTTTGTACGGCAATAACCAGTTGTGCCTGAGTATTGCTGCGCCACGTCCTGCAGAATTCGGTGTCGAGGTAGGCTACAAGTTCTGAGAAATCACAGGAGGGCTTGTATAAATGTTGTTGCCGGCCCTCCTCAAATATAGGCAAGAACAGAATAATAAAGGGGAACAACATGGCAAATGCGCAAGCAGAAAGTCCGGGAGCTGACGGTTCAGCTGTAAAACCCGATCGCATCCAATATAAAACGTTCTATTCAACCGGTGGACGGTTAACTATCGCCGCCCTGATCATTACCGCTGCACTCTGTACCATGGACAGAATGGTGTTATCAATGGTGGTTGATCCGTTACGGGCTGACTTAGGCCTCACAGAAACCCAAATCGGCGTATTACAGGGCTTTTCTTTTTCTTTGCTTTTCGCTGTTTGCGGCATCCCTCTGGGATTAATGGCAGATCGCCTTGCAAGGAACAAACTACTGGCCTTTGCAGTGTTAACCTGGAGTGTTGGCACACTGGCCTGTGGCCTGGCAAACAGTTTCGAGTCTCTATTTGTGTTCAGAATGCTGGTGGGAGCGGGCGAAGCAGCACTCTGGCCTGTGGCCATATCTTTGATTGGTGATTTGGCCCCGAAAGCCTATCGCGGCATGCTCATAGGCGGGTTGATTGTCGGGCAATTGTTCGGAGGCAGCTTTTCACTCATTGTTGGCGGGCAGGTGCTGGAGTCGGTTACCGCCGGCAGTCTCACACATTTACCTGTAATTGGTTCCTTTGAGGGCTGGCGCTTTCTGTTTATCTTGTATGGCAGCTTCGGTACCCTGGCTATTTTACTGCTGCTTACCGGTAAGGAACCACCAAGGGAAATAGTGTCTGAAGCAGCGTCAAAGAACCCTTTCAGTGGTCTTCGTGTTTTTTATGATTTCTTCAGGGCCAACTGGAAATCGGTGGGTTCTCTTTACTTACTGACAATGGTGGTTGCTGTTGTGCAGTATTCCGGATTCGCCTGGAATGTGCCGCTTATGCTTCGCCGGTTCGATATCGGGCCACAGCAAGTGGGTCTGATCATGGGCATCATGTCTTTTGCAGCCGGTGCGGCGGGCTCGCTTGCCGGCGGATTTGCGGCAAAGAAAACCGGCAAAAGCCCGGTGAACCGGTGCAACGTGATTATCTTCACGTATTGTATTTGCATCAGTTACGGATTGATTGCGTTTAACCCTGCGCTTTATACCACTGTGTTTCTCATTGCTATTCCATCGGTGCTGCTTGCCATGGCGGGGGTAATGTCTCTGGTTATTCTGCAGGATATTGTTCCTTCTAATATGCGCGGGGTAGCGACATCAGTGAACCATCTTTTTGCCAGCCTGATTGGCGCATCCATTGGTCCGGTACTGGTGGCCATGCTGACCCAGCATGTGTTTAAAACTGACGATATGGTCGGTGTTTCTCTTGGGCTTGTAGTGGGTCCTGCTATGGCGCTCGCGGCTTTCTTTGCATTCACCATCAAAAAAGAAATCGTGAAAAAGTATGACGGCATGGAAGCGTCTGTGGCTGATATGGCGAAGCCGGGAAAAGGATAAAAAATGCATTATTTACTGAAATGGTTTTTAGCCGTTCTGGCAGTGTTGTTTATTTCTGCAGCGGCCATCATTGGCTCTATGCGTGCCGGATGGTGGAATCCCTCCCTTGAAGAGGTAAAGGCAAAGCATGCCGGTGCACCGTCAGAATTTATTAAAACAGGTGATGTTACCCTGCATGTTCGTGATGAAGGGGAAGGGCCGGCTGTCATTATGCTTCACAGTTCAATGACTAACCTGCGTATTTACGATGGCTGGGCGGAGGCGCTGAAAACCGGTTACCGTGTCATCCGGATAGACTGGCCACCTTACGGATTATCTGATGATCCTGAACCTTCAAAGGGCATGCCCGGTGTGGTTACGCTGCTGGAACAGTTTGTTCAGCAGCAAAACATTTCTGAGTTTACTCTGGTGGGCAGTTCCAGCGGTTCAACGATTTCAGTGTTATATGCTGCGAAACATCCTGAACAGGTAAAAGCACTGGCACTCTCTACATTGCCATTGTCTGCACCGCCCACCTCTGAGCCTCCTTTTCTGGTGGATATCTTTCAGTATATTCATCAGAACTGGACGCCGGGTTACTTACCGGAAGCCTATTTTTCGGCATTCCTCGGCTGGTTGTATGGTGAGCCTTCCAGGCTGACACCGGAAACCGTACGCTGGTATTACGAAACCAATAATATCCCGGGTAAGTTCGCGCTGGTGAAGGCCTATTATGAAGCGAATCTGGCTGCGGTGTGGTCGAAAGGTGCGAAAGAGGAAGCTTCACAGGTTACCGCGCCGATCTTATTGCAATGGGGCGACAGGGACGCCGTACTGCCGGAATATCTGGTGGAAAAAGCCGTGGCTGACTTTCAGAGTACACAAGTCGATGTGATCCACTACGACGATGTGGGTCATTACCCCATGTTGGAACTGCCCGGTAAAACCGGTGAAGATCTGAAAAAATGGCTCGACGGGGTATATCAGAGAAAAGGTCAGGACTGACTGATTTTCTTCAGTGCCGCAATAAAGGTTTTTTCACTACGGGAGAGCAGTGCCTCAGCGCGCCAGAACAGGCCGACGGGGCGCATGTAAGCGGTCTCGCCGAAATCAATTTTGATGAGCTCTCCCGCATTGATTTCATCGGCATATTCTCTGTGATTGCCCATTGAAACCAGGTCGCAGTTCAGCAGGCAGCCTTTCATCAGCAGAAAGGACGAGGTGCGCAGGCCGATTTGCGGGCGGGGAAGGTTGTGCATATTAAAAAGTTGTTCCCAGCGTTTATACATCACAGGGTTATCCGGCACTATCCACCGTGCTCTGGTTAAATTTTTCAGGGAAGGCTTGCCGTTTTTCAACAGCGGATGATTAGCCCTGAGCAGAATGCTGGCGCCTTCTACAGACAACTCTTCAAAGGTGAGTCCGTTCATATCCAGGTCCGGTGCTTTAGAACCCAGCGCCATTTGCAATCGTCCTTCCCGTACCCGTTCCAGCAGTTCATGAAAACTACCTTCTTTGACAATCACCTGAACATTCGGATCGCTGATTGCCAGCATTGAAATAGCCACGGGCAGGCGGTTTACCGTGAACATGCTTTCTGTCCCGAGGGTGAGTTTTTCTTCGCGCCTGTTACGCAAAGAATTGATGGTTGCCAGTGCCCGGTCCCGCTCAGTCATGATGATCCTTGCATGGGGCAGCAGTTCTTCTCCCTGGGCAGTCAGATATATTCCTCTGGAACTTCTTTCAAACAGCTTTATATCCAGCGCATCTTCGAGCATCTGGATACTGCGTGACAAAGACGGTTGCGATATAGCCAGCGCTTCAGATGCCTTATTAAAACTCCCTAAGTCGGCCACGGTGACAAATCTGCGTAACTGGCGGATATCCATATTCTTGCTCGCTGCATTTGATATAAGTGTATGACTTATCCTGCTATAGAATAACTCTATAATCAATGCGTATTTTCATGTAGAAATATTATACCCCTGTCTCTAAGGTAGCTTAATCCGGAACAGATCAGGGAACCCGTTATGCCAGCTATTGAGCGGTACAACATCGCAATGTGTAATGCGCCTGTCAGGCCTGCTTTCAATGCAGATGGCACGCTCTGCAACAAGACACTGCAAGCTAATATCGCGCTGTGCTGCGCACGGATAAAGCATGCGGCAGAGTGCTACAACGCTAAGGTGGTCGTGTTTCCTGAATTCACCTTTACCGGCTATCAGCAAATGGACTATGAGGGCTGGCTGAAGGCATCAGTCACTATGCCCGGTCCCGAAACAGAGGCATTTGCTGAGGTGGCTGCTGCCACCGGCACTTATGTTGTTATCCAGGCTGCTGAAACCCACCCAGATATTCCCGACAGATACTTTTTATCGTCCGCATTACTTACACCTTCCGGTGAAGTTGGCATGGTGTACCGGAAAAATTACGGCATTTCCCTGCGCACCAGTCCGAATGATGTATTCACTCAATACACGCGGGTATTCGGGGAAAGCGGTTTCTTTCCTGTATACGCCTGTGAACTCGGAAACATCGGCATGCTGATAGGCGCTGAGCCTCACTGGCCGGAAGCTGTCCGCAGTCTTGCCTTAAACGGCGCTGAACTCATTGTTAATTCTGTGGCTTCCCTGACCGGTGTGGATTATATGCAGCGGGAGGGCGCTGCCAGTGTAAGAGGCGTAAGAGCATTCGAGAATCAACTGTATTTCGCCATGGCGAATGTGCAGGGGGAGTTAGCGGCAGCATCTGCCTGTTTTGATTACAACGGTAAGAGTATCGCTGTTAAAGCCGCCGGCGATGAAGACCTGGTCATCGCTGAAATAGACATTACCGCGTTGCGAGAGGCGCGAAAAAAACCAGCCACCAATTTTCTTGCGCAACTTCAACCCGCTATACACAGCCCGGTTCAGCAGTATCCACTGTGGCCTTCGGATGTGTTCGCACAGGCGCCTGCTGCAGACGCTTGTGCACTGCTGAAGGTTGAACAGGATGCCTGGCAGCGGTTTCTGTCAGCAGAAGATAAACACCCATTAGTGAGGGAGAACTGATCATGCCTTGTGAAATCGTAGGATTGCACTTTTACGCCGATTCTTCGGAGCTGCGTCCGGTGGACACAGTTTTTGATACACAATTTGCTGTTGATTACGCCATTGCCCACGAAGAGGCCGGATTTGACCGCGTGTTAATCGGTCAGACAGCTACCTGGCCGGACGGCTTTGCCATCGCCAGTCATATCGCTGCGGTCACCAGCAAACTGAAGTTCATGGTAGCACACCGTCCGGGATTCATCGCACCTACTATGGCTGCCCGCATGTTCGCCACGCTGGACCAGCTTTCCGGTGGCAGAGCGGGGGTACACATCATTACCGGCGCCAGCGACAAAGAACTGGAATGCGACGGCGATTTTACCAGTAAAGAAGAGCGCTACTATCGCAGCCGGGAATACATCGATGTATTACGAATGATATGGGGAAGTCACTCGCCGGCAGATTTCAAAGGTGACTGGTACCGCTTCAATCAGGCGTTTTCCAAAATCAAACCGGTACAAGCCGTTCTGCCTGTCTTCTGGGGCGGTGCCTCAGACCTTGCTGTAAAGCTGGGTGCGGAATGCGCAGATGTGTATGCCATTGGCCCGGGTACACTTGAACAAACCCGCGCCTTAATCGCAAAGTTTAAAGCCAGAGCGGCTGAGTTTGGCCGTAACCCGGGGAGCTCAATGTCAGTGCGGATCATTGTCGGCGACACCACAGAAGAAGCCTGGAAGAAGGCAGAAAATGTTCTGGAGCGGGTGACGCAAATTCAGCAGGACGGCACAAAGATTGGGCGGGATAAGGGAAAGGATGATCTCGCAGCCAGCCATTTAATGGCACTGGCCTCGCAGGGGGAATGTTTGGACACCTGTTTGTGGACCGGCGTTGCAAAGGCCACTGAAGGGCGCTTACAGGCAATGGCGCTGGTGGGGACGGCTGAAGAAGTCTCTGATGCTCTGCTTGAATATTACCGCGCCGGCGTAGACCGGTTTCTGATCAACGGCTTTGACACCATTCAGGACGTCAGACTGTTCGGACGGGATTTGATACCCATGATTAAACAAAAAGTCAGCGCCGAAGATGCGCGCTGAACTTGCCTTCATATTCACACTGCAAACAGAGAAAAACATGACCAGACCAATGAAAATTGTGGGGATCGGAGGCACGACCTCTGAAAACTCATCAACTGAAAAAGCACTCGCTGTTGCCCTGGCTTCAGCGAAAGAAAGAGGCGCTGATGTAGAGCTTATCGGCAGCAATACGCTGGCGGCACTGCCTCACTATGCTTATGGCGTTGTAGAGCAATCAACAGAGGCCGCAGAATTTGTCGCGAAAATCAGGCAGGCAGATGGCTTGATCCTGGCGACACCCTGCTATCACGGCTCCGTGTCAGGGTTAATGAAAAATGCCCTCGACTATGTCGAGGAGACGGCAAAAGACAGCAGAGTGTATCTGGACGGTGTACCAGTGGGCCTGATCGTCAATGCCTACGGCTGGCAAGCCATCGGGCCGACATTAACCACCATGCGTTCGATAGTGCATGCCTTGCGCGGCTGGCCGACGCCTTTCGGTGCCGGTATCAAAGTCAGTAGCGGGCTGTTCGATGGCATGCAGGTCACCGATGCTGACATTGCCGCTCAACTGGCGCTGGTGGGCAGTCAGGTTGCTGATTTCACTGCACGAAACCAACTGGCAGCAGCCAGCTAATAAAATAACAATAATCAGAGGCACGGGAAAAATGATACTGGTATTTGGATCGACAGGCAGAACAGGAAGAGCATTGATTTCGCAGCTCCTTAAAAAAGGCGAAAAATTGAGGATCATGGTGCGTAACGCCAAAAAGGTCAGAGAGCTGCGGTTGCAGGGTGTGGATGTTGTTGAGGGAGAAATCGATAACTACCATATTCTCAGTCAGGCGTTTGAGCGGGTGGATAAAGTGTATATGTTGCTGGGCAACAGCGAACATCAGCTTTTTCTGGAAAAATTAATTATCAATATGGCGCTGGAGAAAGGCGTCAGTCTGGTGGTGAAGCAATCCTCGCTGGAAGCACTGCCGGATTCAGATAAACCTATCCCGAAACTGCATGTTGAAAGTGAGCAGTATTTAAAGCGTTCGAGGCTTAACTGGGTGATGCTCAGGCCAACCTTTTTCTCTCAGATGTTATTTCTCTGTGCAGAGGGCATCGTAAAAGCTGATAAGCTCGCATTTCCCATGTCAAACGGCGTTGTCGCAATGACAGATGCAAGAGATGTTGCGGAGGTAGCTGCTCATGTGCTGACCACATCGGGACACAGCGGGAAAAGTTACGATATTACAGGGCCGGAGCTGGTTTCTTTTGAAACTGTCGCCGCAATTCTCAGTAAAGAGCTCGGTAGAGAGATAACCTATACAAGCACACCATTGGAAGACTTCAGAGCCAGGCTGGATCAGGTTGTTGAAGATAAATGGCGGGTGAATGCGGTTTGTGAGGAAATTAATTTTCTGGCTAACGCGCAACACGGATATACCACGTCTGTTGTTTCAGATTTGCTTGGTCGTCCTGCAAGAGGCGCAAAAGATTTTATCAGTGACTTCAGACAGGCATTTACACCGGAGTAGCCGATATTTTTGGCGGGCAACGTGTTTAGATAAGGCAGGTGAGCTTACAACCCACCTGCGTTTTTATTTAAAACTCAGACAGCAAACGGCCAAAGCCGGAAATTTTATCTTCAATACCGTTGGCACGCAGAGCATGCCAGTATGTGGCAGTGTTAATAGCGATAACCGGCTTGTTCAGCTCCATCTCCAGACGTTCAGCTTGTCTGGCCATACACAGGTTCGTACCTACCTGCACGATGGCGTCAACGTCATCTCCGTTCAGCGCGTTAACGGTTTCGCGAACCGTTGAGGGCGTTACCCGGGCAATATCGTGCCAGCTAGGACATTGAAGAGGTTTATCCCGCACTGTTTCATAGCCGTGGTCGCTGAGGTAGTTTGCCACTTCGGCATTCGCCACCGGATAGTATGGTGACAGGAAGGCGATTTTTTTAATGTTGCCGTGAGCTTTCAAAGCTGCGGCAACAGCTTCAGAACCCAGAGAAATTTTCAGACCGGATTTAGACTGGATATTGTCTTTCCATTTCTGTGCGCCTTCAGCACCACCGTAAAAGGTAACCGCAGACATACCCATCACCAGGTAGTCAGGGCCCATGGTGAGCACACCTTCTACTGCTTCGTAGGTTTTACGGTCGATTTCCAGTGTTCCCTGCATAAAGGTTTCATTAGAAATGGCACTGGCATTTTTAATCACAATGCGGCTGTAGTGATTCGTTACGCCTGCCGGACGCATTTCTGAAAATTCAGGTTCTACAATTGTGTTGGTTGAAGGACCCAGTACGCCAAAGCGGGCGCGGTAACCTAATATATCTCTTTCCATGTCAGCTCCTATAATTGTACAACGCGGATGCCGCAATCGGCGCCGTTAAACAGACTCTCAAGGGCGGCGGGGGCAGACAGTAAGCCGTCGTAAACTACTTCCGTGGATTTCATCTGTCCGCTGTGATACCAGTCGATCAGTTCCTGTTCTGCACCCGGGAATGACTCGTGGTAATCCCACACGAAAAAGCCTTCCATGCGTGCGCGTTTGTAAATCACGTTGTAGTAGTAGCGCGGACCGGGTAACGGTGGATCGGTATATTCAGTGGCAATCTGTCCGCAGATAACCGCGCGGCCGCGCAGAGCAATATTCTTCATTGCCGCATCCAGCGTGTCACCGCCCACATTATCGAAATACACGTCGATACCGTCGGGGCACAAGGTTTCAAAACGCTCGTATAAATCTTCAGATTTATAATCAATGGTCTGGTCGACACCCACTACGTCTTTTAGCCACTGACATTTTTCCGGGCCTCCGGCAATGCCAATGACGTTACAGCCTTTAATTTTGGCGATTTGCGCCACAATCGAGCCTACACCGCCGGCAGCAGCAGAGACGACTACGGTATCACCGGCAACCGGCTTACCGATATCGAGGAAGCCGAAGTAAGCTGAAAAGCCGGAAGAGCCCAGAATGCCAAGGTGCAGATATAAAGGCGTTTGCGGATTCGTGACCTTTTGCAGTGTTTTCACCAGCAGGCCTTCAGTGTCGCCACTCTGAACAGAGTAGTCCTGCCAGCCGGTTGAGCAGGCAACGACTTCCCCTTCTTTAAAATCTTCATGTCTGGAAGCGATAACCGTACCTACACCACGGCCACGCATTACATCACCAATTTCAATTGGCTCGTGGAAACGGCTGGCTTCACCCATAAGATAAGCTCGCTGGGCAGGTGAAAAGCCAAGAGCATCGGTTTTTACCAGAAACTCACCGTCTTTCAGTGCGGGCACTTCAGACTCCGTCACCTCAAATAAATCCATACTGACGGCTTCGCCTTGCTTTATGTGTTTTTTCAGGCGTATTTGCCGGTTGATTGTCATCCCAGATTCCTCTCTTGTTCGTTTTATTCGGGTCTTATTTTTTTGTAAAAGCCGCAAACCCTGCCTGCATTTCCTCTAACACGGGGGCGATGCAGGAAGACGCCTGACAGGCCTGCCACCACTTGTGTAATTCAGCGTGAAACATCAGTGGAGACGGGCGGTTAAATTTGAGTGCCAGGGTTTCGATGTACCAGGCATTGGTCGCCATCGCGAAATCGCCGGTGTGCCAGGGCGTCGTACTTTCACCACGGCTGATACGCCAGCTCTGCCAGCGTGAAAGTAACAGCTCCAGTGGTTGCCACAGGATGGCGCTGTCTTCATTGGATAAGGGCTTGCCGGCTTGTTTGAAAAGTGCAAACAGCGCCGGTGCAATATGGGTATTGGCCATGCTGACTGTGGTCCGCACGCTGGCTTTATCAAACGGGGTTTTCGGTAAACAGGGTGTACCGTCAAATTCGTCTTCGATGTATTCCGCAATCGCCGCCGATTCTGAAATGGTGCGGCCGTCATCAAGCACCAGTACCGGAATTTTGGCTAAAGGATTAAGGCGGGAAAATGCATCGCCGGCAGGGCTGCTTTCCGGTTTGCGGATATCAATATCCAGACCCTTTGCCAGAATTTGCATGCGTAAGCGCGCTGCATAGGGCGAGTGTGGCAGACTAATTAAATACATAACTTACGCTCCGGAATATCACTTAATGTATTAAAGGTATGACAATAAACATTAATTGGGTTAGATTCAAATGCTGTTGTTACTTATTTGCATGTACGCACTGTATTACTTATCAATTAATCACGAATTGATAATTGTTAAGGCAGCCAGATTCCCCTGTCTCATAAACTTGCCGCATAGCATCATTGTTCTGGATTTAGGGGAAATTATGTACGAACTGAGTATATTGCGGTGGATTCACATCGTTGCCATGGTGTACTGGCTGGGTGGTGAATGGGGCGTCTTTCAGACGGCTTACAACATTGTTAACCGTAAGCTTTCGATGGAAGAAAGGCGTCGACATTTAGAAACCGCATACCGTATCGATATCCTTGCCCGCACTGGTATTATTTTGTTATTACCACTGGGCTTACACATGGGTCATATTTGGGGGGTGCAACCCTATGGCGGAACTACTCTGGTGGTAATGTGGATTGCGGTAGCAATCTGGCTGAGCCTATGCTGGGCGGCATTCTTCTTCCGTGAAACCGATAAGGGTATCCGGTTGACCAAAATGGATGAAAGTGTGCGCTTTGTGCTTATTCCAGTCATGATGATTTGTGCAATCGGTACCTTCCTGGGTTACGGCCCGTTTGCCACCGGTGAAGGGCAAATGTGGTATCCAACAAAAAT
The DNA here is from genome assembly GCF_056160285.1 of Alteromonas sp. AWJ4_197. Classification (NCBI taxonomy): domain Bacteria; kingdom Pseudomonadati; phylum Pseudomonadota; class Gammaproteobacteria; order Alteromonadales; family Alteromonadaceae; genus Alteromonas; species Alteromonas sp. AWJ4_197. The sequence continues at coordinate 514,614 of NZ_JBSWWW010000003.1, read as the reverse complement.
ATTTATTTTTGCCTGGCTGCTGGTGATTGGTCTGAAACTGCGTTTTATCATGCGTGAGTGGACTGTGATTTTCAGGCAACTGGCACAAAAAGAAGATGAGGTACTGGAAGCCCGTCTGGAGCAACAAATCAGAATGTCCCGTTATCTTGCGTATCTTTACTGGATTGGCATTCTTACCGTTGCCTTCCTCGGTGCAACGAAACCATTCTGAGTTAGTGGCAGTGCGTTTGTACTGCTTTTTTATTGCAAGATACTGCTGTAAACAGGAGAGTTCTATCCTATGAATACCGTTATTTCGCCCGCTGTGATTGATTCAGTTACGAATATTACCGGCCCTCAATATCTGCTGACTGACCCTGCGTCATGCGCGCTTTATGCTCAGGATGTATATACCAAAGCAATACCCGCGGGTGCAGTTGTTCAGCCCGGCAATCTTGATGAACTGAGTCAGGTTATCAAGACCCTGGTTGAGAACGGCATTGTGGTTATTCCCCGGGGGGGCGGCATGTCTTATACCTCTGGCTATGTTCCCGTTGCAGAAGGTGCCGTCATTATCGATGGCAGTCGAATGGATAAGGTGCTTGAAATCAATGAGCAGGATATGTATGTGACGGTTGAAGCTGGATGTACGTGGAAGACGTTGCACGAAGCGCTTGAGGCCCGCAATCTCAGAACCCCATTTTGGGGAACTTTGTCAGGGATCCACGCTACGGCCGGTGGCGGTGCGTCACAAAATGGCATGTTCTGGGGCTCAGGTCAATTTGGTCCTATCGGTGACTCTATCATCAGTATGCAGGTTGTGATTGCTGATGGCACTATCATATCAACCGGCGCGGACGCGCAAAAAAATGGCTCTCCATTTTTCCGCCATTTCGGTCCGGACCTAACCGGTATTTTTATCGGTGACAATGGGGCGTTGGGAATGAAGGGGACGGTAACCTTGCGCCTTATGCCGTTGATAAAAGAAAAAGACTATGTGTCTATGGAATTTAGTTCTGGTAGCGACGCATTGGAAGCGATGAGTGAGATTTCCCGTCAGGGACTTGCCATGGAGTGTTTTGGTTTTGACCCATCCCTACAAGAACAACGCAAGAAGCGGGAAAGTCTGTTAACCGACGCAAAAGCGTTGGCGGGTTTTATGAAGTCGGCTGGTTCTTTTAAAAAGGCACTTGTTGGCGGTGCAAAAATTGCGCTGGCCGGAAGGAGCTATATGGACGATCTGGGCTTTACTATTCAGGTCATTATTGAAGAAAGTAGTGAGCAGTCTGCCAATTTGAAAGCCGATAAAGTCCGGCAGATTATAAAAAAGTTCAATGGTCGTGAAATTGAAAGCACAATTCCAAAAGTCTTGAGAGCAAACCCTTTTGGGCCGCTCAATAATTCTGTCGGACCTAGTGGCGAGCGTTGGGTGCCTGTTCATGGTTTATTTCCACATTCTAAGATTGTTGATGCCTGGAAAGCGTCTGAAGCAGTTTTTGAACGTCACCGCGAAAAATTGACTGAGTATAAGGTGATTACAGGCTATTTGTTTGCAACTATTGCGACCAACGCTTTTGTGCTTGAACCGGTATTTTTTTGGCAGGACGAATTAAAAGAGTTACATGAGAAAACTGTCGTACCATCGCATTTCGCTAAGTTGACAAAATATCCTGAGAATCTCGAAATTCGAGCTTATGTTGATAAGGTAAAAAGTGAGTTAGTAGATTTGTACAGTGATTTGGGTAGCTCACATTTTCAACTCGGAAAGTCCTATCACTATGCGACAGGTATGAAACCCGAGTCTTTTGGACTTATTCAGGCGATCAAGTCTTATCTGGATCCGAAAAACCTGCTCAACCCGGGCGCACTGGGCTTCACACCTGATAACCGTTGAAAAGAGCTGAACGCGTATGTTGAAATATAGTTTGCATGATGGCAACACACTGCCTCCTGTGGGACTGGGTGTGTGGCAGGCCAGCAATAAAGAAGTGGAAAGCGCCGTCGACTGCGCTTTCGGTCACGGTTACCGCCTGATCGATACTGCCAGTATTTATGGGAACGAGGCCGGAGTGGGTCATGCCCTCAAAAACAGCGGGTTGCCCAGGGAAGCTTTTTATATCACCACGAAATTGTGGAATACCGACCAGATGCGGGTACAGCAGGCGTTGGAAGAAAGTCTGACTAAGCTGCAACTGGACCATGTGGATTTATATTTAATCCACTGGCCGGCGCCGTCTCAAGGGCAGTTTATTGATGCCTGGAAAGGTCTGCTGGCTGCGAAGGAGCAGGGGCTGGTGAAGTCGGTGGGGGTGAGTAATTTTCAGCCTGAACATATTCAACGATTGCAGCAGGAAACGGGTATTACGCCGGTTGTGAATCAGATCGAGTTACATCCTCTGCTATCCCAGCCGGAGCTGGTGGACTGGTGTCAGAAGGAAAACATTGCCGTGCAGGCATGGAGCCCGCTGGCGCAGGGGGGTGCGGATGTATTTAATTCAAAAACGGTCAGTACGCTTTCCCGTGGATACGGAAAAACTCCGGCTCAGATAGTGCTGCGTTGGCATTTACAGCGCAATGTGTGCGTGATCCCTAAATCGGTAACACCTGAGCGGATACGTGAAAATATTGATATTTACGACTTTTCATTAAGCAAGCAGGATATGAAAGCCATGGATGCGCTGAATGAAAATCGCCGTCTGGGGCCGCATCCCGACACGTTTGTGAATGTCTGATCTCTGCTGAACCAGCCACCTGACAGCTTGTCAGGTGGGCTGATAGCTTTCCTGCCACACCTCTTCAATCAACTTTCTGGCCCACCGCTGGGCAGGGTCATTATCACTGCGCCCGTGCCACATGAGCAGTCCTTCATGAGGTTCATTCCAGCTGAAAGGGGCGGCGGTCACATAAAAATCAGGATGGTTCACATAGGGTAAAGCAATGCTTCTCGCCAGCGTGCACACCAGGTCGCTTTGCGGCACAACATGGGCTACGGCAGACGGGTGGGGGGCGACCAGCCCGACACGGCGCTTTAAGCCTTTTCCTGTCAGTAAATCATCAATCCAGGTTTTCTCAACATGGCCGGTTGCCATGATGAGATGAGGCGTTGAGACATAACCTTCCAGGGTCAATGTTTTTCCGGCAAGAGGATGACGGGCAGACATTACACATACCAGGTCGTCTTCAAATAAGCATGTTTTACGAATACGGTTGGGTAAATCCAGTGAGGACAGTGACTGAATAACACAAAGCATATCCACATGCTTTTTATCCAGTGCATCCAGAAACAAATCAGGCAACACCGGATGAACACGAAGGTTCATCCCCGGAGCCTGAGAGCCCATCTTTTTGAAGAGCGGTGCCAGGAACAGTAACTGATCCATTTGTGACACACCGATGGTTACGGTGCTGCTGGCACTGGCAGGATCAAAGTCTTTCTCGTTCACCAGTACCGTCGAGAGCGACTCCAGACTGAATTGCAAAGACGGCGCGATTCTGTGGGCATAGTCTGATGGTACAACGCCTTTGGGGACTTTAATAAACAAGGGGTCTTCAACAATATCCCGCAGGCGGTTAAGCGCATGGCTGACCGCAGACTGGCTCAGATGAAGCGACTGTGCAGCCCGGGTAATACTGCCTGTACGATAAATAGCATCGAAAACAACTAACAGATTGAGATCGAACTTTCCGTTATGAATTGAGTTCATTATTTGCATGCTCATTATGAGTTAGACAAATTAACCATGCCATTAAATAATCAAAATGTATAGAGAACAGCCACGAGGACGCTGAAATGGAAAAAAACAATAACACCCGTCGACACTTTCTGAGCACAGCTGTAGCCGGTGCGGCGTCTGCAATGATGCTCCCTGCCATGAAAGTACAGGCAGATACACTTTCTGCGGTGACTGCCGGTGAAAAGTGGCCAAACCGCTTCTTCAATTTGTTCACCAACGAGGACGGGCTCGCTGACATGCGGGAAATTCCGCTGAACAGCGCGACAAAACGGGTCTCCCATTACCTTATCCGACATGATGCTGCGCGGGTCACCATAGGCGGCATGGAGCCCAATTTGCTAATGGACTGGCACGTTGCCAACCAGCCTAACCTGATCATTCCCATGTTTGGTACGCTGGTGGTTGTATTGCGGGATGGCCGGCGCTTCGAACTGGTGCAGGGCGACATTCTGTTTGCCGAAGATTGCACCGGCAGCGGTCATAAATCCGGAGCAGGCCCGGACGGGCAGTTCGGTATCTCCGTACAACTGGACAAATCTTTTTGCCCGGCTGCCGGTGACTCCTATCTTTCTTCTCTTCTGCGGGATCAGTAATTATGGAAGCTACACAGACGGCTCAGCCACAGGTTACCGCCGGAGAAACGCCTGCTAAACAAAGTTTGCCATGGCGCATAAAGCTGGGCTGGGGTCTGGGTTCTCTGCCGTTAACCGTGCTCAACATGGCAATCAGTGTATTGCTGCTGCGCTTTATGACCGACTCGCTGGGCGTAGCGGCTTCGGTCGCAGCCACGATCTTTGCCGTGGCGAAAGTCTGGGATGCGTTCAGTGATCCACTGATGGGAATTCTGTCCGACCGTATCCGGACGCCCTGGGGCCAGCGGCTTCCCTGGTTGCTGGGAGGCGGGCTGCTGAGCGCGCTGGTGATAATTTACCTGTTTGCGGCACCGTCATTAAGCATGACCGCCCTGATTATCTACCTGCTTGCCGGAAAGCTGCTCTATGCGACTACCTATACCATGTATATGGTGCCATATATGACCATGCCGGCAAGTCTTACCGCCAACTATAACGAGCGGACAGAACTGATGTCTTACCGGGTTATCTTTTCTTCGGTAGGCACAATGATCGGGCTGTCGCTTGCCCCGGCACTTCTGGCTTACTGGGGCGCAGATAAAGCCGGTCACATGAAAATATCGCTATTTTTGGGACTGGTTGCCGGAGTGACCGTTTTAGCCAGCGTGTGGTGCCTGCGTATCGCGCCGGAACGAAAAGTAGTTCGCCAAACCAATTATCCGCCATTCTTTGAACAACTTAAATCTGCGTTGGCGAATAAGCCTTTCATGTGGCTGATGAGTGCCAAACTAAGCTACTTCTTTGTACTCACCTTAACGCTTTCAACTTTTGCATTTTTCACCAAACACGTGTTGCAGGTGTCAGATGCAATGATTGGTTTTTACATGGGCATTCAGTCGGTTGCGCTGATTTGTTCGCAGCCCGTTTGGTTATTTGTAGCTAAGCGGTGGGGCAAGCAACACGGTTTCATGCTGGCCTGTCTGTTGTTCGGCCTGACCCATCTAAGCTGGCTGTTGGCAGGACCCGGTGAAGCGGCCTGGTCCATCGCTGTGAGAGCGGTTGTTATTGGGATAGCCGGTGGTGGTACTTTTTTGCTCAGCCAGTCCATGCTGCCGGATACGCTGGAATATGACGCGTTGAAAAATGGTACAGACAGGGCAGGCATGTTCACCGGGTTGTACATTCTGACGGAAAAATTATCCGGCGCACTGGGCGTGGCCTTTGTCGGGATGTTCCTGGGAATAATGGGCTATCTGGAGTCTACCGATGGCGTTGCGGTAGCACAGCCTGAATCTGCCAAAACGGCATTGTATTTCTGTATTGCAATCCTGCCCGCTCTCATTCAGTTACTGAGTATTTTCTTTATGTCCCGCTACCGCCTGACAGCAGATGACCTGGCGGCACTGCGTGACAAAACTACGATTATGGAAAAGGAGTAAGTCATGAATTCTGAACCTCTTAACGCGGTGACTGAAGAGGATAAAGCGGTCTATCAACGGGATGGCGTGGTGTGTCTTCGTCAGATGTTCGACAGCGAATGGATCCAATTATTGAAGTCACATATTGAAGATGTGCGAAAAGCGCCGGAAGATTTTGGCGTGACAGGGCCCTCTCACAGTGCAGGAATGATCTCTGTGTGTTACATGTGGCGCAAGCCCGGTCCGGTGCGGGATTTTATTATGCAGTCCCCGTTAGGTCAGATTGTTGGCGAAACCATCGGTGCTGATTTCATCCGAATCTACCACGATCATTTGTTCGTCAAGCCGCCTCAGTCTCCTAAAATCATGCCCTGGCACAACGATGAATCCGCATGGCCGGTTAAAGGTGAAATGGCGCCGAATATCTGGGTTGCACTTGACCCGGTCAGCAGTGAAAACGGTCGTGTAGAGTTCCTTGCCGGCTATCATAAACATTGTATTGAAAACGATATTCACTATGGCTTTGCTCCGGATCAGGGGGCAGGTTTGTGCCCCAATTTTGAAGAAGAACGGAACAATCCTGATTTCCCTTTTGAGTTCGTGGGCTTTGACATGCAGCCGGGTGATGCGGTGATTTTTCATCCTATGACACCACACTTCTCGAAAGGTAACTTTTCAGAAACGTTGCCCAGAAGCGGGTTAGCTGTACGCGTATTTGGCAGTGATGTGACCTGGTGGAACACGCCCTATAAAGCGCCTATTCCGGATGTCACCGACTTACCGGAAGGGAAAGCACCGGAAGGCGAGTACTTTCCCGTTATCTGGGAAAAGCCCTCCGCGAAGGGCCATGCTGCCTGATGGCACGGATTATTACCGTTTACTGTGACGAGAACGGACTTTCGGCAGCGATGGAATCATCGTTGCCGCACGTCTTTCCCCCCTCTCCGTTCTATCATGATGCAGCAGAGAGCTGGTGTGTGATCACCGGAACCCGGGGAGATTTTGGTGACTGGCATACCGTGACATCGCCGTTATTGTCGATTGTATTAACCGGTGAATGGGAAGTGGAAGTTGAGTCCGGCGCTACATTCCTGATGAAACCGGGCGATATGCTATTCGCTAACGACACAACGGGGAAAGGACATCGCTCCCGGGTTGTTTCTCAGGTGCCATGTACTGTTGCCGGCGTCGGCATCAATTCTCTGCCGGCCCCTCTTTGCTCACTTTTGCCCGGCTAACCGGTACACTTTCACGGATGAAGAGTCCCGCACAGCATCAAACCGCACCAGTGCAGCATGGGCGTGTTCTTTCATTAAGGCTTCGGCACGCGCTCCCTGACGGTTTAGCAACGCATCAACAATGGCATAGTGCTGCTGGTGTGCGTAAAGCAGGCGCCGGTATTCCCTGGCGCTGTCTTTCGGATCAAATACCATGGCGCTGACCGAGGCCATGGGTAAAAACTCGTTGGGCTGTAATGCCGCCGCAATGGCAGGATTGCAGCTGGCTTCAAGGATCACCGAGTGGAAGGTGTTGTTCATCTCTACATAACGCTGAACATCATCATCGGTGAGTTCGCCGTCAGCAAAAATCTCATCGCCCTCATGCAGGCATTCTGCTAACTGTGCCTGATGCGCTTCGCTAAGGCCTTTCTCTGCCGCCAGCCGCGCGGCCAGTCCTTCCAGCACGCCACGCACTTCCACAGAGCCGTTTATATCTTCCTGATTAAGATGACGAACCTGATAACCACGTCGCGGGAGTTTGGTAAGCAGTCCTTCCTGCGCTAACTGTCTGAATGCAATACGTACCGGGGTGCGTGATACACCCAGCGCTTCTGCGGTGGGGATTTCCGCCAGTCGCTCACCCGGAGCAAAATCACCGGAAAGGATTTTGTTTCTCAGAATACTGATAACAGCGTGTTTACCTGTAACCACAATGAACCTGTTGTTTATGCTGTACAAACTGACACAAGCATACACGCCCCCGCGAAAAACATCATGTACTCCGTGAGACAACGCGCATTTCATTCTTTGGATCCATTCTTGTTTGTGAAACCGGATTATCGCTATTCTTTAGCCCGAATAATGATCTATTGGATCCAATATCAAAGTTAGTGTAGAGTTAATACCGTTACTTTACTTTAACATTGGATCCAATTTCAGGGTGTTCCTATGACGACGTTTATGAAAAATACCTGGTATGTGGCGGCAGCGGCTGACGAGGTCAATGCCACTGCGCCACTTGGCAGAACCGTATGCAATATCGATATTGCTTTTTATCGTGATGAAACAGGGGCAATTCAGGCCGTTGAAGATTTCTGCCCTCACCGGGGAGCTCCCTTGTCGCTGGGTTATGTGGAAGATGGCAAGCTGGTATGCGGTTATCACGGTTTGCAAATGGACAAAACCGGTAAAACTTACTCTATGCCCAATCAGAGAACGGAACGTTTTCCCTGCATTCGCGCTATTCCTGTTGAGGAAAAGTATGGCTATATCTGGATATGGCCCGGCGACAAAGAAAAAGCCTGTGTGTCTGACATTCCTCATCTCGAGTGGGCAGAAAGTCCTGAGTGGGCGTACGGCGGCGGGCTGTATGAAATCGCCTGTGATTACCGGCTGATGATAGACAATCTCATGGATTTAACGCACGAAACTTACGTACATGCCACCAGTATCGGACAAAAGGAAATTGATGAAACACCGGTAAAAACCACTATGGAAGGTAAGCAGGTGGTGACCAGCCGGTTTATGGAAAATATTATGCCTCCGCCATTCTGGCAGGCTGCAATGGAGATGAACGGGCTGGATAAGAATGCGCCGGTAGATCGCTGGCAAATTTGCCGTTTCGACTTACCCAGTCACGTGATGATTGAAGTGGGCGTAGCTCTGGCCGGTAAAGGCGGGTATCACGCACCCGATGAGGTGAAAGCCAGCAGTATTGTGGTGGATTTCATCACGCCGGCGACCGACACTTCTATTCTGTATTTCTGGGGTATGGCCAGAAAATTCAAACCGCAGGATCCTGCGCTGACCGATAAGATTCGCGAGGGGCAGGGTAAAATTTTTGCCGAAGATCAGGAAATGCTGGAACGGCAGCAACGGAACCTCAGCCGCTATCCTGAACGTCATCTACTGAAACTGGATATCGATGCTGGCGGTGTGCAAGCAAGACGCATGATCACAAAAGCTATCAAGCTTGAATCGGAGTCTTCTGCTGCGGAGCAGGTGGCATGATTAAAGCGACAGTCGTCTCTAAAATATTACTCAATGATTCGGTATGTGAGTTAAAGCTGGTGGCTGAAAATGGCCTCCGGTTGCCTGAGTGGCAAGCCGGTGCACACATTGATGTGCAGTTGCCGGGTGATTTCACCCGTCAGTATTCCCTGTGCGGTCAGCCGCAAGATAATCATTACACCATCGCCGTTTTAAAAGACAAACAAAGTCGTGGCGGCTCTGTGAGCGTGCACGAAACTGTGCAGAAAGGCGATACGCTGATCATCAGTGAACCCCGCAATCACTTTGCTCTCGATAACAGCGAAGCGCCCTGCTACCTGTTTGCTGCGGGTATTGGTATTACGCCCATTGTGACCATGGCTGAAGCCTGTCAGAAAGCAGAGCGGCCGTTCCGTGTTTTCTATGCAGTTGCTGACGACAAACGAGCCGTGTATGCAGACCGGCTCGGGCCGGCATCCTGTGTACACGTTATCAGTAAAGCTGCATTCGCCGGTAAGCGGGTTGATCTGAACAGTTGTTTTTACGGTGTTCCTGATAAAGCACAGGTGTATGTGTGCGGGCCGGGCGCGTTCATACAAGATGTGCTTAATGCGGCAAAGAACGCCGGGTTATCGCCTTCACAACTGCACCGCGAGTTTTTCACCGCAGCAGAAACAGATACCTCATCAGATAAAGCATTTGAGATTGAACTCAAATCCAGTGGTGACATCTTCACCGTGAATAAAGACAGCACAATCCTCTCGGTACTGGAAGAAAATGACGTGTTTGTGCCGGTTTCCTGTGAAGAAGGGGTGTGCGGCACCTGTGTCACCGGCTTGCTGGATGGCGAAGCCGATCACCGCGATGTCTTTCTCACCGACGAAGAAAAACAACAGATGAAACTGATCACCCCTTGCTGTTCGCGGGCCAGAAGCGGACGCTTAGTGCTGGATCTGTAGAATGCTGAAAAACTGAATCGTGAATGTGCGTCAGTATATTCACGATTTTAAGCGTTTCTTCTTTAAGTTACCCGACCCACTCCTACGTTCGTCGAATATGGTATCGCAGCCTTTCCATATACTCTGAGCATACAGAGTCTCTCATCGTAATATGTACAAACACATACACTTGACTGACGATTCTTTTCAGAAAATATAAATACTGTAAAAAGAAGCGTAAAAATATGAACTGGGCAATGGTAACCGTGTCTTTTTGTTTGCGTTTGATGGTGTTTTCTCTTTTAAACTCTTTTAAACCCATCTTTGTACTCCGTCACAAAGCAGAACAAAGACATAAAGATTTAAGATATTTCATAAACAGGAGGTTTTCATCACTATGGCTATCACAGCAGTTTTGCCATTATGTATACAGGGAAGTTACGGTGTTGATGATCTGGGCCGCACGGAAATTTTATTTTCCACGTTCAGTGCGTTTAATGCCGCTGAGGTATTCAGTGAGTTTCTGATTGTCTGTCCACCGGATGAAGTGGATATTATTCGCCGGCGCACCGCGAAATGGTCAGAATTTTTTATCCGCGTGATGTCCGAAGAAGCGCTTATTCCGGAATTTGAAAAGCACCGTCAGGTCCGCGGCTGGCGTAAGCAGCAAATCGTTAAGCTGGCAGCACCGAGAGCGATTACTACGCCTTATTATCTGACACTGGATGCCGATGCGATTTGCCTGCGTCCGTTAACTGAATCGCTTTTATTACCCGGCGGCAAAGCGCTTATCCAGTACGAGCAGCGGGCGCAGCATCCCAAATGGTGGAAGTCTTCCGCCCGCATCTTAAAAATGTCCGGCGATGCGGGGAATCCTGAGCTGGGCATGACAGTAACTCCGGCGCTGATGGCCAGTGACATCAGCGAAGCTACCGGCGAAGAAATTGCCGCTAACCTGCGTGGTAAGGGGTCTTGGGTGGATAAATTATGCGGTCTGCATAATCCTAAATCGCCAACGAACTGGACCCTCTACCGGCATCGCCGTGGCAGATGGACCGAATATTCTCTGTATTATCTGACGGCGCACAAGCGCAATATGTTGGAGCAATACCACGTGGATGCCTGCACAGCTGAAAATCCTCAGGCGCTGTTAATTCACGATTCACACCCTTTTGAAGCCTGGCAGGCAGAGCAAAGCTTCGCCCCGAACGGACACGGTTTATTTTGTGTCGTAAACAGCAGTATGCGGTTTGACAATAATCTTGTATGGGACAAAATAGCGCCTTTCATCCCGGGTCCTGAGAGGAAGCTTCATGCCAGCTAAACGGCAGTTATCCTGTTTTGTTATTGCCAAAAATGAAGGCGACAGAATTGAGCGTTGCCTGAAATCACTGCATGGCTGGGTCGATCAACTCATTGTGCTGGACTCAGGAAGTACGGATGATACCGTCGGTATCGCCAAAAAGTATGTAGACGAGGTCATCGAAACAGACTGGCCGGGTTACGGTGTACAACGAAACCGTGCCCTTACTTATTGTAAACATGACTGGGTACTGAACATCGATGCCGATGAAGTAGTCACGCCTGCTCTCAGAGATGAGATTGTGGCTGTGTTGTCCTCAGAGCACCTGTCTGCAAATTTCATAAAATGCCCATGGCATACTGTTTTTTTGGGTTCGGTGCTGAAGCACGGACGTTACAGCACGCCGCAGGGTAAATTGTTCTTAAAGCATGGTGCGAAGTTCAAAGAAGCCAGCGTGCATGAATCGCTGATTCTGGAAAAAGAGCAGGTACTGGTGCTGAAATCGCCTTTATTGCATTACAGCTGGCGTAACTATAAACACGCTATCGATAAGCATGTACAGTACGCGGTATTGTCTGCAAAAGATAAATTTGCCCGTGGTAAAAAGGCGTCGTTGGGTTATGCCTGTCTGCGTTTCTTTACCGATTTTCTGCAACAGTATGTGCTACGCGGTGGCTTTCTGGATGGCAGAGCCGGATTGATGATGGCCATTATTCTTGCCCAGTACGGGTTTCATAAATACGCCGCACTGTGGGCCATGAACAGAGAAGGAAGTGCCGGTGAGTAACCCGTGTCCACTGAGTGTTTATCTGATTACGTTCAATGAAGCCGAGAGGCTGGACGAGGTACTTTCTGCTGTCAGCTTTGCTGCAGAAATTATTGTGGTGGACTCCGGCAGTACCGATGACACCATCATGATTGCAGAGCGTCACGGGGCCAGAGTGATCCACCGGAACTGGCCCGGCTTTGCTAAACAAAAGGCCTTTGCGATGAGTCAGTGTACTCAGCCCTGGTTATTGAACCTTGATGGTGACGAGGTGCTGAGTGAAGAATCCGCAGCACACATTCAAACAGTAGTTACCGGCGAAAACCCGTCGCACGGTGCGTACCGTCTGCACTTCGAAGATATTTTCTGGGGCAGACCCATGTCGTCTAAAGCAGCAAAGCGCCATATTGTGCGGTTGTTCAGACAGGGCACTGCCCGTTACCCTGAAGATCGCATGGTGCATGAAAATGTAAAACTGGAAAAGGGTACTACCACCGGCGATATTAAAGGGCTGGTCATGCACTATGGCTATGGCAGTACCGAGCTGCTGATGAATAAACAGAACAGTTATTCATCGCTGAAAGCGCAGCAGAAATTTAACAGCAACAAAAAGCCGTCTTTACTGAAATTGTTGCTGGTTTTCCCGCTGACTTTTTTAAAAACTTACCTGTTCAAACGGCACTTTTTATCTGGCAAGCGGGGACTGACCCACGCGTACATTGAATCTATGTATGCGTTTTTAAAAGAAGCGAAGCTGTTCGAGCTGACTGAGCGGAATAAATAGCAGGGCCGCAACCGGCCCCGTTTTACTGCTTAAAGAAGGTCAGCAGCATATCTGCAATGGCGGCAGGTTGTTCAAAAGTGCTCAGAGCCCCTGCGTCTTGAATCACCCGGGTTTGAGCATCCGCAATCCGTGATTTGGCTTCTTCCAGTTTATCTTCGTCAAAAAACAAATCGTTTTCAGCGCCGAATACCAGGGTGGGACAGGGGATTTGTGACATCCAGTCTTCAGCGCCCATCCAGTCCAGCACCGGTTCGTGAATATCAAACTTCCGGAGTCTTGCCAGTTGGCCGTGAATGAACGGCTTATAACGTGTATCCAGTGAAGCTGTCGGTGCCAGTGCGGCATATCGCAGCCAGGCATCGGATATGAACTTGCCGTCCGCATCGAAAGGAATATCCCTGGATAGCGGCTTTGCTCTAATCGCAGCCACAAACTGAACAATTTGCGCTTTAGAAATCAGCATTTCGCAGGAAATCACCAGCTTCTTCACTCTCTCAGGCCAGTTAACCGCAAGACAGGTTGCCAGTGCTGCACCTGAATGGTTGCCGGCAACAAAGGCTTTATCAATGCCATGGGCGTCCATAAAAGCGATGGTGTCTTGCGCAAAATCCGGAATGTTCATGGCGGCAGATGGCTCGTAGGATTGACCATGTCCGGCCATATCCGGTGCATACACAGTAAAATGCTGTGCCAGAACGGGAATAATATTTTCCCACTCAATGCTGCTCATTGGTGCCTGATGCAACAGTAACAAGGGTTCGCCCTGTCCGGCTTTGATATAGTGAATTTGCCCTGCAGGCAAGTCCAGATAGTATTTTTTCATAACCATTCCGTGAGGAAACTTTACCCGGTCGTGTCCTGAATCCGGGTAAAGTGACAACGTTAAATCTTTACAATAACTTTCCCGGTGTTTTCACCGCGCATTAAGCGACAGAAAGCGTCCGGAGCACTGGCAAGACCCTGAGAAACATCTTCGAAGGTTTTCAGTTTGCCGTTCAGATAATGGGGCAGGCAATACTCCACAAATTCTGCTCTCCGGGGTTCGTAGTCATAGACTACAAGGCCGGTAACCTGTGCCCGGGATTTGATCCACATCGCAGGATGAGGGCCGCCGGCACGGCTGGTACTGTTAAGTTCAGACATAATGCCGCACAGCACCACTCTGGCACCAACAGCAAGTTGAGAAGAGATAGTGTTTAACAGTTCTCCGCCAACTAAATCAAAATAGACGTTAATACCGTCAGGGCAGGCTGCTTTAAGTTGCTCAGCAATGTCACCGGCTTTGCGATCCAGACAGATATCGTAGCCGATTTCTTTAACGGCCTTGTCGCATTTCTCTTTGCCGCCGGCAATACCCACAACCTTACAGCCGTAGAGTTTAGCCAGCTGGGCAGCTGTAGCACCTACGCCCCCCGTTGCAGCGGGAATGACAACCACATCGCCCGGGGCTGGTTTTGCAGTGCAGACAATGCCCGCCCAGGCGGTAAGCCCTGTGGTGCCCAGCGCGGAAAGATAGGCTGCATTGTTGTCTACGGGGGCATGAACGGCAGACAAGGTTTTCCCGTCCATCACGGCGTATTCCTGCCAGCCGCCGAAGCCTCTGACAATATCGCCGGCACTGAAAGCCGGATCTTCACTTTGAACCACTTCAGCTATGGTTTCGCCTTTCATTAAATCGCCCGGCGTGATCGCACCGGATAAGTGCCTGCCGGCAATCTGACTACGCATGTACGGGTCGAGAGAAAGGTAAAGGTTTTTTACCAGCACTTCGCCGGCTTTGGGGGGCGTTACTTCGACAGAACGGGTCGTAAAGTCTGATGGTACGGGCGTACCTTCCGGCGTTTTAGCCAGTACAATTTGCGTGTTTTTTAAGTCGCTCATAGCCTGTATTCATGCCTGTTAAGGGAAACGTTGACTGGCAGAGTAAGGGAAGATGCGCGGTGAAACTATGATAAAAGTCATAGTTTCACCGGGTAGCGACATGCCGTTGGGGCCGGAAGGGAAGCAGAACTACTTTGCTGCTCCGGCAAGCATGTCATGATTTTGTTTTGCCGGTGTGGCAATTTGCGTTACAAAAATTAAAGCTGTAATGATTAACACAACGAAAATCATGAATGCGACCTGGTAGTCACCGTACATGGAATAGAAAACACCGGTTAACCAGATGCCCAGACCACCACCAAGACAATCCAGCACGGCGATGGTGCCGAGGATTTTGCCTGCAGAAACCAGTCCGAAACAATTCACAGCGGATAATTGTATTGTAGTGTACACACCGCCCCAGCCAAGGCCAAACAGAACAATAGCAATCCAAATCAGGCTGCTGTTCATCATCGCAAGGCACGCCGAGCCGGTGAGCATAACAATAATGTTGCCGATGAAGACCAGTTTGTAATTCAGGTAGTCTGACAGCAGACCGAAAACGAATTTACCGATCACTGCGCAGAGGAAAAACAGACTGATAGCGTTAGTGGCGGAAGCCGGCGTAAAGTCGAGATCCCGCAAGTAAAGGAACAGATGCGCCTGCACCGCCAGCACCGTGTAGAACGTCGTCATAGCGACCACAGAAATGGCCCAGAATGCTTTTGTTTTCAGTGCCTCCACATAACCGAGACCCTGCGAGAGCGCTACATCCTGTGGTTTTGTGCTGGCTTCAGCTTCCGGCCCGTTTCTGACAAATAGCGCAACCATCGCAAACATAAAGGCAGGAAAAAACATGGCGTAGGTCATTGCCATGCGCCATCCCACCAGTTCACTCATATAGGTGCCGTACTGGGGAAAGATCATGCCGCCCAGACTGGTGCCTACAAGAGTGATACCAATGGCGACGCCCCGTTTTTTCTGAAACCAGCTGGAAACCAGAATGATGGCCGGGTTCAGGCCACAAAACACCAGTACAACGCCAAGCAGCGCATGGGCAAAATAGAGATTAGCCAGTGACTCAACACCGCTATATAAGAAATAAGCTACAGCAAGCATGACCCACCCGGCCAGCATGCAGCGTTTAACGCCCAGCTTATCGATGATTATACCGCCGAAGGGAGCCAGCAGTGCGCTGGTGCCGAAGGTAATCATGTCGCGGAATTTTAATTCGCCGCGACTCCAGCCAAATTCTGATATTAGTGATTCATCAAAGACAGACAGGCCGGAAATACTCATTCCGTTACTGATGATCAGCACCACGCTTGCCAGCACGGCGATCATCCATGGGTAGCTTCTATTCATAACTCATCCAACACGTAAAATTGTTTTCGTTGAAAACAAACCTTTTTTAAAAAGCCGGCAGACAGAAAACGGGAAAATTGTCTGGCATGAACTCTTAAAGGCTGATTATTTATAATAATTTTGAAAATGTAGCTGGTGATGTTCAGCTGTTTGCAATCGTTAGCCAGCAAGAAAAAAAGTGAAAATCACTCATTTGAAATCACCCCAGCCTGTCTGATTTTGCCCCGACTATCGACCGTTGAATATGACAAAACGCAATTTTTGGAAATTAAACCGGCTACCTGCTCAACAAACGGGATGAGGCTGCAGGGCCGGCTATTTCTTAACCAGACTAATCCCTTTCATGAATTACTGTCAATTAACTTTAAATATTGTTATAACAATAATTCATAAAGTTGTGTTTATAGCAAATCTTGTTATTAAATCAGGGTGAAAAAACAATGGATTTTCTGGTAATAA
This sequence comes from Alteromonas sp. AWJ4_197, assembly GCF_056160285.1. NCBI lineage: Bacteria > Pseudomonadati > Pseudomonadota > Gammaproteobacteria > Alteromonadales > Alteromonadaceae > Alteromonas > Alteromonas sp. AWJ4_197. The sequence goes on along the minus strand of NZ_JBSWWW010000003.1, from coordinate 498,227 downwards.
AATTCCTGCATGTCATGGGGCTGGTTTACTGGTTAGGGGGCGACCTCGGTACTTTCATCGCAAGCCGGTATGTACTGAAAACGGATCTGGGCCACGAAAGCAGAGTGGTGGCTGCAAAAATACTGAATGCTGCCGATCAGGGACCCAGACTGGCAATGCCACTGATGTTTGCGAGCGGATTGCATTTGAGTACTACGCTGGGGTTAACGCCGTTCTTGTCAGGATGGCTGGCGGTTATCTGGGCTACAGGCCTGGCCTGGCTGGCATGTGTTGCCGCATTGCACTGGTATTCAGGTACCGCAAAAGCGCTCATTATAAAATGTGACTGGGTGATACGGGTGACCGTTTGTGCCGGCGCAATATTGACCGGCTTTTTCAGTGTTTTTACCGCCGGACCGGTAGTTGTTTACTGGGCAGCCTGGAAGCTGGCTTTATTCGGTGTGGTTGTGCTTCTGGGTATTCTTATCCGCTTTAAGCTGAAGCCTTTCGGCCCCGCTTTTGCAAAACTGGCAAGTGGTCAGGGGGATGCAAATACAAATGCAATTATTCAGAACACTATCGGCGGTGCAGCCTGGCATGTAAAAGGTATCTGGATACTGCTGCTGGTGATATCAGCTTTTGGCCTCCACCTCATTTAATACCACCCGCGGCCATGGCTGGCGGAACACCCGCCAGCACATGAGCCCCGTTTTTACTACGTAGTCCAGTACAATCATGCCAAAAATCCACTCTACCGGTGCATCCAACAGCATGAGAATAAACGCGCCGCCGAAGCGGATGACAAAATTGCTTAACAGCACAGTAAACATGGGCCAGCGGGTATCCCCTGTGCCCTGACAGGCACCTGTCAAAACAAAGTCGATGGCCATGACCGGTTGGGCAACGGCAAAGAAATAAATAAACACACTGGTGTAATAGGTAACGTCGCTCTCACCAATTAACCACAAAGAAAGCGGCTCGCAGAATGTGCCCAGCAGCAGTCCCATAATTGTCATTACGGTCAGTGAAAAGCCAAGGGCAACGTGAAGAATGCGCTTTGCCATCGCCAGATCATTTTTCCCCACTGCCTGACCTATCATTACATTGGCACTCACAGAGAACCCGTAACCCACAACAAAGGAAACGGAAATAAGCATAATGCCTGCGCCATAGGCTGCATACGGTGCTGTGCCGTAACGGGCGACTACCCACAGGAACGACAACACCGCTACCTGCCTGAACAATTGCTCCATGATGGCGGGGTAACTGATACGCCACAACCGGCGTCCGCCGGAAAGAGACCACCTGGCAATAAAAAATTCCCGCCAGCGGGGATACAGCAAACCAAGCATTAAAATCAGGCCGAGCAGATTGCCAATCCCCGCAGCTTTAGCCACGGCTGCAGGACCACTGTCGGTATAGTATTGCCAGTTGCCTGCAAGTAAATACGTCAGTACCAGTGTTGTGCCGTTTAAAAAGATACCGGAAGCCAGCGGCAGCCAGGCAATGCTGAGTGCTCTTAATGCGCTGGCGATAATGAAATAAATGGCAATGAACCAGCAGTACAGGCTGAGTTCACGGATGTAACTGGCGCCTTCATAAAGTGCTTCAGGATCAGTCAGACCGAGACTGTACATAATAGGCTCTGCAAGCCACCAGAAACACACAGACAGCCCGATGGTAATTGCTACGCCAAGCACCAGTGTTACGCGGAGCCAGTGAGAAGCTTCACCATGCTCACCCCGCCCCTGACTCTGGGCGATGAGTGCCATGGCACCAATGTTCAGGCCAAACAGAATTGACTGAATAAGAAAGAACAGGCGCTGACCGGAAGTGACTGCGGCAATGGCTGAACTGCCCAGTGTTGCGACGACTTTTATTGTGAGGATCCCCACCACTGCCGTCATTGCCTGCACACCGCCGGCAGATCCTGCCAGCGATATCATTTGTCTGAAATCGACCTTTACAGCATTCCCTGCACGGGCGTGTTGGTTATCCATGAATTTATTAGAAAGCCGGTCAGGCTATCGCCAGTAATGAAATTGAATGTTATTATGACATATAGATATTACAATAATCTATGGATTGAAAGCATGACTATGCAGTTTGATGTAGAAATTAGTGAAGTAGGCCCCAGAGACGGATTGCAAAGTATTGCACCAATTATGGCCACAGAAGATAAAAAACGCTGGATTTCGGCTCTGGCAGCCGCCGGTATTCCTGAAATCGAAATCGGTTCATTTGTGCCGGCAAAAATACTGCCGCAACTGGCTGACACTGCAGAGTTGGTGGCCCACGCCAGAACTCTCGCTAATCTTAATGTTGCGGTACTTGTACCGAACTACCGTGGTGCCGAAAATGCTGTAAAAGCTGGCGCGCACAAGATCACGATTCCGTTGTCTGTGTCTGAAACGCATAGTCTCAGAAACGTGCGCCGTACCCATGTACAAATGCTCGAAGAAGTCAGACAAATCCGCGAACTGATTAATACCTTGCCCGAAGTTGAGCGTCCTGTGTTTGAGGGCGGCTTGTCTACCGCATTTGGTTGCACCCTTGAAGGTAAGGTGCCCCAAAGCAAGGTTTTTGGTCTGGCAGAGCAACTTATCGAAGCAGGTTGTGATGAAGTTGGTCTGTCTGATACAACAGGTTATGGCACGCCGTTGCAGGTGAAAAACCTGACGAAAGGTGTATGGGCTGCAGTAGGCAAAGATAAGCTTACCGGCATTCATCTTCATAATACCCGTGGTCAGGGCTTTGCAAATGTGATGATGGCGCTGGAGGTCGGCTTACGGACGATTGACTCGTCGATGGCAGGGATCGGCGGCTGCCCGTTTGCGCCCGGCGCTTCCGGCAACATTGTGACCGAAGATCTGGTTTTTTTGCTGGAAGGGATGGGGCTTAAAACCGGTGTGCAGTTCGGGAAGCTGTTGCAGGCGAGAAAAATTCTGCGCCAGAGCTTACCGGCAGAGGTTGAGTTATATGGCTTTACCCCGGATGCCGGTTTGCCGAAGGGCTTCGATATGGTCACCCCGCAGCAACTGGCCTGAATAAAAAACGCGGCAAAGGAAAAACCTATGCCGCGTTCTGCTTTGAGCTGCTCTGGAACAATTACGCTGAAAGCGATTTCAGGTAATCAATGACTTCCAATTCTTTAACTACATCGGCGTACTTCGCGTTCATATCGAACAGGTTTGCCTGATGCGGTGCTTCGTGACGGTCTCCGCAGGCTTCTTCTACAACAATGGGAATAAACCCGTGGGAGCAGGCGTCTACACAGCTGGCGCGAACACAACCACTGGTTGTGAGGCCGGTAAGCAATACCGAATCAATACCCGCTGATGTCAGCGTTGAGGCCAGTGATGTGCCGAAAAACGCACTGGGATACTGCTTTGAGATAACCAGTTCGTTTTCTTTTGGTGCCAGGCCTTTTGCCCAGGCGCCCATGGGGGAGCCTTCTGTTAGGTAGCGCAGCGGCTTTGCCTTCTTAAAGAAGGTGCCGCCGTTAAAGCCTGAAGGATGATAAACCACATTGGTATAGATCACCGGAATACCGGCTTCACGGGCAGCTTCAAGCACACGGATTGCAGATGCCAGTGCATCTTCAACATCGGCGTACAGATCGCAGGACTTATCATAGTAAGCTTCAACGAAGTCTATCAGTACCAGCGCCGGTTTCTTACCGAAGCCGATGCGGTTGTTATATACGCTTGCATAGTTAGCGTCTAAATTTTCACTCATTTTTCAATCCTTACAGCGTGGCTTATTTCGCCCACTTCTTCTCAAATGCCCATACATCTTCAAAACCAATGAGTGAACAGAACTCTTTAAAGTTATTAATCGGCACGCCTGTTGGTTCAGGGCTGCCTTGCTCTTTCATGGCAATCAGGGCTTTTTCAACGGCGTTGGCTGCTGCAAGGGCGGGCAGAGAAGGGGCAATAGCGACACTGAAGCCAATGTCTTGCATTTTTTCTGCGCTGTACATCGGGGTAAAGCCACCGTTTGACATGTTAGCCATCATCGGCGCATCGACGGCCTCACAGGCTTTACGCATTTCTTCTTCGTTGGTAAGTGCTTCGAGGAAGATGATGTCAGCACCAGCGCGGCGGTAAGCGTTACAGCGTTTTATTGATGCTTCAAGTCCTTCCGCATGCAGAGCATCGGTACGGGCAATGATCATCATATCTTCGTCAGTACGGGCATCCACCGCCACTTTAATTTTTTCAACCATGTCATCTACCGGAATGACACGGCGACCCGGAGTATGGCCGCATTTTTTAGGAAACTCCTGGTCTTCCATCTGAATGGCTGCGACACCCGCTTCCTGATAGCCTTTCACCGTATGGTGAACATTCAGCAGTCCGCCAAAGCCGGTGTCGGCATCTGCCATAACAGCTGCGTTACTGGTTTTAACCAGTGTCGCCATGCGATCCAGCATCTGGGTGTAACTCACAATCCCTGCATCCGGCAAACCATAGCCTGATGCAGTCAGCCAGTAGCCACTGCCATAAACAACATCGAAGCCGACTTTATTAGCAACAACGGCAGTGATCATATCCTGAATACCGGGAGCAAAAACAAACTCTCCCTTACTGATTTTTTCTCGCAAAATTGATTTAGACATATTGAATTCCAGGTGAGTCAATGTGGGTTGGGTGGCCTACCAGGCCGCCTGATAAATGGCCAGTGCATCGGCTTCACTTAAATAACGCGGGTTATTTACCAGAAGACGTTGTTGTTGCATGGCTTCGTTTGCCAGTTTTGGCAGATCGGATTCGGGTATATTCAGCGCCGACAAGGTACGTGGAATAGCCACGTCAATCAGCAGGGCTTCTACCAGCTCAATGAAATGAGCGCAGTCGAGCTGGGCGTCGCCACAGGAGTTGTCGGTGGTAACACAGGTCATCAGTTGCGCATACTGTTCTATGGCCCAGTCATCGCTGGCATTGAAGCGCAGCACATGGGGTAACACCAGCGCATTACTGAGTCCGTGTGGAATGTGATAATTGCCTCCCAGCGGATAGGCGAGGGCGTGCACTGCAGCCACCGGCGCATTGGCAAAGGCTTGTCCCGCCAGCATCGCGCCAAGCAGCACTTTCGAACGGGCTTCCACATTATTGCCCTGACGCACAGCGGTAAGCAGGTTTGACGAAATGAGTCGTAAAGCTTCTTTCGCCAGCATATCCGAATACGGATTTTTCTTTTTCTTGCTGGTGAAGGCTTCGATGGCGTGCACCATGGCATCAATGCCCGTAGCGGCTGTAATAGACGGTGGTAAACCAAGTGTCAGTTCTGCATCCAGTAGCGCAATATCCGGTAACAGTTGATGAGAAACTACACCGGACTTTGTGGTTTCACCGGTGGTGATAATAGAGATAGGCGTCACTTCAGAGCCCGTCCCCGCCGTGGTAGGCACCAGAATCAATGGCAAGCGCTTTTGCTTTATTTGATCAATGCCGTACATTTCCTGCAGAGGCTGGTCGCCGGGCACCAGTGCTGCTATCAGCTTTGCCACATCCAGACTGCTGCCACCCCCTACCGCGATAATACCGTCAGTGCCGGCGTCTACCGCCGCCTGCTTTGCTGACAACACAATATGCTCAGGAGGATCGGCCTGAATATCACTGTACACAAAGGGGGCCAAGCCTTCAGCTTCCAGTTTGCTGATGACCGGCTCCAGGATGCCGGTTGCCAGCAAACCTTTGTCGGTAACCAGCATGGGACGTGTTATTGCGAGTGCGCGGCAATGTTCAGCCAGTGTGCCGGCTGCGCCGGGGGAACACACGATTTTCGGGACTGACATAAACTCAAAATTAATGCTTGTCATGGGGTATCCTGTTATTCCTGAAACTGCTAATTACATGCTCTGCATCGCGCGTTTGTAGCGCGTGAAAATCAAAAGGCTGATGGCCATAATCGCTGCAGGTACAACCGAATAAAGCAGTACCATGCCGTGAATGGCTTCCGGCGCCTGTTCAGTGGCTCCGCCTGTTGAAGATTGAAATCCTGTGTAGCTTAAAAATGCACCTGCCAGGACCGGACCGAGGGCGAACGCCAGCTTTTCTGTGGCGGAGAAAAAGCCTGAGAACAGACCTTCATCCACCGTTCCTTTGTTTTGACGTTGTTTGTCGATGACATCGGTAAGCAGTGAGAAGACAAGCAGGGCAAAGCCTGAATTGGTACAGCCGATAAGCACCGCGCGGCAAAGCACAAGGAAATGCTCTGTCGACATCTCACCCCAGCCGGGTAATGTCATCAGCACGTCGTCGCCGGGTTTAACCCAGAGCCAGGTAATGGTGATCAGCATCCAGCCAATGCAGGCTACCCAGAAGGCAGCTTCTTTGCCCCATTTGCCGGACAACTTCACCCACATTGGCTGACTCAGTATCGAACCTGTACACATCACGATGACAAAAGGAAACAGAAGCGAAATATCAGCAACCGCATATAAGAAAATGAAACCGACAACGGCGTAGCCACATGCCTGAGCAATGGTTTGTACAAGATAAGTGGCAGCCAGTACCATGAAGGGCTTATTTTCTTTCACGGATGCAAATCTGCTGAGTAATTTGCGCGGATCATCCTGTGAAATCTGTCCGAAATTACGGGGTACACCAAAGGCTGTTGCGAGCATGGCAACCACACAAATGCCACCGAACAGAATGGCCATTGTTCGCCATGCGGCGGCATCACCACCGAGTTTATAAACCAGCGGCTGAGCCAGCCCTATGCCCATAATTACGCCAATGATGACGAAAATCATACGCACAGACAGTACCTTGGTCCGTTCATGGGCATCAGATGAGAGCTCGGATGCCATGGCGAGGTAAGGCACTGAAAACGCACTGAATGCTGTGGATGCAATCAGGAACAATATGCCGATAAATACCGCTGCCATAGTTGGCGAGGAAAACTCACTGAAACTGAACAGCGCCATAAAACTCAGGCCGGTAAGCAGGCCACCGGCCGCCAGGAAAGGGCGACGGGAATGATGTGGCTTCAGTTTGTCTGACCACACGCCCATTGCCGGGTCGCAAATAATCACCCACAGTTTAGGGATGAGAACAACTATACCGGCAACCCAGGCAGAAACGCCCAGCATCGTGGTCATGAAAAGAGGTAACAGCGCTGCCGGGGCATCACGGAAAAGTTGGCCGCCAATCTGACCGCTCCCGTAGAGCAGTTTCGTGATAAGCGGTACTTTTGAAGTACTGATAACAGCCTGATCAGCTGTACTTTCGACGGCTTGTGTCATTATGTGTTCCTCGCGGCCACGTGTAAAAAGAGTGTCGCGGTCATACTGGCTCGCTTACACAGTCATAGTTAAACAGGCCCAGGGTTTCTTCATTGCGAAGATTACCCAGACCATACATCTCAGCTTCATTTCCTTGTAAGCGATCTGCGTTCTCGTTAGATTCCTGTTGAATGAAACTGGTGCGGTCAAAGCGTGAGGTCTCATACCTTTCAAGGGCTTCTTTCATCGAATCAGCGTCGTTAATGGCACGTGTTAGCATGATGGCATCCTCGATGCCGGTAGCTGCACCCTGCCCAAGAAATGGCGTCATGGCATGGGCCGCATCTCCGATAAGGGTGACGGAATCATTTTTTGACCAGCCGTCTGACAGCGATTTATGAGCGTTGATAGCCCATTTGAAAACCGTGCCGGGTTTGATTTCATTCAGCAGGGTTTGTACATCAGGGCACCAGCCATCAAAGTGTTGCTTTAGTTCGTCAAGATCAGCAGGAATCGACCAGCCATCTTCTTCCCAGCCATTTTGGCGCACGAAAAACACCAGGTTCAGAATGTCGCCTTTGCGAAGGGGATAGCGAACCACCATTTTACCAGGGCCGATATGCATGCCGGGCTGATCAATAAGTTTCTGAATAGCCGGTGACGCCGGCGCCAGTGCACGGTATGCAATGTGGCCGGTAAAGTGAGGTGGCTGCGGGTTGAACAGCTGGCGGGTTACCGACTTAAGGCCGTCAGCACCAATGACCAGATCGGCATCGTATTGTGTATCGTCGGCAAAATATAAGGTTGCACCACCGTCACGGCTGTCGATGGTTTTCAAGTGCTTACCAAGATGCAATTGAGCACCTTCTTTTTCGGCTGCAGCGACCAGGATTTTGTGCAGATCTGCACGGTGAATGTACACATAGGCTGCGTTGTACTGTTGCTTTGTACCCGAGCGGTCCACGGTCAGCAGGTTATTTCCGCCAGACCAGTGATCGATGGTCTGTGTAGACGGCTCCATACCAGTTTCAACAATAGTATCGCCAACACCGATGTAGTCCAGTCCGCGCATTGCATTCGGCGCCAGAGTGATACCTGCACCCACGTCTCCCAGTTGCGGTGCTGATTCAAACAACTGAACAGTATGACCTGCTCTGGCTAGAGCGATGACAGCCGTCAAACCGGCAATACCTGCACCAACCACAGCAATGTTTAACGTTTGCATAATTCTATTCCTTCGTGACCGTAGCGTATTCGCTTTGGGAGCGTATTAACTGTGCTTCTAGTCTCCATATTCACAGGCCGCCAGCCATGACAATTGTCAAAGACGCCGCGCGCCGCAAAGTAGTATGTTTGCTGGCATACACGCAGATGCTCCGGCACCCGCAAACGAGAAATACAGAATCAGCAAACAAGGTTTTTTATGACGATCACTACGCCTGCAGAAGCGCCTGCGCAAACTCTGAAATCGGACAATTTTGTCGATGAAATACGTCATGCGGCAGGGGCTGAGAATGTCATGGATGCATCCCGGGCGAGACATTTATATACCGACGTTTATCGTCAGAAAGCATCTCCGGTTGCAGTGGTTACCATCCGTGGTACAGAGCAGCTGCAGGCGGTCATGCGCGTGTGCTACAAAGAGCAAGTTGGGGTGTCCATACGCGGTGGTGGTGCTTCTTATACCGACGGTTATCTGATTGAAAATGGCCCGCAGATTTTGCTGGATATGAGCAAGATGGACCGGATCCTCGAAATCAATGAACAGGACGCTTACGTCACTGTAGAAGCAGGGGTGACCTGGGCAGTACTGAAAGACACACTGGCGGAAAAAGGCTGGCGGACCCCATTCTGGGGACCATTTTCAGGAATGCACGCTACCGTGGGTGGTTCAGTGTCACAAAATACAATTAGTCACGGTTCAGGCGCATACGGCATTTCTGCACAAAGTGTGCAGGCGGTTAAAGTGGTACTGGCTAACGGTGATTTACTGGATACAGGTTCTGCAGGTGCAGGCAGCACGCCATTTTGCCGTCATTTCGGCCCGGATCTGACCGGATTGTTTACCGGCGACTGTAGCGCCCTTGGTGTAAAAGCCACCGTTACACTCCCGCTGATAAGGCCACGTCCTGCGCACCAGACTGTTTCCTTTGCTTTTAACGATTTTGAAACCATGCATGAGTCCATGCGACGCATTTCGCTGGAAAGACTGGAAGACACGCATTTTTCCCTTGATGGCGCATTATCTCAGGGCCAAATTGCACGACAGGATAACGCGGGACAGGTCGTTAAAATGGCACTGTCGATCCTGAAAAGTTCGCCGTCGTTGTGGTCTGGTATAAAACAACTGGTCACGTCTGCGGTATCTGCCCGCAAGGTCATCAGTCAGTCACCTTATATGACGCACTACATTGTTGAAGGGGTGAATGATGCGGAAGCGAAAAGTCGTATCCACCGTATCCGTGAAATTAACCAGTCATTCGGTCAGGAAATTCCGGCCACAGTGCCTGCGGTAGTCAGAGGCATGCCCTTCGCACCGTTTTACAACACCCTGGGGCCTGCCGGTGAGCGCTGGGTCCCCCTTCACGGTATTCTTCCCCATTCTGCCGTTGCGACTTTTCACAAAGAGCTGGAAGCTTTTTATGCGGCCCGCAAAAATAAGATGGACGAACTGGGGATCTGGTACGGTGGTATGTTTGCTACCGTAGCGTCTTCGGGCTTTCTGTACGAAATAGCGCTGTACTGGCCAGATGAAATTACTGATTATCACAGACAGGTTGTGCCAGCGGACTACCTGAGTAAATTGCCTGTCTATCCGGCAAATCACATTGCCCGCAAATATGTGCATGAACTTAAAAGCGCGCTGACGGATTTATTTGTGAAACACGGCGCGATTAACTTCCAGTTGGGTAAGGCTTACCCTTATCGTGACCGGTTGCAACCGGTCACATTAAATATGGTCGACGCACTGAAGGCCCATGTGGATGATAAAGGTATTCTGGCACCGGCTAATCTGGGATTCGGTGATAAAGCATGACGGTCGCTGACAGGGGAGTGATTACCCGTCATTTTGTGCAGGTTGCAGATCGCACTGTGCATTACCGGCTTGCAGGCAAAGGTCAGCCTGTGGTGTTAATACATCAGTCGCCAAAGAGTTCTGCTGAACTTGAGCCGTTTATGCGTCAGCTTGCGCCCCACTTCAGTGTTTTCGCCCCCGACACGCCAGGCTACGGCTTGTCTGTACCTCTTGCAGACACGAAGGCAACCATCGATGATTTTGTTGATGCGCTCATTGCCTTATTTGATGCCTTGTCTCTGGATGCGCCGGTGGTATTTGGCAGCCATTCCGGGGCGATATTCGGAGTCAGGCTGGCCGCCCGCTATCCTGATCGCGTAAGCGGACTGGTGGCAAACGGTATTTTAATTAACGATCAGGCCACAAGAGACGAACTGGTCGCGCATTATTTTCCGCAATTTCCGCCTTCCCGGACGGGTGAACACCTTGCCGGGGTGTGGTCCAGAATTCGCGATCAGCATTGTTACTATCCCTGGTATAAACAGTCACCGGAGCATCGTATTCACTGGCCCGCCAGTGTGGAAGAAATGCATGAAAGTGCGCTGGAAATTCTTATGGCGGGCGAGCATTATCAAACCGGTTATCGTGCTGTTCTGGATTACGATATATCGCCGGACGTCAGCGCCTTATCTGTACCGGCAATGCTGATTGTGGCCAAACCGGACGCACTGGTGCATTACGTGCCCCATTACCCGCCGCTTCCGGCAAACGTTTCTGTGACGATAACTGAAGACTACCCGGCGATTCCGCAAGAGACCATTGCGTTCATTTACGAGCGTTGTGCGAATGTGAGCCTGCCGGCAGACCCTGTGGCAAAAAACTCTCATCCCGAACGTCAGTTTATCCGCGCCGGAAAGACCGGGCTGTATTGTGAATTCAGCGGAGACCCGCAAGCTACCCCCGTGCTGGTGGTGCATGATCTTTTTCAGAGTGTCCGGCAATGCAGAGAGTTAATCAGTGATTTATCTGAAAATCATTTCGTCATTGCCCCGGATCTACCCGGGCACGGTTACACGGCCGGCGAACCGCTGTCAGCTGCAGAAACGGCGAAGACACTGGTTACATTGATTGAGACTTTGAAAACACCGCATATCGAACTGGTGTTTGTTGGGCGCAGTGGCTATCTGGCCGGTGAATTTGCCCGCTGTAAGCCACAAGGAGTGCAGACAGACGTATTGTTTGTACCTGACCATGCCGGTATTGCACTGGGTAAGCTGCACTTCGATGATGATACGGATGTTGCTCTGGCGAAAGCGCCGGACCTCACGCCGGAATCCTCAGGCGCCCATTTTCAGACCGCCTGGTATTACTTGCGGGACAGCTATTTATTCTCCCCCTGGTATCGCAGGGAAGAAGCATGTATTAGTCAGGGACGTGGCGAGCTCACAGTCTCTGAACTGCAAATTGCGCTGCTGGATCTCATGGCTGGCTGGAAGAGTGGTAACCTGTTGCTGGATGCCGTGCGTTAATGCCGCGTAAGCCGCAGTTCAATCCAGTGGCGTAAATTCCATTTCAGGGCCGCTTTGCAATTGCCCGGAGGGCGGTCTTTCCACCAGATTAAGCAGAAAACCGTCAGGATCCCGCAAGCATATTTCACGCTGACAAAAGTGTCCCAGTTCGAATGTGACCGCTGTGCCAGTCCAGATGGCGCCGGCATCACGGAGCGCCGGCAAAACAATATCTAAATCGTCCACATAGAAAACCAGCGCACTTTCTCCGCACCGGGCAGGGCCACTTCGCACCGGTTCATCCGTGTTTGAGCGGGCTATTTCGAAAAGGCCCACCATGCCGAAATTCGGGCCTTCACTTTTAACAATGCTGACTTCGTAAGGCCGGTGTTCACTAAGCCCCAGTACTTCACTGGCTGAAGGGTGAGATAACACGCCTTCGAAATACAAGTTTGTTAAACCCAGCGCCTGATAAAACTGTTTTGAGCGCTTCCGGTCGCGAACAAATAAAGCGCTGCGGATTAGTGCCGAAACAGGCGGCGGGGTCATAGTAGTCATCGTTTTCGTCCACACCAGAGCATTTGACCTAGTTTAAGGTGATATGTGTAAAGTCTTTTTCTGGACAACCTGAGGTACAGAAAAACAGCCAGCACGCGATTTCATTGTATTTAGTTAGGTATATAACAATTTGTTCTGCAATGACATAAATCAAAAACAAGTGCCGGGTTTCACGTGGCTGGTGGGGCGCAGACGAGTAAAAAACAGTTCAGACCGGGCGATTGATATTTGTCATAGAGGGGCACAGACATTGGCTATAAGGTGAATCCCACGAGCAAAAGCACTACTCAGACCCGCGCTTTTGCACCGGATTTGGAGACAGCCATGCAAAGCGACATTTTAGATCCTTCCTGGTCAGGCATTGCACATGTATCAGACGCAACGAAGGCATTTTTAGCTCAACCCCATAAACTGCTCATTAATGGCGAACATACAGAAGGCGTGAAGGGTAATACGCTGAACAGCTACGATCCGGCTACCGGTGAGAAGTTGGCTACGGTATGTACCGGCACGGAAGATGATATTGATAATGCAGTAAAGGCGGCAAGAGCAGCGTTTAACGGTCCCTGGTCGTTACTTTCTCATTTCGAGCGTGCAAAGTTACTGAAAAAGTTAGCCGTTGCAATTGCAGCGCATGCAGAAGTGTTTACCGAGCTGGAAGTGCTGGACAACGGTATGCCCCGTTTCATTGCTGCACTGACTGTTGAAAATATCAGTGAGATGTTCGACTACTACGCCGGTTGTGCTCAACACATCGAAGGCACCACGACCCAGCCTCCCAGACATGTTGCCATGGAAGCCGAAGCGCTTACCTATACGCTGAAAGAGCCGGTAGGTGTTGCCGGACTCATTGTGCCGTGGAACGTACCCATTTCTACCGCCGTTTTAAAACTGGCGCCTGCCCTTGCAGCAGGGTGCACGGTTGTTGTGAAGCCATCGGAAGAAACGCCTCTGTCCATTTTATTGCTCGGGCAGCTACTCAAAGAAACCGGCTTCCCTGATGGTGTTGTGAATATTGTAAATGGTTATGGCCACGATGCCGGTGCTAGGTTGTCAGCTCATCCTGATGTGGACAAAGTATCATTTACCGGCTCTACCGCCACAGGCCGCAAGGTGATATCTGCCGCTATGGGTAACCTTAAAAAGGTGTCGCTGGAGCTGGGCGGAAAATCCCCGGTGGTGGTGATGCCCGACGCCGATATGGAGCTTGTCGTCCCTGGCATTGCCCTGGCGACATTCTTCCTGCAGGGACAAAACTGCATGGCCGGCACCCGCATTTTTATCCATGAAAGTCTGCATGATGAGGTGGTAGAGAAGCTTATTGCATTTACCTCATCGCTCAAAATTGGTCATGGTCTGGAGCCGGAAACCTTCCTCGGCCCACTCATCTCTGCCGGCCACAAAGAAAAGGTGCTCGGCTATATCAGCAAAGGTCAGGAAGAAGGCGCGAAGCTGGTTTACGGCGGCCGCCCGCTGGCGGGTAAAGGACATTTTGTTGAGCCCGCGATTTTCACCGGATGCCACAGAGACATGGCCATTGTCAGAGAAGAAATCTTTGGCCCGGTCATGGCTATTCAGTCATTCAGTACTACCAATCTTGACGAGATCGCCGCCATGGCAAACGACACCGAGTATGGCCTGTCGGGCAGTGTCTGGACTGAAAGTCTCAGTACTGCTCACGCTCTGGTCGCGCGTATTCGCGCAGGTCAGGTATCGGTGAACTGCCACGGCGCCATCGGAACCAATATTCCGTTCGGAGGTTACGGACAATCAGGCTGGGGCCGGGAATTTGGACGTGAAGGACTTGATGCTTATCTGGAAACAAAAGCAGTAACAGCCCGACTGTCTGCGCGTCAGTGAACCCTGAAAATGCATTGCACGGAAAGTCCCGGCAGTGCAGAAGAAATAAGGTAAAAAAACTATGAAAAAAACTCAGGTAATCGTAGCCGGTGCCGGACCGGTAGGTACAGTAGCAGCGTATCGTCTGGCAACCATGGGATTTGATGTGATGCTGTGTGAAGCGGGTCCGAATTGTGCCATCGACTTGCGGGCTTCCACCTTTCACCCGCCAACGCTGGAGATGCTGGACGAAATTGGTATTGCTGAAACTCTTATCGAGAAAGGCCTGAAAGCGCCCAAATATCATTTCCGTGAGCGTGAAAGCGGCGAAACCGTTGAGTTTGATTTGTCTGAACTGGAAGGGGAAGAAAAATTCCCATATCGGCTGCAATGCGAACAGCATGTGCTGGCCAGCATGATTGCAGAAAAGCTGGATGCCCACCCGAAAGCCGAGGTGAAATTTAACCACCGGCTGGTTCACTTTGAACAGACAGAAGATGGCGTGGAAGTGGCGCTGGAAGGCCCGTTTGCCATTGAGAAAGTGCAGGCCAAATATCTGGTGGCGGCCGATGGTGGTAACTCTATTATTCGCAAATGGCTGGGCGTCGAGTTTGAAGGTTTCACCTACCCGGAGAAATTCCTCACGCTGTCTACCAAAACAGAGCTTAAAGACTACATCCCTGATCTTGAGTACGTGAACTACGTTTCAGATCCTAAAGAGTGGATGGTACTGCTGCGTGTGCCCAGTGTCTGGCGCATTCTGGTGCCCGCACCGGAAGATCAGCCAGACGAATACCTGTTGTCGGATGAAAAGAAAAATCAGGTGTTCCGCGACCTTATTGGCCGTGAAGACATTAAAACAGAACACCGCACCATTTACCGTGTGCATCAGCGGGTGGCGAAGCAGTTTAACTTTGGCCGCGTGTGCCTGGTGGGCGATGCCTGCCACATGAACAACCCTTTAGGCGGCTTCGGTATGAACAGCGGTATTCATGATGCATGGAATCTGTGCGACAAAATTGCTGCCAACCTCACCGAAGGTCACGATGACGAACGCTTTGAACTGTATGATCGCCAGCGCCGCCCGGTAACGCACAGCTTCATCCAGGCGCAGACCATGCAGAACAAAAAGTTGCTGGAACACAGCCCTGAAGAAAACCATGCCATGCGTTTACAGGAAATGAAAGATACCCGCGACGACGATATTAAACGTAAGGCCTTCCTGCGCCGCCAGGCCATGTACCAAAGCCTTGAGCTTGAAAAAAGCATTGTGTAGGAGGCAATAATGACTGACGTATTAGGTTACCGCGCAAAATTTGGTGTTTTAGGACCGTCGACCAACACCACCGTACAGCCGGAAATGGATGAAATGCGTCCTGCTGGTGTAACCAATCACTACAGCCGCATTATCGTTGATAATGCAAACGCACTGTCTGACGAGACCTTTCTTAAAGGGACGGCGCTGATTGATCAAGGCACCGTAGATGCGGTTCGCGGTGTGATGACCTGCGCACCGGATTATCTGGTTATGGGCATGTCTGCCATTACATTTTATGGCGGTGCCAAAGGTGCTGAACAATGGCAGAGCAACATTGAAGAAGTTGCCGGTGTGAAGTCGTCTATTGGTTCGGTTTCTGTTGTGGAAGCCTTTAAAGCCATTGGTGGCATTAAGAAAGTCGCTTTCCTGTCACCTTACTACCCTGTTGCAAACACAGAAGTACGTAACTTCCTCAGTGATTACGGCTTTGAAACCGTTGCCGACCATCCTTTCCGCGCGCCTACCTGGACAGCCATTGCTGAAATTACCCATAAGCAGGTTCGCGAGGTGGTGGAGCAGATGAACGACGATAACGTTGATGCCATTTTGCAGGTAGGAACCAACCTGTGTATGGCCCGTCTGGCAGGTCGCCTTGAACAGGAACTCAATAAGCCGGTTGTCGCAATCAATACGGCAACTTACTGGCATGCTCTGCGTGCAAACGGCATTACCGACAAAGTGTCCGGTTTTGGTCGTCTACTGGAGGAACTTTGATGCAATACGATTATGTACCGATTAGCCAGCGTGGGCAGTTAAAATGGCCTGAGGACAAGCGTGTTGCGCTGATACTGACTTTTAACCTGGAAACCTGGGATCTGATTAAAGATACCGATGCACCTTACTATGCCGGCGGCCCGGCTGTATTACCGGATACACTGCCCGGTAATATTCCTGATTACCCGAATTTCACCTGGCGTGAATACGGTCAGCGCGTTGGGATCTGGCGCATGTACGACCTGTTTGATGAGCTTGGTGTGAAAGCCAGCTGTACCACCAATGCGGTCACATTTGAGCGTCGTAACCCCATGGTACAAGCCTGTCTTGACCGCGGTTGGGAGCTGATTACCCACAACTATGAACAAGGTGAGTTGCTGACTAACTTTGCTCATGACGAAGCCAAAGAACGGGAAGTGATTTCCCGCTCCATCGACATGTACGAAAAGCATGTTGGCCGCCGTCCGAAAGGCTGGTTGTCGTCGTCACTGCGCGGTACGTTGAATACGCCGAAGATTCTGGCGGAAGAGGGCTATAAGTTCTATTGCGATATCATGAACGATGACCAGCCCTACATGATAAAAACAGACAGTGGTCCTATTGTTTCTGTGCCTTACAGCAATGAAATTAATGACTTCACCATCATTACCCGCCGTGGACACACCACAGATGAATATCGCGACATTCTGATTGAAGAGCTGAATGAGCTCTATAAAGAAGGCGAGAAACAAGCGCGGATCATGAACGTAGGTTTGCATCCTCACGTCACCGGCCGTGCATACCGCATCCGCGCTATCCGCGAATTCATTGAATATGCCAAAACCCTGCCCGGCGTATGGTGGGCAACCCGGGAAGAAATTGCTGACTGGTACACAGAACAGCAGGCGTCACACATTCCCGGTCAACTTTAATCTGTATGAAAACAGAGGAGTCAACCATGTCACAAATCGTCGTGAATGACGGTGCCACGCCGGCACCGCAAACGGAAAATGTTAAAGCGTTGCTGTCTTGTGTGCAGGACAAACAGCTCTATATCAACGGGGCTTATCAGGCTCCTGCAAAATCAGGTTATCTGGAAACAACCGATCCGGCCACAGGCAAGTTACTGGCCCGCATTGCTAATGCTACGGAAGAAGACGTTGATGCCGCAGTGGATGCCGCCCGTGCAGCACTGAAAGGTGCGTGGGCAGCCTATACACCGCTTGAAAGAAGCGCCGTACTTAACCGTATTGCTGATTTAATTGAAGCGAATATGGATGAGTTGTGCGAGCTGGAAGTGCTGGACCAGGGTAAGCCATACTATGTTGCCCGCTGGGCCGAAATTCCGGCAACGGCTAATCAGTTCCGCTTTTTTGCCGGTCAGGCATTGTCACTTGATGGCAATACCGTCAATACCTCCATCAATTACCAGCCCGAGGGTAAACAGGTGCACGCCTGGACTGAACGTCAGCCGGTGGGTGTGGTTGCTGCGGTAACGCCATGGAATTCTCCTCTTATTCTCACGGCAATGAAACTTGCTCCGGCACTGGCCGCGGGGTGTACTATTGTACATAAGCCTGCTGAACTGACTTCGTTAAGTGCCCTGCGCCTTGCCGAACTGATTACAGAGGCTGGTGTACCTGCCGGTGTATTGAATGTGGTGACCGGTGACGGCGCAAATTGCGGTGCTGCACTCACCGGCCATAAAGGCGTTGATAAAATTGCCTTCACAGGTTCCACTGCCACTGGCCGTGCCATTGTGGATGCCAGCAAAAAGCACCTGACCAGGGTAACCCTTGAGTTAGGCGGGAAGTCTCCGGCGTTGGTATTGCCGGATGCTGACCTTGAGCTGGCTATCCCCGGCATTGCCAATGGCATCTTCTTCAATGGTGGTCAGGTATGTGTAGCCAATTCACGTACTTATATTCACCGCTCAATTTTCGACAAAGTGGTTGAAGGCATTGCGCAATACGGCGCAGGCATGCAGCTTGGGCATGGTCTTGATCAGGCAACCCAAATGGGGCCAGTTGTGTCTGTTGAGCAGGCGAAGAAGATAGAGCAGTTCATTGAACAGGCCAAAGCCAGTGGAGCAAAAGTGATCACCGGCGGCGTTCGCACCGGTGAAAATGGCACTTACATCACGCCAACGGTCATCACTAATACCACACCGGATATGCCCATTCATTGTGAAGAAGTATTTGGCCCTGTGCTGGTGGCAGAACCTTACGATGACATTGAGGAAGCACTGGCCTGGTGTAACGACAACGACTACGGTCTGGCTGCCAGTGTGTGGACACAGGATTTATCTGCTGCTCATCGTTTATCCCGTCAAATCGATGCTGGCACAGTATGGATAAACTGTCATTCGATGTTTGATGCTGCACTTCCCATCGGCGGTATGAAAATGTCTGGCTATGGCCGGGACAGCGGTAAACAGGCGCTGGATAATTATCTGGAGTGGAAGACCGTATGTGCGGTGTTGTGATTCAGGACTAAGTGCTGCATCTGAAAGCCCTGCGAGACAGCAGGGCTTTTTTGATTCAGAAGCGGTAACTTAATATTACCGCCTCTTATTATCTCAACGCTTTGGCGGAAATACAGGTTCAGCAGGTGCTTCAGGCGGTGTCCAGCCTTCAGGAACCGGTGCCGGTTTCTGCTCGGTAGCATAGGCTTCGAGGCTTGACTCATTCGGACCGTAGTCTTCGGTGGGCGCACTTAAGAACTTAGGATCGATAGCACGGGCCGCTTCACGGATATCTTCAGGTAATTCATCAATACCGCCCGGTAACGTGGTAAACGTTGAGAAGTAGCTGATGTGACCTTCAGCCTGACCCATCAGCATCCACGGAAGCCATGGTGTAATGCGTGACCAGGAGCCGACAGCAGGAATGTGGGTTTTGTTCGGGTCCTGCACGTCAGATTTCTTGAATACATAAATGAACTGTTCTGACACACGGTTAAATTTACCCGCAGACTCACGTACCCATTTTTCGGGTTGCAGGCGGTTCGGATAGAACAGATTGATGCCGGTGTTCAAAATAATGGTGTCATTCGGGCCTTCAGTCCAGTCCAGCAGGAAAGGGGGTTTAGCCTTGTTGCCCATGTCTGTGCCTTCGTAGGCATTGGGGATATTCACATAGGAACTGATGGTGAAGTTGTAAGGGTCGTTCGCAATAGGAACAACACGAACATCTTCATCTGTGTAAGGATTGTGCCATGTTTTCAGTATTTCACCGGTTTTGATGTCTTTGTAGAACACCACCTCGCGGAGCATTCGACGAATGCTGCCATCCTCCAGTTGCTTGGTGCGGGTTACGCTAAAGCCTTCCATGATAAACAGTTCACGGATCTGCTCGTTGGGGCGTACACCGAAGACTTTACCTTTTAACCAGCCAACCTTTTCTTTTGTTGGATCTAAATCGGCATCAAGGCGGGCGTATGTATCGCGGTTCCATTCCGGATTTTTATAGTCCAGTGTGGTCAGAAATTCAGGTGTCTGATCTGATTTTGTGCCGGTGGCAGCCACAGAAGCCTGCGCTGTAAACAAAGAGGCAACAAAAGTCGCAATTAATGCGGCTTTCTGCCCGGTTTTAGCGGGCTTAACCCACTTCTTATAAGTGATCATTCACACTTCCTCGTTGTAATTGCTTTGAATGCAATGATGATGGATCCGGATATCATGTATCCCAATCTGCCTCTGATAATGAAAGGCTGCATTGAGAATTATCATGTTTTTGTGTTTTCGCTGAATATCAGCCACGGGGGGCCAGGCCAGAAGGGCAGGCAAAGCTACCTGCCCGGAGCGATTGATTAATAGAACGAATATTTAGCTCTTAGACCAAATGTCCGTGGTTGCTGTAACGACATCAGCATTGCCGACTGCACACCGGTGTACTGGTAGGTCGGGCTGAAAGTGTAATAGTCGAACGCAAAGGTATATTCATCGTTATCGAACAGGTTATCCGCATAGGCCTGCAGTTCGAGATCACCGATATAAACACCGGCGCGAAGATTCATTTTGTGAATCGCCTCTGTTTTTACGATATTCGCAGCGTTACTCCACATACCGGATTTGTAGATATAGTCACCACGCAGGAAGTACTCATATTCATTAGCAACTACACCGTTGTACTGTAAGCCGATGTTTCCTGAATACTTGGATACACCCGGTTGCTCTTTACCGCTGAAGTCGCTGATCCCAGTGAGATTGGTCAGGTTATTCGATTTGAAGCTGTTAATGTCTGAGCCGATATACGCCGCAGAAGCATTAACCCGCAGGTCGCTGGTAACCATCCAGTAGGATTCAAATTCGATACCGTACAGGTCTACGTCACCGGCATTCACAGAAACGGCGACGTTTTCTGCCTGTGCGTCAGAATCTTCCTGGAACACATAGCCGGCCTGATTTATCTGATCGTTCCACTGTGCGTAATAAGCTGCCAGCGCGTAATTCATTGAGCCGTCGATGAGTGAGCCTTTTAACCCGACTTCATAGTTGTTTACCGTTTCAGGCTGAACGACAAAGCCCACGCCTTCAGCAGCAAGTTGCTCCTGAATGTACGCACTGTAGCCGGTAATATAGGAATTGAAAGAACCCGGGTTGACACCTTTTGAATAGCTGACATAGGCCATGGTATCGTCGCTGAGTTTATGATCAACGATGATCCGTGGCATGAAATTAGTGAATTTTTCGTTTGCCAGTTCGGTCCCGGTATTGTCCAGCGATGACAACTCATCAGTCTGGTAGCGGCCTTCCATGCTCAGTGTGGTATCGTCTGATAAATCGTAGGTCAGGCCGAAGAATACGCCCGTGGTTTCCGCTTTGGTTTCAGACGGCGGATTGATACTGGCCGGCGTGTAGCCTGCCACAACACCCGCTGTTGCACTTTGTTTACTGGCATCCAGATAGCTTACGCCTACAGAGCCGTTAAGCTTGCCGTCACCTGCGTAGCTTAAACGGAATTCCTGGGATACATCTTCATTTTTCTTGTCGACTACGTAGGTGTAGAAATAGCTGTCAGAAGCAAAATGATCGATGTCGTTGACGCCTATCCATTCTTCATTGTTATAACCGGTCAGTGAAGATAACGTGATGGTGTCGGTGACATCCCAGTCCGCCACCAGATGAGCGTGGTAGAACTCACGACCCAGGCCATAGCCATCAAGCAGGCTGGTGGAAGACAGCCGGTTCTCAGGGTTACTTAACAGTGCTTGTAAGCTGTCACTGGCTGCCGTGTTATAAGCCAGAGGATCTGCTTTTTGAGGTACCGAACAGAAATAGGGATTGCCGTTCATGGTGCAGTTAGACTGGCCAGTTAAATTGTACTCATCAAGTGAATAGGCAGAAATAAGCGCAGAAGCCGAGGGACCATCTTCATCCCTGGAATAAAACCCGAAAGCTTTAAGAGTCAGGTCGTCTGTGGGAGTTGCGTAGAGATATAGATTTGCCATCGTAGTTTTCTGATCGCCAAGGGTACCGCCGTCACTGTAACTGTTATCCCAGGCACCTTCACGCTCGTAAGTTTCTGCAGTGGCGCGGAAGGATAATTTGTCTTCAACAATCACACCTTCAATTTCACCGCGCAGGCGTGAGTAGTCGTAATTTCCTACTGTCAGATCCACAGACCCGGCCCATTCTTCATTAGGCGTTTTGTTGACGATGTTAACAGCACCGGCAAAGGTATTACGGCCGAAATACGCAGCCTGAGGACCGCGCAGGATCTCTACCCGTTCAGGACTGCCGATAGAGGAAATAGCCGTGGTAGAAGAAACCGGTACGCCATCAATAAACATGGATGCAGTGGCTTCATTACCGTTGCTAGGGGTGAAGCCACGTAAGGTGAAGATTTGTACTGAGCGGTCTGCTTTGCCCGAATAGTTATTGGAAATTACCAGGCCCGGGGTGAAATTCTGTAAATCGCCAACGGAAATGATGCCCTGCTTATCAATGTTTTCAGATGTCATTGCTGATACGGCAATAGGCACTTCCTGTAAACTTTCTGAACGCTTCCTGGCGGTCACTTCTATTTTTTCGATTAGCATACTGTCTTCACTGACAGCTTCCTGAGCGGAAACGGGAGAAAAAGCGGCGCTCAGTGCGATAGCAACCAGACTGAACTTAGCCAGTTGGCGTGGAGTACTTGGAGTCATTATGTTTTTCCTACTTACCTGTTCAAAACGTGTTGTGGCAAATCGCGATTCTTTGATCGCTTTTCTTTTGTTCATCTCACCATCAGGAGCAAGAATTAAATATGACTATTGTCAAAAAATGATATGCTTTTATGACATTTATGTGAAGGTGATTCAAGAGTTGTTCTTTAAATCAGTGACTTATGAATTAAATTAATAAGGCGAGTGAAGGGGGTTTATAGATTGAACAAGAAAGAAAGCCATCCTTGCCGGGGCAGGGATGGCTTTTGGTAGAGATAAACCTGCGGTTTAATAAAATGACCACTTCGCCTGCAACCCGAAAGTCCGGAGTTCAGGCAGGCCCATGACAAGTCCGGAATTGTTTCCGAAATACGCAAAGTCGTACTGGAATGCGAATTAATCGTAACCCGTCGTGTAATCGGTATCTTCAAAGGCATTGTTAACAAATACCTGAATGTCGATATTGTCCACAGTAATACCTGCTCTGAGATTTACTTTCTGAATTGCACCTGTTTTCAGGAAGTTGGCCTGATTGACCCACTGACCTGATTTAAAAACATAATCGGCACGCATGAAGTAATATAAGGCATCGCTGAACTCGCCGCCGGGCGTGACTGAATCCGGTACCACATAAAGTAAGGTGGTGAGTGTATTAAATTTGGATGCTTCAGAAGCTGAGGTGTTGTAACTGATCGGGTCAGCTTTATCCGGTACAGAACAGAAATACGGTTTGCCGTTTATCAGGCAATTTGATTGTCCCTGCACAACCACGTTGCCGGTAAAATCATTGATATCGTAGGCAGAAATAAACGCTGAAGCAGCAGGGCCATCGTTATCTTCTGACATGAAGCCAAACAGCTTTATAGTCAGATCATCGGTGGGGCGGGCAAGAACATAAACGTTTGCCATGGTTGTTTGCTGATCGCCCATACGCCCGCCATCTTCTCCGGCGTTATCCCATGCACCTTCTTTATCGTAATGTTCGGCAGATACTCTGAATGACAGTTTGTCATCAATCAGGACGCCTTCGACTTCGCCCCTGTAGCGCTGATTGTTGGTAGATGAGCGAATGTGTTCGATTTTCAGGCAGGTGAAAGGCTTAGGCAGAATGAAAAACGCCCCTTGAACGGGGCGTTCGAAAAGTAGATTAGAAGTGGTAAGTACCGGTTATACCGAAAGTTCTTGGTTCGCCCATGGCAACTGTAGGTAAGCGGTTAAAGTCACCGAGGAACAGTGTACTGCCGGCAATAAGCGGGGTATCGTTATCAAACAGGTTTCTTACCCACAAAGACGCCTCCCATTGTTCTGAGTTCACGCCAATGCTGGCATTCACAACAGTACGTGCACCGACGTAGTCGAGGGCATCATGGTTAGAACCTTTCTTTTTCGACTCATAGCGGCCGTCGATACGCGCATAACCTTCCATTTCCGCAGTAACTTGCGTACGGTAAATCATCTGCGCATTGAAAGTATGCTTAGACATACGCGGCAATTGCTGACCATCCAGGGATACAGAATCAATGCCGTCGATCACGCCTACCAGTGAGGCAAGGTTACCGTCTTCAGCATCAGTAAATTTGGCATCTGCCAGTGCATACCCGAATCCTGCTTCAAGGTGCTCATTGAGTACGCCGGCAACTTCCAGTTCAAAACCTCTGGAGCGTCCTTCACCCGCATTCTGCACGGTGAAAATGGTAGTGCCTTCAATCTGAGAAGAGGTTTGAATGCCTTCCATCTCCACATCAAAGATAGCTGTATTCACCCGTAAACGTTGATCTAGCCAGTCTGACTTCATACCAATCTCGTATGTCCAGTTGCTCTCTTCGTCATAGGATTCGAATTCTTCTGGCAGAGAAGCGTTAGGGGCATTAAAGCCTCCTGATTTTACGCCTTGTGCAACAGACCCATAGAACAGAATATCCGGTGTCATCTGATAATCCACTGAGGCCCGTGGTGTAACAAAGGTCCAGTCCTGTTCCTGGTCTCTTACTGTTACCGGATCAACCAGGCTTTTCGTTTCTTCTGTTAAGCGCAGTTCGCCGCGAACGGTCCATTCGTCGTTAATTGCATAGGTTAAAGAGCCGTAAACAGCTGCTGTTTTAGTGCGGTTAGTGCCGTCGCCTGTGAGTCCGCCGTAATTAGCCAGCTCATCAAACAGGTTTGAAGGAAAGCCGTCGGATAAATCGGTGAATGGTGCGAAGTATGAAACCGCGGTTTGACCCTCTTCAAGGCTGGAGTCGTCAATACCGAACCAGGAACGCACCTCGCGTTTAAGTTCGTAATAACTAGCGCCGACTAGCCATTGCAATTGACTTTTATCAGTATTGTGCAGGCGTAGTTCCTGGCTCCATTCGGCATGGCGCTGATTACCAAAAGCTACATAAGAGGGCAGTGTAACGAAACCGGAGAAATCCGGCAGCCAGTAGTTAGTACCTTCAAGCTGACGGTCCTGATCGGTAACGGCTGACATTTCCATATAGTTGTAACCGGTAATGGATGTCAGGCGGGTTGTCGCAAAATCGTAAGTCATATTCAAGCTAGTTCGGCTCAACATCCGATCCCCGCGCGGTGCTACAGTGGTAAATGTCCAGATTTCCGGGTCGTCACGGTCCAATGAGGGTACCTCACCACAGTAACGTTGGAATGTATAACCTTCAGGGAAGATGGCAGAAGTTGGCGACTGACAGTTACCATCTATAATGGCCTGTGCATTCACATCGATTTTATCTACCGAGTAATAGGTATTCAGATTGGCTTCGAAATTCTCGGTTCCATCGTACCGTAATGAACCGCTGTAGAAGTTAGACTTGTAGCCGCCAATGTCAGAGCCGTCGTTACTGTTTTCGTAACCCCCGTCCCAGTCATCATAGGTCATGTTAGCACGGTAGTATAACCCGTCGGCAATAGGACCTGTAACCATCAGAGAGGTCTTTACTTTGCCGTAATTGCCCACCGTAGCACTGACTTTAGATTCAAAAATATCACTGGCTTTGCGGGTGATAAAGTTTATAGCACCTGCATAGCTGTTGCGACCGTACAGTGCACCCTGAGGTCCCTTAACAACCTCAATACGTTCCAGATCTAATAAGCTCGAATCCAGACCGTCACGACCGGATACATAAACGCCGTCAATGAATATAGATGTATTGTTTTCGTCATCACTCCGGGAAACCTGTGCCAGACCACGAATGGTCGGCGTGGTGTATACTTTGCCAGGATATCCGTCCATCTGCAGCCCTGCAATCATATGGGTAATATCCCGCAGATCTTCCAGTCCTGCCTGTTCAATATCAGCACCAGTCAGTGCAGTTACTGCCAGCGGAATTTCCTGGATACTTTCTTCAACCTGCCGTGATGTAACGGTGATTTTTTCTATGGTCTCGTTCGCAGACGCGATGGAATGTAGTGAGCTGGTTGCCAGAGCAACCGCTACTGTCAGTTTATTGAGCCTCATTAAATTTTTCCCTGTATCACTTGCTTTTTATTGGTTTTCTTTCGGGTGACTCCAATTGGAATACACGCCTGTTTTAATTCCAACAATACGGCCTAATAAGCGGTGTGATTATTATTTTAACGCTAATGACATATTGTTATGGCTATTAAGCATAGAGATTATCTTTTGTGCAAGCGATTTTCTCAAATTAGTGTGTCCTGACCACTTATTTAAAATAAAGATACATACTTTTTTTTATATTTATTCAAATTTATCAGAAGGTTGGGTTTTTATTTTTGCCCGTTCAACCAGATCGTTACTCCTCAAAAACGTTATTTGCAAATTTGACATTTGCTAAAAAGGACACCGTTATCCCGTAATTTTAAGGGGCTCAGGGATTCTTTCACTGTCAGCCGTTGCATATTTTTTTGTTTTATTGTTATGTATAAATAGCTTTTATTTCACGGAGTCAACATGGCAACTTTTTCTATCCGGTGTGTACTTCCGGTTTTATTTTTATTCATAGCACCTGCTTTAAATGCGCAGGACAGCAATGCTTTCAGCGCTGCTGATGCGCCACCTGCTCCGGATTATGCTAAACCGGCATACTGGGCTGCACTTCCCGGTGCTCCAGGCGCTACGGCGGCTGTGCCTGAAGGGCTGTCTTTTGATCCGGAAATAAAAAATACTGATGTATTTTACATTCACCCGACGACCTTAAAAGATAAAAGCGTCTGGAATCAAACCTTGTCGGATGAGACAACAAATCACTGGACTGATGTAAGTGTGATGGCAAGGCAGGCGTCAGTATTTAACGACTGTTGCACAGTGATTGCACCCAGGTACCGGCAGGCAAGTTTCAAATCAGGGGGCGATCCTACGCTTTCCGGTGATGGCGGAAAAGCCTACCGGCTGGCGTACAGTGATGTGCTTGCTGCGTTTGACTATTACATGACTCACATGAACAAGGGGAAGCCCTTTATCATTGCGGGGCACAGCCAGGGCGCGCTAATGACATACTGGCTGCTGAAAGATCGCATCGACGGTAAGCCTGTACAACAAAAAATGGTTGCTGCATATATTATCGGGATTGATTTAATGCAGGGAGATTTCGGCCGCACGTACAAAACATTGTCACTGTGCAGTACCCCTGAGCAGACCGGCTGTGTGCTTGCCTGGAACGCCGGCACAAAAGACCTGGATATTGATAAAATGTCGCAGTTCGCGGGGTCGCGGTATGCGTATACCTACAACACTCAGGAAGGACGGGACGCTGTATGCGTAAACCCGTTAACGTTCGACACCAGCAAGCCTGAAGCGCCGGCGGGTGCGTCAAAAGGTGCGGTACCCGGAGCCCCCGGAGAAGGTAAGGTGAACGCACTGGTAAAAGGCGCAGTAGAGGCGCGATGCGAGCGTGGCTACCTGATAGTTGATTACGACCCTGCACTGGATTTATCACCATCCTTCGGGGGCAGTATGCACTATCACGAGTTCGGTCTCTTTTACGCCGATATCCGCGACAATATTGCAAAGCGGATCGCTGCCTACAGGCAATAATCTCTGACAGATTAAACGCAGCAGATATCTTTCTGCTGCGTTTTAATTTTGTCAGTCAATCTCTGCAAACAGCCAGGGTTCATTGGCTTTCAGTGTGGCCTCGAAAGCTGCAATACGGGAAGACTCCCGAAGTGTCAGAGAAATTTCATCATCACCCGACAGCAGGTTCTGCCGGCGTGACGGGTCGATTTTAAATTCCCATATTGCGCCGGTTCCCGTGCGGATTTCACATTTCTCCAAATCAACCGTCATTGAGAAATTGCTGTCTTTACGCAGTGCAAACAGGCAATCCACAACAGACTGTGGGAGGGTGACAGGCAAAATGCCGTTCTTAAAACAGTTGTTGTAAAAGATGTCGGCGAATGAGGGGGCAATCACAACGCGGAAGCCGTAATCACGTAACGCCCACACAGCATGTTCACGGCTTGAGCCGCAACCAAAGTTGTCCTGCGCCAGCAAAATACTGCTGTCGCCACAGCCCGGTTTGTTAAGGATAAAGTCCGGATTCTTCCTGCGCGTTGATGTTTCGGTTTCTGCATCACCTTCATCGAGATAACGCAAATCATCAAACAGCCAGTCTCCGTAGCCAAATTTCTTTATCGACTTGAGGTATTGTTTAGGCAAAATGGCATCGGTATCCACATTGGCTCTGTCGAACGGCAACACGGTGCCGGTATGAGTGGTAAATGCCTGCATATTAAAATTCCTCCCGTGTTACATCGACGAAGTGACCGGCAATCGCCGCCGCAGCTGCCATTGCAGGACTCACCAGGTGTGTGCGGCCGCCAATGCCCTGGCGACCTTCAAAGTTGCGGTTCGAGGTGGATGCACAGTGTTCTTTTGGCATTAAGCGATCGGCGTTCATGGCCAGACACATGGAGCACCCGGGCTCGCGCCATTCAAATCCTGCCGCAGTGATAATTTTATCCAGGCCTTCTGCTTCTGCCTGGGCTTTTACCAGTCCGGACCCCGGCACAACTAGTGCCTGCTTTATTGTGTCAGCCACTTTGCGGCCTTTTACTACCCGCGCTACTTCCCGGATGTCTTCAATGCGTGAATTGGTGCAGGAACCCACAAAAACACGGTCGAGTTTAATATCTGTCATGGGCTGACCGGCCTTCAGACCCATATAGTTGAGCGCTTTCTGGTAATCTTCAGACTTGTTCGGCGGAAAAGACGCAGGGTCCGGTACAGGGTTGTTCACGCCGGTCACCATTTCAGGTGAGGTGCCCCAACTGATTTGCGGTTGGATATCGGCTGCGTCGAAGTGACGCTCAATATCAAATACTGCACCTTCGTCACTGTGCAGAGCTTGCCAGACCGCGACTGCCTGATCCCATTGCTCACCTTTGGGCGCATAACGTTTATTTTTCACGTAGGCTTCTGTAGTGGCATCAAAGGCCACCAGACCAGCACGGGCACCGGCTTCAATGGCCATGTTACACAAGGTCATACGGCCTTCCATGGTCAGGTTCTGAACGGCTGTACCGGCAAATTCGATGGTACAACCGGTACCTGCTGCAGTACCGATTTTCCCGATCACATACAGCACCATGTCTTTGGCAGTCACACCCGGTGACAACGTGCCGTTAATCTTAATCAGGAAGTTCTTCGCTTTGCGCTGAATCAGACATTGGGTAGCCAGAACGTGTTCTACTTCCGAGGTGCCGATACCCACGCCAAGAGCAGCAAAAGCGCCATGAGTCGCAGTATGGGAGTCACCGCACACCACGGTCATACCGGGTAAAGTCAACCCCTGTTCAGGAGCGATAACGTGCACGATACCCTGACGTTTATCGTTGAGGGAAAATTCGGGAATGTTGAACCGTGAGCAATTGTCATCCAGGGTTTTAACCTGAATTCGTGATGTGGAATCTTCAATGCCGTCTATACCTTTTTCACGGTCTGTGGTCGGTACATTGTGGTCCGGTGTGGCGATAACCGAACTGGTACGCCATGGCTTTCTGTCTGCAACCACAAGGCCTTCGAAGGCTTGTGCAGACGATACTTCGTGTACGATATGACGGTCGATGTAAATTAATGCTGTGCCGTCGTCATTTTGTTTGACGCAGCGTCTTTCCCAAAGTTTATCGTAAAGGGTTTTGGGGGAACTCATGTGGTGTATCTCCTGAAACTGATGTTTGCCATCAGGCAACATCGCCGGCGTAAAGCCGGCGATGAGTTGTTGCATTTCTCCGCGTGTAACTGCGGAATAAAATGGCTTATTTCACGTTTTGGAACGTGGGCGTTACCGGCGCAGGAATATGGGTTTCCTCCAGGCAACGTGCTTTGATTTCTTCAATGGTGCCACCGTGGTTGAACATGCTTACCTCACCACGGGTTGCAGTAAGAGTGGCACGCAAATCAGTGGTTGCTGCTTCATTAACTGCACCATTTTCGATGATTACGCCGTAGGCTTTTGCACCTTCAACAGTTACCAGACCGCGATTGAAATCAGTGAGAACCATGGCAGGGTCGCGCAGATACGGGTCGCCCCAGCCGCCGCCACCCCAGGTGTTGAAGTACAGCAAGTCTCCGGCTTTCACTTTCAAATCTTCGCATTTAGACGGCAGCCATTCTTCAGTGCCGTCGGCACGAACCATACGCTTGGTAGAACGCATGCCAGGCTCGCCACCGTTAACACCCCAGGGGTGTACCAGCCAGCGATCATCGTGAATCGCGATCTGGCCGTCACACAGGAAGCGGTAAGCAACAGACAGACCGTGACCACCACGATGCAGACCAGCACCGCCTGAATCAGGAATGACTTCATAGGTCTCAATACGCATAGGGAAGTAAGACTCAATGAATTCATTCGGTACGTTAGTGAAGCCCGGCCACAGAGAGTGACCGTCCGGTCCGTCACCTACCGGACGACCCGGGATACCACCGAAGCCGATCTGGAATAGCTGGAACCATTCGCCTTTGTCGTCATAACCTGAGTAGAACAGGTGAGGGGAGTCAGAGAAACCCGCTGCATTCAGCAGTTCCTGCGGTGCGCCCATACCCAGCAATGCACCCAGAATATCGAAGATACGACCCAGGGCGTGGGTACGGCCAGACAATGCCGCCGGATATTTAGGTTTAAGCAGGGTGCCCTCAGGAATGCGTACGTCTACCAGGTCATAGAAACCGTCATTAAAAATGATTTGCGGATCTACCACGTTAATGGTGAATGAGCCGAAGAACATTTTGAACATTTCTTCGTTCAGGTAGAAGTTGATAGAGCTCTGTGCCTGGGGATCAGTGCCGTCGAAGTCGAAGATAACTTTCTCGCCTTCACGCCACATCTTACAGTTAATTTTGTAAGGACCCATGCCTTTACCGTCATCACAAATATAGTCGGCAAATTCGCGGGGCTCTTCAGGGATGAACATCTTGATGATTTCGCCCATGGCTTTTTTGTTCCGCTCCAGCATGATGTCCAGCGTGGAATCGAATACATCATCACCGAAGCGCACTGCCAGTTCGTTACAACGTTTAGCGGCGGTTTTACAGGCCGCGACCAGGGCGTTGAGGTCGAAACGGTTCCACTGCGGGGTTCGTACGTTGTGCAGAATAAGCTCCAGTACTTCTTCCTGCAGCACGCCTTTCTTGTACAGTTTCACCGGTGGTATACGCACACCTTCCTGGAAGATGGTGGATGCCTGAATCGGCATGGAGCCGGGTACCATACCGCCGTTATCTGACATGTGACCAAACATGGCAGACCAGGCAATATGACGACCGTCTTTGAATACCGGCACCAGTACCAGCCAGTCGTTCAGGTGCGAAATCGCTGCGTTACACATGTACGGGTCGTTGGTAAGAATAATGTCGCCTTCTTCCAGCGTGCCTGAATACGCATTGGTAAAACCTGTGATAAAAGAGCCCATCTGGCCGACAACCATTTTGCCGTGACGGTCTGCGATAAGCGGGAAGCAGTCACCCTGTTCACGGATCCCCGGAGACATCGCGGTACGGAACAGTACAGCGTCCATTTCTTCACGGGCGTTCCGCAGGGCGTTTTCAATAATATCGACAGTCACACCGTCTACATCTACCCGTTTCAGCGGGGTGCTGTTGGTTTCAATAATTTGTGCAGTCATAGTGATACCCCTTAGTTATTTCACGGGATTAATGAGGAGGTTGCCAACGTGGTCGATGTTGGCCTGATAACCGGGCAGAACTACGGTGGTCGAATCCATTTCGCTGACAATGGCCGGGCCCGGTACTGCGATGGCAGGGTGCAGCTTGCTGCGGTCATAGATGGCACCGTCATGCCATGCGCCGTCGTAGAAGAAACGGGTATCCTGTACTTTACAGTCAGCCAGCGTCAGTGTGTCTTCACCCAGTTTGCGTTCAGCAATATCGCCGGATTTGGCTTTGACCACGGCACGGATCATCAGAATTTCATGGCCGTCGCCCAGCTTGAAGGTAAACAGTTTTTCGTGCTCCTGATCGAAGTAATCAGTCAACACGGCAAGGCCGTTGGCCTCAATGTCATCACGGGTGAAGTCGACAGAAATTTCAAATGCCTGACCGGTATAGCGCAGATCGGCCTGATAAGTGACTTCCAGAGACTCAGGAGAAAGACCATCTGCAATCAGTGATTCAGAGGCTTTACTGCGAAGTTCTTCCAGGTCTGCCATCAGAGCTTCTTTGGTGGTTTTCTGTGCCAGTGTCAGATAGGTACGGGCAGCTTCGTCCTGTACTTCTGTGGTGGCATCACCATATGCACACAATACGCCGGGACCCGGCGGCACGATAACAGGCCATGCATCGGTCAGAATGCCCAGTGCATTAGCATGCAGAGGACCCGCACCACCAAAGCCCACCAGCGCGAAATCACGGGGGTCGTAACCTTGTTCTACTGATACCAGACGCAGCGCACCGAACATGGCTTCGTTGGCAATCTTGATGATACCTTCAGCGGCTTCCATCAGGTCGATACCCATGGCGTCTGCCACTTTTTGTACCGCAGTAACAGCCGCTTCGCGATCAATGGCCATGGCACCACCCAGTTGCACATCAGATGGCAGGTAGCCTAATACCACGTTGGCGTCACATACTGTCGGTTCCGTACCGCCTTTCATGTATGCGGCAGGACCGGGAACAGCACCGGCAGATTCAGGGCCGACACGGAGTGCTTTGGTTAATTCCGGTACGAAAGCAATCGAGCCGCCACCTGCTCCTACTGTGCGAACGTCTACTGATGGTGCACGTACGCGAACATCACCCACAATGGTCTCGCGGCGTACTTTAGCTTTAGAGCCCTGGATCAGGGCAACGTCTGTTGACGTACCGCCCATATCGAAGGTCAGAATGTCGTCATAACCGGCGCGGCTACAGAAGTAGATAGCACCGGTTACGCCACCGGCAGGACCTGACATCAGCAGGTTTACCGGTGATTCTGCAGAAGCGCGGCCAGAAGCCAGACCGCCGTCAGAACGCAGAATGGAAAGCTGTACGTTTTCTCCCATACGGTCTTTCAGTGCAGCCTGCAGGTTATTCACATAACGGGCAACTTCCGGACGTACATAGGAGTTCACAACCGTGGTCTCTGTGCGCTCGTATTCCTGCATTTCAGGTACGACTTCGCTGGACAGAGAAATCGGCATATCACCGAAGACTTCCTGAGCAATCACTTTTGCACGTTTTTCGTGTTCATCATTGACGTACGCATTGATGAAACAGATGGTGAGTGCTTCTACTTCACCTTTGGCTTTGAGCGTCTCGAGATCGGCTTTAAGCGCTGCTTCATCGAGGTCTGATACCACTTTCCCTTTTGCGTCCATCCGCTCAGCTGCGCCGATGGTCAGTTCAAGAGGTGCCAGCAACGGGTTTTTCACGTAGCTGACCCAGCCGCCAAGACCGCCCGGGCAAAATGAGCGGGCAACCTGCAAGGTGTGCTCGTAACCTTTTGTGGTGACCAGACCGACTTTGGCGCCTTTACCGGTTAATACCGCATTGGTGGCAACCGTTGTACCGTGCATCACACGGTGGATTTGTGTTGGATCAACACCAGACTCTTCACAGATACGGGCAATACCATTGAGTACCCCTTCTGAGGAATCATGGGGGGTGGACGGTACTTTGGCTGTAAAGGTCTGACCGTTTTCTTCGTTAATCAGCAGCAGGTCAGTAAATGTTCCGCCGACGTCAACGCCAAGACGATAACTCATATTTCATTCCCCTCATTTCAGGCAAATTCAGCTCGGTTAATTTCGTTTTAAGCCTAAACATTGGAAAGGTTGCTGCCATGACAATTATCAATGCAGCTCACGGTGAGGATTTCTATAGTCCGGAACATCAGGTCAGTACCGTCTGCAAGGATTGCCTGCGGGATGACAAAGTTTCTGTTTCACAAATAAACGAGGTCAGACATGCTTAATTGTTTCCAACAGGGCAAGCACGACATGCTGCCAGAGGCAACACACGACGAAGCGTCGCGCCAGGAGTTCGCCAAAAGCTTGCGGGGCTATATCCAGCACGCCACGTTGCCGGGGCTTCAGCCGGTATATGAAAAGAAAGTGGTGCCTAAATTCAAACGGGAAAACGGCCGTGAGCCTGAAAACCGTCAGGATATTCGTCGCGCCATGGTGAAAAACAGTTATTTTCAGCTGTACGCATCGACTAACCGTATTGCCCAGGAGTTGCTCTGGGAATCCACGGTAATGAGTGTAGAGCGTCAATTGCCGCAACTGATTGAAAGGGCCAAAGCACTGTCAGCTAAATCTGAGACGAAACTGGTGATCCCGGAAGGCTTTGTGCCGCCCAAATACGTGAGCGCCATCGATATTCACTGTATGCCTGGTGGCTACTGTACCGAAGTGACCGCCGATGACGTTTCTGCCGGTGTGGTTTACGACCGTGGTGTGTATCTGTACACCATGGGATATACCGGTCCTGATAACGACGATATGGGACGCTCAGTCTGCAACTACCTGAAGCGTAACAACCCTGATTTCAAACCCCGCCGCATCCTCGATATGGGTTGCACGGTAGGACATTCCACATTGCCATACAAAGAAGCGTTTCCGGATGCAGAAATCTGGGGTATCGATGTAGGTGGTGGCTGTGTGCGTTATGCCCATGCCCGTGGCGTTGCAATGGGTAAAGAAGTTAACTTTGCGCAGATGAACGCCGAAGAAACCACTTTCGAAGATGGCTATTTTGATCTGGTTGTCAGCCACATTCTGCTGCACGAAACCAGCGGCAAAGCAATGCCAAAAATATTCAAAGAAAGCGAACGGGTACTGGCTCCCGGCGGCCTGATGATTCATGCCGACTTGCCTCCATTCGATCTCATGGACCCGTTCACCCAGTTCATTCTTGATAATGAAACCTGGTACAACAACGAACCGTTCTGGGGAGCGATGCGTGACCTTGATCAGATCCAGCTGGCTGAAGATGCAGGCTTCCCCCGTGATGCGGTGCGTTTTGATACTGCGCCAATGGCAATTATGGAAACCACGGAAGGGTCGAAAGGTTATAGCGATGAGTCAAAAGAAGCCGTCGCCGATCGCGATTTTACTGCCGGCGAATTTGCCCCGGGTGGTGGCTGGGAAGTGCTGATTGCACAGAAACCTTTAGTTAACCAGGAGGTAGCGTGATGTCTGAGTCACATAACAATCCGCAGATGCAACACAACGCTAAAGGTAAGCGTCCGTCGTTTTATGAAGATGCCGCGTCGGATCAATTAATGTCTATGGTGATGGTGCTGGCCAGCGAATTAAATGTCATGCGTGATCGCATGGACGCACAGGAACGCGTCGCGAAACAACACGGTATTGATTTGGCAGCAGGCATCGAAGCGCTGGAACTGGACGATGAGGCACTGGAAAGCCGTGAAGCATGGCGCCAGGGATTTTTCTCCCGCCTGTTCTACCTTACCCGGAAAGAAGCGGAAGAAGCGCAAATGGGTGAAACCAAAAAATCTTATAACGCGACCATTGATGATATAGCCAAAGCATAATGGAGTGAGATAACGATCCTCAACGGAAAGCCTCTGCCGGCGTGATGCCTTCAGGGGCTTTTTTATCGTATTTTTCGGGTGGATTGATAATTGTTAAGGCGGGCTTGTCATGTGCCCGTTAGGTTGGTTAAAACAGTCAGTTGCAAATTACTCTGCCTTTACCGGGATCTTTGAATATGAAGAATCATTTGTTCGTTTTAATGCTGTCTATCCTGATGTGTTCTGCCTCAGCATCACTAAGTGCTGAAGAAGGCAAAAATGCAGAGACAACGAGAACATTGACGCTGGAAGACATGCGGAAAAAATACGCGGATGCTGATTCAAAGTTCATGGACGTAGATGGCATCAACGTGCACTACAAAGATCAGGGCACCGGTCCAGCAATCCTGTTAGTGCATGGTACGCTCGGCGACCTGCATGACTGGGATACCTGGGCAGAGGTGCTGAGCAAACATTATCGTGTGATTCGCTTTGATTTACCTGGCTTCGGCATCACCGGAGATATCCCGAATGGTAACTATTCAGTCGACCGCAGCCATGTTCTGATTGACGGCCTGATGGATGCGCTGGGTATTGAGCAGTTCGGTATTGCCGGCATTTCTTACGGCGGTATGGTGTCGTTCCGTTACGCCGCAACCCGTGTAAACCGTATTACGTCCATGATCCTGGTGAATTCTGCGGGTATTCAGTTTGGCAAAGCGGTTAAGCGTGACACGGATACCAAAGACAAGCCCCGT
This sequence comes from Alteromonas sp. AWJ4_197, assembly GCF_056160285.1. Lineage (NCBI taxonomy): Bacteria > Pseudomonadati > Pseudomonadota > Gammaproteobacteria > Alteromonadales > Alteromonadaceae > Alteromonas > Alteromonas sp. AWJ4_197. The sequence goes on along the minus strand of NZ_JBSWWW010000003.1, from coordinate 462,251 downwards.
AAAAACATGTTTATCGATCCGGTGGTTAACCGTGAAGATGTTGCTCAGTTCTATGATGACTACATCAATGACCACACCTATGTGACCAGTGCGTTTATTCAGCGCAAGCTGGACTATCTGAACATTGTTAACCGCGATACCAATTCAATTAAAGCGTACAAGCTGTACGAAAAAGGTAATCCTCAACGTGTGCTTTCTCATGTCACTGCACCGTCGCTGGTTATCTGGGGAACGGCGAACCAGGCGCTGGATACAGAAACGGCGCAGGCTTTTATTGATGCGCTGACCGCTTCCTGTTTTAAGAAGCTGGTCACCTTTGATGATGGCGGGCATTACATCAATGTGGAGCGGCCGGCTCCGACTGCGAAAGCCGCGCTGGCATTTTTACAAGGTCTGCCCGAAGTTGATGCGTGTAAATCGTCTTGTGAGTAACTGATCTGGTGTCACAGCCTTACGGCGTGCAGGAGGTATTTGATGTCTCAGTTGTTTTTGCCCAGAAGTATGGAGCCTGTATACGGATATAACCCGTTCAGTGACTGCCCGCTGTTTCGTGACTTATCTGTGAAGCAGCTTTTTGAGCTGCGTCGTTGCGGCACGCAGATTGAACTGGGGGCCGACGAGCCAATCTTCGACCAGTTCTCTCCCTGTACCAGTGTGTTTAATGTGATCAGCGGTGCGATTGTTGTCGAACGGTTTGCTGATGACGGCAGACGGCAAATCATCGGCTTTTTGTTTCCCGGAGACTATCTGGGCATTGTTAACTCCGCGCGCTATGAGGTGGCTGCCCGCAGCCTCACAAAGTCTACCCTTTACCGCTTCGGCAGAAAAAAGCTGGTGGATTTTTCTCTGCATAATCATCAGTTACGCAGAAACATTGAACACATCATGTCGAACGTATTTTACCGGCTGATGGAACAGCTGTTTATTCTCGGTCAGAAAAAAGCGCACGAAAGGTTGTGCTTCCTTTTTGTTCACTTGCTTGAGCGTATGCCCGGTGCCACGCCGGAACACATCCAGCTTTATATGTCCCGTCAGGATATTGCAGACTATCTTGGTCTTACCATTGAAACGGTAAGCCGTTCTCTGGCTAAGTTGAAAACCGATGGTCTCATTCACTTTCCTTCCATCAATCATCTGCAGATTCTTAATGTTCCGGCAGTCAGGAAGCTGGCAGCAACCTGACCTCCGGCTAAATCATATTTTGTAATAATCACCTGCAGGACCAGAAGCCTGTTTTTGATAATAATCAATGCGGTGATACCGGTGGACTCATAGCCTAAAAGCCTATTAACAATAATCAAAAAAAGTGAACAGGTTGGTACTTATGTCAAATTCATTTGATCCGCGTTTCTCCCGCCGGGGCTTTCTTAAAGGTAGCGCTCTGGTAATGGGTTCGGCATTGTTCCCTGCCTTCGCCCGCGCGTCAGGCAAAACAGATGTCACAATCATCGGCGCAGGTCTGTCCGGTCTTTATGCAGCAAGCCTTCTTGAGCAGTCAGGTCTGACCGTACGCGTGCTGGAAGGACGAAACCGCATTGGCGGCAGACTGTATACACTGGATGATGTACCGGGGGCACCGGAGGCTGGCGGCCAGACAATTGGTCCCAACTATGGTCGTATGATTTTTAATGCATCGCGGGTGGGTGTACCACTGAACCAGGTCGATTTTGGTCTTGGTAATGAACCTGTCAGACAGGTCATGCAGGTAGCAGGGCAGCGTGTATTGCCAGCTGACTGGGCTACATGTGCCGGCAACCCGTTCCCTGATCAATTTAAAGCCATGACGCCGGACCAACTGTTGCCGGTGCTGCTCGGCAAACCACCTTTTTCACAAGGGAATGACTGGCTGAGCGATTCGAACTTTAATCTGGACATTCCTGTCAGTCAGTTACTCCGCGAGAAAGGGCTTTCTGCAAAAGCAATAGAAATGCTGGGGGCTGCTAATAACTACGGCAGAACCCTGGATGAGTCGTCCTTACTGTTCCTCTATCGCAATAATTATTTTGTTATGCAATCTATGCAAACGCCCGGTGGTGTGAAGATGGCGCAGGGCGGAAATCAGCGGGTGCCTGAAGCCATGGCAAAACACCTCAGCGGTGAAGTGCTGACAGGCAAAGTAGCAGCAAAAATTAAAGAGCGCGACAGCGGTATTACCGTGCGTTGTGATGACGGAAGTGAATACGAGTCACAATACGTGCTGTCGTCGGTACCTTTCTCCACCTTGCGTCATGTTGAGATTGATGCGCCTTTACATGTGATGCAACGGGAAGCCATCAACGAACTGGAATATGGCAAAGTGTATCAGGCACATTTCGAGGTGGTTTCTCCTTTCTGGAAAGGTAAAGGTTTTCTGCCGAATGTGTGGTCAGACTCTGTCATCGAGAGAGTCTTCGCCAGTGATCCTTCACAAAGCGGTAAGATCACTAATCTGACCGTGTGGATTAACGGCAAAGGCGTGGAAGCCGTTGAAAAACTCTCTGAAAAAGACGCCGCAGCACTGATCCAAAAATCACTCTACGAAGCCTTGCCGGAGGCAAAAGGTGCGGTGAAATTTGTTCGCCTGTTTAACTGGCAGGATTCACCCATGTCACGGGGATCTTTTGCTACCTGGAAACCCGGTCAGGTTGCCCGTTATGCAAACGTAATGGCTACACCTACATCAAGGCTGCATTTCTGCGGTGAACATACTGCACAATGGGCAAGTGGTATGGAAGGTGCGCTGGAATCCGGCGAGCGGGCAGCAAACGAGATTTTGACAAAAGTCTGAGCGTAATTTTTCATCTGAACGTGTCACCGGAAGCGCAGGTTTACGGTGACTTTTTTGTGTCCACAATCTTTGTAATGAACTGATTTAATGATGTTTATTAGTCAATTTCATAATCTTGCTGTTTTTTGATATTTGTTAATGAGTCCCCGTTTTGCTGGCGATAATCTGTTCAATAAGGTGCTTTGACCGTTTAAAAAAAGTACCGCCAAAAATAATGATTGGCCGTGTAAAAAGCCAAATAACAACAGGTACCAAGTGAGGTGGGAAACATGTATTCATGGAACAAAAAATACGCTTTAAGTGCAGCGGGGATGGTTTTTGCACTGTCGCCGGTGGCATCAGCCATTGCGCAAACAGAAGAAAAGAAAGCCGACGATAATAAATACGAGCAGGTTGTTGTTAAAGCGAGAAAACGGGATGAAACCATCATCGAAGTACCGCTGTCTGTTAAAGCGTTTACCAGTAAAGATTTGCAGGAGTCAGGATTAACCGAGCTGGAATCGCTGGCAAACTTTACACCCAACCTGGATTTCCAGAATGTGGGTAACTCTCAACCCGGCCGCTTTAACCCCGGCATCCGTTTCCGTGGTATGGACATTGCCATATCTACCCCGACAAACCAGACAGGTGGCTTCTTTGTTGACGGTGTTGCTGTGCTGGGGGGCGAAAGCTCAGTGTCATTCTCCGATATCGCTCAAGTTGAGGTGTTACGCGGCCCGCAGCCAGTCTACTTTGGACGCGGCACTTTCGGCGGTGCCATCAACTATACCACGGTAACGCCCGGCGACGAGTTCAGCGGCCAGATTTCCGCAGGCTTCAGCCCGACATTCGGCAGCAACGAATTTAATGCTTATGTTGAAGGTGCGTTGTCGGAGAATGTGTCTTCCCGCCTGACTGTGTTTAACCGCGAGCAGGGTGCGCCTTTTACTGCCACTGACGGCGGTGATCTGGGTGCTGAAAAGACTGCGGGTGTGTCGTTAATTCTGGCCATGACGCCCACAGAAAACTTATCGGTAAAAAGCCGTATCGCTTATTCTCAGGACGATGACGGTGCGCCAGCATCAACGTTCGTAAAGTATTCAGAAAATAATAATATTTCCGTCGGTGACACGTTCAGCGCACAAACAACGGTATTGTTGAAGCTACGTGGGCGACGCCATGGTTATCCGGCTCGTTGCCGTACACCACAGTAAGCAGCAACACCCGTTTTTATGACGTAACTGTCGCCGGACAAACTCAGTATGGCGATGCACTGGAGGACGGTACCTATAGCATGAGCGAATTACTCGCAATGCGTCCGGAAGGAGGAGATACCCCTTCTCTGGACCATATCGGACTGCGTTCTGACATGCTGGTGTTCTCTACCGAAGCATCCTACTTTATAGATGAAAACTTCTCCTTTGATGGTCTGGCGGGTTACAGCCATAAATCCACCACGCAGATCAGAGATGCTGACCAGACAGATGCACAGGCGTGGATTGTACAAACCTATCTGGAACTGGAATCCTGGTCTGCGGAAGGTCGTCTGAACTACGACAACAACGATAATTTCCGTGCTATGGCCGGGGTTAACTACTCAGTGATCGATCAGATGGGTGATGTTGACGGTGGCTGGAACGTATTTAATGGCTACTATGGCGGTATGCTGTTCGGATTCGGTACCAGTTACCTCGACGCAACTAAAATTGAAACGCTGGGTATCTTCGGTTCAGCTGAATACGATTTTACCGACTGGGCCACGCTGGTAGTCGAAGCGCGCTATCAGGATGACACTACAGACAACCGCTCCGGTTTCACCGAAGGCACCTTATCGCCTTCTGCTGAATTGTCTTTCGACGGCTTCCTGCCACGTATCAGTCTGCTGCTTTCGCCAATGGATGACGCGAATGTGTTCCTGACCTACTCAGAAGCCATGTTGCCGGGTGCTTACAACAGTATGTTTGATTCTATGGATGCAAATGATGCCGCGGAGTTTTTAGCTGCAAATCCTAATATCGAAACAGAGACGGAAGAAGAAACGATTAAGTCATATGAACTGGGTTGGAAACAGTCTGTTCTGGATGGCGCTTTATGGTACTCACTGGTTGGTTTCCATCAGCAATGGGAAGGCATGAAGTCTACCGGCCTCTATACCTTTACCGGAACCAGCACAGGAACATCTTACTTTCTGACGCCTACTATGACCGGCTCAAGTACGCAGACAGGTATTGAGCTTGAAGGTCGCTGGTCAGCCAGTGACAACCTCAACATTCAGTTCGCTTACGGTTACACCAGCTCTGAGTACGACAGTTACAACAGTAACTCTTTCAGAAGTGCGCTGGGTCTGCCTTACGGCACATTCTACAAAGCAGACGGAAATACGCTGCCACGGTCTCCGGCGCACAGCGGTGCTGTAGGTATCACCTGGCAGGACGGACTGAATGCAGAGTGGGATTATGCCCTGCGTGCAGATACCACCTTCAGAAGCAAAACTTATACGGATGAGCTGAACCTTACCACCATTGAGGGCTATACCTTGCTGAATCTGCGGGCAAAACTGATTGGTACTGACAATGGCGTATCCGTAGAGCTTTACTGTAATAACTGTACTGACAAAGAGGGATGGGCAACAGGTCGTCGTCTTACCGACTTCAGCGCCATGCCAAACTTCTTTGCCACACAGGGTGCAGTGGTTGACCCTATTATGCCAAGAGAAGTGGGGATCCGCGCGGGTTACGAATTCTGATAATGACATGTCCGGATGTACCGTCAGGTGCATCCGGACAGCGTTGTTCCGTTCACAGGGTCGATTAATATGAAAAAAGCAGTGCAAGTTATCACTGCCATCGCCGGTAGCATGTTTTGCCTGACCTTACAGGCTAAGGCAGAGCTGCCTGCATTCTGGCAACTCAGTGAAGGTGTCTGGCATAGTCATAACATGTACATGGACGGAAAATTTGCTGTCAAAATTCCGGACTATGAAAGCGTTGTGACCATCGCTGTAAAGGATGATGAGGTGATCACCACCGAAGATAAGTTCTATCCTGCCGGCTATTTTAACGGTGCCGCTATCGGGCTGGACATCCCTGCGAAGAGCGGTGTGCACCTGGTTCAGACAACCCGTGCGTCCCTTGACAGCAAGGGTATTGCAGAAGAGCAGGCAGCCGCCGGGGCACCGGTAAGAACCATTACCACACCTCTGGACGGGAGTTCTGCGTTCTACACTGTGAGCGACAAAATAACCGGCGATACCTCTTACCGGATGCTCATCAGTTACCCGCAAAATAATGCCAGGATTGTTGTGAATATGGGTTTGCAACCCGTTGAACCCGGAAATGCGGCAGGCGCACTGCGCGGGCTGTCAGTGTTTAACGGCGTTAAATTACCGGGCAGTGAAAAGCAGGCGCTTTTAAAGCAATTAGAGACGGTATACAACGCAACCGTTACAGTTGTCCGCGAAGCAAACGGACAGTTTCGAGTAGCGTATAACCTGTAAGCGCACAGCGATTCAGTGTGTTTATGACAACCGTTTTATGAAGGTTTCCCGTCAAATAACATTTGTTATTTGAGCCTCTTGCCGGTGGGGGTTTCCCACCGGCATTTTTATTTCTGCGCCCCGGAGGCGCGGGTAGCTCAGAGACGGATAACGATTTTTCCGAAGGCGCCGGTATTCATTTTGGCAAACGCCGCTTCAATATCAGTGATGTCGAACTGGCTGTCGATGAGAGGCAGTACCCCCTGTTCTGACATGAAATTCAGCACCGCTTCGTGGTCTGCTCTTGAACCTACCATGACCGCACTGACCTTCAGAGCGCCAAAGATGAGAGGTTGCACATCAATGGTTCCGCCAAAACCGTCCAGTGCACCGATAACAGCAAGATGACCGTCGATAGCAAGGCTGGCAACCGATTGTGCCATGGTGCCTGCACCACCCAGTTCTACCACGTGATTGACGCCGGCACCTTTAGTGATTTTTCTGACTTCTTCAGACCATTCCGGCGTGGATTTGTAGTTAATGCCGTGGGCTGCCCCCAGCTGTTTCACCTGTGCCAGCTTTTCGTCTGAGGATGAAATGACAATGGGTACCGCGCCTTTTGCTGCTGCGATTTGTACGGCAAACGTTGCCACGCCGCCGGTGCCGATGATGAGCACGGTGTCACCTTCCTGAATGTTGCCAAGGGTTACCAGTGCCCGCCAGGCGGTAGTGGCAGCACAGGGCGTACAGGCAGCCTGCTCATCACTCCAGCGTGCAGGTGTGGCTACCACTCCCTCTTCACTCAGCAGTGCGTATTGAGCAAGTACGCCATTGGCACCAGCGCCCAGTGCGGAAAACATGGCGGTGAGGTTTAATCTGCCACCTGACCATTGCTGAAAGAAACTGGAGGTGACCCGGTCTCCCGCTTTCCATTGGGTGACGTCACTGCCGGTTTCCACAATAACACCTGCAGCATCAGAAAATGGTACGAATTCGTCGGCCTGTACGGGGTACGAGAGATCGCGAATGGAGGCGTCGCGGCGGTTCAGTGATACGGCGCTGATCTTAACCAGTACTTTGCCCGGACCCGGTGAAGGGAGGGGAGATTCCACAGCAGAAAGCGTGAAGCTGTCATCCTGCCTTTGGTATAAATATTTTGTGTAATTCATGGTGTGTCCGGTAGTGTGAGTTAATTCAAAAAGTGCACGGCAAAAATCGCCGGGTTGCTTTTCCGGCGCAGCGAGAAATGCAGCGCCGGTGATGCGGGTTTTTACCTGAGGGTGATCTTTTTTAATGGTCTCAAGCATGCCGTTCAGGGTTAACGGATCATCGCAGGCCTGAGCAATCATGACGGGGCAGGTAACCTTGCTGAATACCGCAGGAAAGTCCTGATTGTAAATGGCATCAAATGCCTGATTGCGGCCTTTCAGATGTGTAATGGCACCCAGCGTTTCGGTATGGACCAGATGTGCATCATAGGCCGGACACAGGGCTTTCATCAGTGTAAAGCTGTCTGAGATGTAGTGTCCGGCGTTGTCGATTTCAGGCGCATCACCAATGTCTGCACGCATTTTTTTGCGCTTTGCTGCATCCGGTTCGTACATGACGCCGGAGAGTAACAGCGAGGCGACTTTTTGCGGTGCAAGAACAGACATTTCTGTGGCGAAGTGGGTACCGGTATGATGTGCCGCCAGATGAAACCGGTCGATATTTAACATCGACAGAGCAGTCAGAAACCAGTTCGCGTAATCAGTTGTCTCCGGCGATGCCATATCAGGTACGAAAGAGTTCCCAAAACCCGGTGTATCAAAGGCAATCATATGCAAGTGCTCACCGGCAATCTGCATCACCTTTTCAAATGACGAAGAACAGGCCGGTGTGCGGTGCAAAAGTATCACCGGCAACCTGTGTTCAGGTACTTTAAGCGGTTTGGTCTCGCGATAATGGATCTGACCGGCGGGAATATTAATGTAGTGGTTTAGTATCTCTGGCAATGTCATTTCCTGCAGAAAAAACGTTGCTTTACAGTAGGTGTTCAGGGTGTTGCGGGCATTGATAATAGTCAAAATGTTGCGCCTGCCTTATGGGCAGGCGCCGGTAATTCAGAACTGGCCCGGGCTACTCTTCAATAACATAACACTGGTATTTCATTTCCAGATATTCTTCCAGGCCGGTGTGGGCACCTTCACGGCCAATCCCGCTGGCTTTAATCCCGCCAAATGGCGCATTGGCGGCTGAAATAACGCCGGTGTTAATGCCCACCATGCCAGACTCAATAGCATCTGCCACACGTTGTGCGCGGTGCAGGTTATCGGTATAGAAATACGCTGCCAGACCAAACGGTGTGTCATTGGCGTAACCCAGCACTTCGTCTTCTGTATCAAAGCTGATGATTGGAACCAGTGGTCCGAAGGTTTCTTCGCAGGCGCACTGGGCATCACGGGGAACTCCGGTGAGTACCGTAGGTGCGTACCAGTTGTTACCAAAGGGTAAGCGTTCTCCGCCGGTGAGTACTTTAGCACCGGCTGCAACGGCCTGCTTCACGTGTTCTTCCACTTTATCCACGCCTTTGCTGTCAATTAGCGGGCCTATTTCGGTACCTTTTTCCAGGCCGTTACCAATTTTAAGGGCTGCCACTTTTTCACTGAGTTGAGTCTGGAATGCATCTTTCACGCTATTGTGAACATATACCCGGTTCGGCGAAATACAGGTTTGGCCGGCATTGCGGAATTTAGCTTTTAGCAGGCCCTCAACGGCTTTCTCTATATTGGCATCTTCGAACACGATGAAAGGCGCATTACCGCCAAGTTCCAGTGAAAGCTTTTTCACATCGCCGGCGCATTGCGCCATCAGTTGTGCGCCGATTTCAGTTGAGCCGGTGAAAGTGAGCTTTCTGACCAGCGGATTCGTGCAGAAAGCATCGCCGATAACGCTGGCTTTGCCGGTTAATACCTGGAATACGCCATCAGGAACACCGGCTTGCACGGCCAGTTCCGCCAGTGCCAATGCAGTCAGCGGGGTCTGACTGGCAGGTTTCACCAGAATCGTACAGCCGGCTGCAAGCGCGGGTGCTACTTTGCGGGTGATCATTGCTGCCGGGAAGTTCCACGGGGTGACTGCTGCACACACGCCTACCGGATCCCGTGAAACACGGATATGGGTATTGGCCGCCGCAGCGGGCAGGATCTCACCCTGAATACGCATGGCTTCTTCGGCGAACCATTTAACATAGCTGGCGGCATAGGCAATTTCGCCTTTGGCTTCGGCCAGGGGCTTGCCCTGTTCTGTGGTCATGATGGTGGCAAGCTCATCAGTATGTTCAACGATGAGTTCATACCATTTACGCACGATATCTCCGCGGGTGGATGCAGGAACCTTTTTCCATGTCTTCCATGCTTCGCTGGCTGACGTGATTGCATCATTTACCTGATCAGCGTTTAACAAAGGTACGCGTCCGGCTTCTTCACCGGTTGCGGGATTATTTACTGAGAGGGATTCCTCAGTGGTTATCCATGCACCGTTGATCAGGCAAGCTTGCTTAAAAATGGCGATATCAGTCAGTTTCATATTCGTGTCCGTTTAATTAAGAATTACTACAGTCCGGCGGCAATCAGGTTCGGCAGTACACTGTTGTCCCATTCCGGCATACTTGGTTGCGCCTTTCTGTTTCAAGTATTACTTTCGGGAGAGTTGCATTAGCGGATGTTCACCCAGCGATTTATTCAACGCTGAATCTGCCTTGTTATTGCTGCTGTTATAAGCAGTCAGCATGTTAAGGCTGGTATCTACCGCAAGTTGCAGTTGTTCAAGTTGCATGGGGCCGGGTAAATCGGAACGGCAAATTGCTCCGCCGAAGTAGTGATCCACATCGTCCAGAACCAGCGCGTAGTGGTCGCCTGATGCCGGAGCGGCATGCCAGGCATCAAGGTGGGTTTCCCAGGACATATTCTCACTGAGAATATCCTTTGTGCCTGTTTGAATAAGTGCTGGTTTGCTCAGCGTGGCATAACCGGCTTTTTCAATGAACCCCGGAATAGCAGCAGGGGGCGAGAATGCCAGCACCACAGACACCCGCGGATCGTCAGGATTATCCGTGCCCTCAGGTAGCAGTCCGGTAGCGCCACCTTTTACCAGTGCGGTCAGCGCGCCGTAACTGTGGCCGGCGGCAATATAGCCCTCGCTGCCGAACTCGTCTGCCAGCATTTGCATGTCCTGTAATCTTGCGCTCCACGACGCCAGACCCTGAAACTCACTGGTGCGGGGATGCTCCACAGAATCCACATGCAGCGGTGCATAGACTTCATAACCTGCATCGACCCAGGGTTCGATTATTCTCACATATTGAAGCGGTGCGGAGGCAGCTCCATGGGAATACAGAATGATACCTTTTGCCTTTGCCGCAGGTGTCCAGTGCCAGATTTGTACGTCACGTCCGTGAGTTTGCAGAGTCAGGGTTTCAGGCTTTACCGCTGCGAAAGCATTGGATGTGATCAGCAACACAAGCAAATAAGTGAAGTGGATCAACTTGGCGGGTTGCACGGGTGACTTCATAGGGGACTCCGGAACAGGTTTGTCGACTGCCTCATATTACGTGGTTAACCCGCAGTGCCTATGACAATTATCAATTAACAGCAGGGGCTGGCAGTCCAGACACAATAAGCACAAAACTCTTGCGGGCTCTTTGACATTTGTTAATGCCCGGTGCGAAGGCTTTTGATTAGCTTATGAGTATGTCGCCTTAATCTGGCGACCCGTTCCGGAGACCAAAAATGCTAAATAAACTAAAACAGTGGTGGACGCTGGATGCCACAGAAGAAGCACAAAGTGATGACAATCCTCATCTGCCCTTAACGCCGTCACAAAGACGCAACGCTATGCCTTTGCTGGCGCTGGCTTTTGGCTGGGGATTTCTGGTTACCGGTTTGCTGACCGGCGGCGCACTGGGGAAAGGTCTGGCGTTTACCCCTGATTTGCTCACGGCTTCGTTTCTGGGTAACGGGATGAACTTTGTCATTGGTGCACTGGTAGGTTATATCGGCTACAAAACAGCGTGTAATTCGGGGCTGTTATACCGTTTTACCTACGGCAATATTGGCGCATACATTCCCGTGCTCTTCGTGGCACTGTTAACCATCGGCTGGCAGGGTATTACCGTAGGCGCCTTCGGTTTTGCCTGGGCGCAGTCATTCGACTCTGTCACCTTCTATATTGTTGCGATTGGCGCCGGCATTTTATTTACCGGTACAACGTATATGGGTGTTGCAGCGCTAGAAAAGGTCAGTATGCCGTCTGTACTGATGCTGGTGGCAGTGGGCATTTATGCGACGTGGTTGAATATTGATACTACCGGTGGCTGGCAGGCATTTTTTGCGCTTTCTGAACAGCAGGCCGCAAAGTCGCCCATGAGTATGTATGATGCTGTGAATCTGGTGGTGGGTTCCTGGATAGTTGGCGCTATCGTGATGGCAGATTACACCCGGTTTGCCCGAAAGGCATGGGTGGCGATTGCTATTCCGTTTGTAGTTTTAATTATTTCACAGTGGTTTCTGCAAATCATCGGCTCCATGGGCGGGATAGTTTCCGGTACTTACGAATTCACCACCTACATGCTCCAGCAGGGTCCCTGGATTGGCTTTTTCGGTCTGATTGCCATGAGTCTTGCGCTGTGGACCACAGGCGACACCAATCTGTATTTGCCGGCCGTGCAAACAGCCAGTGTATTTAAACGTCCTAAGCGGGTAACAACATTACTGTGCGGGCTGGCCGGAACCATACTCGGACTGGGTGTTTATCAGTACTTCCTCGAGTGGATTAATTTGCTGGCAGCGCTGGTTCCGCCCGTAATTGGCCCCGTTATCGTCGACTATTATCTGGTTAACCGGAAGCGTTTTAATCCTGAAAAATTAGCACATTTGCACAAATGGAATCCGCTGGCGGTCATGGCCTATCTTATCGGTGCAGCCTGTGCGACAGCCATTACTTATCAGGTGGTATTGCCTTTGTCAGACGTGCTGTTTCCGTCGCTGTACGGATTACTCATGTCTATGATCAGCTATTTAGTGCTGAGTGTAGTGGCAAAAGTCCTTGCGGTGAAAAAACCTCAGCTTGCCTGATCCTGCAAATATACATACGCCTGCTAAATGATATAAAAGTATATTTAGCAGGCATCATCGTTTATGCTGATCTGGCTAAACATCTGTTTTTAAGTCAAATAACCATTCTGATTGTTGTTAAATCCGTTATTTAGCGCAGGATGCGCTGTGATTTAAGGTTGTCTTTGTGTCCTCTTAAGTTTGAATGACCTATCATTATGCTCTTGTAGAGATGTCATGATAGTATTCAGGCCGAAACTATCCGTTATAAACGTCAGGTTGCAGCCGGATATAGGTTATCCGTCAGCTCACATGTACAATCGCGGTCACAGATGACACGCGGTTAAGATAGAAAACAGTGCTGAAACACGTGGTATATGAACGGCACGGACAGGAGATTCACTTTGGATAAATCTTCCATTATTGAAATACTGAAGCAGTTTGAGGTACAGCAGGGGTTAGAGTGGGACGGTCCTACGCCTCTGTATCATAAGTTGTACAGCTTACTGAAAGAACAAATTGTAGACGGCACCATCAGTTATGGCGCGCAATTGCCAACGGAACACGAACTGGGTGAAGCCTTCGGTCTGTCGAGAATCACCGTAAAACGGGCCATGGACGAACTGGCCTCAGAAAAGCTGGTAGAGCGTCGTCGTGGCCGTGGCACAACGGTCACGTATAAATACAAACCCAAGCCGGTAAAAGCGCCGCTGACGGGCATGCTTGAGTCCATTGAAACCATGGGTCGCCACACGATTGCAAAAGTGATCCACATTGCTGACCGTGTACCGCCAGCTGATGTCCGTGATGATCTTGGCTTAACGGAAGGTGAAACGGCCTGTCGTCTGGTGCGGGTAAGACTCACCGAAGATGAAAAGCTTCCGTTTGCTTACTACGTCAGCTGGACACTGACAAACAGTGATACGTTCTCTGAAAAGGCGCTGCAAAAGCACACCCGTGTTGAACTGCTGAAAAAGCAGGGCACAGTATTGTCCCGTATCGATCAATTCATCAGTGCAGAAGCCGCTCCCGCTGATGTGGCGAAAGAATTAAATCTCAAAGAGTTCAGTCCGCTGCTTGTGGTATCAAGACGCTCGTACGATGCAAACGGAAAGCTGGTGGATATTATGCAGGGCAGTTATAACCCCGCCATATTCCAGTATCAGATGAGTATGGAAATTAACGACTAGCGTTAAAAAACAGGGGCATTATTCATGCCCCTGAACGGAGAACAACAGAATCTGTTGTTCGGGAGTGCTTGTTTCAGCAAGGCTGACTAAGCTTGGGAACGCTGTACAGTTAATTAATGACGACTTCCTGTTTCAATAATCTTTCTATTTCCTCTTTACTGAATCCGGCTTCACTTAACACTTCTACCGTGTCTTTGCCCTCAGCAGGCAAATCGTGGTGCAGTGCTGTGCGTTCGCCGTCGAATTCAACAGGCAGTGCAGGGAGTTTGGTCTTACCTTCTGTGGTCGTTACCTCAAGTAAACCGCCACAGTTCAGGTGAGGATCTTCAAACAAATCTGATGGCTTATTAATGGGTGAGAAGGGAATGCCAGCCCGCTCCAGTCTTGCCATCAAAGTGGTTTTATCCAGTTCAGCGAACATGGCACTGATCACAGGCAAAATCTCATCGCGATATTTAACCCGGTCGTTGTTTTTGCTCAGCCTTTCATCGGCAGCAAAATCATGCAGTTCGAATTCTTCGCAGAACTTTTGCCATAAGGTGTCGCTGACGACGCCTATGAATACCCGTTCATCATTTTTGCAATGGAAAATGTCGTATACCGACCAGGCACTGCGTCGCACTGACATAGGAGGCGGCTCTTCTCCCAGCACGGTTTGTTGCGCCATGTGCTGGCCTACCATGAAGGCAGTGGTTTCAAACAATGAGCTGGTGATGTGCCGGCCTTTGCCAGTTTTTTCCCGTTCATGCAAAGCCGAAAGTACACCAATGACGCCGAACATGCCGCCGGTTATATCAATAACTGATGAACCGGCCCGCATTGGCCGGTCAGGCAGACCTGTCATGTAAGCCAGTCCGCCCATCATCTGGGTCACTTCGTCCAGCGCGGTGCGGTTTTCGTAAGGGCCTTTCAGAAAGCCTTTCAAAGAGCAGTAGATCAGTCCCGGATTAAGCACTTTCATGGCTTCGTAACCAAAGCCCAGCTTGTCCATTGCGCCGGGTCTGAAATTCTCAATGAGAATATCGGCCTTGCTGATCAGTGTTTGCGCGACGGCTTTGCCTTCATCAGATTTAAGGTCAATACACAGACTGCGCTTGTTTCTGTTGTACATCGGAAAATAGCCGGCGCCGGAGCCTTTCAGGCGACGGGTTTTATCTCCGCCTGGAGGCTCAATCTTGGTCACTTTTGCGCCAAGGTCTGCTAATACAAGACCTGTTGTCGGCCCCATTACCATGTGCGTAAATTCAACGACGACTAAGTCTTTTAAAGGCATCGTTGTTCCGGCAGTTTCACTCACAGTCTTTTCCGTTTTCTGACAATAATTATGAATGATATAACAATATATCTTAGTCAGCAAGTAAAATTATTAATGTGTTATCAATATAACTTTTGATTTGGCGCAAATCAGCCGGTTAATGACCGTGGCACAGTACTGATGAAGTATAAAAATAAGGTTGTTAAGTGATGGCAAGAGACTACGTGGAATTTATACAGACTCAGGAATTAGCCTGGGAATACGATGAATGCTTTGAAGGTACAGAGCGCAAGTTGCTGAGTATCGACACAGACAGCGGTGGCAGAACACAACTGCAAAAGTATCCTGCCGGCTATCAGAATCCGGCTCCGCATGCGCTGGCCTGTAACGAAGAGTTTTATGTATTACATGGTTGCTTTTACCTTAATCACTTTGTTTATTCTCCGGGGTGTTATGGCTTCTTTCCTGCCGGATTCGAATGCAATAAGCTATACGTACCTGAAGATGCAGTGATTTTGCGTTTCTTCGATCACGCTCCGGTACCCCTGGCAGAGGATGCCGGCGGGGCAAAAGAACGGGCAGAGGGACGTGAAGCGATACCTTGTCTCGACACTTACCGGATGTCCTGGGACAGCAGCGTGCACGACATCAAACTGACCCACCTCGGGTTTGCCCGTAAGAATTTGCGTATTGACCCGGTCACAGGTCAGCGTACTTTTTTATTTATGACGTCTCCCCAGTCGCACCCGGTTAATTTTCACGGTGCGCAGGAGTCGCATCCCACGCCGGAAGAAGCTTATCAATTACATGGTGACCTTACCGGCCATGTGGGGACCATGTATCCGGGCGCTTACTTCTGGCGGCCGCCACATATCCCTCACGGTCCGTTTGGTACACGGGGCGGTAGTTTGTCTCTTATCCGGTTTGTAGGCGGTGAGCACGTGAATCAGTGGTCTGAAGTCCAGCACGGATTTAATTACAATCAGGCCTACCAGCCGGTCTTGCCTGACTGGATGACGCGGCAGTCGCGTTTTACTCCTCCGCCTAACTATTGAAGGAGGGGTTGCCGGGAGAACTGACAATTATCAAAGCGCTGAAGGACGCGCAGCAATAGCATGATGGAGAAGCCTCGCTTTCTTCCTTTTTCCTTGTGCACATCAGGGAGTGAACATCATGAGCACAACTATCCTTATCACTTTAATTGTTTACAAGTGCGTCCTGCTTGCTGTGGGTCTGTGGGCACAGCACCTGAATCAGGACCAGGAAGACTACTTTCTGGGTGGCCGTCAACTCGGCCCTGTTGTTGCGGCAATCAGCTACGGTTCCAGTTCTGCTTCTGCGTGGACGTTACTTGGCATGAGCGGTCTGGCTTATGCAATAGGACTGACCGCTGTATGGGTTGCTGCAGGTGCCGTCGCCGGTGCAGCCATTGCCTGGTTCTGGATTGCTCCGCGTCTGATGGAGGTCACCGCCAGAAAAGGTCATCTCACGGTCGTTGACTTTATGGCTGACGGTGCCTCAAAAAGCGATGCCAGCCGCATAAAGGCTATTGCCACCCTGATCATCCTCTTCTGCTTTATCATTTATATGTCATCGCAATTTCAGGGGGCGGGTAATGTGTTTGAAAGTACGTTTGCCATGTCCTCTTCAGGCAGTATCTTACTGGGCGGCACAATCATACTGATTTACACCCTGCTAGGTGGCTTCTGGGCGGTAAGTCTGACAGATACTATTCAGGGAATTCTCATGTTGTTTGCCGCCATTCTGCTTCCGGTGATGTCGTGGATTGCCATAGGCGGCGCAGAGGGTTTTCAGGCAATCCTTGCTTCCCCGCCTTCTGAAGACTGGCTTTCATTTACAGGAGCCAACGCGGGATGGATGGCACTGGGTACGATTGCAGGTAGCATTGCAGTGGGACTTGGTACGTTTGGTCAACCTCATTTACTCAACCGTTTTATGGCATTAAAAAGTAAAAAGGCTCTTCGTCAGGCTAGCGTATTGAGTGTGTTCTGGTTTGCGCTGGTATTTGGCGGCATGTGTATGCTGGGACTGGCAGGGCGAACACTTCTGCCAGAGCTGGATAACCCTGAAACCCTTTTCTTTGCGCTTACCTCTGATCTTCTGCCAGGTGTCACAGGTGCCATTGTGGTGGCAGCCGTGCTGTCAGCCATTATGTCGACGGTAGACAGCATGTTGTTGGTTGCGGCCGCTTGCGTTGTACATGATCTCGGTGCCGGAAGGTTTATTAAAAACAAACCGCTTCTTATGTCCAGAATTACCATGACTGTGCTGGCAACGGCCGCAGTTATGCTGGCCATCTCGCTGCCAAGCAGCATTTTTGACCGGGTTATTTTTGCCTGGAATATGATTGGTGCTGCCTTTGGTCCGGTTATTATTATCTCTCTCATGGGCAGACAAATTGCGAAAAACGGTGTAGTGGGCGCAATGCTGGCAGGCTGCCTTTCTACTTTTGTGTTCAGCATGATGCCGCATACGCCCGGGGATCTATTACAACGTGCGGGCCCGTTTCTGTTAGCTACGGTTATATTGCTGATAATGAGCGGAAAATCGCGGATCGCGTTGGTGAAATAGAAAAAATAAGTGCTTATAAATATGCCGGGTCTGTTGCTGACCCGGCAGTGTACAGTGTTATTTCATAGCCGCGAAGTAGGCAGAAATATTGGCGATGTCTTCATCTGACAATGGCTTCGCCATGGGGCCCATCATGGGATCTTTACGTGTTCCGTCACGAAAGGCTTTCAGTTGCTTCTCCAGATACGGGGCCTTTTGACCCGCCAGGTTCGGCCATAAAGGGCTCGGGCTGATCCCTTGAGCACCATGACAGCTGGCGCAAATGGTGGCTTTGGCTTTTCCTTTTTCAGCATCCGCAGCAATAGCAGATACACTCATCGTGCAAGACAGAACGGCTGCAAGCAGGGCATGCTTAGCTTGTTTCATAGGTTACTCCAGTCTTCGGGGTCATTCATTGTCAGTCTTTTATTTTTAACCACAGGTCAGGAAAACCTGAACGACAATAATTGAAAAATCAGTGGTGTCTTCTGTATTAGATAGTATGAAGACCGTCCGTCAGACTCTATGACTATTATCAAAAAAGAGGCGGGCAGCAGAGCAGTGCTTTTACACTGCATCTGCTTAAAGGGAATGAAATATCAGGTTGAGGCCATTTCGCTCACCGCTTCCATATCCAGGATCTGCAAGTGGTTTAACGAAGGTACTGCAATCAGCTTATCCTGCTTCAGCTTTGCCAGTGAGCGGCTCACTGTTTCTGTTGTCAGGCCAAGGAAGTCAGCAATATCCTGACGGGTCATATACAATTCGATGCGGTCAGGTCTTGCGCCCGGCAGCCTTTCGAGCAGATGCATAAACAGAAAACACAGTCTTTCATGGGCTTTCTTCTGCCCCAGGATATATAACTGATCAATAGTACGGTTCAGAATTCGGGAGTTAATCTCGGTCAGATTCGTTTTCAGGTGCGGCATTTCTTCTGCCAGATCGTACAGCTTCTTGCGGTTAAAGCGATAGAATTCAGCTTTGGTCAGACTGCGGACTGCGTAGTCGTAGCACGGTGAGCTGGTTACACCAACAAAGTCGCCGGGGAAGAGAAATCCCAGAATTTGTCTGCGGCCATTATTGGAAACCCGTTCTATGGAAACTGTGCCGCTGATAACGTTGAATACATTAACCGAACGATCATGTTGCCTGAACAGGTACTCACCTGAACCACATTTTGTTTGTTCTGCACACATGTCTAGTTGTTCAAGTTCGTTTGGTGTCATATCATTGAACAACACGCTGCCACTGTATGCTGGCTGCGAGTGAACCGGCCGGATGTGTTTGGGAATAAATATCGTCGACATCTTGTAAACCTCATTCAGGTTGAGCTCGAAATTGTCAAACTCACCAACTTTACATAGACCGGTTACAGCATAATTTACGCCAGTCTGAATAACCGCACAAAAATCGCGTAATAATCGCGCCTGCACACCATGTTTGTTATTAATATGTTAAAACATAATGATATGTCAATGTTTTTAATTGGGGCGTTGTGCACTATTTTGGAGCAGGATAAATCCCCGGGTTCTGACATTGCCAAAACCTGAGATGATCTTTATGCTATAAAAATATAGCAATAGATCAAGAGGTAGTAATGAGATTTCTTTCCCGCAGACTGGTCATGCCCAATGACCTTAACTATGCCAACGCGTTATTTGGCGGTCGTATTCTTGAATGGATTGACGAAGAAGCCGCTATTTACGCGGCTTGTCAGCTAGAGACAAACAGCTTGGTGACCAAGCATATTGGCGCAATCAGCTTTGACAGTCCGGCATTGCAAGGTGATGTTGTTGAGTTTGGCCTTAAAACAACTGCCGTAGGCCGCAGTTCAATTACCGTGAGCTGCCTTGTCAGGAACAAAGCGACCAAAACGTCAATTTGCCAGGCTGACGATATCGTTTTCGTACGAATAGACAAAGAAACCCGTCGTCCGGCTCCCCATGGTAAAACGCTGGAAATCCTCGAAGAGCAGACCCGCAGAGAACTTTCTACGTTAAATCCTGACTGGAAATAATTCTGTACCTTTAAATACAAAGGGTTAGTGATTGCGCGTAATTTTTTTATTTCAGCATTGATAAATGTCAAGGACAGGAAGTTATTTAGCTTCTTAGTATGAAAAAGCGACAATTTGTTCGCGCTTATTTATTCTCACCTGACAAATGCGGAGGCAAATGATGCTCGTGGCTATAAAAAAATCCAGATATTCAGGTTTGCATCAGTGGTTTCGCAATGTTGTTCGCGACCCGAATGTATATTGCTTTTTGATAGCGCTCAGTATTTTACTGGCGATAGAACTGATGCTTTTCAGAGTATAATCGGTAGCAACTGCAGAAATTAAAAGTAACTAAAATCCGGAACCCCGGACAATCAGGCAATAAAACCGGACAATTACGTTATCCGTTTCTGGCTGCCTTGTGCTAAAAATAACGTTATAAACAGCGTTTTTTATCACCCTGGATCAGAAACATGCTTCACTCTGCAGCCATCGATATTATCAGCGATAAACTTGCTGACCGGATAAGCCGGCACACCGCCGGTCAGTCAAATGTGATCACGGACATTGCCGGACTCAGTTTTTATCGCAAAGATGCGCCGACGGAGTGTACAACCTGCTTTGTTGAACCAAGTATCGCGCTGGTGGTGCAGGGTGAAAAACGGATGGCGCTGGGTAATGATATCTTTCATTATAACCGCTACCGCTTTTTAATTACCTCACTGGACTTACCGGCGCAGGCGCAAATTTTAAAAGCAGAGCGTGCTGAACCGTATCTCGGTCTGGCGCTGCGGCTGGATTTCACCACAATGAGCGAACTGCTCATGCAAGCGTCTGCAGATACCAAAACCCTGGCCTCTTCTAACAGTGGTATGTCGGTTGGCAATACTACGCCGGAGTTGCTCGATGCCTGTGACAGGCTGGTTAGTCTGCTGGACGATAAGGCATCGCTTTCAGTGCTGGCTCCGCTGATTAAAAAAGAGATTTACTGGCGGGTTCTGAATTCGGAGCAGGGTGACAGGCTCCGTCATATTATTTCAGCAGGGAGCCAGGGTTTAAGGATAGCGAAAGCCATCGACTGGTTGAAAACTCATTTTACGCAATCTTACACCGTGGAAGAGCTGGCGGAACGTGCGCAAATGAGTAAATCCACCTTCCATCATCATTTCAGACTGCTCACCTCTATGAGCCCGCTGCAATATCAGAAAAGCCTTAAACTGATGGAAGCCAGACGCCTTATGATAGGCGAACAAATTGACGCTTCGGACGCTGCATACCGTGTGGGCTATGAAAGTCCTTCCCAGTTTTCCCGAGAATATTCGCGGTATTTTGGTAACTCTCCGAAGCGGGATGTGGAAGCGCAATGGCGAATGATCGAAGGTGAAAAAGACGCTCTGCAGGCGGGGTGACAGTGAATATCACCGCGCCTTTATTCCTGATATTTCAACCGGTCGATAACCAGTCGCATGGCGGAACTAATCTGCCGGTTGCTGGAAATACACAAATGGTAGCCGTCGAAAGGCGGGCACCAGTCCGCAAGTACACGGCGTAATGCACCGCTTTCTATTTCATTTTCTACTTCCTGTTCAGTAACAAAGGCAATGCCGTGGCCCTCACGCGCCGCATCAATACACATATCGCTCTCACTGAAAATGAACGGGCCCGACACCTTTTTTACGATCTCAATACCGTCCTTTTCAAACTCCCAGTCATAGGCCGGTGCCAGCGCATTAAACCGCAAAGACAGGCAGGCGTGATGATCCAGTTCGTCGGGATGTTCGGGGACACCATGTTTTCGGAAGTATTCCGGCGTAGCGACTGCTGCCAGTGATACAGCGGGGCCAATTTTTATTGCAATCATGTCCGGGCTGACAAATTCACGCAGCCTGACACCGGCATCAAAACGTTCTGCAGCAAGGTCGTTCAGACGGCTGTCGAGGTTCAGTTCAATATTCACTTCGGGGTAATCCCGGACAATACCCGATATCTTCGGCCACAAAAGAAAACGGGCGGCAGGTTTACTGGCTGAAATCCGCACCGTTCCTTTGGGCGCATCGCCAAGCATCCGCAGCTCTTCTATTCTGGCAGTGATCTGGCTGATACCGGGTTTCAGAGCAGCCAGTAACTTCTCACCGGCATCGGTTACCGACACTTTTCGAGAGGTTCTGTGTAACAGGCGGATCCCCACCGAAGCCTCGAGTCTTCTCACCGCGTGGCTTACTGCCGACTGTGAAACGCCCAGTGTTACAGCAGCACGGGTAAAACTCTTTTCTTCTGCGACCACCATAAAAAGTGACAAATCGCCCAGCTCGTCTCTGATCATCACATTATCTCTTTCGCTAATCTGCCATCCAGTGTACGCAGTGCCAACATAAAAAACATCTTCTTTGATGAAATCAATTCATGGTTTAGATGACGGTGAGCCAATTGTTCCCTCTAAATAACACAAATATAATTAATATGTATTTTATCGAGCAGGTTGTAATGAATAAAAATCATCAAAGCGATAACAGTAACAAAGCCGGTTACTGGAGTGCAGTGTTCTCAATGACACTGTGTGTTGCCATGCTGATTGCCTCTGAGTTTATGCCGGTCAGCTTGTTGACCCCTATCGCGGACGGATTACATGCAACCAAAGGGCAAGCCGGTCAGGCAATTTCAGTCAGCGGTTTTTTTGCCGTTGTCGCCAGTCTGTTAACCAGTACTGTAGCAGGAACACTGAACCGGAAATGGGTATTGCTGGCGATGACAGGGTGTATGCTGCTTTCACTGATGTTAATTGCTCTGGCGCCTGACTTTCTTACTCTGATGGTGGCCAGAGCGTTACTGGGAATCTGTGTCGGCGGGTTCTGGTCGCTGGCGACCGCAGTCATTATGCGACTTGTTCCGGCAGACAGCGTATCTGAGGCTTTGGCAATCATGTACACCGGACAGGCCGTTGCCGCTGCTTTTGCTGCACCGTTAGGCAGTTTTCTTGGTGATATCATTGGCTGGCGAGGCGTATTTTGGGCAATGGTGCCACTAGTTGCTGTAAATCTTTTATGGCAGATGATTTCATTACCCTCAATGCCTGCCGGTCAGAAGCAACGCCTTTCGGAGCTGTTCGCTCTGTTCAGACGCCGATATTTTTTTGTGGGCAACCGGCGCAATAGTTTGCGCATGGTGTGGTGCATTTTCAATGTTTACCTATCTGCGCCCTTACGTAGAGACTGTCATCAAAGCTGATGTAATGTTGCTCACTGAACTGTTGCTGGTTCTTGGAATAGCGGGTTTTGCAGGTACGTGGCTCGGGGGCCGGTATGCTCAAACAAGCACTGTCCGTTTTCTGCAGGGCGTGCCAATGGTTATGGCTCTGGTTACAACCGGGTTGCTTCTGCCTGAAGCACCGGTACTTTTCGTGGGGCTTTTGCTTGCACTATGGGGCGCTGCCAATACGGCCCTTTCGATAGGATGGATGACCTGGCTGACTCATAATGTGGATGATGCGCCAGAGGCAGCGGGTAGTATTATTGTTGCTGCTATTCAGGCCGCTATATTGTTGGGTGCTGCAGCGGGAGGGGTGTTGCTCGACAATTTTGGTATCAGGGTGACATTTGCAGGTAGTGTTCTTTTCTCTGTATTGTCATTAATTCTGGTCGGCAGCGGGAAAAGAATTAAAAAGCCTCAGGCGGAGTGATTACTCCGCCATCAGGTTATGCAGTTTGAACGACACAACAAAACCGCCTTCCGGTTTGCTTTCATTATAAATGTCGCTGGCCAGAGTTACTTTTACCAGGTTGTACACCACACTTAGTCCCAGGCCCGCGTTTCCGGCACCCCGTTTGGTGGTGTAGAAAGGCTCAAACACTTTTTTGAGCTCTTCTTCGGTGATCCCCACACCGTCATCGGCAAAAGTAAACTGATACCCGTCGCCGGCGGGGGCAATGGTGATGGTAATTTTGCAATGCTCATGACACGGGCCTGAGGCGTGGATCATCACATTGGATGTGAGTGCCGTCAGGATCTGAATAAGCACGGCCGGGTAGGTGGTAACGATGATTTTCGGTGGAAATCTTGGAATAAAAGTAATGGTTTTATTCTGAGAATGATGCTCATAGGAGGCGATAAATTCTGTGACCAGTTCTGATACGTTTACTTGCTCCAGCTGACTGGCTTCTTCAGACTTTTTAACCGCAACTTTCTTAAAGCTGGTCAGCAGCTTCGATGCGCGCTGCATGTTCTTCAGCATACTGGAAGTGATGTCCTGAGAAGTCTCCAGGAACTCTGCGAATTTATCGGTATCAAGCTCGCCGTTGTCAAAGTCCTGTTTGAGTTCGTCAAGCAGTTCCATCAACAGCGTGCAGTTTGCAATATTAACACCCAGGGGCGTGTTGATTTCGTGGGAAACACCGGCGACCAGTCCGCCCACTGCATCCATTTTTTCAGATTCAAACTGCTTTTCCTGATCTGTTTGAGAGGATGAATTTTCAAATGCTTTGTTCATGTACGTCAAATCAGTTTCAGTGCTCAGAACCAAAAAGCAGGGGAGCATAGGTCGCCTGCTGTACCTGATAAAAGCGTAGTGGCTAAAAAGCAGAACTGCAAAAAAAGTGACGGGTCAGTTGTGGAAGAAAGTGGTACATATTTGCACCACTCAGAGGGTAAACGGGTGGCGGATTTACAGGTAGTCTTCACCGGCTGCAGCCGTAAACGCCATTTCTACCAGCCAGTCCGGATCAGCCAGTTCCACTTTCACACAGGCGCGGCTGGGGGCTGTCCCTTCGTCAAACCATTCGTCCCATACGGCATTGAGGCGGTCAACATTGGCAAAGTCGGTAATGTAAATAGTGACAGTAAGAATACGGGACTTGTCGCTGCCCACCAGTGCCAGCATGGCTTCAGCCTGAGAAAACACGGCTTTTACCTGTGCTTCGATAGTGGTGGCGCTTTCGTCTTCCGGTACTTCAACGAAGTTCGCAATACCGTTAAAAACAGTGACTTCAGACCAGCGTCGGGTGGGATTAATTCGATGTATTTTCATGGCTATGAGGCTTTCATTGCAAAACGTCTAGTGTGACATTTTTGCTCTGGTAGATCGACCCGAAGGATTACTGTGCATTAATGAGTTTTACTAATAACGCTGTGTGAGACTTAGTGATTATCGTTTGTGGTGGTCATTGAAGCTGGTAGTACCGGCATATGAAAAGAGAATACTGTGTGAGAAGATTCAGAGCTCACGAATAGTTTTGCATCATGCGCTTTACTAATTTCTGAGGCTATAAACAAACCTAACCCCAGACCTTCACTTTCCCGTCCGGCTTCTTGCCGCCAAAAAGGTTGAAACAATCTGTCAATGGCTTCCACCGGGATTGTAGGGCCATAATTTGCCACCTCAATACAAAGCATTGATTTTTCAGCTTGAGCGCTAACAGTTACGGGGCGGCCATCTTCACCATGAATCAATGCATTAATCAGAAGGTTGGATAAGAGTTGCGAAAGTCGATCCGGATCGCAGTAGATCACATCATTAATGACAATGTCGCCGGTAATTTTCGCGGCGGGATAATTATTCGATAATTCGGCCACTACATGAGAAAGCTTGTCTCCCAATTCATCCGTCTTTCTTCGTTGCACGATAACGCCCTGGCTAGCCCGGGTATGAGCGAAATCCATTACATCGCTAATTAATCTTTCTATGCGAAATGTACTCGCTCTCATCATTTTAACTACTTTCGCAGTCTGTGGTTCGTTCGTAATATTTTCTATTACATCTAATCCAACGGAAATAGTAGAGAGCGGTGTTCGTAGATCATGACCAAGTATCGCTATGTTTTGTTCGCGCAATTGAACAGCTTCTTTTTGGTGCTGCCACTGGTATTTTGCTTCAGAAAATGCTGCAGCATACTCGATTTGTCTGGTGATTAGGGCTGAAAATGAACTTAGTAGGCTTAAAACTTTGTCATTGTTTAAAGCAAGAGCTTTTTTATCTAATCCACAAAGAGTGCCAAAAAATCTTCCCTGTTCATCATGAAGTGGAAAGGAAAAATAGCTTTGAAAGTTAAACATCTTTGGAACAGGATGATCTGCATATAACGGATCCTCGTCCGCATGCTCAATAACAATTTCTTTTTCCATTGCTCTTACACTGTTGCAAAGTGTATAGGTCACATCCAGTTTGCCGCCTACTGTAAGGCCAAAGTCCACTTCATCATGTATGGCGCAAACGGTCCAGCTATCTGGCGTTACGTGCGCGATACAGACAAAGCCAACCCCGGTACTTTCAGCCACAAGTTTTAAAATATGGGGTACGGAATCAATTGATTTAATAATGGAAACTGAAACATCCGGGGAGTGTGGCATTATTTTGTCTCGGGTACAGGTGCAGATCGACTAACGATATCGCAATAGTTTTGTTCATTTAAAATATTTAATGACATGTTTTTCCAGTGTAAGCAACTAGTCATTACCACCATTTTTGCTGCGGCAGCGAGTCCAGCGTGAAAGTTTCGCCAATGTGCGGTGTTGCTACATTCAGGTTCTTGCTTTCGGCGGCCCTGGTGAACCGGATCACCGGCTCGTTCCAGTCATGAAAAGCGAGGTCAAACTTACCCCAGTGAATTGGCATCACGTTTTCAGCCTTTACATCCAGCGATGCCTGCACGGACTCTTCCGGCAACATGTGGATTTCCGGCCAGTAGGGGCTGTAAGCACCGTCTTCCATAAATGCCATATCGAAAGGACCAAACTGCTTTCCTATTTCGGCAAAATCGGGGCTGTAGCCACCGTCACCACTGAAATATACCGACACTTCAGGTGCCTGAACAACCCACGAACCCCACAATGTGTCATTGCGTTGTCCGGGTTTGCGGCCGCTGAAATGTTTCGACGGCGTAAAAACAAACCGCGTGTCTTTCAGCATGGCATCCCCGAACCAGTCCAGCTCAGTAATTTTACTGTCGTCGATACCCCATTTCAGTAAATGAGCACGCACAGCAAGAGGTACATAGAAGTGACCCGTTTTACTATCAAGCTCTGCGATGGCTTTCGCATCCAGATGATCATAGTGGTCATGAGAAATCAGCACCGCATCGATATACGGAAGACCGTCGATAGTGAGCTCTTTATCCGCCGGATACGGTGTGCCAATCAGCCACACAGGTGAAGCGCGGTAAAATACAGGATCCGTCAGCACAGTCATTGAACCGGTATTGATAAGAATGGTGGAGTGTCCGAACCAGGTAAACGACGGTGTTTGCTGTGCAGCAAAATCCGGCAATTTCGCCGGCAACAAGCCGGAAGGGTGCTTACCCGCCGGCGGGAAGATAACCGAATTCAGCCACTTTCCCATGGGAGGCTTCGGGCTGTCGGGATCGTCGGAAACAGGGTGGCGGTTAACAAAAATGTCGTCTTTAAAGTTATCGGAAGCCAGCATCCGCGTCCGGGTCTGATCATCAGGCTTACCACCAAATAACGGCGACAACTTCACAAATAAAAAACCGCTGACAAACAGCAGCGACACAATGGCCAGCGACCAGACCAGTAGTTTCTTCATAACACCCAAAGCAGGTACTCCAGCGACTTTTTCACCGTCATTTAGTGCGTTCAAAAATTATCAGCTAAATCGCGGCAGGGACGCAATCTTTCTGCGTTCAAGTCAGTACTATGCCGGTTTTCCGGCTGGTAAAGCAAGGCTGGGGGGAAGAGAGTGTTGAACCCGGATGACTACTGGTTCGACGAATGCAGGTATCGTGAAATACGGCTTTGAATGACTAAGCAGACTTCCTTTTGACTCTTCTTATAATGTGTAGCAATATGTAGCAAATCATATTTTATTGGTGTAGGCATGGGCATTGTCAAAATCTCCGACCAACTTCATGAAGAAGTGCGTAAAAACAGTGTGGTGATGGAGCGTTCTATCAATTCACAGGCAGAGTTCTGGATGAAAATCGGGAGACTTGCAGAGCAGAATCCCACGCTTACGTATGAACAAATTCTGGAACAGGAAAAACGTCAGCAAAACGTATCAACAGTGAGACTGGTTCATGAGTAATGTATCGATAAAAAAAGCGCAGGAAATCGAACTGATGCGCGAATCCGGCCGGCTCCTGGCGAGCGTATTTCATGCACTGAACAAAGAAATTCAGGCCGGCATGACCACCATGGAAGTGAACGATTTCGTCGATGCATTCATCACTGATACTTTGCAGGCAAGACCGGCCAGCAAAGGGCAGTATGGCTATGAATATGTGCTTAATTCATCGGTAAACGAAGTGGTCTGTCACGGCGTGCCGTCGGTGGCAAAGAAGCTGCGGGAAGGTGATATCGTGAATGTGGACATC
This sequence comes from Alteromonas sp. AWJ4_197, assembly GCF_056160285.1. Lineage (NCBI taxonomy): Bacteria > Pseudomonadati > Pseudomonadota > Gammaproteobacteria > Alteromonadales > Alteromonadaceae > Alteromonas > Alteromonas sp. AWJ4_197. The sequence continues at coordinate 434,608 of NZ_JBSWWW010000003.1, read as the reverse complement.
ACGCTGGAGAAAAATGGCTTTATTGCCGACAGCAGCAAAATGTATTGCATCGGTAAAGTATCACCCATTGCGAAAAAGCTGGTAGATACGACTTACGAAGCCATGTGGAAAGGCATCGAAACCGTAAAACCAGGCGCGACGCTGGGGGATATTGGTCATGCCATTCAGTCACATGTGGAAAAGGAAGGCTTCAGTGTAGTGCGGGATTACTGCGGGCACGGTATTGGCCGTGAAATGCATGAAGAACCGCAAGTTGTGCATTATGGCCGTAAGGGCACAGGCATGCATTTAGTGCCGGGCATGACATTTACCATAGAGCCGATGATCAATCAGGGCACCTATAAGACGAAACAAAAGAAAGACGGCTGGACAGTGGTGACCCGCGACAAAAAGCTCTCAGCACAATGGGAGCACACCATTCTGGTGACTGAAACCGGGTTCGAAGTGCTTACGTTGCGGGATGAAGAACACTAAAAACCAAAAGGCAGCGAATGAACGCTGCCTATTTCATTAGCGCTTAAACATCAGGATCAGAACGTTTAACCTTCACGGCGCTTATACAGCGGGTTTTCGCTGTCGTCTGTATACTTATTTTAAAAGCATTCCGGGAGCACAACATCTCCTATCATACTTCCTTCATCCTACTACTTTGGTAAGGCCTATTTTTCCCTCTCGCATTATATTCGTGAATAACTGCCTAAAATGTCACTTCAATACCCGCTTTCAGTCAAATTTGAAAAAAATTAAATAAAATTGGTCAAGCCACTTGATTTACTGTTAACTAAAAGTTAATTTTGATGGAAAGTGATTACTTGTGCGTGATTTTAATTAACAATTGTAGCAATTTGATGAATTGATTTGCTGCAATGCTCCTTTAATTCGAGGGATTTGGCATGATTAATTTGAAAAAAAATGGATTTAAAATTTGTAGTTTGGCGGCATCTGTAGGTTTGGTTCTCAGCGTATCTACGATGAGTGTTAATGCTCAGGAAGCAGAAGTCATAGACGAGGACATCGAAACTATTGAGGTGCGAGGTGCATACAGCCGAAACCTTCAGGATGCACTTCAAAACAAACGCAATTCCGACTCTATTGTTGATGGAATTTCTGCCAATTCAATGGGGACATTTCCCGACTTAAATTTAGGGGAATCACTACAGCGAATTACAGGCGTGCAGATTAATCGCAGTAATTCGAACCCCAATAACAGTCCAAGGGATGCAAGTATTAATCTCCGGGGGTTACCCGATGACTTTTCCAGAACTTTAATAAATGGACTTCCGTTTGCTGATCCCGTTGATGAGGGTGGTACATCATTTGGGGTATTCCAGTCTGACCTATTTTCCGGACTCGAAGTGATGAAATCACCCACAGCCAGCACTCCTGCAGGGGGGCTAAGCGGTGTAATTAACTTGAAGACTTCTAAGCCACTGGACTTGAAGGATGGTGCGACAACAATCGGTGTGAAAGGGACATATGAATCACTGACGGAATCGACTAACCCGTCAGGTTTCCTTTCTACAACCCAGCATATTAATGATGATCTTGGTGTTACTTTTGCCGTTGTAGCATCACAGGACAATTACCGTCGCGATACCACACTGGTAACACGATATTCCCAGCTCAATGATGCGAGTGGCAACCCGGTTACAATGGCTGACGGCGGAAACGTTTATTATCCAGGTCAAGCTCGTCAAATCGTATCTAGTTATGACGGTAACAATCTTGGCGTTTCAACGGCCCTTCAATATAAATTGTCCGACAAAGTAGAAACTCAGCTTTCAATTTTGTATTCGGGCAGAGATATGGATCGCCCTTTTGACATATGGGTTGTATCAGATCAGGGAAGCACGACAAATGTAGAGGCGCTAAGCGATCCTGTTTTCGCTGGTAATAATGCAAGCGGAGATCCTGAGTATGTGGTAACTGATGTCCGCCTGACAAATGTTGATACAACGCAGGGCCCACGCCCTGGTTCGATGAAAGACGAAGTTTTGAACATCAACTGGGCTTGGAACTGGATGCTGGACAATTGGAATATTGATGCAGCTATTGCGCACTCCAGGGGTAAAAATGAAACCCGGACTATTCAATATGATTACCGTTATGGCGGCGAAAACGGGCTTGTAGCAGATCTCTTTACAGGCGGCGCCGACTGGAAAGGGTTTTCTATGGATGTTACAGATGGAGCGGGGGTTGGTTTCGCAGATGTAGGGGATCTCGGTAATGTTCTGGGGGATTACGTTGCTTCACCTCCGCATGTACTGGAAGCACCTGCAGCTATTGGCGGATACAATCGAATCATCATTGCCGACACCGACAGTGATATAGAAACAGACATGAATGTACTTAGCGTTAATGCCAAACGTTACTTGGATTTCGGTGCGGTGAATGGACTGGAGATTGGCGCTTTATACACCGATGGAACAGAAGAAAGTATGCGTCAGCGACATACTGTTCTAGGCATCGATAACCTGTCGTCAGAATTTATCAATAACGATTTTGTCAATGACGTTCATTATCTTGGTGGTGCTTCTTTTATGGGAGGAGAACTCTCTACTCTGAATAACTGGACATCAATTGATCCGTCTGTCTTAGAAAGCCGCTTGCAACCTGTAACTGTGCCAGAAGGGTATGCGCCAGGCACCGCTGGCTGGGTTATAAATCCGTTCGATGGGGCTGTACTCAATGGCAACTATGAAGCGAAAACAAAATCCACGGATGTTTACGCTAAGTTATTATTCGATGGCGTAATTTCTGGTTTTGAATACCGGGGCAATTTTGGCGCTCGTTATGTTGATTACACCACCGATCTACAGTCCTTGCGGAATAACAATGGTGTCATTGAGCAAATTTCGACTACCAATGATTACGATGACCTTCTGCCCTCAGCTAATGTTGCGATAAACCTAAATGAAGACCTTATTCTTCGACTTGCCTATAGCAACACTATTGTGAGACCGCTGAATCGCGATAACTCGCCAGCTCAGACTGTCTCGGTATCAACAGACACGACTAATCCAAATCCAATTAGTGCTACTCTGGGTAACTCAAATCTGGAACCCTATAGCGCAAATTCCTACGACATGTCATTGGAATGGTACAACCGACCTGGCGGTGCGATTACCGTGGCGCTGTTCAAAAAAGAAATTGACGGCTTTATCACATCGGTGAATTTGTGCCCGGCAGATGGTGGTGGACTTCCGTTTAGTTCTCTTACGGGCACAGGCGTACTGGATAGTGAGGGTGTATTCGATTGTTACACGCCAGATGGCACAGGCATTATTGTTTCACAACAGCAAAATACGGCTGACACTATTGATGTTACTGGCGCCGAGTTATCAATACAGCAAAATTTAGATTTCCTGGACGGATTTTGGAGTGGTTTCGGAGGTCTTTTCAACTTTACTTTTATTGATGTCAGTGGGCAAATTAACGGAACGGATGCCGTATTAGCTGGCGTATCTGAAAGAAACTACAACGCTGTTGTGTTTTACGAGGCTGATAGTTATGCCATTCGTTTTGCATACAATTGGCGAGATGAGTATCAGATGGCTGCTGGCGGCACATTCTCGGGAGCTGCACGTTCTGTTGATGCCAGAGGACAGCTAGACGCCTCAGCATCCTATAACCTTACAGAAAATGCAGTACTCACTTTTGAAGCATTTAATTTAACGGAAGAGCCGCTGGTAGAATTCGAAGGGAATATGAATCGTCCCAGAAGAACTGATTTTGACGGCAGAACTGTTATCGTCGGGGCTCGATATGCGTTCTAAACAGCAAATTGATAATGGGCGACGCCACGTACTTAAAGCGGGATTAGCTATCGGTGGCGGCGCGCTGGTGTTACATCAAGTCGGCTGTGCGTCTAATTCTACTGCTAGTTCTATCGCTGAGCGTCCTTGTAAGCTGATGTTGGCACTAAGAGATGAAGCTCTCGGTATCGACTCTGAGACTTTACGCTTTAGTTGGCTTTTACCAGAATCACAAGCTATCCAGATAGCTAGCCAGGTGCAGATAGCTTCATCAGAAGAAGCGCTAGAGCTTGGTAACACGTTATGGGATAGCGGTAAAAGTATCTCGGCGCAATCATCCTCGGTCGAGTTTAGCCAAGATATTCTGTTGCAGCCTGATGCTGTCTATTTTTGGCGTGTACGTACATGGGATGAGAAAAATGTATCTCAGTGGTCGGCACCATATAAAATTATTACTGCTCCCCAAACTGGGCAGTGGCCAGCAAAACCAATTTGGCTGCCGGCGACACATAAGCAAAGTGACTGGGCATTCTTTCGTAAAACGTTCGCTATCTCCGATATTGGCATAGCGCATGCGTGGCTAAAGTTGTCTGGAGGCAGCACTAAGCCCTCCAGGCAATACGTTTACAAATGCTGGCTCAATGGCGAAATTGTCGGGGTTGGACCTGTCCGACCAATGTCATCGGAACATCGAATCCATACCTATGATGTCACGGGTTTAATTGTAGAAGGCGACAATACACTCGCTGCGCAGTGTTTCAGTATTGATGAGCAATTTTTCACCGCAGAGCTCATAGTTCAGTTCAAAAATGGTTCTCGCCTGCAAGTTTTATCTGATGAAAGCTGGATGGTGATGGGGGCTGAAAGATGGATGCCGGATGCTGGCACCTTTACTGATATGTATTACCACGGCCCTAATGAATTTATCGACGCGCGATACGAACCAAAGAATTGGAAAAGTGCGGGCAAGCAAAGTGGAGAGTGGAATTCAGCGGCTGTTACTGATATTGCATTGTCAGATATGCGTCCGGCTAAGGTAGATTCTGCTCAGCTTACAAAGCGGCTACCAGCTTCTATCGAGCAGGTGGGAAAGCACCACTGGATCCTTGATTTCGGTAAGGAGGTTGTTGGAGGAATAGCATTTTCAGGGCATGGAACTGCAGGACAAATTGTTGAAATTCGTTTAGGTGAAGAACTAAACCCTGACGGTACTGTCCGCTACAAGTTGCGGGCTTTCCCGATTTATCGGGATGTGTGGACTCTTCGGGATGGGCATCAGTCACTCTCTCATTGGGGATACCGGGCCTTTCGTTGGGCAGAAGTCATCAGTACTGCTCCTTTAGAGATTTCATCATCCCTCACCGCTGAAGTACTAGAGATGCCGTGGGACGATACGCAGTCGTCGTTCATTAGCAACCTGGCATCGCTGAATAAAGTCTGGGATCTCTGTCATTACTCAATAAAAGCCACCCGACAAGATTTATATCAGGATACACCAACCCGGGAACGCGGCCCTTATGAGGGTGATGCAATTATTAACCAGCTATCCGAATACTATACTCAGCGTTCATTCGGGTTGGCTAAATACTCTGTCTCTTACCTGATTCGTAATCCTACCTGGCCAACGGAATACCGTTTACTGACGTCTACGCTAGCGTGGCAAGACTATCTTCATTCTGGTGACGGGCATCAACTCGCCGAAGATTATCCGTTGATGTTAGAGAATCAGTTATTAGAGAACATCAATCCAGTTGGACTCGTGCAAAAGCCGCCTGGGGAATCCAGCGAGGTTAATGGCGATCTCGTGGATTGGCCAATGTCTAACCGTGACAGCTTTGATTTTAAAGAAGTGAATACTGTTGTTAATTGTTGGCAGTATGCGTCTCTTATCGCAATTGCGAACATTGCTGGCGTGCTAGGTAAAACAGAAGATCAACGTCGGTTTAATCAGATTGCAGAGAGAATGCGACAGGCAATTAATCAGTATCTATTCGATGACGCTGCCAGCCGATATCTTGACGGGCATTTATCGATACACGCTTCACAGCATGCCACTATCTTCGCGCTCGCGTTAGGTGTCGCTGAAAAATCAAAGCTTCCTGCCATCGGCGAAGCGCTAACTAAAGATATTAAAAAGCGCGGCGTTCAAGTGAGTGCCTATGCAGCGCAATTTCTTCTGGAGGGGCTGTATCTGACGGGGCAATATGAAACGGCTCTTAGCGTAATGACCAGCGATGCCACATTCAGTTGGCTAAATATGATCAATAAACACGATGCGACTATTGTCATGGAGGCCTGGGACCCGGAGATTAAACCGAACACGACCTTCTCACATGCGTGGGGCTCGGCACCGGCCAATATCATACCCAGATTCCTTGCCGGTATTCGAGTGTTGTCCGCGGGAGCTGCCAGGATATCGGTATCTCCAGCACCAGCTTCTGTTTCCTCGTTTGACATAACAGTGCCGACGATTAGAGGGATCGTTGAAATGAGTTACAACTCCGCCCGTATTGCCTCGCCACTTACGTTTTCAGTTCCACCCAATGTCTTGGCAGAAGTTGATTTGAGTAAGTTGGGCTGGGGTAACACAGCGACGATATCTATAGCTGAATTGAACAAGGGTACTATTTTAACGAATCAGAAGGCTTCTGAAATTTTTGTGCTTAGCGGTGGGAAGTACGTAGTTTCGCCTCGCTAGCAACACAATGCTTATTAAAGGATGTAATCATGGAAAAAAGGCAATTTAAAATTATGATGCGCTGGATCGTTATGGGAATAGCTGTTTTCAGCAGCACAAAAATACTGGCAGATGTAATTCCTGATCTTTACCTGCACGACAAACAAAGTCTGAACGGGAAATGGAAATATCATGTCGATCCTTACGAACTGGGGTTTTATGACTATCGCTGGCAGCAGCGGGATCGAAAAGAGAGCCCTACTCGAGATGCGTTCTTCCTGGATTCAAAGCCGCAGAATAAATCTGACCTTATAGAGTATAGTTTCGACAAAGCAGAAGAAATTACCGTTCCCAGTGACTGGAACACACAAAGTGAGAAGCTCTATTACTATGAAGGTACGCTGTGGTATCGCAAAATTTTCACCGCAGAAACGAATAGTGACCGCACTTTCCTCCGCTTTGGAGCGGCCAATTATCGTGCTGATGTTTATCTGAACGGGAAAAAACTAGGCATGCATGAAGGCGGCTTTACACCTTTTGCTTTTGAAGCTACAGAGCATCTTCGCAACGGCGAGAACTCACTCATTGTGAGGGTTGATAATAAACGCTACAAAGAAGCAATTCCTACCCTGAACACAGATTGGTGGAATTACGGTGGTTTGACTCGTGATGTCGATCTCATTTCTGTGCCTGATACTTTTATTTCAGGCCACCAGATAAAGCTTACAGATCATAAGTCAGGCAGCATAAAGGGTGAGGTCCAGCTGTCAGGTAAGAAATTAAAGCAGGCTATTACGGTCTCTATTCCTGAGTTAAACAAGTCGGTTAAAGTGAAAACTGACAAGCAGGGTTTAGCTTCGTTTAGTATTTCGGCACCACAGCTTTCACTGTGGTCTCCTGAATCACCTAAGCTTTATGAAGTTGAAATAAAGAGTGAAACCGACAGTATCACTGACAAAATGGGTTTTAGAACCATTGAGACAAAAGGTAAGCAGATTTTACTGAATGGTGAGCCGGTGTTTCTAAAAGGAATAAGCCTGCACGAGGAGTTCGCTAAGAATGGCGGGGGACGAGTAAGCTCTCACGAGGACAGAAAAACTCAACTAGATTGGGCAAAATCTTTGGGAGTGAACTTCATTCGGTTAGCTCACTATCCTCATAGCGAAGATATGGTGCGTTTGGCTGAAGAGCGCGGCATCATGGTGTGGTCTGAAATTCCGGTTTACTGGACAATCGCGTGGACTAACAAAGAGACGTATGAAAATGCGGAGACTCAACTGTCTGACATGATTATTCGCGACCGCAATCGCGCTAATGTCATCATCTGGTCCATTGCTAACGAGACGCCGGTTAAAGCTGAGCGGACTAAATTTCTTACCGATTTGATTGATACTGCTCGTGAACTCGATGGTACTCGCCTGATTTCTGCAGCTATGGAGAACCATTGGGACAGTGAAGTTGAAAACCTGACAGTGGTTGAAGATCCGCTGGCGGAAGCAGTCGATATTGTTAGTTTCAATCAATATATTGGTTGGTATGGTGGTACACCTGAATTACTTACGAAAGTTTCGTGGCGTATTCCTTATGACAAACCCGTGTTTGTAAGCGAATTTGGTGCTGGCGCGAAATATGGTCTGCATGGAGAGAAAGACGAGCGATGGACAGAAGAATATCAAGCAGATCTTTACGATAAAACTGTCACCATGTTGGATAAAATTGACGGGTTAAGTGGTATGTCCCCTTGGATTTTGACCGATTTTCGCTCTCCTCGTCGATTGCTTCCCGAAATACAGGACGACTTTAATCGCAAAGGCCTCATGTCTGAAAAAGGCGAGAAAAAACAGGCCTTCGACGTACTTAAGCGATACTACGAGAAGAAGTAGGCGGACTGCTTTTATTATTTCATTGATATCAAAGCTGACTTCATCAATGAGATGAAGAACACTAAAAATAACAAAGGCAGCCGAAGCTGCCTTTTCATTAGCGCTTAAACATCAGGATTAGAACGTCAGTCCCGCGCGGCGCTTGTACAGCGGGTTTTCGCTGTCGTCTGCGTAACCGGGTTTCTGTGCTTCTACAGCTTCATCAGAAGACGGCAGTTCCAGTGGCAGGGTGCCGGTGGGTGATACCTTGCCGGTAAGCACATCAATCACGGCATCGTCAGCACTACCGAAGTTAGCCAGAATAGCGCCTGCGGTATTGTTCAATTCACCCATGACCATGGGGCGTTCCAGGAAGACGGATAAAATAGTTGGCACTTGCTGGCTAACGGCCAACATTTGCTGATACTTCTCATCATCTTCGCGGAATGACACGCGGCCTTCATTCTGGCGGCTGCCGAAGAAGTGGTTCGGATGCAGTTTTTCACTTGGCGTTGAGAAACGGAAAATCGCGAAGTCGGCCTGGGCCGGATCGGTCACAACTTCAAAGCCACGAGCGGTGAGTGCCTCTGCATTTAAGCCATCAACGAACACTTTCTTCATCGAGTCTGCCAGTGGAAGCAGCTTATCTGCATTTTTCAGTAGCACCTGAGATTTTGCCTGAACTTCCCGTGCCAGTGCCCGCCATTCCGGTTTACCCACATTCGATGCTGCAGTAGCTTCATCCACGTAGGGGTTGTCGAATAAACCAAGCTCAAACTTCAGCGTGAGAATACGCGTGGCCGACTCATCGATGCGCGCTTCTGTCAGTTTGCCTTCATGTACCGCGTTAACGATGATCTCAGGCTGGTCTTCACCGCCAAACTGGTCGATACCTGCAGTAATACCTTTCACGAAACGCTCAGGAATAGTCAGATCCTCCACCCCCCACGGCGTCGCAATTTCCCGCACGCCTTGTGGTTTCGTCGGTGCCTTACATTCTTCACTACAGTCCCGGGTTACCGCCCAGTCTGAAACCACAACGCCTTTAAAGCCGGCATCGCCGCGCAGCAGGTTTTGCAGTATTTGTTTATTGAAGCCCGGGCTTACAGCTTCTACCGGTTCACCGTCTACAGTGATGCCGTGTAAGATAGGGTACGCGGGCATAATGCCGGTGGTTTTTGCTTCGAAAGCACCGTCAAATGCACGGATATGATCTTCAAAGCTGGTATCGTCCAGCTGTGCATTGCGGCCGTAGTAGTTATGGCCATCAAAACCATCTACCGCTGCACCGTAACCCACCCAGTGTTTGGTAACGGTAGATACGCCTTCCGGCGTGATGCCATCAGAGCTGCCCTGGAAACCACGAATGTACGCGCCCACCTGCTTACTCACTTCACCAGCATCGCTACCGAAGGTGGCAATGATACGGGGCCAGCGGGGCTCGGTGGCTAAGTCAGCCTGCGGAGACAAGGCCATGGTAAAACCGGTTGCACGATATTCCTGACGGGTAATGTCACCAAACTGTTCGGTCACTTCAGGATCGTTCAGCGCACCAAAACCAAGAGGCTCAGGCCATTGGGTGAAACCATCGGTAGACTCGGCAGCACCTAACACGTACTGGAAGTGGTTGCGTGGATCGGTACTGATAATGGCAGGAATACCCAACCGGGTGGTTTCTGCCAGCGCCTGGACTTTGTTGTTCTCAACGGCCAGATCTGATGGAGACATGTTCAGGCGGCTGATGTAACTGCCGATGTGTTTGTCTTTGAATAATGATGTGGCGACATCGATGTCATAGCCATCCTGAGAAAAACCCGCAAAGCCGTTCTTACCCGGAAGGGTGCCATGCACCATTTCACCGGCTTTTTCTTCCAGCGTCATGCGGGCGACCAGGTCGGCCACACGTTCTTCAACGGGTAAACGCCAGTCCTCATACGGGGTAAGTTTGCCATCGGCATTCAAATCCCGGAAAGTCAGGCCGTCCTGTTCGATAACGGTTTTGCTGGTGGTTTTAACCGCCACCTGGCTTACAGGGGCGCTATCTTTCTTCGGTTGCTCAACCTGGCCGGGCGAGGGTTTCTCGCCACAACCAGTAAGCATAGCGGTAGTGATAAGGCAGGCACTACCCAATGTTGCTGTATGCTTTTTCATTAATCGTGTCCTTGACCGGATAATTATTCGTTAACGGCGCCTGTGATTTGGTAAGTACCAGAGCCGAGAGAAAAGGTGTTCATTTCATCGGCACGGGAAACGTTAGTTACGAACTTACTGGCATTCACACTCTCGCCATCAATCTTCAATGCTTGTTGCGCGCCGGGTAACGAAATTGTTGCTGTCGTGTTAGCAGGAATGGTTACCCGGTAGTTAAACTTACCATCTTTTACTTGCCAGTGGCTCGAAATTTTTCCATAAGGTGAATCATATTCTGCTTTTACCCAGTCAATTTCATTCTGCGGATCAAACTCCGGCTTCAACGCGAAGGTTTTAAAACCGGGGCTCAGTCGCTGAATACCGCCTGAGTGACTGATTAACCATTCACCGATAGCACCGAATGAATAGTGATTGAAGGAGTTCATGCTGTTATTGCCACCGAATCCGTCTTCAACCGTGTAACCGTTCAGGCGTTCCCAAATTGTTGTCGCACCCTGGTCGATAGGATACAACCACGACGGATACTGGTCGTTGAGCAATAAGCGGTATGCATCACCGGTATAGCCATTCTCAGACAGCGCTTTGCTGATCCAAGCCGTGCCGATAAAGCCGGTCATCAGGGAGTAAGCGGGGCGGGTTTTCCCTGCATCGTCAACGTTTTGTGACGATACCGAACGGGTCAGCTTCTCTGCCATCGCTGCAGCGTTGTCTTCGTTGAATGCGTTCATTGCCAGACCAACCGCAAAGGAGGTTTGGGTGTCTGCTACTGCCCATTCTGCCGGTTGAGCCACCGGATTAAACATACTTGGGCCGCCTACGAGACCAACGGTTTGCTGTTCATCATTAACGAACTTATCGTTAAAGAAGGCTTTACGTTCATCATACTGTTTGCGGTACTCGCGGGCCTGCGCATCATCGCCCAGTACCGCTGCTACCTGCGCCATAATATCCAGCGCATAAATGTGATAAGCAGTAGCCAGATAATCTGCACCTAACTGATTGTTCTGCGGGCCTAACCAGTCTCCTAAACCTGAGTCAGTGCTTAAGCCGGTTTCGCTGTCGATGGAGTCATGCAGGAATGTCATGTATTCATTCATAGACGCGTAGTGTTCAGCGAGTAAGCCTTTATCACCATACTGCCAGTAAGTTTCCCACGCGACGGTAATACCGGCTACGCCCCACAGCACACCACCGAAGCCGCCGCCAACAGGAGCAACGTCTGCATACCGGCCACTGTCAGCCTGAGTATCCCGCATGGCTTGCAAATGGCGACGCATAAACTGTGAGGCATCACTCACATACGTTGCGGTAGGGGCAAACACGTTGATGTCGCCGGACCAGCCCATACGCTCGTTTCGCTGGGGACAGTCAGTCGGTACAGACAGAAAGTTATCTACGTTAGACCATGTCAGGTTTGACCATAGCTGATTAACCTTGTCGTCTGAACATTCGTAACTGGCAGTCAGCGCCTGTACAGAACTCACAACAACGCCGTTAACCGCTTCAAGGGGCAGAGGTTTTTCAATGCCTGTTACTTCAATGTACTGGAAGCCATGAGAAGTGAAATGTGGCTCAAAGGTTTGCTCGCCGTCAGCCATGATATAGATATCCTGACTGAGTGCGGCACGATAATTTTCTGTCATGATCATGCCCACGTTCGGGCCTGATTCCGGTAAGTCCGGATAGAGCATTTCGGCAAAGCGTACGGTAACGGCTTCGCCTGATTTACCGTCTTGGAAATGCAGACGAGGTACGCCAACGATATTTTGTCCAAGGTCATAGACAAACACGCCGGGTCGCACCTCTTCCACACTTTTTGCCTGAACGGTGGTAAATTCACGGGCCGGTTCACCGATTTGCCCGATAAGCTTCATATTGTCGTACGACAGCGTTTGTGCAGGGCGCATCATATTTGGCTGCACATTCTGCGCTTTTGTTTCTTCAAGAGAAATTTCGGCTGCCGGTTCCCATTCGCCTTCAAACGACGGGGTCGCCCAGCCTGCCTGCGCTTCTGCGATTCGGGCATCGTACACTTCACCCATAGACAAACTGCCGTACACTACCGGTGACGTGTCGCTGAACTGCCAGCTGCCCGGTTGGGTAACCACAATACTCTCAGAACCGTCTTCATAGGTAATGACCAGTTGCGCGAGCAATGACTGACGATCGCCGAAGCCATTCCAGGTGTTGCCGAAGCCCAGCATACCGCTCCACCAACCTTCGCCCAGCCGTGCGCCCATGGCGTTTTCACCTTTTTGAATGGCACTGGTGACATCATAAGACTGATAAAGGTGGGTCAGGTTGTATTGGGTAAGGCCCGGGTTGTAATAATCGTTACTGACCTTTTCACCGTTTACGTAGTATTCGTAAATGCCCCGCGCGGTCACATACAAACGGGCTTTGCTGACGGCCTTTTCTGCCACATCAAACTCAGTACGCAGTTGCGGCATACCGTTACTTTGGGTATCAACAACAACCAGCTGGCTGTCATCAGAACCGGTGAAAGTAATCCCTGCCTTGGTATCGCTGACCTGCGTAGATTTTTCTGCGAATTCAGCGCCATGCTCAGCGCCATTAAACAGCACGCTGTGCGGCGTATGCATGTTGCTCACCGTCAGGTTGCTTACTGTGACGGTTGTACCAGCATCTGCCGCTACACCGATATCGTTAAGCATGCCATAGGTGACGTAGTCGTGGTTGTGACCCAGAGGATTCAGCTGTACCGTTGCCCCTTCCACCAGTGGCGGAAACATCATCTGGAATCCTGATTTTTCTTCAGAATCTGCACCCACCCAGAATGCAGGGCTGCCATCTAACTGAACGGTAACATTGCCGAATTCATTATTGATAAGCAGGTGGTGAGGTTTAAAACGGTTGTAAGCATTGATCAATGATTGCTTAATATCGAAAGATTTTACCGGCGTATCTGCGTTGTCATCCGGCGTGTAACCTGCACGGTAAAAGTTTAATTTTGCCGGTGCACCGTTTTCAACACCTTCCACGTCCAGCTCAATCTTAAAATAACTCTCGTCTTCACCGCTTTCTACCTGATAGATGTTCTTATACTTATCCATCATTCTCGGGTCATTAGCCGCATAAACAATACCGCCGGCTGTGCCACCTTCTGCAATGGTGATGTCTGCGCCGATACGGAAGAGAGGCAGATAATCGCCATACAGGGGGAGGGCGTTGTCATCGCCACCAATCCAGGTCGCACCATTCCAGGCATTCAGAGATGTATCGAGTAAGCCTGTTTCAAAAGTAGACGTGGCCTCACTCGCATCGCCTTCGCTGTCCCATACCGTCAGCTGCCAGGTGTACTGTGTACGGGGGCTTAAAGGTTTGCCTTTATAGGTAATATGCAGTGCTTCTGAGGAGTTTTGTTTGCCGGAGTCCCATACCTGCGCGCCGTTTTCATCTGTTACGCGGATCCGGTAAGCAGACTGGCTAAGGCCTTTAGCTCCGCCTTTAGCAGACATCTGCCAACTGAAACGGGGCGCGGTGACGTCAATGCCAATGGGCTGAGTGCGATATTCAGTTTTCAGTGCTGCAAGATCAAACTGATCAGTAACACTTCCGACGCTGCCAGTTCCTCCGCAAGCTGAAAGTAACGTGGCGGGTGCTGCAACAGCAAGAGTGAGTATTAGTTTGCGCATGCAAATCTCCAGTACGTACCTGGTGGCAATCTGTTCAGTGAAACCTGCGATTAGCGCGAGTCTTCTGAAACGTTATGATTGAAAGTGATTGGCATGTTGCCCTAAGCACATAGATGTTGTCAATGTGTTAACGGCGGGTCACCGGAAACGAAAGGTTTTGGAGGCGTGTGAGTGGTACCAACCGGACTGAATAACCCGCGCCGGTGTAGTGCTCTGTAGAGTGATTAGCGCATTTTAGATCCGCTGCAAAGCGTGTTTTATCAACTTTACATTCAGTTCTGCGTCAATCTGTCAGTCCAGAAAAAATTGGTTGTTTTTTATTCGCGAATTTTATCAATAGCTGGTATTAATCATATTTGTTTGTGATTGTTATTGACTGTATATGATTGTCGATGTACTTTGTTGCCTCAATGTTAATTAATATCGAGCAGTTTTAATAAAAATAACACGCTGCCAAAAATTAGATAAATCACTGACACAACCACGCAAGGAGTTGAAAATGGCTTCATTTTCAGGACTGACAACCACACCAGTTTTCCGCCGTTCTGTACTCGCGGCACTTATCACTGCTTCTTTTTCTCAATGTGCAGTTGCACAGGAAGCAGAGTCTGCACAATCTGAACCGGATCCAATGGTAGAAACCATTGAAGTTCGTGGTTCAGCAACCGGTACTCTTATCCGCGGTGCAACACCGGTAGGTACTAACGTTGTAGGGATTTCAGAAGAGGATGTCGCTGAAATTGGTGTGCCTGACAGTAACGAACTTCTTGCACAAATTCCGCAAATGACCAGCACCTTCAACAGCCGTCCTACTATGGCGACTGATATTGGTCAGGGCATGCCAATGCCGAAACTGCGGGATATCGGTACCGGTGGTGGTAGCACGACACTGGTACTGCTGAACGGTTTACGTTTACCGGGTTCCGGTATTATCCAAACCGTACCAAATGCTGCGGCCATTCCTCCATCAGTATTAAGCACGGTAGAAGTGGTAATGGATGGTGGTTCTTCCATTTACGGTTCTGATGCCATTGCCGGGGTGGTTAACTTTATCACCCAGCGTCCGAAAGATGGTGTGACCGTAAACCTCGAAGGTGGATTCGGTGACAGTTATACCGCAGGTTCCCTTAACCTGACTGCCGGCACTTCATGGGATTCCGGTGCGGCGATGTTGTCTTTCTATCATGCGGAAAACGGTGATGTGATGGGCTCTGAGCGTGATTTTATTACTGCTGACAGTACAAGCAACGGCGGCGGTGACTACCGTACCCGTCAGTGCAGCCCGGGCAATATCACGGCAAACGGGACCAGTTACCGCATGGACACGCTGACCGAAGGCAGTAACTTATGTGATCCTAACGATGGTATTTCTTATGTACCGGAGCAAAAGCAGGACACCATTTTCCTGGCTCTGGAGCAGGAATTTTCTGACAACGTTTTCCTTAATCTGAACACGTACTACAGTGACTGGGGCGTGGATATTACCGGCGATGCGACCAACGCGTTAACGGATCTGGGTGCTTCAGGCACAATTACATCAGATAACCCTTATTTTACTGCTATCGGTGATGAAACTTCGCAAACTGTCGACTTCAATTTTTCTGACGTAGTTGGCCCGGGCGCGAAAAACAGCAGCGACTTTAAAGCATTCTCTTTCATGCCGGAGCTGACCGTAGAATTACCGAACTACTGGCGTCTGAAAGCCGCATACAGTTACGGCTGGGCGGAAACCCACGGCGAAGAAACCGGCGTAAATGCGACTGCCGTTGCTACTGCGCTGGCCGGAACGGATGTATCTACAGCGCTGAACCCGTACGATGTAGCTTCAACAGATCCTGCGGTACTGAGCAGTATCCTTTCTTACTACGGTACACTGGGCGATGCCAAGCAAACTCACCATCAGATCCGTCTGACACTGGATGGTGCTATTTATTCTTTACCGGCCGGTGATGTGATGCTGGCTGTGGGTACCGAATACTTTAAGCAAAACTACGACGTGTCGTTCGGCGGTGGCGCAGCAGATGCCCTGCAAATGACAGAAACATCCGCATCACGTAACGTGAAGTCTGTTTTCAGTGAAGTGGTTGTGCCGGTGATGGATGACATCGATGCCGGTACTATCGACTTTACTGCATCCATCCGTTACGACAGTTACAACGATGTGGGCAGTACAACTAATCCGAAGATTGGTGTGGATTATTCTCCTACTGACAACTTACGTCTGCGTGCACAATGGGGTACCTCATTCCAGGCGCCAAGTCTGGCAGACTCCGGTGCAGCCGTTGATACCCGCGCTATTACTCTGGGTGTGAGCCCCTGGACGGCACCAGATAGCGAAGCCAGCGATTTCTATCGCGGTACTATTATTCTGGCCGGTGGTAGCGACGGGCTGCAGCCTGAAGAATCTGAGTCATACAGCGTAGGTTTCGACTGGACACCAGAGTTCTCTGAGGGTTTGAAAGTCAGCATGACCTATTTCGATGTGGACTATTCAAGTGCTATCAGCCTTGCGCCGTTCTATACGCCAAGCGTACTGTTCAGTACGGAAGGTTACTCGGATTACTACACAATCAATCCAACACTGGATGAGGCGCTGGCAGCGGCTGACGGCATGCGCATTGACGGTCAGTCAATCGAGAGTCTTTACGCTGACGGCAATTCAGCCTACGTCCTTTTCGATGCCCGCCGTAAAAATATGACGGCCACAAAACTGTCGGGTATCGATTTCGACATCGCTAAAGAATGGCAAACCAGCTTTGGTAGCGTGAATGCCAGCGTTGCCGGCTCTTATACACTGGACAGAACATTCCAGCCTGTACAGGGCGCGGCGTATCAGGATGAAAAAGGTACCGATGAGCGTGGTGACTACAACCTGCTAGCTCAGGTAGGTGCGACTTACGAAAACATGCTGGGTACTGTGCGTATTCTTCACACCGATGGCTGGGAAAACGCGGTTGCTTCAGCAGACTCTCTGACCACAGTAAATCTGTTCGGTAAGTACGATTTAGGCGAATATGAGTTTGTGGAAGAAGCATCTGTTACTGTAAACGTAGACAACCTGTTCGACGAAGATGCAGTTTACTATGATGATGCAAACGGCTTTATCAGTGGTTCAACACTGGGCCGTGTGATTTATCTGGGACTGAATCTGAAGATGTAATTTAGTGCATGAACTGAAAGCGGAGTCTGCAGACTCCGCTTTTTGTCGTTCAAAGTAAGGCTTAAAAATGGCCTGAGTACTGACGAAAGCAACATGACGGAACACAATAAATGCAGGAGAAAAATCATGCTTAAAGCCGTTCTGGATATAGGCAAAACCCACATTAAATTGCTGTTGGTAGATAACGGTAAAGAATGCGCCAGCTTCAGCTGTAAGAATGCGCCCATTGCCGGCATGTATCCTCAGGCAGATGTGGAAGGCATATGGAACTGGCTGGCAGAAACCTTACGCTCATGCACACTTACGCCTGATATCAACGCTTTTGTCGTCACCACTCACGGAGCGACGGCTGCGTTAGTGAATACGAACGCCCCTGAAGGGGAGCAACTGGCACTGCCGGTCCTTGATTATGAATTTCAGGGCGTAGAGAGTTGCTCTGATGCTTATGAAAGTGTGCATCCTGACTTTTCAGAAACCTTATCCCCCGCATTGCCTGCAGGTTTGAATCTGGGTAAACAATTGTTCTGGTTACAGCAGAAGTATAAAGAGGCGTTCGACTCAGCCTCAACCATTTTGCTTTACCCGCAGTACTGGGCCTGGCGTCTCGGCGGCTCACCGGCTGCAGAAGTAACATCTTTGGGGTGTCATACTGATATGTGGCAACCTCAGAAAAAAGACTACTCTTCGCTGATTGATAAGTGTGGCTGGCGGGAAAAAATGCCGGCACTTAAAAACGCATGGGATTGTCTTGGCACCGTGTCAGCGAAGGTTGCAAAGGAAACCGGATTATCTGAACAGTGCGAGATTTTTGCCGGTATCCACGACAGCAATGCCAGCCTGCTGCGCTATTTGTCACTGGCGAAAAGCGGCGAGAGTTTCAACGTGATTTCTACCGGAACCTGGACCATTCTGATGCAGGCAAACGGTTACACCGGCAAACTTGCCAGCTATAAAGATACCCTGGCCAACGTGGATATTTTCTCTAACCCCGTCAGTTGCGCACGTTTCATGGGCGGACGGGAATACGAAAGCATCTGTACTTCTCTGGGCGGCAACATTCGCATGAGTGCTGAAGCCGGGGATATTCAGCAGGCGCTGGATAAAGGCTGGATGGTGACGCCGGATTACAGTCAGGGGAATGGCCCCTTCGGTGGCCTTACTGCGAAACAATTATGTCCGGATGCGCCGCCTGCTCCTCAGGCTATTGCGACGCTGTACTGTGCGCTGATGATTGATCAACGGTTAACTGATCTGCATTCAACCGGCACAATATATATAGAAGGGGCTTTCCTGAAGAACCCCATGTTATGCAAGTTAGTCGCACAGCTGCGTCCGGACCAGACTGTCATGCTCTCCCGTGATAACACGGGAACAGTAATGGGCGCGGCAAGTTTAATTCACTTTGATAAGCAGGCTGCAGCTGAACTGGACTTAGTGCCCTGTGAACCTTCTGCGTTTGATAAATTGGAAGCGTACCGGGAAAAGTGGTACAAATCGATGGGATGAATCTATCATATTCAATCAAAAACTTGGTTTTTTGATTGATTGTGCTTGAACAGGTGACTATATTATCGCTTACACGAATAACAATTATACAGGCAACACCATGCTGGAGAAGCAACGTCACCAGCTCATTCTGGATATCCTTGATGAGAGCACCTTTGTGAGTGTGCGCGACTTGTGCGCGCAACTTAACTCGTCTGAAGCGACCATTCGTCGAGACTTAAACAAACTGGCTGATGCGAAGAAAATTAAAAAAATTCGCGGCGGCGCGCAGGTGTTAGACAGTAAGACCGTGTCTAATATCCGCCTTTCCGGTAATGCTTTTCTGGTGGACAGAGAGCGCAATACCAGTACCAAGCAACTCATTGCCAAAGCGGCCACTGACATGTGTGAAGACGGCGAATCTATTATCATCAATGGCGGTACCTCCACGTTCATGATGTCTGAGTTTCTCGCCGAAAGACGCATGAACATTCTGACGAACTCCTTCGTACTTGCACATGAGCTACTGGAAAACAGTCAGAATCAGGTAACCCTACCCGGCGGGGAAGTGTACCGCAAGCAAAGTATCATTCTCAGCTCATTTGAAAACGATACAACACAAAACTACCGTGGCAGTAAAATGTTCATGGGTTCACCCGGTGTCAGTGAATTCGGCGTCATGGAAACCGATCCGTTGTTAATTCTGGCGGAGCAAAAACTCCGTAAGCGGGCCGATAAACTTATCGTACTGGCTGACAGCAGTAAAATTGGTGTGAAAGGTAATCTGATTTTCTGCGGATTGTCTGAAGTCGATACGGTCATCACCGACAGCAATGCAGCACCGGAAGCACTGGATAAAATCCGCGAATTCGGTGTGAATGTGATTGTGGTCGAGGCCTGCGATTAGGATTTACCACTCGTACAAACTGAGCGCGGTATCCTTCCGCGTTCTTTTCAGCTTCTGTCTCTGAATCAGCCCTGCCTTCATTAACAACTGCTAAACATCCGCAAAGCGTCATTCCTGAATAGATTTATACAACCCTTAAAATACTTGTAACAATTCTGTTATATTGTGATTGGAAATGATTGACAAAGATTGTATTGGATGTATATTGAATCATTAATGAATTAATGAGTCTCACAAAAGACCAGTTTCAATTAATTAACTTCACAGGATGCCTATAAATGCCTTATCAGCCAGATGAATACAAACACGTTAAATATCTGTGGGAAGACGAGGTTGCAGATAAACTCGATCCCGTAGAAAACCTGGTATACCGCTCGAATAAGCTGGGCGAAGACCAGCGTATTACTAATACCGGCGGCGGTAATACTTCGGCTAAGTTAATGGAAAAAGATCCGTTGACCGGTGAAGAAACTGAAGTGCTGTGGGTAAAAGGTTCCGGTGGCGACCTGCGTACATCAAAGAAAGAAAACTTCTCTTCTTTATACCAGGACAAACTGAACGCACTTGACGGCGTGTATCAGGACTATTCAGATAAAGGCTATAAGTCTGCCGGTGAAGACCGCATGGTCGGCATGTTCAAGCACTGTAACTTCTGTCTGAATCCACGGGCCTCGTCGATTGATACGCCTCTGCATTCAATGATTGACGAAAAGCACGTTGATCACCTGCACCCGAATGCCGTTATCTCCGTTGCATCCTGTAAGGCGCAGAAAGAACTGACTGAAGTGATCTGGGGCGGCAAGCTGGCCTATGTGCCGTGGATGCGTCCCGGTTGGGAAGCGGCGAAACTGTGTGAAGACACTTACGCTGCGAGCCCTGACATCTGGGGTATTCTGTTAGGTCAGCACGGTCATACCAACTGGTCATCTGAAAGTAAAAGCTGTTACGAAACCTCTTTATGGGTTATCGAAACAGCGGCACGTTACATTGAAGAGCACGACAAAGGCGAAATGACCTTTGGCGGTCAGAAGTATCAGTCTCTGGACGATGCGGCCCGTACTGATCTGTTAAAAGACTTTTTACCGGTAGCCCGTGGCCTGCTTTCTAATAAAGTGAAGTTCATCGGTACTGTTCAAACTGACGATGCCACACTGCGGTTCGTAAACAGTGTCGATGCGCCCCGTCTGGCTGAGTTAGGTACATCGTGTCCTGACCATTTCCTGCGCACCAAGATTAAGCCACTGTTTGTCGATTTCGATCCGCAGAATGATGATTTCGATACCCTGATCACTAAGTTTAAAGCCGGTCTGGAAAAATATCGTGAAGATTACACGGCATATTACGAAGCCTGTAAGCGTGAAGATTCTCCGGCTATGCGTGACCCGAGCCCGACGGTTGTACTGATTCCGGGTGTAGGCATGATTGCCTGGGGTAAGAACAAGAGTGAATCCCGCGTTACTGCAGAATTCTATAACTGTGCTATTGAAGTAATGCGTGGTGCAGAAGCGATTTCTGAATATACCGCGCTGCCTGCTCAGGAAGCGTTTGATATTGAATACTGGGCGTTAGAAGAAGCAAAACTTCAGCGTATGCCGGCAGAAGCGCCACTGGCCCGCGACGTGGTTGTGGTGATTGGTGCCGGTGACGGTATCGGTAAAGCGACAGCGCACCGTGTTGCTAAAGAAGGTGCCCACGTAGTGTGTGCAGACCTTAATCTTGAGAATGCACAGCGCACCGCGAAAGAACTTACCGACAAGTATGGTCAGGGAATTGGTGTAGCCGGTACTGGAATTTCTGCCTGTGGCCCGGCTGTGGCACTTCAGGCTGACATCACTAAACGTGAAACCGTTGAAGCGCTGTTCACACAGGTACTGCTGGCGTATGGCGGTCTGGATAAAGTGATTGTGACTGCCGGTGTATTCATCGCAGAAGGCGCAGACATGGCGAAGAATGATCAAATCTTCGACCTGAGCTTCGGCGTGAATGTGAAAGGTGGTTACGTCGTTGGCTCAACGGCTCAGAAAATCTGGGAAGCGCAGGGCCTGAAAGGCGCACTGGTACTGACTACCAGCGTGAATGCAGCTGTATCGAAGAAAGGTTCTCTGGCGTACGACACCAGTAAAGCGGCGGCAAACCATCTGGTTCGCGAACTGGCGGTTACCTTGTCACCGCTGGTCAACGTGAATGCACTGGCACCGGCAACAGTTGTGCAGGGCAGTAACATGTTCCCGAGAGACCGCGTGATTTCATCACTGACCAAGTACGACATTGCTCATGATGAAAGTGAAAGCACGGAAGAATTACGTGACAAGCTGGCGCAATTCTATGCACAGCGCACGTTAACCAAACAACCTATCACACCGGATGATCAAGCCGAGGCGGCCTATCTTCTTGTATCCGGTCAACTGAGCAAAACAACCGGGCAAGTGATCAGTGTAGACGGCGGTCTGCATGAAGCTTTCCTGAGATAAGAGGTGACTTATGTTAAGAAGAATTGATGCATCCATTATCAGCGATGACAACGAAAAGCTGAAAGGGCACTTAGACGCAGATTACGCTGCACTTGCAGAAAAGCTGGCACGCCAGGATATCGATATTGAGAAAATCACTGAGCTGGCCGGTGAATTCCAGGTTGCCGTACCTTCATGGGGTACAGGTACCGGCGGCACCCGTTTTGCCCGTTTCCCGGGTGAAGGCGAGCCACGCAACATCTGGGAAAAGCTGGAAGACTGCGCAGTGATCAACGAAATGTCAGGTTGTACTGACAGCGTATCACCTCACTTCCCCTGGGATGTGGTTGACGATTTCTCTGAGCTGAAGCAAAAAGCCGATGAGTATGGTCTGAAGTGGGTATCGGTGAACTCAAACACGTTCCAGGATCAGCGTGGTCAGGAACATTCTTACAAGTATGGTAGTTTGAGTAACACTAAGAAAGAATCCCGTGAGCTGGCGATTCAGCACAACCTTGATGTAATTGGCTACGGTCAGCAACTCGGTGCTAAAAGCCTGACAGTATGGGTTGGCGACGGTTCAAACCATCCCGGTCAGCAACATTTCCAACGTGCATTCGAGCGTTACCTTGCCAGCATGGAAGAAATATATAAAGGCTTGCCGGATGACTGGGAAATGCACATTGAACACAAAATGTTCGAGCCTGCATTTTACTCCACTATTATTCAGGACTGGGGTTCAAACCTGCTGGCCGCTATGCACTTAGGGCCTAAGTGTAAGTCTCTGGTTGATTTGGGTCACCATGCACCGAATACCAACATTGAAATGATTGTGTCGCGTTTAATTCAGTTCAAGAAGCTGGGCGGTTTCCACTTCAATGACAGTAAATATGGCGACGATGACCTGGACAGTGGTTCACTGCATCCGTATCAGCAGTTCCTGATCTTCAACGAACTGGTTGATGCTGAATATCGTCAGCAGGACGAGTTCGGTCCGGCGTACATGCTTGATCAGTCACACAACGTGACCGATCCTGCAGAAAGCCTGATCAATTCAGCCATTGAGGTACAGCGCTCTTACGTAAAAGCATTGCTGGTTAACCGCGAAGCCCTGTATGGTTTCCAGGAAGACAACGATGCACTGATGGCGTCACTTGAGCTGAAAAATGCGTTCAACCTGGATGTATCACCTATTCTGGCGATGGCGCGTTACCGTAAAGGTTCACCAATCAATCCTCTTGGTGTTTACCGAGGTGTTGGTTATCGTGAAACCATGGCAAAAGAGCGTCCACGCGACCCCAATGCCACCGGTTCTGGTATCGTCTGATTCAGACGGACTGTGAATCTGGCCTGAAGATACAGCTCGCGTTTGCGGGCTGTTTTGTATCTGAGGGCTGTGGATCTGTAGCATGAGAACGGAAAACAATAATGCGATTAAGCCAGTGTCATAATTTTCATGATTTTCGTAAGTTGGCGCAGAAGCGTTTGCCCGGGCCAATTTTTAACTATATCGATGGCGGTGCTGACGATGAAACCACGTTACGCCGTAACACGTCGGCTTTCCGTGAGTGTGATCTGATCCCCCGCGTACTCACCGGCGTGAAAGATATTGATTTGAGCGTTGAAGTGATGGGGCAAAAACTGCAGTTGCCGGTTTATTTGTCACCAACCGCACTGCAACGTTTGTTTCATCATCAGGGTGAACGGGCTGTGGCAGCGGTCGCAGAGCAATTCGGTACCATGTTTGGTGTGTCGTCCCTCGGCACAGTCAGCATGGAGGAAATTGCTAAGCAATACGACACGCCTCAGGTATATCAGTTCTATTTCCATAAAGATCGCGGTCTCAACAGGGCCATGATGGAACGGGCGAAAGAGTCCGGTATCGAAGTGATGATGCTTACTGTCGATTCCATTACCGGCGGTAACCGCGAGCGGGATTTACGTACCGGTTTCTCCATTCCTTTCCGGTTGAATCTGGCGGGTTTGTGGCAGTTTGCGACTAAGCCGGCGTGGGGCATTAACTATGTCACCCATGAAAAATTTTCGCTGCCGCAACTTGATGCCCACATTAATATGGGCGGTTCAACCAGCTCTATCGGTGACTACTTTACAAATATGCTCGACCCGTCGATGAACTGGAAAGACGTGGCAGAGATGGTGAAATTCTGGGACGGCCAGTTCTGTCTCAAAGGCATTATGAGTGCCGACGATGCTAAACGTGCCGTTGATATCGGCTGTACCGGCATTGTGATTTCAAACCACGGTGGCCGTCAGCTTGATGGTTCCCGAAGTTCTTTCGATCACCTGGCTGAAATTGTTGATGCCGTCGGTGACCAGATTGATGTTATGTTCGACAGTGGTATTCAGCGCGGTACGCATGTACTCAAGGCATTAGCGCTGGGTGCGAAAGCAGTCGGACTGGGGCGCTACTATCTTTATGCTCTGGCAGCGGCAGGTCAGAAGGGCGTAGAGCGTGCGATGCAGCAAATGGTGGCTGAAATCGAACGGGACATGCGCCTGATGGGCTGCAGCAAAATCAGCGAGCTGAACCGCGACCACGTGCGATTCAGATAAGCGTTTTGTACGCTTTGTAAAATGAAGCACGCATGCAGGCTAGCTTGCGTGCAATCTTTATGTTGTTCTCCCTCTCTTCTTTAAGCCCGACCCAATCCGTTAACAGTTCTACGGATCTCCTTTAAATACATCACTGTATGCGTATCCCTGCACCTCATGATTACTACTTTTGAATATTTGTGATTGGAAATGATTAAAAGTGTGTGATTTACATAAAATTATTGTGTATGCTGGCAATTGTATTGTTTAAATGATGTAAACCCGTTACTTAAAAATTACATGCGGGTGGTGTACCGGGAGTAAAGGCATGACACCAAATCCATTACTAGGGGTATTGTTTCACTGGCTGGGCGGTTTGTTCTCTGCCAGTTTCTATGTTCCGTACAAACGCATTCAAAAGTGGTCGTGGGAAATCTTCTGGCTGACCGGTGGTATTTTCAGCTGGTTCCTGTGCCCGTGGTTTTTCGCGATGGTCCAGACCGAAGATTTATTTGGTGTACTGGGCAGTACGCCGGCAAGCACATTGCAGCAATGTTTCCTTTGGGGTCTGGGCTGGGGCTTTGGCGGTTTAACCTTTGGTCTGGCTGTACGCTACATGGGGATCTCGTCCGGCATGGCTATTGTGTTGGGTCTTACCACAGTATTAGGGACGTTAGGCCCACCTATATTCGATGGCACTATCGGTGCCGTACTGGCGACCACCAGTGGCCAGTTTGCTGTAGGCGGTACGTTGATGACCCTCGTCGGAGTTATTGTTGTTGCCAGGGCGACAGCTGAAAAGAACCGGAGTCTCGGCACCACAGAAGAAGCCGAAACCATTGATATGAAAAAAGGCTTAGCCATCGCCGCGTTTTCCGGCGTCATGTCTGCCTGTTTTGCTTTCGGTATTGCGGCGGGTAAACCCATCCGTGAACTGACTCTTGAAGCCGGCACCGATCATCTCTGGCAGGGATTGCCTGTATTGTGTGTTGTATTGCTGGGTGGTTTAACGACTAACGCCGTCTGGTGTATTTATCTGATTGCGAAAAATGGTTCTGCCAAAGAGTTTTTTGGTCAGGTCGCCAAAGGCACTGAGCGTCTGCAGGGCAACACGATGGTGAAAAACTATCTGCTGGCTGCATTAGGCGGTGCATTCTGGTACTTCCAGTTCTTCTTTTACACCATGGGCGAAAGCAACATGGGTAAGTACGAGTTCTCCAGCTGGACCATTCATATGGCCAGTATCATCATTTTCTCCACGCTGTGGGGATTAGCGTTGATGGAATGGAAAGGCAGCAATAAAAAGAGTCGTATGCTGCTGCTGACCGGTATCTCTTTACTTGTTCTTGCCACGCTGGTGATCGGCGTAGGTAACTCTCTGCAATAACGTAACAGTCCCTGGCGCCGGCCTTGGTATGGTTTCCAGTAGGTTGGCGCGCTTAATCTCTCTCCGGTACGCTGAGCTGTATTGTCAGCCGGTTAAGTGACAAAACTTAATTACCTTCGTGGCGGCAATGGCAACTTCACCCGCAATGGCCGCAGAAATATACCTGGCATCATTGTTGGTAATCGATGAACAGAACCATATGGAGAAGGTCTACCTCAGAGAATTAGCGGCTTTGCTGCGGTTGGATGATGAAATGGTACGCCGTCTGAACGAGAGTGGCAGAACCTAAACGAATAAAATTTCATACCTGAAAGTTTTCAAATCCCATCCAAAGGTATCTTTTTCCAGAACCATAAAAACGATATTGTTGTGCTACATTTTTAATCAGTCGATGCAGATACCCATTCAGGACAGATTATGAAAAAGTTATGTAGTGCAGCAGTATTGGCGTTCGCCGCCGTGTCTTCACCCGTCAGCGCCATCAGCGAGGGTGAGTATTATTATCTTCCAAGTGATCTTTGTGAAACCGCCAGTTCCGAAAATGTGAGCCAGAACAAGCTGCTTACCGTTATCGGCAATAACTCTCAGTCGCAGGTGCAACTGAATCTGGAATTACTGGCAGACTATCCTGAAACAGGACTGAGTTATCTTGAACAGGCGCAAAACGCTGCACAAATTGCGATTGTAGAAAAAGCTTCAAAAAACTGGGTACACTTCACGCAGGACAATATGTACATCTTAGGGAAAGAAAAAATCCCTTTGTCTGAAGCCGCTAAAATTCCGGCTATCCTTGCTAACTCACCGGAAAAAGCCGAAGCGTATCTGAGTAAAATCGAGTCTCTGGCGAAACGCTACAACTTAAAAGACGATGACATTATTATCGTGCAGACCGGTGCCCGGGTGCTGGTGCAGGACGATACCAACGAAGTATTCCTGAAATCATTCTTTACAGCATTTGATGCCAGACGGGTAGAAAAACATCTGCTGACTATCGACCATCATGCTCCGATGATGCAGTCACTGGAAGTGGCCTTCCATGAAAAACGCAGTCATGGTGCATGCGGTGTGAAAACCCAGGATGTCGCTAAGCTTTAATACAGTCCAGTAATCGTTGCTCCCGGCAGTCATCTGTCTGCGGAGCAATGATTTCAATACGACTCTCAGTGCAGTCATCAAGAAACATTTCCGTCATTTCATCGCCTTCAATGTTGAGCCCCAAAACACCCTCATCTGTGATTACCACAGCTTTAATCCGGCTACTTTTAAACGTCACAGCCCAATCTCTGAATGCTTTACGCCTGAAGGTATAGCGGACGTCAAATTGCCAGCCCACAGACCGGTATCCTTCGCCGCTATTTTCAGATTTGAGGATCCCGTTTTCAGGAAGAAGGACGTCCGGAGCACCCTGAGTGTCCGGCAGCGGAAATTTAGTTTGGCCCGAAATGTGACCCCACCTTTGTGATATCTGTGTTTTTCCTTCGAGGATATTCACGGCTATTTCGCCAAAGTCAGTAAACAGCGTAGTGAACATATCTCCTTTTCGCTGTTTTATATATCCTCTGAGTGCATTCCTGTCGGCATCAGAGTAAAGCGCCTGCTTGTTAGCGAGAATAAGGTCCGCAATATCAATTTGCTGGTTAAACTTGTCATGTTCTGTATACCGCCTGTCACACAGTTTTCTGGCATCAACCAGCGTAATTGTTTTTTGCAGTGAAATGACATCGTGATAGTGAGGTTCGCTGAGAATATCAATCACCTCTTTCGGGTGTCCGAGCCCGGTAGGTTCAATAATCAACCTGTGAGGATTGGCTTTCGCCAGCAGCTGATTTAAAGCAATTTGCATTGGCAGCTTTGCTGAACAGCACATGCACCCGCCGGGCACTTCTTTAACATACACGCCTTTCTCTTCAGAATATTGTCCACGCATTAAACTGCCATCAATACCTACCTCGCCGAATTCGTTAACCAGTACCGCCCAGCGCTCATGTCCGGGCTTCTGTTTGAGTAAGTTCAGAATAGCGGACGTTTTCCCCACACCCAGAAAACCGGTAATGATGTTGGTGGGTACCGCCGCCGATATCCGGTTAATACGCATTATTTCCTGCCTGAGTAAAAGTGTTGCTCTTTGCCTTCGTTTATCTGCTTGATGTCAGCACAATATTCTGAAACTGGCCTGATCAATAAACGGGGTATACCAATGGGATCGCCACTTTCCAGGCAATAGCCGTAACTTTTGTTTTCAATTTGCTTTAATGATTTGGCTATCTTGCCCAGAAGCATGCGTTCTCTGTCCAGAATTCTCAGGGCCAGTCTGGATTCCTCTTCATACTGTGCGCGGTCTACATCATCACTGAATTCGGGAGGAGAGCTTAATGACTCTTTTACATCTTCAATGTGAAGCATGGTCTTGTCTTTAAGTTCGAGCAGTAACGATTTGAAAAAGGCGAGCTGCGCATCGTTCATATACTCATCTTCGGACGCGGACAGTATTTGCTCTTTTGTGAGTTCCCTCATTTTTCCTCCTGACCAGCTTGCCGGAACCAACCTAAAATCCGGGTGTGATGACTTCTTCCATACAACTGTATGAATTGTCGTGTGTGTTCAGATTTTTCATTGCTCAGTGCCCCGATACGGGCAGCTATAAATTGACTGTCGAGTTGCAGACCACATTCAACGGTAATGCAGTGCACCCATTCCTGATAGCTTTGTGGTATGAGTGGTGAGGTCACGGCGTATCATCCTTTTCCTGTTGTAATTGCACTTGTTACATTATAACATTCTATTAATTGTTATAATATAACATTTCTTTGGAGAGTGGATGTTTAAGCTAAGCTATGTCGCTGCGGCCATCGCGACAGTCATTCCCTTTGTCGTGAATGCGCAAGGGGTACAGGGTTCAGTTAAAAATGCGTCAGGGCAGACGCTGGCTAAGGCAACCATTGAGATTGAAGCATTAGGGCTTGAGGTTGTCGCTGATGCGAACGGAAGCTTTGTGTTTCCGGAAATCGAACCCGGTGAGTATGTCATCCATGCTTCTGCTCCCGGATATGCTCATTTGCACAAAACCA
This sequence comes from Alteromonas sp. AWJ4_197, assembly GCF_056160285.1. NCBI lineage: Bacteria > Pseudomonadati > Pseudomonadota > Gammaproteobacteria > Alteromonadales > Alteromonadaceae > Alteromonas > Alteromonas sp. AWJ4_197. The sequence continues at coordinate 405,497 of NZ_JBSWWW010000003.1, read as the reverse complement.
TATCGGTAGGAGAGCAGTCACCAGCAAATATTCAACTGGCGCTGACAAGAAGTGCCATCGAAGTTATTGATGTGACTGCAACGCCCATGCATCTTTCATCCATGGAGTCGGCGGCGCCGGTCAGTGTTCTTTCCGGAGAGTCATTGCGACGTCAACAGGCAGCTACTTTGGGCGATACACTGGAGAACCTGCCGGGCGTACAGTCGAATTTTCATGGCAATGTAGCCAGTACACCCATCATCCGCGGATTAAGCGGGCCACGGGTTTTGATTGCTCAAAATGGTCTGGATGTCAGTGATGTATCCCGCGTGGGGCCTGATCATTCCGTTGCCTCTGAAGCGTCTACTTCTCAGCAGATAGAAGTGTTACGGGGGCCGGCAACATTATTTTATGGCAGCGGTGCAATCGGCGGTGTAGTGAATGTGGTAGACGGCCGGATCCCGACAGACAATGATACCCGGGGCGAATGGTTGCTCGAAACTGACTCGGTGAATAACCAGAAACTGGGCTCTTTTAATGTTACCACCGGCGTTGATAAATTTGCCGTTTATGCAGATGGCTACTGGCGGGAGTCTGACGACTACGACACGCCCGTTGCGCCGGACATGGATGAAGACGGCCAGGATGCTGAACATGTTGTTAAAAACAGTGCTGAAAAGTCTGACGGGCTGACCCTCGGCGGCAGCTATCTGATGGATAACGGCTACGTGGGTGTGGCGGTAGAACGGTTTAACCGTGAATACGGTATTCCCGGACATTCTCATGGTGGCGAAGAAGCCGAAGAAAATGTGTTTGCTGATCTTGAGCAAACAAAGGTACAGGTTCTTGGTGAGTACCGGCTAAAAGGAGAATGGATTGACCGCGTTCAGTTTCGCGCGGGCCATACCGATTACGAACATGCCGAAATTGAAAACGGCGCTGCCGGTACAATTTTTGAAAACACTACCGACGAAATCCGTTTCGATATTATGCACTCGCCATTTTCTGAATGGCAGGGTGGCTTAAGTCTTCACTATAAAAACAGTGAAGTGGCCGCGCAGGGGGAGGAAGCATTTACTCCTCCGTCTGAAGCGGAAATGATTGCTCTGGGCCTGATGGAAGAAAGGCACTTTGGCGACTTCCTGTTACAACTCGGTGCGCGGATTGAACGGGTTACTCTCGACGCTGCTCAGGTGCAGTTGCCTCAGCTTTCTGCTCATGCTCATGATGAAGAAGAAGCTGAAGACGAACATGACCATGATCACGAGAGTGAAACAACGGTTACCCGTGTGTTTAGTGTGGATCAGAAATTCACGCCAGTCTCACTTTCAGCGGGTTTAGTGTGGGATTTTACACCCGGCTATAACATTGGTATTTCGGTATCCCGCTCTCAGCGTGCACCTTCTGCATCAGAGTTATTGTCATTTGGTCCTCATATCGGTACCCGTACTTATGAGATCGGTGCGTTGTTTGAATTGACCGGTGATGAAGAAAGTGCGTTAGGTCTGGCTTCAAAAGCCATCGATTTAGAAACGGCAAACAACATCGATGTGACCTTCAGAAAAACTGATGGTGACATTGGCTTCATTTTTAATGCTTTCTATAACCAGATAGATAATTACTACTATCAAATCGATACGGGGCTGTTTGCCGAAAGTGGTCACAGTCATGATCATGGTGAAGAAGAGGCAGAGGAGGCTCACGATCATAGCAGTGAGTTGCCGGTTTACCTGTTTGAATCAGATGATGCGATTTTACATGGTTTTGAGGCGCAGGTTGCCTGGCAGGTGACTGACGAGTTCAAGGCGCAGGTATTTTCGGATTATGTACGCGCCCGCCTGAAAGATGGCGGTGATTTACCCCGAACGCCACCGTTGAGATTCGGAGCACAATTCAGCTATCAGTCGGAAGTGATTACCGCAAACCTCGATATTACCCGTTACGCTGAGCAAGACCGCATTGCAGACTATGAAACCGTTACTGACGGTTACACCCTTGTGGACGCCTTTGTGTCTTACGACATGCAAGTCTTGTCTCAGGACGTGTCTTTGTACCTGAAAGGCAGCAACCTTACCGATACGGAAGCAAGAGTCCACTCATCATTTCTTAAAGATCTTGCTCCCCGTCCAGGCCGCAGCTTTGGTGTTGGTCTGAGAGGTTACTTCTAATGTTAAACCTGAATTCATCAATGGAATCGAAAATGAATACAACGAAAAAGCTCAGCTTTCTTGCAAGCGTGATCAGTGCCTTATTTCTTACCGGTTGCGGTGACGCAGAAACCACCATCATTGAGCAGGATCCTATAGTGGATGAGTCCGATGACGATCACGACCACGATCATGATGACGGGTATACAATTGTTAGTGCCGGCCGGTTATCCGTTCTTGATGCAGAATCAAACACGCTGGCAATATTTGATCTCGACGACAACAGCCTTCTTGACACCTTTTCAACAACCTACAGCGACAGTGCGCTGGCTACGTCAGCTGGAGGCCGGTTTGCTGTTATCACCAGCCGCACCAATGACCTCGTTGAATTCGTGGATGGCGGCCTCTGGCGGGAAGATCATGTTGAGCACCTGCATGACTATGAAGAAGCACCGGCGATGACGACTTTTGCGCTGACAGGCAGTCGTCCTACCCATGTAGTGGGTCACGACGGCCAGCTTGCAGTGTTTTTTGACGGTGATGCTGACAGCAGTTCACCTGCATCCGTTCAGGTGGTAACAGATACCAACATTGCAGCCGAAGCAAGTTCCGTTAATACCCTGACTTACGATGTTAATATGCACGGTGTTGCTGAACCAACAGGTGACATGCTGATAAGTACGGTTCGACGGGATGACAGCGAAACCACTTCAGCGAACCCGGTGCTGCCAGACAGTGTTGGCGTTTATCACTTGCATGACGGTGTTTATGAGCAGGAGCAACTGTTTGCCGGTGAATGTCCTGATCTGCATGGTGCAGCAATGAATGACAGTTTTGCTGTTTTCGGATGCAATGATGGTGTACTTGTTCTTTCGGCAACTGATGAAGTGTATTCATCATCGAAAATTGCCAACATTGAGGCCGTGGGTGACATGCGCATCGGGTCTGTATACACCCACCATGACGCCGCGTCTTTTGTTGGTATTGCTTCCGGTCACGGTGGCGGTGCCGCCGTTATTACGGCCATTCATGCTGATGACGGTGAGATGGAAGAGATTGACTGGGAGCCGGAAACGGACGCCACCCCGGTTTCTTACGGCTTTTCCTATGATGGTGTGCATTTTCTTATCTTAGATAGTCAGGGTTATTTGTCGGTAATGGCAGCCCACGCCCATGATGACCATATGCACTGGGAGCTTGAGGCGCGGGTGGATATCAGTGACGCGGATATTTCCACCATGCCTGACGGCCTTAACTTCTCGATGACAGTTTCTCAGAGCGCGGGGACGGTTTATGTCGCTGACCCGATTGCTTCTCATATTGTGATTGTAGATATCGAATCTGCTGCTGTAAGCGGAGAAATTGAACCTGGTTTCGTTCCTGCTTCTCTAAGCTGGCTCGGGATTGCCGCTGAGCACGAGTAACATGTTGTAACCCCCGGGCGTCGCATTACCGGTAAAACCAAATGGAATGCGACGTATTCCTTCAAACTAACTCTCAGGAGCAAAATTATGTTTTCTTTGTGTCATACACCAGGGCTTGCAGCCACATCCGCAGCCGCTCTTTTATGTTTAGCTCCTTTTTCTGCAGCCTATGCTCTGGCAGGCAAGCATGTTCACGGACACGGACAGTTACTCGTTGCCCAGGATGAGAGTAACTGGCAGCTTCAATTTTCAATTCCTGCAGCGGATTTACTGGGTTTCGAGCATGCACCGGAAAGTGATGAACAGATGCAGCAGGTACATCAAATCGAAAAACAAATAAGTGAGTACAGCAACGTTTTCTCTGTAGACGGAAATTGCCAGCTGGTCAGTCAGGAGGTCGACTTTCCCGACCACGACTCTCCTGAACACGACGTCGGCCATGAAACTCATGGCCTGCAGCATGAAGATGAGCAACACCATGACGGGGAGCATCACGACGAGGATCATCACGACGAGGATCATCATGATGCGCACCATCACGAAGATGTTACGTTAGCCTATCAATTATCTTGTAGTGACGACATTTCTGAAATGACGATAACCCTTTTTCGTCTGGCGCCATCATTGTCAGCCCTGGAAGTTCAGTGGGTAAACGACAAAGGTCAGGGGATGGCTGACGCTACACCTCAGAGCGCAACAGTAAGCTGGTAAATATCACATGCAAAATACTCCTCTCTACAACGGAAATACTATGCCGCGGATTCAGGAAGTGGGCGATAAAATCGCTATCGCACTTTCATCTTTATGCGTTGTTCACTGCGTACTCACACCATTATTAATCATCGCCTTACCCACTTTCGGCGGGCTGGCAATCCTCGACCACGAAGTCTTCCATCAGGTCCTGCTGTTTTTTGTTATACCGGTAGGTCTTGTGGCGTTACTTGCCGGTTACCGGCACCACAAGAATGGCAAAGTACTTTCCTGCGGACTGGCAGGTTTGTTACTGCTTACCCTCGCCGGCACGGTTGCTCATGACACTGTCGGGGAGGCGGGGGAGACGGTGTTAACCATAATCGCCTCATTATTTATCGTCATCGCACATATTCAGAACTTCCGAAAGCGAAACCTCACCCGCTGTGAGCACTCCTGAAATACCAATTGTTAAACTCTCAGAACAGGCACCACCACCATGCACCACAATAAGTTACCCGTTACTGTACTGTCGGGTTTCCTGGGAGCAGGAAAAACGACTCTTTTAACTCATATTCTTAATAACCGCGATGGTTTGCGCGTGGCGGTGATTGTGAATGATATGAGTGAAATCAACATCGACGCCTCGCTGCTTAAAAGTGACGTATCACTGAATCACAGCGAAGAAAAGCTGGTTGAAATGAGCAATGGCTGTATTTGCTGCACGCTGCGTGAAGACTTGCTGATTGAGGTAAGAGAGCTCTCGCAAAGCGGCAAGTACGATTACCTCGTGATTGAGTCTACGGGCATTTCAGAGCCATTGCCGGTAGCTGAAACCTTTACATTTGCCGACGAAGACGGCGTGTCTTTGTCTGATGTCGCCACCCTGGACACCATGGTGACGGTGGTGGATGCGGTGAATTTTGTACGTGACTTCGATGAAGCGAAGTACTTGCAGGAAGCAGGGGAATCACTGGGCGATGATGATGAGCGAAGCGTATCAGATTTGCTCATCGATCAGGTGGAATTCGCTGATGTCATTTTGATCAGTAAGACCGACCTGGTTGAGCCGCAGGCAACAGAGAAGCTCACTGCTATCCTCAGAACGCTGAATACATCGGCAAAGATTTTGCCCATTGCAAATGGTCAGATTGATATTCGTGAGGTGTTGGGGACAGGTTTATTTGATTTCGCCAAAGCGCAACAAGCGCCGGGCTGGCTCAAAGAACTACGCGGAGAGCACGTACCTGAAACCGAAGAATATGGCATAAGCAGCTTTACCTATAAAGCGCGCCGGCCTTTCTACCCGGACAAGTTCTATCAATTTTTACATGGCAGTGAAAATTACGGGAAGTTATTGCGCTCGAAAGGATTTTTCTGGCTTGCCAGCCGCCCGGAGTTTGCCGGGCAGTGGAGTCAGGCAGGAGGCATTGCCCGTTATGGTTTCGGCGGCATGTTCTGGAAAGCCATTGATAAAAGCCAGTGGCCGGATGATGAAGATTACCTGAAAAGTATTGCTGAGCAATGGGAAGAGCCTTTCGGCGATATGAGACAGGAGCTGGTTTTTATCGGGCAGGATCTTGATGAGCAGGCGATTACCTGTGCACTGAATGACTGTTTGCTGGAAGATGAAATGATGGTGCAGGGAAAAGCCGTCTGGCAAATGCTCGATGATCCGTTTCCAAAATGGGAGGCAGCATCATGAGTGCAGCATTGCAATTTGACGACATCCGCCAGTGTGTTACCGGCGAGGTGCCGGAGGTACTGGCGGAAATATACCGGGATCACAATAACCTTGTAATTTGGGAGCGCAGCCTTAATACGCAATTGCTTCAGTTTTTAGAAGCGCGGCTGGCACAGGGTGAAAAGCTCAACGTAACCGAAGAAATCATAACCAGCAAGATACCAGAGCAGCTTGATGAAATTGACCAGCTGAAAGCCTGGGGGAGTGCCTTATCAGACGATATCGCCCGGATGACAGAGATGTTTGCCTATCTCTTTGACATTGAACGGGTTGGCCTGCGGATCCGGACACTGGACAGTGCCATGTGTCCCCGGTTTCATATCGACCGTGTGCCCTGCCGTTTTATCACGACCTACGCTGGCAAAGGCACACAATGGTTAGCGAATCATGCGGTTAACCGCGCCATGCTGGGGCATGCCAGTAAAGGGTTGCCGGACGATCAGTCAGGGCTAATGAAATCTGCGCTGGATGTTCAAACCATGCAGGCAGGCGACATCGCGCTGTTGAAAGGTTCCGCATGGGAAGGCAATGAGCACGGAGCCATTGTGCACCGATCACCGTTGCTGGAAAGCGGTGAAAAACGCCTGATCATGACACTGGATTTTATGTAAGGCATTTCAGTAAGTCTGAAACTCGTGATCCCTTACGTCGTCGGGTTTACCTGAAAAAGGTTGAATACTTACAGCGTCCATCAGGTAAGCAGACGTCCCCACAGGGTCTTCAAACATGGCCACCTGCAGAATTCCGCTAATGGTATACGCATCGCTGCTGCCGTCCATGGTAAAGCCCTCAGGTGAGCGGACATAAATCATTTGATTAGGTGCCGGGGGAGGGAAGTGAATACAGGCGCCGAAATAAGGGACAAGAAAAAAAGACAGGATTTCACGCTGGTCATTCACCTCTAACGGTACGATGAAGCCGTTGATTGTAACGGCTCTGTTGTGCAACGTTTTCACGGTAGTTGTAGATGTCAGCGTTGCCTGGTAGTCAGCATCGAAAGACGCCTGAATGGATGTGAAAACCTGTTCATTCATTGGCTTTGTTTTGTCGGGCTGGTACTGCTTTATGAGGGATGCTTCGTTTTCCGGCAGTAAGTCTTTCCAACCTGCATGCCATGGCTTTTCATTTTCAAACTGACTTCGCAAATCTTCATTGCTGCTTACAAAAATGGCATTTTTGCTGAGGCCGGATGACTCAGCCGGAAATGGTGAACCGCCGGTCAGGAGAAACCCGGCAACTACGCCTGCCAGTAAAGCCAGGCCAACGATTAATCCTGCTTTAGCGTGCATTTCAGGCCTGCCTACACCGACTGAATTTTAAGCGTCTTCTCAATTTTCACCGGTGTTGAGCCCCGTTTAGCCGTGAGGATCACGGTTATTGTATGCTCTCCTTTTTCCATGGCACGGAAAATCATCGTTGATTTTTTTGTTATCCCGGCAATGCGAATTGATTCTTCCGACAGTAATTTTATATGTTCGCTGCCTTTGATATTGACACTGACATCGTAGAAAGATGTTGGCACAAAGAAGGCTAATTCGCTGTTTGTTTCTACCCCTGTTGAGGTACTTACCTTGCCGGGTACAGTCACACTGATATTGTCGAATCGCGTCTGTTGCATGTGTTGCTGCATCATAGGGTGGTAAGCAGCAAAACCTGCCATACCTTCTCCGTGAAAATCACAGGCTGATGCGCCGGAGGTGCAAACAATGCTCATCACTCCTGCCGGAATCAGCAGCGCTTTATTCAAAAAGTTCATAATTGTCCACTTTCAGTGTGTAAGCTGCAGTGCCTAATTCATGCTGACGGGTTTGAATATCCACTTCGCCCTCGAACCAGAAAGGCTGCTGTAAATCCTCTAACTCCAGTCCCTGCTCGTAGCTCACATAAATAATCTGATTAGGCGGTGGCGGTGGCATATGCAGACAGGCACCAAAGTAGGGAACGATGAAAAATTCGGTCACCAACTTTTCTTCATTTTGTTGAAGGGGGACCACGTAGCCCGGAATTTTAATTGAACGGCCGTCAAATTCAGGAATGACCTGCACAGAGCTTAACGCCTGCTTGAAACGCTCTACTTTCTCATCTTCAAACGAGTTCTGTGTGAATGCCTTTACAGAATCTTGTTGAGATCCGTCCTTAACATTGCTTAGATAGTCAGGTGGGTCCAGCAGCGCCGCCAAATCACTTGCCGGCATCAACGCAGTCCACTCTATTTCTTCATATTCGGCAGCAGATAGTGACGCGCTGAAGGGACACGCACTTATACACATTAAAATTGCGGTTTGTCTCAGGATTCGTTTCATTAAAAGCGTCGCTATTGGTTAGATAAAATATCCGATGTTATAACATCACTAGATTCTATAATAACGATAAGAGTTCAGTTTGAATAGTCAGCATACAAGCACTTCGTCGGCTTCTGTCGCGATACATCTCAAAGATGTGATTCATCAGTACCCGAAAAGTAAAACCCGCATGACACTGCCGGAATGGACAGTGGAAAAAGGTGACCGCATCTTTTTGCATGGCCCGTCGGGCTCGGGGAAAACCACGTTATTGAATATGCTGGCCGGTGTACTGAACGCAGACAGCGGTGATATTACCTTGCTGGGCGAGGATTTCTCTTCACTGTCATCCGGTAAGCGCGACGGGTTCCGTGCCCGGCACATCGGGGTGGTATTCCAGCAATTTAACCTGGTGCCTCATCTCAGTGTATTGAAGAACATCGAACTGGCCGCTTATTTCGGTGGCAACAATGGCAATATCAAAAGCAAAGCAGCGGGCTTAATTAACGCCCTTAAACTGTCTGAAGAAGTGTTAACCCAGTCAGCTAAAAGCTTAAGTGTGGGACAGCAGCAACGTGTGGCCATTGCCCGCGCGCTCATCAATGAACCTGAAATTCTGCTGGTGGATGAGCCGACTTCTGCGCTGGATACCGATGCCCGTGATGCATTTATGACTCTGCTGATTGATCTGTGTAAACAACATCACACTACGCTTATCTTCGTCAGTCATGACAAAAGCCTCGCGCAGTATCTGTCGTCATCAGTGTCTTTGCAGTCGTTATGCTCATTCAGTGAGGTGGCATAATGTTGTTATCTTTTGCAGTAAGCAGTTTACGAAGCCGCGCGAAGTCAGTGCTGCTTACTTTTCTTTCGTTGCTCATCAGTATCAGTGTATTACTCAGTGTTGAGCACATCCGTTTGCAGGCAGAGGCCAGCTTCAACCGCACGGTGTCCGGTGTGGACTTAATTGTCGGTGCGCCAAGCGGACAGATGAACCTCATGCTCTACAGTATTTTCCGTATGGGCAGTCCTACCAATAACGTGGAATACGACAGTTTTGAAATGCTCGAAAATAACGAACAGGTGAGCTGGGCAATTCCCATTGCACTGGGAGACTCTCATCACGGTTACCGCGTGTTAGGGACCAATCAAACCTACTTCGATCAGTATAAGTACGGCAATAAGCAGCATTTGGCCTTTGCTGACGGCGAACCGTTCAAAGGCATATTCGACACCGTCATCGGTGCGGATGTGGCAAAGAAGCTGGGCTACAAGACAGGTGATAAGATCGTTATTGCCCATGGTACCGGGGCGGTAAGCTTTACTAATCACGACCAGTCGCCTTTCACTATTACCGGTATCCTCGCGCCTACCGGCTCGCCGGTTGATAAAACTGTACATGTGAGTTTAGCGGGTATCGAGGCCATGCATCTGGCACCTTCCCAACTGAAAGCCATCCTTGCAAACCCCGATGATTTTTCCAATCCGCTGGTTCAGCCTGACAGCGTAACGGCCGTGTTGTTGGGACTTAAATCGAAATTTGCCACGTTCACTTTACAGCGGGCGCTGAACAATTATGAAGATGACAGACTCATGGCCATTCTGCCCGGCGTCGCTATGGCTGAGTTATGGAAAATGATGGGCACGGTAGAGAATATTTTGCGTGTGATTAGCGTACTGATCCTGGTGTCGTCACTATTCGGCCTGTCTACCATGCTGCTGGCTTCTATGCAGCAGCGGGAAAAAGAGATCGCAGTGCTCCGTATATTAGGTGCCGGAGCCGGCGTGGTGTTTTTACTTATTTTAACCGAAGCCATTGTCATTGCCGTCAGTGCCAGTGTCGTGTCACTGGGATTAGTCACATCTATTTTTGCCGGCGCGAAAGGCTGGCTGGCCAGTGAGTACGGCCTGTTTTTATCTGCCAATGTGTTTAACGCACACAGTGCAATGGTTATTGGTGCTGTGGTAGTAGCGACGCTTATTACCTCGCTGCTGCCTGCCATCGATGCGTACCGCAGTGCTATTCATTCGAGGCTTTAACTAAGCCTCGCACGTCTAATATAGCGAGATGTGCGATAAGCTGCTTGTGGTCACATATCGTTACGTTATAACATTTTATATTTAGTGTGATAACGGAACAGAGAAAATGGAACAAACAGCATATGCGTTACAGGCAGATAATCTGTGTGTCACGCTCGGCACGCAACAAATCTTAAAAAATGTCGCTTTTCATATTGAAAAGGGTGAAGTGCTGGCGCTGTTAGGCGGGAACGGTGCGGGAAAATCGACAACCTTGAAAACCTTTCTGGGTCTTATTTCACCCTCTTCCGGCTCTGCGAAAGTGCAGGGTAAAGAGGTGGCACAACATCCGGAGATCATCCGCGAGAAAGTGGCTTATTTGCCGGAATCAGTCATGCTCTATGAGCACCTGAGTGCTATTGAGAACATCAAATACTTCATTTCTCTGGCAGGACTGACACGCAGTGCCGGCGATATAGAGTCAGCCCTGAAACGTGTGGCACTGCAAAGTACCGCATGGCACAAGAAGATGAGTCATTATTCGAAAGGGATGCGTCAGAAGACAGCTATCGCCCTTGCGCTGCTGCGCGATACGCCCATTTTGTTTCTGGATGAGCCCACATCTGGCTTGGATCCCGTTGCTATCGATGAACTGAACCGTCTTATCAGCCAGCTTGCCAGTGAAGGTAAGTCCATCCTCATGGTTACTCACGATGTATATGGTGCCTGCCATGTGGCACACCGGATTGGCCTGTTACGTGACGGTGAAATCGTAGGAACGTTCACTGCTAACCCCGGCGAGAGTATTGATACTGAAGCGGTACACGCAGCTTTTGCGAAGGGACAGGTTGCAGCATGAGCAGGCAAATAATTACTATCGCAAAAGATGAATGGCGATACTGGTTACGGACGAAACTGGCTATTACTGTATTAATTTTTACGGTTATTCTTACGCTGGCATCAGTGGTGATTACTGCAATGACGGTGGACGCAGATAATCATAGCCGTCATATTCTGCAGTCTGAGTCAGAGCACGCTTTTGAAGACCAGCCAGACCGCCATCCTCACCGGATGGTGCATTTCGGTCACTATCTGTTTCGTACGCCAACACCTCTTGGCCGCATTGACCCGGGCATCGATACATACACAGGTACTGCCATCTTTTTAGAAGGTCACCGTCAGAACGGCGCGACATTTTCGGGCCAGCAGCAAAGTACCGGACTTAACTGGCTGGGTAAACTATCGCCCGCAACCGTTTTACAAATACTTGCGCCTCTGTTACTTATTGTCATGGGCTACAGCGTGATTACCCGCGAAAAAGAGGCGGGTACGTTCACATTCCTCAAAGTGCAGGGTGTATCACCACTCACTTTGATTGCCGGTAAGACCCTGGCCTTGTTCATGGCCGCCGGGGTGGTACTGTTACCGCTGGCCCTTGGCGCGCTTTACGCTACATTTCAGGGCGCGGGTATCGTTGCTGCACTTTCATTCTTAGCGGGTTACGCACTCTATCTGATGGTCTGGGTGGCGTTAGTTATGCTGGTTTCCGTGCTTGCCACAACCAACCGGAGCAGTTTTGGTGTTCTGATTTTCAGTTGGATCGCTATTTGTCTTGTTCTGCCAAGAGTTTCTGTAAGTGCAGCCACAATGGCCGTCTCGTCGCCCGGGAAGCTGGAGACTGATTTTGCTGTTCTCGAGGAATTACGTACATTAGGCGACGGTCACGACGACAGTGATCCTGCTTTTAAGAAGTTTAAAAGTGATTTGCTGGCTAAATACAATGTAGAAAGTATTGAGGACTTGCCGGTTAACTTCAAAGGCGTTGTAGCACAAAAGTCAGAAGCAGACCTCACCGCAGTGATCAACCGGTTTGCGTCGCAAAGCATGAATGAGGAGCAGGCGCAGGCTAATGTTGCCCGCCAGTTTGGCTGGATTTCTCCTACCATTGCTATCCAGACCTTATCGATGAAACTTGCAGCAACCGATCTGGAAAACTATCACCGGTTCCTGAAAGAAGCAGAAGCCGTGCGTTACGATTTTGTGCAGTCATTGAACAAACTCCATGCCGAAGCTTTGTCTTATGCGGATGACGCGAATAAGTACCAGAGTGAAGCAAACCGTCAGAAAGCAAAAGTCGACTCTGCAAACTGGAAAATGCTGGAAGCCTATACGTTTGAGCCCGAATCCGTGACACAGAGACTGGCCTCTGGCAGTACGGCATTTTTTCAGTTAGGTGTGTTGATTGTTGTTTTATTTGGTGCCGTATTTTTTGCAGGGAGACGCGCATGAACTGGACGGATTTAAAGCGTGAATCAGGGCTTATCCTGACTAAAAAGAGTGTGGTTTTCTTGCTGTTTGTTGCGTTTGCTCTGTCGGCATTTTCGGTGTGGACAGGCACGCAGGAAGTAGAAAAACAGCGTGAGACAATATCACGGCTTATCGACGCCGACCGCATCGACCGCGCTGAAGTGCTGGAACAGAAAACCGGTTATGGCAGTGTGGCATACTATGCCTTTAGTCTGACTTACGATCCGCCTTCAAACCTCGCATTCGCCGGGTTGGGAAGCCGTGATTCTTATCCATGGAAGCACCGCATCCGCGCGCTTGCACTGGAAGGGCAAATTTACGAGTCTGATACCGGTAATCCCGAAATGGCTATGGCAGGGCGTATCGATTTCACGTTCGTCATTAGTATTCTTGCCCCGTTGATCACCATCTTGTTATTGCATGATATCCGCGCCGCCGAACGTGCGTCCGGCCGGTATGCATTGCTGGTGGTGTCAGCCCGCCGAAAGTTTGGTTTGTGGTTGCCAAGAACCGTTTCCATGGTGTCGTTCCTGTCTCTGGCGCTGCTGATCCCGTTCTGGATTGGCGCGGTGTGGAACGGGGCGCTGGCTATCCATATTGTTCTGGTGTCGCTGATCACCATATTGCACATCGCATTATGGGCAGCACTCTGTTACTGGTTTGGTAAGAAAGACTCCTCAGCACCTCATCTGGCGTCTGCACTTCTGGGCTTATGGTTGGTCAGCAGCTTCGTTTTGCCGGCGCTGGGAAGTGTGGCCATTGAGCGTATGTTTACAGGACCACAGGGCGGCGAAATCTTGATGACTCAAAGGGAAGCGGTAAACGGTGCATGGGAGCTCCCGTTTGAAACTACAATGGATGCTTTTACCGCCCGTCACCCCGAGTGGAAGCCTTATACAAAGATGGATTCATTGTGGGACTGGAAATGGTATTACGCATTTCAGCAGACCGGTGATCAGGCCGCAGAGCCTTTGTCTCTCGCATACCGCGAAGTGGCGAAACAGAAGTACGAGGCAGCATCCTGGTTGTCGGTATTGTCGCCAGCAAGCTGGGTTTCAAGAAGTGTTACCCGGCTAGCGGAAACCGATCCGGTAGCGGCATGGCATTACGAACAGCAAGTGCGCGATTACCATGAATCATTACGGAAATACTTTTATCCGTACTTATTTAAAGCGCCGGCCTTCGACAGAAGCGAGCTGAGTAAAATGCCTGTTTTTGCGCCTGAAAAGAGCAACTAACGATAACAATGGCCGCCCAAACCCACAGGCGGCCTTTTCTTTTTGTTTTCACTGACAACTGTTGAGCTTCGTTTGCAGGTGGCGCTGCTGATACCAAAGCAGTGGCGCGCACACGCAGAATAATCCCAGCGCATAAAGCATCTTTGTACCCAGTCCCACAGCGATGGTGGCGCAGAACAGGCAGCTTAGCATTACCAGTGGACGGTGCTTTGCTGATAAAAGGCGGACAGCCGCCAGCATACTTGCCAGATAAATCAGTACAAATACGCCGTTAACCCAACCAATCAGGTCTTCCAGATTATAGGCACCGTAGTGAGTGATTATCAAAGTGAGAGTCATGACGACAAGCACACATTGCAGTGCCCGCTGAGGCACGTTGTGCTGGTTGAGGCTTTGGAAGTAACCCGGTAAAACTTTATCGTTGCTTAAACTCCAGGTTAACCGGGCCAGACTGGCTGTGTATACGTTCACGGTTGCCAGACCCCCAGCCACACCGAGTGCACCGATAACCGCCGCACCGCCACCGGAGAAAATCTGATCAAATACGATGACCATGCTCAAAGCATCAGACACTGGCGTTTCGATGAGCAGCCAGGTACAGCCCAGGTAAATTAACCCCACCAGTAATGTGCCGGTCATAATTGCGGGGACTAAATCCCGCCCCGGGTTTTTAAAATCGTCGGCCAGATGGGAAATGGCTTCTATGCCCAGAAAACTCCAGAACGCGATACCCATGGCGGCCAGCATAGGATTCATATCAAAGGGCGTCGTCGTTGCCTCATGGAGCTGTTCGCCCGACGCCACAGGCTGACCTGCCAGCATGGCAATAACTACCAGAGTAATAACGAGCGTGAGCATGAGCTGTAGGGTCGAAGAAAACTGAATACCCCGATAATTAAGCGCAAACAGCAGCGCGATGATGCCCAGTTGAACGGGCAGCGCCCAGTCTGGTGAGAGACCAAACAGCGTTTCGATAAACCAGTACGTCATAATGATGGCCGCGGGCGCGCCAATAGGTACCACAAATAAGAAAAGCAAACCGATAGTTCTGCCTGCAGATTTGCCAAACGCTTTTTCAACAAAATAGGCCGGGCCGCCCGCATGAGGGTAGCGGGAGGAGAGTTTAGCAAACACCATGGCAACGGGCAGTATTGCCACTGTCAGCACAAGCCAGCTGATCATCGCCCAGTGGCCAGCGGTGTTGATGGTCATCTGTGGCAGAATAAATACGCTGGTACCCAGCAAAGTGGTGGTCAGCAGCCCTGCGCCCTGCCAGCGTCCAATTTTGTTATTTGCATCGTGCATGGTGATAAACAAACCCAATCGTACTGCGTTAATTTCAATTGCGTAATATACTGCGTTTTTGCGCTTCATAACGTGTTACTTTGCGTGCATTCAGCGCGTTGTTGCCGTCACTTTGACGGCAGAAAGACTTTTTACCTGCAAAATGACGGAATCACGATGGACAAATTCGATCAGGCTATTCTTGCTCAGCTCCGGCAAAATGCCCGGGCCAGTATTTCAGCTATTGCTGATGAAGTGGGCCTGTCACGTTCCGCTGTCACAGAACGAATTAAGAAGCTGGAATCGAACAATGTGATCCGCGGCTATCAGGTTATGTTGTCAGAATCGCAAAAAGAAGGCGTTGCAGCCTATCTGGAAATCCAACACAAGCGGGCACGGTGCGCGGATGTGGTGCCCTATTTTCGCGCCATTCCTGAGGTAGTGTCGTGCTACGGTGTTACCGGCGAGTGCGACCTGATTGTGCTGATAAAAGCAGAAACCATGCGCCGGCTACATGAAATCCGCGAACATATCGATACCATCGACGACATTATCAAAATCAAAACCCACGTGGTGCTGAATCAGTGGTTGGGGTAAAGAGTGAAAACAAAGAAGGCTGCATATCTTAGTGCAGCCTTATTCAGGACTAATTTTGGTAAAGCGTACTGATATTAAAAATCGTACGTGACCGTGAGGCGAATATCGCGCCCCGCTTCGTAGGGGCCAACCACTAGTTCGTATCCTGCAACGCCACTGTAATCACCGACACTGGAGTGATCGCGATACAATTTGTCGAACAGATTAGTAAGAGCAACATTGGCGATGAAGCTGTCAGATATCTGCCATTGGGCAAAAAGATCTAAAGTGGTATAGCCTGGTTTCTCTAATGCGTACAATGCATCAACCCAACCGTTATCTAAATCGGCATGCAGAGTGTCAATGGTTAAACTGTCTACTCTGGTCACCGTTGCCCCTATAGTCGCGTCGGCATTGATTAAATATTCGACGCCCGCTACCCAGGTATTGCCACGGCTATTACCTAAACCTAAAAACTCATAACCATTGATATCAATACTGCCGTAATCTGTTGAGTACAGCGAACTCCTCGGCGATAACTCTGCATCCATAGAAGAAAAGCCAACGAAGAAGTCAAAGTCAGACCAGCGGTAAGCTAAATCGAATTCAAAGCCTTTTGAATCGATGGTGCCGATATTGTTGTAGACAGAGGTGCTGTTGGCTCCGTCATAGATGACATCATTAATCGCAGAGTGATAAACGGCTGCACGGGCATGTAAGTTATTCGCCTGATATTCTACGGACGCCTCAATATTCTCTGCCGTTTCTGGTTTTAACCCGTCGTTGACGACCGGGTTCTCAGAGCGATCGTACAAATAGCTGTCGATGGTAAAGCCGTCACCGATTTGTTTGCCTCTTGCCGCTTCGGCATAGCTGAGCCCCAGTGTCCATGCCTTTGTGAGCGAATAGGCCAGTCCCGCATTGTAACTCATTTCTGTGTCGTTAAGTTTTGCTGCAGGTTCTGTTATCGGTGTTCCGTAATAATCGTCAAGCAAGATCTTTTGCTCATAGCGGTAGTTGTCATAACGCACGCCGTAGCTCAAAAGTAAGTCGCTGGTTATGTCGCTGTAGCCCTGAAAGTAAATGCCTGTGACACTTCCTGTTTCTCCGTGATCTTCTTCAGGTTGTGCAACGGCATAGCCACTGTCTACTTCATCATTGCGGTAATCAACACCATAAATAAACCGGTGGGCCTGAACATCACTGGTGTTGCGGATATCGAACCCATAGGTGTCAATTTCAGCCAGCCAGTCGAAGCGCCCGCCACGGAAAGAGGAACTGGTCGAGTAAGCAGTCGCTTCTATATTCACCAGTGTATTCACATTCACGCGGTAGTTTGCGACGTAGGTGTCACGTTTTGCTTCACTGGAATAAAGCGGGTCCTCTGGTTGAACTATCCAGTTAGGACGGGCAGAGAACAACCCTTCTTCGTCACGTTGTTCAACACTGAGGGAAAGATACTGGTTTGCCGAAATATTGCCGCTGGCTTTGATGAAAAGCATGCTTTGATCCGCTGATGACCCGCGGATCGCGTTGTCTTCGCCATCTTCCATATCGTTACGATCAATATCACTGTAATAACCAAGTACGCCCCAGGAATCACTTAGCTTGCCATAGACGGTGCCACTTAATCTGCGCCCGTCATTCGTAAAATAGTTGGCTTTCAGCCTGCCGCCAAACTGTTCACCTGTAGCGAGAAGATCATTCGCATCTTTCGTCTTAAAACGAATAGAACCACCAATAGCCCCCGGACCGCTCGTCGCTTCACCGGCTCCGGCCTGAATATCGATTTGTTGGAGTAAATCCGGGTCGAGCGTTACACGTCCAATATGGTGGAATAAAGTAGAAGTCTGTTGTGCGCCGTCCACTGTCACGTTCAGCAGCGCATCTTCCAGGCCGCGAATGTAGATTTTTTGCGCTACTCCCACCGAGCCGCCAACGCTTACTGAGGGCGAATAGCGGAAAATATCTTCCAAATCGTTTGCCTGATAATGCTCAATGTCTTCAGCCGTTATGCTCAGATTGGTAGCCGCTCCGACAACCGTTATTTTTTCAACGGATTGCTGTTCAGGGAGTGCTTGCGCATAGAGATGATATGTAGGGGCTGATGTCGCACAAATAAAGCCGGCAAGCGCGATTTTGTTCACGGTTGAGTCCTTTTCTTTTATGAATAAGAATTATTATCATTAACCTTAAGGGCAAGAGACAGGACTTTTACATTTGTTACATTTGCGGTAAATCCACAGTCATTATAAGACCTGAACCAGCGCCATTAGATGCTGATACTGCGGCCGATATGGCTTTTAATTGTCGCTCAGCAAGTGATAAACCTAGTCCGAAGCTGTTGCTCTCTGCAGGCCTTGATTTATCTACACGAAAAAACGGGCGAAAAATGGCATTCAGGAATTCGGTGGGCACGCCCGGTCCTTCGTCGATGATTGTAATGCGGTAACCATCCACTGCTTTTTCCAGGCTAAGATGTACGCTTTTTCCGGCCGGCGTGTAGCGCAGAGCATTTCGTAAAATGTTCTCTACGGCCTGACCCAGTGCACGATGGTTACTATTATAAATCGTTGCTTCTTCTGGCAGTGAGCCAATTATCTGGCGATCAGGGAATTCAAATCTGGCATCTTCGATGAGCACATCGAGCAAAGATACTAAGTCGATAGATTCATTACGTAATTCCGGCGCTTCGTTTTCTAGCCAGGACAACGTTAGCGTATCGTCGACCAGCTTGCGTATGTGCTGAGACTCTCTATGAACCCGTGTCAGTTTGGTTTGCATTTCTTGTGGAGAACGGGGGGTGTTGGTAAGCAGGTTTTCGATGGCAATGTCGAGCCGCGTCAACGGTGTACGCAGTTCATGTGATAAATCCGTAATTAGCTGCCGTTGGTGAATAATTAAGTCACCAATTCTGTCTGCCATCTTATCGAAAGTCGTGGATAAGTGCGCCAGCTCATCATCACGCTTACCTAAATGCTCTCTTACTCTGACATCAAATTTTCCGGCACTGAATGCGCGGGTGGCTTTCTCCAGCGTTTTCAGGGGAGACATAATATGTCTGTAAAGCACATAACTCAGCGTAATCAGTAAAATGAGAGGCAAAAATACCTGCAAGGAGACCCGCGTGATTGTCCAGTATGAGCCCGGCCTCATCCGCTCAGGCAGTTCAACCAAAAGACTGGTTTTTTCGTCCGAGAATGGAAGCTCCATAATGGGAAAGTAATCTAAATACAGGTGAATTTGCCATTCGGTACTCCGGCCCATATTGTAGCCAGTGTATTCATCTCTGCGGGACGTATTTCCTGCAAGGTGTGTAATTTCCGCCCGCGTGACAGCAGCCCAGATATTTTCCTTTCGCTGCAGTTCAGAAAGCCATTTTTCAAGTGCTTCATCATTCCCGGCCTCAAGGAGCTTTTCAGCGCTGTCACGCCACGCATTGAGCCGGGTGACATCACTTTCCTGCAACATGCTCATGTCACTTTCAATTTGCGTCACTGCGATATCAATAAGATAGAAAAGCGCGACCACTCCCGTGCCGACAATAAGAAATAACTTCCAGAACAATATCCGGTTCATCTCAGGCAATATCCTTTGCCGTGGACGGTTTGCAGGCGGCTACCATCCCATCCGGCCCCGCTTAGCTTTTTTCTGACTCTGCTCATGTGCATATCTAAACTCCGGTCGTACTGACTGAATGCGCGGTGCAAAATGGTTTGATAAAGAAATACCTTACTGAGCACCTGAGTATGATTTCGCATTAAGGTAGTCAAAAGGCCATATTCAGTGGGTGTAAGCTGCAATGCTTGCCCGTTTGCAAAAATTTCCTGTTGCCTGCTAACGGTTTTTAAATCATCGATTTGCAACTCACCATGTTGTAGCGAATTTCCTTTCATAGAGCGTCGCAGTATGGCATCTACCCGTAATAACAATTCTTCTGTATTAAATGGCTTTGACAGGTAGTCGTCAGCGCCGGCGCTCAGGCCACGAATACGTTCTTCTTCTGCATGTTTGGCGGATAAAACCATCACTGGCGTGTCATTACAGCTACGCAGAATGCTCAATACAGTGAGGCCATCCTGGCCTGGTAGCATGATATCGAGAAGGATCAGGTTGAATGTACGGGAGACTGCAAGATTGAGACCTTCATCCCCGCGAAAGCAGGGTGTCGTCAGATAGCCATGGTTGTTCAGAAATTCGCATAATTGATCATTCAGAGACTGGTCATCTTCAATAACGAGTATGCCGGGTCTGCCATCAGAATAGGAAATAGTTTCGGGGGGAGTAGACATACTTATCCAATTAACCTGAACAAAGCATCAATTTAAGTTAAATGATAATTATTATCAATATGTCAGCGGCGGGCGCGCAGCATCCAGCGCCAGCAACCCAGTATAAAAAGCCCCAGTGTCAGCATGCCGGTGAGTAACCACAATATCCGGCCTGCCAGAGTGAAATAGGTACCGTCGTGTAACGGATGCAGCCAGTTCATGATGGTATTCGTCGCGCCTTGTTGCTGATAGTCAAACACCTCCAGTACCTTTCCGGACGCACCATCGATATATACATAACTGTGAGGAAAGCGGCGGGAAGGGTCGCCTGATACTTGCAAACGAATGCGGTAGTGGGCGCGGGAGCCTTCGGCATCCGGTGTCTCAATCCAGGCGCCTTTACTGTCAGGCAATGCCTGCTTTGCAATAGCCAGTGCCTGTGCCGGAGAAATAACGGGTGGTGCAGACGTGGCATTTTCCGAGGCAAATTTTGCGAACTGCGATTGACCAAAAACAGGTTCCAGCACAAAGCGGGATTCTTTCGGTAGTGCCAACATGACGCCGGTCACACAGAGCAGTAGAAGCGGAATAGCACTGATTAAACCAAGGGTTTTGTGCCAGTCGTATAGCAGCCCGATTTTATTCGCCTTGCGCTTAAAACGCAGTTGCCTGGCCCATTGTCCCCGTTTGGGCCACCAGGCAATCAAGCCACTGATCAGCAAGTATGTGCACGCAAGGCCCAGGTATCCCACTATGATGCCGCCGGTTTCACCCAGCAATAAACGAAAGTGCAGATTGTAAATCCAGGTAACGAAATACTGCCCCCAGAAATCACGCCGTAAAACGGTGGTGCCATCGGCGGTTAGCCACACCATCATAGGTGCAAAGTCTTCTCCTGCTGTCTCTTTTGGATTGTAATAGCGGGCCGGAATAACGTCAGCGTAGTTCGTGACTTCAAAGCGCCATGAACGGGTTTTATCAGGGTAGGCTGCACGCAGTGTTTTAAGCACGGTGTCATAGTCTGGCGAGGCTGCTGCGTGTTGTGACTGCGTGGCGGGTAAATTTAAAGCGCTGTCGAGTTCGTTATAAAAAACAAGTATCGCGCCGGATAGCGCGATGACGGTAAATAGTAACCCCACAGACAAACCCAACCACAGGTGGATTCGTCTGTGAACCTTTCGCCAGTTGATGCCCATATCGTCAGAACTTCAGCATGACTGACGCTGCGACGGCGCGCCCTTCACCCGGACTATGCAGACTCTGGCTACCATCCCACCAAACATACTCATAATATTCATCAGTTACGTTCTTCAACTCCAGCATCACATCGGTGTTCTCTGACACGCGGTATCGGGCAAGCAGATTCAGCAGAGTGAAATCACTAAATGTTCCGGCGTTATTGGCAGAGTTCAGTTCGTAATCTGTCTGGCCGCGCAATACCGCTGACAGCATGATTTCTTCATTCAGATAATAATCGGCACCGGCAGAGTAAACCCACTCAGGAACATGATCAATATCGTTGCCCGCCAGTTCGGGTTGATCCGGAGAGGGCGTCTCAATTTCGGCTTGCTGCCAGGCGAGTGTTGCCCACAGAGAAGAATCTTTCGATGGCGACCATGCACCCTGCAAATCAATACCTTGCCGTTCAGTGGCCCCCAGGTTTTCAAAATCACCATTTGGATCGTTCAGTCGACGTTTCAGTTCGCCGCTAGCTGTTTGATTCCAAAGCGTAAGGCGGGCACTCGTGCTGGCATCTGATTTGTAGGCGATACCCGCCTCCCAGCCACGGTTTACTGAAGGTTCCAGATTGGTCTGGCGAGGCGGAATAAGATAAGCGCCTGAGCCCATTTGCCAAAGCTACCTGCAGACAGTCTTGCGTCGGTGTAATCGCCACCGGTGCGGGTAATGAAGTTCACATTGCCTGCAATGTTGTGCAGACCGTAGCGTGGGTCAGTCGTGCCCCGCACCAGCTCCAGGGTGGAAATCTCGATGGGCAGGATCATATCGAGATAGGGCATGTTGCCACTATTTGCGTTTGACGGAATATCATCGATTAATAGTTTGGCCGCATTCACTTCGCCCTCGCCGTTAAATCCACGAAATGAGAGCTTTCCGCTGGTGGTGCCCTGGTTAAATTCGGTAAGTACCACGCCGGGCATAATCAATATCTGGCTGACGAACCGCATCTCCGGATAAACGGTCTACAGAGGTAAGCATCCGGCTGGCGTCTGCAGATGCTTTCGCTGTCACTTTAATCCGTTCACCAACAGAAAAGCTTATGTCGCCTTTGCGGCTATTGTCTGCATTTGTCGCATCCGTTTCCTGAGCGTTCAGCGATAATGCGATAAACAAAGTGGAAAGCGGAAAAAGCAAAACGGGAGAAACAGGAAGAAAGCGGGCGTTTTTGAAAGGCATAAAATCTCTGACCGAAAGTTTAAAAATCAGCGCGGATTATTCCTTCTCACAGGGTCTGCTACAATGCGACATAATGTCGCACCAGAGCCCGTTATCATGCTCAGAAATACCAACCTCAACTTGCTTCGTACGTTACATGTATTATTGCAGGAAGCCCATGTGAGCAAAGCAGCGCAACGTCTTCATATCACCCAGTCGGCGGTGAGCAGGCAGTTAGCACAGCTTCGGGATATCTGGCAGGACGAGTTGCTGGTGCGAAATGGCAACCAGCTGATCCTCACGCCCAAAGCCGAAATGCTCAAAGCGAAGCTCGACACGCTGATGGACGATTTCGATTTGCTGTTGGCTGAAACCGTATTCGACCCTGAAAATTGGTTTGGCGAGCTGGTGCTGTCGTCGAGTGATTATGTCGCCCAGTATGTCATGCCGGACGTATGCAAGCGGCTCAATACGCAGGCGCCAAATCTGGCGGTGAGTTTGCGACTATGGGAGCCCGAATACATTCACCGGCTCCACGAACTCAATATCGATATCGCCTCCACCATGTTGCCGCAAAAGCCGGATGGCATTTCTGGTATCCGCATTGGCGCGGACCATTCGGTGCTGGTGATGCACCAGTCACATCCACTGGCTTCAAAAAAGCATGTCACCGTGAATGAATTGATTGCTTATCCGCATATTAAAATTACTGGTGGGGCTGACAAAGATACCTTTGTTGATGACATGCTACGGCAGCATGATTTACAGCGTCGGGTTCATTTGCGGGTACCCTTCTTCAATGCGGCATTAAGCCATTTACAAGTATTCGACGGGCTGATGGTGATGCCAGAGCACATTGCTGAGAGCCTTGCTGACACTTGGCAAATTGTGCACAAGCCACTGCCTTTCGACGTTGACGAAAACCAGTACTGGCTTATCTGGCATCCAAAATATGATAACGACATCAGACATAAATGGGCGCGGGAGCAGGTAAAAGACGCTATTGCCCATTGCGAAAGCTCAATCCAACTTTGACCGCTTTTTGGTATTACTCTAAATCATAACTGTAATGATATCTTATGATTTCCAGTTATGCTTATGATGCTTCTACAATGCCGGAAATTGGAGGGGCATCATGACCATCGTTGTATTTTTCACTTTATTTTCTGTTTGTTTGTTGGGAGCCATGTCTCCTGGTCCGAGTCTGGCGGTTGTGACTAAACATGCGCTGTCCGGCGGGCGCTTTAACGGGCTTTGTACTGCATGGGCTCATGCGTCGGGCGTTTTCTTCTATGCGTTATTAACCAGTTCAGGGTTGGCCGTGTTACTGCAACATTCACCGGTGTTGTTTAAAGCACTCACCTGGCTGGGAGCCGGGTATCTGGCCTGGCTTGGTGTAAAATCGCTGATGTCGAAAGGCGGCATTCAGGCGCAAATGCAGTCTGGCAAAAAAGTCTCTGCGCTGGCAGCAGCGGGGGATGGCCTGGCAATATCATTGTTCAATCCTAAGATAGCACTCTTTTTCATTGCCCTGTTCAGTCAGTTTATCGGTGTGGCCGGCAACATGGCGGAAACAGCGGTTATCGTTGCAACCCCTGCATTAATTGACGGGCTTTGGTACACGCTGATTGCCGTGGTGATGTCGAGTCAGGTGGTAGTACAACGGATTCAGGCCAAAGCAGGCATTATTGATAAAGTCACTGGCGGGGTGTTGATCTTACTGGCATTAAAAGCGGTGTCACTTTAAGAAAGTTAAAAAATGAAATCAGCATTGCACTTTTTAATTGATACTATTTAAAGAATCAATTTCTAATCAGCCAGCATTTTAGTCATATTATCACAGTGACTATAAGCTTATCATTCCAGTTGAGTCTTGAAGGTCGTCAGACCTGCTTGTCACCCATAGCGGTTGCGAAAACGGACTTCCCTTATGTTCACTTTCGCAACCGTTTCCCCTGAGTTTCAGTTATTGTCTTCGGCCTGAAGCAAGTATTTCAGAGAGCCCCCGGATTCTACTCTGTTCATACCTGGATGGGACATACAGCCAGTTCCGCAGGTTAAGCAGTGAAAGCGCTGCAAGAGGGTACAATCTGAGGGCCGTTTCTTCTTTCTTAGATTTTTAAAATTCTTTTTATCTATGATGGTATTAATTTCATTGATACCTCTCATCATTAAATTCGCGTTTTAGATAGCGGGAAATCCTGTATTTTGTTTTTTTGTTAATCGAATGTGTCATTAGGAACACGGGTTTAACAAAGGCGATGCGAGTAATGTCCGGTGGCATGGTGAAACGCAGCAAAGATCGCGGTAACCCGGCTAATGGCATTTGCAGGTGAAGACAAACAGGAAACCAAAATGAAAAACACGCAAATTTTCAAAGTAACGGCGCTGGCAGCAGCGATCGCCAGTCCGGTGCTTTACGCCCAGGATGCTGTTGAAGCGGAAGAGTCTAAGGGGTTTGAAGTTATCCTTGTGGAAGCGCAGCGAACCACACAAAATCTGCAGGAAGTCCCGGTGAGTGTGCAGGTGCTCTATGGCTCTGATCTGGCAGAACAGAATATCAATGAACTGACACAACTCTCGGCTCTGGCGCCCACGCTGCAGGTGGGGCAGGATAACACCTACGCCATTCGTGGCATAGGTTCCCAGGTTTTTGCCGAGACTATCGACCCCAGTGTAGCGCTGGCAATTGACGGTGTAAGCCTGGGCCGAAATGCGCTGGCCGGCCAGCCCTTCAACGACATCGCCTCAGTGGAAGTACTGAACGGACCGCAAGGGTTACTGTTTGGTAAAAATGCGTCTGCAGGTCTTGTCAATATTGCGACAAAGCGCCCTGTAATTGATGAAACCTCTGGCAATATTTCGTTTGAGTACAATTTAAGAGATACCACGCCAACAGATGCTACGGGTAAAATTGCCAAGGGCACTATTAATCTGCCGGTATCCGAAAATTCTGCTCTGCGTATTAACGCCTTGTATTCGATGCAAGACAGTATTATTGACAACGTTTATCCCAATACTGAACGCACGGATTTAGATCAGGAAAAGTCTGGGATTAAGGTGAAGTATCTGTATGAAGATGGTCCGCTGAGCCTCTATTTTATTGGTGATTACAATAAGAATGAAGGCACCGGAGAGCGCTATGCCAGAACGTTCCGTGCAGTTGATCCTGACAGTGAGATCGTTGCGCTGCTGGAGGCAGATAATATTGTAGCGGGACCGGAAAACATGACCAACAATTCCGATGGTGAAATGTTTCTGGACGTAGAAACCGGTGGTCTGCAGGGAGAGGTGGTTTACGCATTTGATAACGGTATGGAGCTTATCAACATTGCTGCATGGCGTTACTTCGACAGTGACGCTAACTTACATAACGACTTTTCATCATTGCCTGATATCGTAAATAACCCGAACACAAACGAGTATGAACAGTTCTCTAACGAGTTGCGTCTGGTGTTACCTGCCACTGAAAACTATTCCGGTCAGGTAGGTTTATTCTATTTTGATTCAGAATCGAACATGACTAACAGTCTGGAAGTGCAGGGCCCGCCACCGTTTGTGGCCGTTGGTTTCCCATTCTGTGTGGAAGCTGAGATTTCTGGTCCGCCGCCGGGCTGTCCTTATAGCAACGATGTCTTTTTGGGAAATGACTCTGTTACTACATTGACGCAAACCAGTTATGCCGCATTCGGGCAATTCGATTTTTATCTTTCGGATAAGCTTACTGCTACCGCAGGTGCACGGGTTACGCAGGATGAGGTCTCATCTGATGTGCTGCAAATGCAGAAAGACTATTATGTAGGTATAGGTGGACCCCGTGGTCAATTCTACGAATCGGTAGATAACACTAATCTGAGCTGGAAGCTTGGCGCTCAGTATCAGTACGACGCGGACCTGATGATGTATGTTTCTGTAGGACAAGGCTACAAAGCGCCGGGCTTCAATACCGACAATCAGGATAACGAAGCGATTCCGTTCGCAGTAGAAGATGAAATTTCGACAACCATTGAGGCGGGCTTTAAGAGCAAAGTGCTTGATGACAAGGTGATCTTCAATGTGTCTGTGTTTAATACCGATTTTGATAATTACCAGGCGCAGTCGTTTAATCTCGATGCCCAGGCGTTTATCATACAGAATGCTGCTACTGTAACCTCGCGGGGCGCTGAAATTTCAGTAAGAGCACTGGCCAGTGATAACCTGACCTTTTACTGGGACGCAGCCCTGTTAGATTCAACCTTCGATGAATTTGCACAGGCATCCTGTACACCGGACTCAACAGAGTGTGGCCCGGATGATGCCTTCTTCGATGCATCCGGATATTCCACACCACTGGCGGCAGATTTCACTTCCACGCTGAAAGCTCAATACGAGCAGGAAATCACGGCTACGGTCTACGGATTCCTGAATGCCAGCGTATATTACCGGTCTGATATTAATTACGGTATTGCATCGCCTTCAACAGAACTGGATGCCATCACTACATTTAATATTAGCGCTGGTTTTGAAACCGATGAGGGCTTGCGAGTGTGGGTATTCTGTAATAACTGTACTGATGAGAAATACCCCGTCTCTATGGCCTTTGATGCCGGTGAAAATAACCGTGGCTTAACTTCAATTCAGCAAACATGGGGGCTCAACTCAGTGCGCTCTCTTGGCCTGGCAGCCTCCTGGGCGTTTTAATCTCATCCTTAGCCAACTCGCCGGGAGTTGGCTTTTTCGATAAAAATCGCTTGTATATGTGTTGAGTGAATTTTAAATCAAAAAAAAGCAGCTTTATAAAGCTGCTTTTCTTAATTCTTTTCGCAATTATGATGACGGCGATTCTGAAATTTCCGGTGATTCCGCATCTTCATTTTTTTCAATAATTTCCGGATTGCACATCGTTAAAATATCGCAAAGAAAATACATCATTTGGAATGTCTCCCGTCTGTAAGATGTACCGAATATACCGCTACATCAATAGCTTTACAAGGGTGAAACAATAAATTTACAAAAGTGTGTTTTTTACCAGTGCCGTAATGTCACCGTCGTGACGGAATCCCGCATGCTCTGCGGCTGGCGTGAACAACGGCGGCTGTTTTCCAAACCCTTCTTCCAACGATGCATCAGGCTTCCAGCTGACCAGTTCTTCAGACGCGCCTGTCTGCGAGGCAATTTCCTTAACCAACTCGCGCATACTGGTTCTCACTGCAGGCAGCGTAACCACGCGGCTTACCGGCATTCGTGAGCTGTCCAGCACGGCAGCATTCAAAAGGTTGTTCACACACTGGTTCACTGACATCAGCCACATGGTTGCCTGTTCAGACACCGGGGAAATATAAGGCTGGCCCGCTTTGAGCAAATGAAATACATCACTCAGAAAAGCCGATTTAAGGCCGCTTTTGGCGAGAGGACGGGCGACAATGCCGGGTAACCTCACTGTAACGGTATCGGCCAGCTTGCGGCGGGAAAAATCAGCCAGCGCCAATTCAATCATGGCTTTGTGAGTACCGTAGGTCATGGCCGGGACTATCGGGGCATTGTCGTCTACCACGTCAGGCATAGGAGCGCCGAGGACTGCTATCGTACTGGTATACACTATACGTGGACGGTGACCATTTTCGCACGCTTTTGAAAACAGGGTCAGTGTGCCATCCAGATTTACCGTTTTGGAGAGTGCAGGGTTCTCTTCTGCTGCACCGCCGGGAACGGCTGCAAGGTGGAAAAGAATATCACAGGGTGATGAGAACACTTCTGACAGCATAGTTTCATCAGAAAAAGGAGTTTCGAATGCCGCCACCCTGCCATGATTTTTCAGGAAATCGGGCAATATCATATCAATGGCAATCAGCTGCCAGTCCGGGTTTGCCAGAATAGCGTCACACAACTTTTGCCCTACGAAACCGCCAGCACCGGTTACCACCACTTTTTTCATTTCCATTCACCTTCTTCTCATTGTGGATACAAATAGTAAAACACCTTTCAAAGGTTAAATATTCGTTTTCCAGATACATTTTATTAATAATTCGGATTCGGATTTCATGCCTTAATTTCTTATAAATACACTCACTGATTTATAACTGTTGACTGCGTGAATTTGTTTATCAGGCAAATATGTCTGGAATTAACAAAGCAATTAACCTGGGAATTTTGGAGTGAAAGTATGGTGACAGAAATGGCGCGACTGGTCGTTTCTCCTGAGAGCAAGAGTCGTTTTGAAAAAGCGGTCTCTCTGGCTGTGGAACACTTCAAACAAGCAGAAGGTTGCCACAGCTTTGCTCTGGATGCAGTGATTGAGAACGAAGGCGAATATGTTTTGCTGGTGCGCTGGGACTCTGTCGACGCGCATATGGAAACTTTCCGGCAGTCTGAAGGCTTTGCAGCCTGGCGGTCGCTGGTGTCTGAGTTCTTTATTGCCCCGCCGGCGGTGGTTCACACCAGAACAGTGATAGACGGCTTTTAATTACCCTATTTGTAACGGAGACCACCATGGCTATTTGGTTAAAGCGGGGCGCGGAAGCGCAGGTTAAAGCAGATGCTGACCGCAAAGTACGCGAGATTGTAGAAGCGACACTTGAAGACATTGAAAAGCGGGGCAATGCGGCTATCCGCGACTTATCCGTTAAGTTTGATAACTGGGACAGAGAAGACTACCGGCTGACAAAGGAAGAAATTCAGGCTTGTATGGACTCGCTGTCCCCGCAAGATCTGAAAGATATTGAATTCGCCC
The DNA here is from genome assembly GCF_056160285.1 of Alteromonas sp. AWJ4_197. Lineage (NCBI taxonomy): Bacteria > Pseudomonadati > Pseudomonadota > Gammaproteobacteria > Alteromonadales > Alteromonadaceae > Alteromonas > Alteromonas sp. AWJ4_197. The sequence goes on along the minus strand of NZ_JBSWWW010000003.1, from coordinate 376,433 downwards.
AGACGCAGGTGCGTAATTTCGCGCAAATTCAGCGCGACTCCATGAAAGATGTAGAAGTAGAAACTCTGCCCGGAGTGATTCTGGGACACAAGAATTTACCGGTAAACGCTGCCGGTTGTTATGTGCCGGGTGGTAAATACCCGCTGCTGGCTTCCGCTCACATGTCGGTTATCACCGCAAAAGTGGCCGGTGTTCCCCGTGTAATAACTTGCGCCCCACCTTTTAAAGGCAAACCTGCTCCTGCCATTGTTGCGGCGCAGGCACTGGCCGGTGCGGATGAAATTTATGCGCTGGGTGGTATTCAGGCTATCGGCGCAATGGCATTGGGCACAGAAACCATCAGTGGTGTGGATATTCTGGTTGGCCCGGGGAATGCGTTCGTTGCTGAGGCGAAGCGTCAGTTATATGGCCGTGTGGGTATCGACTTATTTGCCGGTCCTACCGAAACCCTGATCATTGCTGATGAGTCGGTAGACGGTGAAATGTGTGCTACTGATATTCTTGGTCAGGTAGAGCACGGACCGGACAGCCCTGGTGTGTTGCTGACCAATTCAGAAAAACTGGCCAGAGAAACCATGGCAGAAATTGAGCGTCTGCTGGAAATTCTGCCTACTGCTGACCATGCCCGTAAAGCGTGGGAAACGTTCGGTGAAGTTATCGTGGCAGAAAGCTACGAAGAAATGGTGCAGATTGCTGACGAAATTGCCAGTGAGCACGTGCAGGTGATGACGGCTGATCCGGATTACTTCCTCAAGAACATGACTAACTACGGCGCGCTGTTCCTTGGTCCGCGTACCAATGTGGCGTATGGCGACAAAGCCATTGGCACCAACCACACGCTGCCAACGAAGAAAGCGGCCCGGTATACTGGCGGGTTGTGGGTCGGCAAATTCATTAAAACCTGTACCTATCAAAAAGTGGTTACCGACGAGGCTTCTGCATTAATCGGTGAATATTGCTCGCGTCTGTGTGGCCTGGAAGGCTTTGCCGGTCATGGTGAACAGGCAAACCTGCGGGTGCGTCGTTACGGCAATATTGATGTGCCGTATGCCGGAACGGTTACACCCACCGCAAAAACGAAGGTTTAGGAGTCATTATGACAAACAGTACGTTACCGGCATTACCGGACTTTCGTCTGGAGGGTAAACGGGCACTGGTTACCGGCGCAGGGCGGGGCATTGGGCTGGCCATTGCCGCCGGACTGGCGGAAGCCGGGGCGTCGGTAACACTGGTTGCCCGTTCGGCCGGCGAAATTCAAACTGCGGCAGAGGCGATTTGTGCGCGGGGAGATAAAGCGCAGGCAGAGGTGCTGGATGTCAGTGATCTTAACGCGGTGCGCGATTTTTTCGAACGGCACGACCCGTTTCACGTGCTGGTCAACAACGCCGGTACCAACCGGCCGAAACCGGTCACTGACGTCACCGAAGACGACTATGATGCGGTACTTAATCTGAATGTGAAAAGCGCCTATTTTGTCGCACAGTCCTGTATTCAGCGCATGATTGAAGGTGGCATCAAAGGGTCGCTGATTCACATCGGATCGCAGATGGGCCATGTGGGCGGCGTTAACCGCTCGTTGTATTGTGCATCGAAATGGGCACTGGAAGGCATGAATAAAGCCATGGCCCTTGATCTCGCTCCGCACGGGATCCGCACTAACACTATTGCCCCTACGTTTATCGAAACGCCGCTGACCAGGCCATTCTTTGAAGATAAAGCCTTTCTGGCTTCTGTGCTTGAGAAAATTAAAATCGGCAGACTGGGTAATGTGCAGGATCTTATGGGCGCGGCATTGTTTCTGGCATCAGATGCATCCGCATTAATGACCGGCACCAGCCTGGTAGTTGATGGTGGCTGGACAGCGGAGTAAATATGACTGTTAACGTATTACCGGAATTTACATTTCATCATGGCGGTGTAAGTGTACCTGATCTTGAGCAGGCAAAAGCATGGTATGCCAGTGTGCTGGACTTCGCCACCGAGCGGGAATTTTACATTGAGGCTGCAAAGGCGAAAGTGGCCATGGTACGACGGGGCGATTTGCGCTTCGAAATATTTGAAGTGGAAGGGGCGGCTTCATTACCTGAAGAAAGGCGACATCCACCGCAAGATGTAAAGACCCACGGCAATAAGCATGTGGCGTTTAAAGTACCTGATCTGGAACGCTTTCTCGAAGCCGTGGAAGCTCGGGGGGCGGATGTTGCATTCGTGGTCAGAGAGAAGTTTGGTAAAGGTTGCTTTATTCGCGATTGTGCAGGAAACCTTATTGAATTTGTAGAAGAAAACAGAAGCTGACTGCCTGCGTTTCTGTTGACCCTAACGGCAGTGTGATTGTTACACTGCCGTTTTTTTTCGCCCGGAATTCACTATTGCAATTACGGATATATGTCATCCGAAATGGCGATTTAATTTAATTCTCCCGTTTCTCTATTGTTGTTGAGTTGTTAAAGGGTTGTGAATGCTTCAAGCGGTTAACCGGCGCACTATCTCGTCGCCAGGAAAATAAAAATCGTATGGCGTTTCACAAACGGATGAGAGAACCTGGAGTAAAAACCTGTGAACAAAACGCGAATCCCTACCATGCTCGCCCTGGCTGTAGCTGCTGCCGTGACCCCGGCTTACGCCCAGTCAGACAATGAAAACGTTCAGTCCGGCCTGGAAGTCATTGAAATCACTTCCCAACACCGTACTGAGAATGTCCAGAAAGCAGCACTGGCGGTATCGGCCATTTCCACAAAGCAGTTGGAAAAGAGCGGTATCACGCAGCCTGATCAATTGTCATTTTTAGTGCCTGCACTGCAAATCAACAAAACCGGCGGTACAGGAAACAGTTTTTATGTACGGGGCGTGGGTACACAGGGAACGAACGCGTTTGCTGAAAACGCGGTGGCCTTCAACTACGACGGTGTTTACATTGGCCGTCCGGGCTCTGTGGTGGGAACTTTTTTCGACCTTGAGCGACTTGAGCTGCTGAAAGGACCTCAGGGAACGCTTTACGGCCGTAATGCTACCGGCGGTGCTATCAATGTTATTTCCCGCAAGCCTGAGTTGGGCTACACAGAGGGCTACATTAGCGGCAGTGTTGGAAATTATAATTCACGTCAGTTGGCGGGCGCGGTAAATGTTGCTGTCAGTGACAACTCAGCTTTGCGCATTTCCGGGCAGTGGGTCAGCCGCGACGGGTATTTATCAGACGGTTATGATGACGAAGACGGAAAAGCGTTGCGGGTGCACTACCTGTATGCCCCCAATGATAAATATGACGTATTGCTGAGCGGTGACTACTACAAGGCTGGCGGCACAGGTGCGGGTAGTGTGCTGATCTCTGACGGCGCGCCGGCAATTGATGAGCGGATTGGTGGTGCCGATCCGGTAAGTATAGCGGCATTTGAAGCAGCCCAACCCACCTCCTTTTTCCTCAGCCGCCCTGAGTTTGTCAGTACTTACATGGATTTTGAGACCTTCAATTTCTATGACGCTGACGAGGGCGTTGATTACGAAGGCTATCAGGACAGTACTTTCTGGGGGGTGTCCGCCACTATCAACGCTCACTTTGACAGTGGCACGCTGACGGTTATTCCTTCTTACCGCGTGGCTGAGCCTGACACAACCTTCTACTTGCCTGGCTTTCCGGTTATCAATCAGGACGAGAATAAGCAAAGTTCACTGGAAGTGCGCTTCGCCTCAAACGATACCGGCGCAATTAAGTACGTTGCCGGTGCATTCATTTACGCTGAAGATCAAAAATCTTTGTCCTGGGCGGCGCCTTTTTCCTTTGCTGCTTCATTATGGGGGCCGGCTGGTGAGTATGTTTACTCTGATCTAGGCACAGACAGTCAGGCGGTGTTCGGACAAATGACCTGGTCTGCCACTGATGACCTTCGCTTTACTTTAGGTGCCCGTTTCACAGAAGAAGAAAAAGAGATGCAGGTGCGTCAGTCCCCGCTGACGCTGGAAACGTATAACTTATACGACTTTAACAATACGCCCGACACTGTGCAGGCTGAAGACGAGCGCTCTTTCAGCAACTTCACCTACCGTGCGGGAATTGAATACGATGTGAATGCAGATTCCATGCTGTATGTAAACTACACAACCGGCTTTAAATCGGGCGGCTTCTTTGCTGACTCTGTCGATAACTCCTATGAACCGGAAGAAATCGGCGCGCTGGTGGCCGGTAGTAAAAATCGCTTTATGAATAATCAGCTACAGCTGAACATTGAAGCTTTTTACTGGGACTATAAAGATCAGCAGGTGACTTATCTGGGTTACTTACCGTCTGGCGCATTTGGTTCTCTCACCCGTAATGCCGGTGCTGCCACCATGCAGGGGGCAGAGGTAGATATTCAGTATGCTGTCAGCGATTACGGTTTGCTGAAAGCGAATATTCAGTATCTGGATGCCAGTTACGATGAGTTCATTTATGACGGAGCTGGAGCAGACACAACAGTAACCACGTGTGCAACTACTCCCGATGATGACGGTACTACTCTGGTGGTTGATTGTTCCGGTAAACCGGCACTCAATAGTCCTGAATGGACATTGAATCTGGGGTACGAACACACATTCGAACTCAGTGACGGGCTTTATCTGGTGGGCTCAGTCTGGCATCACTACGAAACAGAACGTTATCTAGATATTGGTTACGAAGATTCACAAAAACAGGATGCTGTTGGTGTCACAGATCTATCATTTACCCTAGACAACGGCGGGGCCTGGACAGTGACTGTGTACGGAAACAATATCACTGACGAAACGGTACTGACTGCCGCAATACATCGCCCGGCATCAACCGCTACTTATGCAGCACTGAAAGCACCACGTACTTACGGTGTCAGAGCTAAGTACAACTTCTGATATACAGATAAGAGAAAACCCCGCTGACAGTTAACTGACAGCGGGGTTTTTTATTGGCGGGTTATACGGGCAATGTCTTGCCCGCTATTCGCCAGACGACACTTACCAGGCAATGGCCCCCGCATCAATAGAAAAATCTGCGCCGGTGACAAAGCTGGCTTCGTCACTGGCAAGATAGGTGGCGCACCAGGCAATGTCTTCCGGCTTGCCTAAGCGGCCCAGCATGTTTTTTGCCATGACATTACTGAGGAACTCTTCATCGTCAATCACCGGAGCTGTGGCGCCTGTTACAATGAGCCCGGGTGATATAGTATTTGCCCGAACACCATGAGGGCCACCTTCCATCGCCAGTTGGCGGGTCATTGCCAACACACCTCCTTTGCCCGCACAGTGCGCCAGTGCGCCAGAGCCTTTTAATGCCTGGTAAGCGTTGGCCGAAGCAAAATTAATCACAGACCCGGATCCTGATGCTTTCAGATGTGGCCAGAATGCCCGGGTGACCAGATATACCGAGTCCAACTCTGCTTTTAAGGTTAGTTGCCAGTCTGCATAGGTCATATCCTCTATCCATTTAAACACAGCAGTAGCCGCAGCATTGACGATGATATTTAGGGAACCGGTTAGCGTCGTTACTCTTTCACGCAAATTGGCGATGTCATCTTCATCGGTGAGGTCAGCGGGGCACGCGAACTGCAGAGACAAACCTTGTGCCTGCGCTTCCTCTACCGTGCGCAAGGCTGCTTCTTCATTTATATCTGTGCCAATGACCGTTGCGCCTTGCCTGGCGAACATGAGAGCGCAACCTTTACCGATGCCATCGCCAATGCCTGTAACAAGTGCAGTTTTCCCTGCCAGACGGCCGTTTTGTTCAGAAATGCTGGTACTTTCGTTATGCATATACTTTCCCCTGTAATAGTTAAACTAAGTGTAAAAAATGTTGCGAAAATTTGAAAATTTGCGTTGCTGATGAGCTGAATTCCCATTACAGATAGTGTGATGTCACAGGCAAACGGGGCCGGTTTTGTGAATCATTTGTTATTGGAATGTGCGATATCTGCATAACCGATTTGTGCGCGTACAGCCTGTAAGTACACTTTGAGTCATAATATATAAATGTTCAGATGAAGGTTAGCGATGGGACGACTTAAAGATGTACGCCGTGTGGTAACGGGGCACAATGAGAATGGCAGATCGATTTTCAAAGACGATCAGGCTTTTGAAACAAAACTAATTCCCAGTGGTGATGCCGAGTTTACACTTGTCTGGACAGCACCTGATTTACCGGTGGAAAACAATGATGAAACTGACGGTCGCAACCGTGATGCCGGACTCACATTGAACGGCGGTTCTGTGATCCGTGTGGTGGATATGCTGCCGCAATCGGCGTCGCCCTTTCATCGCACCAACAGTCTGGACTATGGCATTGTGATGCAGGGCCAGTTGGAACTTGAGTTGGATGATGGAAATAAAACCTTGCTTCATGCCGGTGATATCGTAGTACAGCGGGGTACTATCCATTTATGGCGGAATCCGTCTGAGAACGAAGTATGCCGTATTGTTTTTGTACTCACAGAAGCAACTGCGGTCGAAATTAACGGTGAACCTTTGCCGGAAATCCACCCTTAAAAGGAATAAAAAATGGCTGATTTTGACGTAATCGCAATGGGCGCAGGCCATAACAGTCTGACAACATGCGGGTATCTGGCAAAAGCCGGAAAGAAAGTATTGCTGCTGGAGCGCCATGACTACGCAGGTGGCGGTGCTGCCACCCAGCAAATTCTGACCCCGGGTTATCACCACGATTTGCACTCCAGTGTTCATATCATGATTCAGGCGAATCCACTTATCACTAACGATGAACTGGATTTATTTAAAAAGTACGGCATGGATTACAAATATTCAGACGTACCCCACGCCACGATTTTTGCCGACCAGACGGCGCTGATGACCTACAAAGATTTGGATAAAACCTGCCAAGGTATGGCAAAAATTTCTCAGCGTGATGCTGACGCTTACCGTCGCTTTGTAGAATTGGGCCAAAGCATGCTGCCGATGATTATGCCGGGTATGTACAAACCTCAGCCTCCTCTGGGCGCGCTGATGGCAATGCTGGACAGCAGTGAAGAAGGCCGCGTGATGATGGACATGATGCAACGCAGCAGCATGGATATTATCAATACCTGGTTTACTCACGATAAAATCAAAATGCACATTGCCCGTGCGGTGTCTGAAAACCTGCAATTACCTGATGAGCTGGGCACTGGTATGGGGACTGTGATGTTTACGGCGCTCATGCACACCTACGGCGTAGCCCAACCCTGGGGTGGCTCAGGTAAATTGTCAGAATCTATGGTGAGAGCTATCGAAGCTACCGGGGGCGAAATTCGCTACAACAGCGAAATCAAGCGCATCCTGGTGTCAGGCGGTAAAGCCAAAGGCGTTGAGCTGGTCACTGGCGAGAAAATCATGGCCCGTGACGCTGTCATCGGCTCCATGCATCCCCATAAAATCCGTCAGTTTGTTGATGGCGTGTCTGAACCCGTACTCAAGCGTGCTGAAAATGCCAGTCTGGCGGCGTTCAGTTTGTTTGTTGCTCACTACGATCTTCGCGAACCCATACAATTTCGTACTGCAGAAAAAGATGTGGAAAAAGCCATTATGCTTACTCTTTGTCAACACGAATCCATGGCGGATATGCAGCGCGACTTTGATGCTGTAAAGCGGGGGGAGCTGACCGACATGATGTTTTCTGCAGGTAACGATGAGTCTAAAACGGATCCCTCCCGTGTACCGGAAGGCGCCGGCATGTGGCACAGCACCGGCTTTGCACCATTCAATCTTCTTGAAGGTGGCAGCAGCCGCTGGGATGAAATTCGTGAAGCTTACGGTGAAGAGCGGCAGAAGCAACAAGGCAAGTTTGTGTCGAACCTTAACAGCGATAATATCATCGCCCACAAATTCTACACGCCACTGGATTTGGAAAGAAACTCGCCGAACTCCATGGTAGAAGGTGATGTTCACGGTGTGGCGCCTTATTTCTACCAAAGTGTAGGACACCGTCCTACGCCGGATCTTGGTCAGTTTAAGGTGCCGGGAATCGATTCACTGTATCTGGTTGGCCCGTCAATGCCGCCTGCCGGTGGTGTGGTGGGGGCCGGGCGCGCCGCTGCCATGGTGATGTTCGAAGATTTGGGTATGGACTTTGATAGCACGTTCCAGACCGGCGAAAGTAAATCCAAAAGTACCGTGAAAGCCAGAACACAGGCGCCGGATGACGGTGCGGTGCGACTGTTCGACGAAAACGATGATGAGCTGATGACGGTGGACAGCATTGATACAACAGATGATGAGCTGGTGGTGCGGGGTAAAACCTTCGGCACCATGCCACTGACTGCCCGCCTGGGGCCCGGAGATTTACGCAGAGCCGCTAAGATGGCGCTATCTCCGGCGAAGTTCATGACAATCGTAAAAATGCTGTTCAGCAAAGACTAAACTGAGCATGCACATTACCCATAGTACAACACTTAAAACCCCGCGACAGTCTTTCTGTAGCGGGGTTTTTTAATTAGCTTCATATGATAACAGTAAGGCTATACCGTTATTTCCGGCAGGTAACAGCTAACAATCTGAGATCAGTGTCCCTCCGTCCACCACAATATCCTGACCTGTTGTAAAACCACCGGCAGCACTGGCCAGATAAAGTGCGGTAGCGGCGATTTCATCTGTTGTGCCAAGGCGGTTAAGGGGGGTTTGCTGCATACGTTTGGTCATAAACGCCGCGTCGGCCTGCAGATGTTTTGATAACGGCGTATCTATCAGGCCAGGGCAAATACAATTGGCAGTAATGCCATATTTACCTTGTTGTACTGCGTAGTTGCGGGCAAGTTGAGACAGCCCGGCCTTTGTGACCGAATACAGCCCCAAGGCCGATGTACCCCGTTTGCCTGCAATACTGCCCACGTAGATCAGCCGGCCGCCCCCCCGTTGTTGCATACCTTTTACAGCGGCAGCAGACAGCAACTGGGCTGACAGCAGATTAATTCTCATGGTGCGCAACCAGTCGGCCTCAGCGCAGTCGTCCATGCTTCCCACATGACCTTCAATGCCGGCAGTGTGAATAACAATATCTACCGGCGCATTCTGAATATGCTGAATGAGTGAATTAGCACCGCCTTCAGCACTGAAATCCGCAGGAATATACACTGTGCCGGGCGGCGTGTCCGGGAAACTGTGCTCACGGTCGGCCAGAATAAGCTTTGCACCAGCCTCAAGAAAAAGGCGGGCAACGGCACTGCCAATCCCGCCCAGTGCACCTGTCACCACCACGCGTTTGTTCTCAACGCTGAACAGGGAAGGGACATTAGCGGTCATGGTTTTACCATGGTGTGGTCAATTTTGCCGAATACGCTCTGACCCAGGTGATCTTTCACGTCGAAGCTGAGGGATTCACCGTATTTTAGAAAATCGGTTTTCACTTCACCAAATTCCAGTATGTCCAGTGCACGACGCTCTGCCAGACAGGCCGATCCTGTTTCTTTCCAGTCTTTACTGGATACCGTTCCCGAACCTAAAATCATACCGGCTTTGATGTTGCGGTTGTACGTGATGTGCTGAAGGATTTGCCCGAAAGAAAAGTCCATTTCGCCGCCATTAGGGTGACCAAACCATTCCCCGTTGCGTCTCACTTCCATGTTCAGGTGCACACGTCCTTCTTTCCAGTCATCACCCAGTTCATCCGGGGTAACCGCCACCGGTGCAAACACCGTCGCCGGCTTTGCCAATATAAAGCCAAAGCCCATTTGTAATTCACGGAAAAGATGCTTACGCATGCTCATGTCATTTAAAATGGTGACCAGTTTTACCTTATCCAGCGCTTCAGAGGCGGAAGCCCCCATAGGAATATCGCCGGTAATCACCGCAAATTCCCCTTCAAAATCGGCGTTATCTTCTTCAGAAGGGAAAGCATAATCTTCACAGGGGCCCATAAAGTCATCGCTCTGACGCTGAATAAGAATAGGGATGTTCGGATCTTTCTTCACATCCAGATCAAAGGCCTTTTCCATAATGTTGCCATGGTTTAGAAATGCCGAAGCATCAATGAACTGGTGGCAGCGGGGCAGGGGAGCCATAGCATCCTGAGGGTTAAACGTGAATGCGTCTGAAACCGCATTATCGTTGAGCTTGTCGTAAACGGCGGTGAGATCAGCAAGCACCGCATCCCAGTTTTCCAGTGCCAGTTGCATGGTTTTAGCAATATGGGAAACGTCTGCTGCCCGGGTTAAATCACGGGATACCACTACAAGGGTTCCGTCGCGGGTGCCGTTTTTCAGTGTTGCCAGTTTCATCGCATTCTCCTTAAAAGTTAACACCGCCATCGCAGTTAATCGTTTGTCCGGTAACAAAGCCGCATTCTTCGGATGTCAGAAACAACAGTGCGCCGGTTAAATCCTGAGGCTCTTCGGTTTGTTTTATCAGTTGCAGGTTATTTTTCACGTTATCGAATAACTGCGGGGGCAGGTTTTTCGCTGATTCCGGCGTACGGGTAAGTCCGGGCGAAAGGGCATTGACTCTGACCCCTGAGGAACTGAATTCCGCTGCCAGTGCGCGGGTCAGACCGATCCCCGCCATTTTGGTTGTCACGTAAGCTGAAAACCCGGGCATAGCCGTGCCGGTGGTGCTGGAAGCGATTTGAACGATGCGTCCGTAACCCCTTTCTGCCATACCCATGCCGAAGGTTTTGCCCAGAATGAATGCCGCTTCAACATTAATGGCTTCAAATTTTCTGAACGTTGCTAAATCAAGTTCAGCCAGCGGTATTACCGGCATAAAAGCCGCGTTATTAACAAGAATGTCTACCTGACCGAATTCACTGAGTACGTTATCAGCAAACTGCGAAACCTGTTCTGCGTCTGACAAGTCAACAATTTCACTGTAAGCCCGCTGACCGGTGGCACGAATTTCTGCCACCACGGCGGAGGCATCCTGAATGTCCGCTATGGCGATATCGCATCCCCGTGATGCCAGAGCCAGAGCGAATTCCCGTCCTAACGCACCGGCGGCGCCCGTAATAACTGCAATTCTGTTTTGATGTCCCGGCATTTTCTTTCTCCACAAAAAATTGTGAATAAAGTGTAACAGGCACACCTGAGGCGGAATATTTGATTCGGTAAAGCCGGACTATTTGTTTTGCCAATAATCCGGCAGTGGTGTCAGGCAAAGGTCTTACGGGCAGTAGCTATTATCTGTTCTCTTAACCAGATTAGCGCCGGATCCTGGTCCCGGTATTTATGCCATTGCAATGCCCACGATATCTCAGGTAAAGGCTCCGGAAGCGGAACGGTTTTGATGGGGATGAGTGCCTGCCAGTGCTCAGCAAGATGTTGATAAACAGTTGCCACGCGCGCTGTGCCGGGTAAAAATTGAGGAATTGCATTAAAAGTCGATGTGATAATTTCTACTTTTGGCTCTTTTCCCCACTTATCCCTCATGAGTACTTGATCCTGACTGGTTACGCGACTCGTACCAAATTTTACAGTGACGTGGCCAAGGTTCAAAAAATCGTCCAGTGTTATATTTTCATGAACTGCATCGTTCTGTTCACATGCAATACATACAAATTTTTCAGAAAATAATTCCTCGCATGGATGATGATCAACTTTTATCGACATCGGCATTATCATGAAGTCTACTTCTGCCCGGTCTAATACTTCTGCAGGCTTATTGCTCGGAATAAAAAATTCAAACTGAATCCCCGGGGCAAGTGAATTAATCTGCTTAGCTACCGCGGTAAGCAATACCGTACTACTGTAGTCGCCAGCGATAAATTTGAATTTTCTGTTACAGGTGTACGGATCAAAGGTTACACCGCGATCGACGGTGGCTTGAATTTGTAAAAGGATATTGTGAACTGGCTCTGCGAGGCTCTCACCTAATGGCGTCGGTTGCATTTTTGCACCCACCCGTACCAGTAAATCGTCATTGAAAAACTCCCGCAACCGCGCCAGTGCACCACTGGTGGCAGGCTGACTTAAACAAATACGTTCAGCTGCCAGCGTAATACTTCGTTCGGTCAGCAAGGCATCCAGTGCCACCAGTAAATTGAGGTCGAGTCTGTTTAAACGCATAAGAAAACCTGCATGAAAGCCCTAAAGCACTAGTATCATTTTTTAACTATATGATTACAACAAAGAAAACATTATTTTACTTAAGGCTTTCGTATTACTAATAAGCAGGTGTTAAATGGGCGCCATTAATGCGCTCATGGTTAACGCCATAACCTGAATATGCTCTACTTTTGAACCGCCGGTTTGCTCAATTTCACCTAAGCGCTTTGAGTTAGTCACAATCATGCTGCATCGGGGCCAGCGGCGATTCTCGAAGCGGGTGAAGATCTCTTCTACCGTGCCACCTGATGCAATTTCATCGGCTATCACCACAGCATCTTCATGGCCCATACCTGCACCCGACGCGAGATGGGGTGTTGTGGCATGAACTGCATCTCCCATCAGCAATATCCGGCCTTTAAACCAGGAACGGGGCATGATCATCCCTTCCAGCGGGCGTGCCAGAATGCTGGATGATTCAGAGAGTTCCGCTTTCACTGCTTCAATCACCGGTGCAGTAAATGGCGCAATCAAGTTTTGCAGGTAAGGCAGCAATTCTTCATCAGCGATGCGGGACTTTTGCGGCCGTTGTTCGGTGTAATTCAGGTACATGTGGGTGGATGACACCGGGGTAAAACCGAGTTTGCCATTGCTACCGTAAAACAATGCCGGACGTTCCAGGCCGTGGCGTTCCACCACCGCGCGCCACACCACCTGACCGGTATACTGAGGCACCGGTGCTCCGGCAAAATACTGTTCACGGGTTTTAGAGAATACACCATCTGCGGCCAGTACCATGTCAAACACATGCTCAGAGCCATCTGTCAGCATGGCTTTAATGCCGTCTTCCTGCTCTGTCAGTGTTTCGTAGGTGCAGCCAAGGTGTACATGCACGCCGCTTTGCTGCACTTTTTCAGCCAGAATACCGGCAAGTACCGGGCGCATGATGCCACCGCCTCCGGTAATACTTGAGCCGGGCACCGCAGGGGTAACAATTTGACGCAGGAATGTACCGTCTGCAGTGAGCATGTCGACGTTCTGGCAAATAGCACCGTGGCGGCGGAATTCGTCAATCAGGCCAATCTGCTCTATGGCTCGCAGCGACGGACCGCTTACGGTGATACCGGCACCGTCTGTTTTCCATTTTTCATCCAGCTCAACAAGGTGTACTTCTATTCCCTGTTTACTTAGCAGAATGGCTGTAGACATTCCGGTGAAGCCGCCACCGACAATTAGCACTTTATTTACTGATGATGTCATGTTCATGCTCTTTTTGTTTCTGAGTCCGGGTACCAGACCAGATCCCCGTGACTGTTTATTTCTACCTGTACCGGCGTTAAGTGACTCCCTTTACAGGGGCCGGAAATACATAAACCGGTGTTGCGTTCGAACAGTGCGCCATGTGAGCCGCATTTAATGAACTGGCCAGACCCGTCCAGAAAAGAATCTTTTTTCCAGGCCATGGACGCATGTTCGTAGCCCTTGTGCGGACAACTGTTACGAAAAGCAGCAATACTGCTATGGCCGGTTCTCACAACAAAAATAGACGCTGCCTGCTGTGCGCCGGTGCTGAAGCCTTTACTGGTATTCAGCGGAATATCGTCCAGCGCACACAGGGTGATGCCATCAGTGCGGATCGCCACCGGGCATCCATTTTTTCACCAGGGTGAAATTGAAAATTTGCGAGGTGTCTGCACTGGCCATGGCTTCCCGTGGCGTCCAGCTGTCATCATGCAAATCCATGTCTGCATCGTATTCAACGTGCACCCCCATGGGGCTGTTGAAGTACCAGAAGTAGTTTGAGCCGAAGATATGCCGGCCCGGACCCCAGAAGGTTTCGTAACCTTTATCCTGAAAACGTTTGCCCGCCAGCAGCAGCTCGTTAGGCCCGGCCAGGTGGAAAGTGAAATGCTCACAACCCTGCATATGTGGCGGGGTATCGATGAGAAACAGGGAGTGGTGATCAAGGGTTCCCTGCGGGCGCAGAAAAGGGCCTAGCTGGGTAAAGCGGTCGGCGACGCGGAAGCCCAGTCTGTCGATGTAGAACGACTCTGCCTCTTTAATATTCGGAACGAAATAAACGACGTGGGACAAGCTGGCAGGAATGATGTCGTAGCTGTCATCTGCGCCGGGTTCATTTACCGGACGCTGTGGTGCAAAACCCGGAGAATTGATCTGCTCATTTTTACCGGTAAACGCTTTACGGCAAGTGATTTGAAACTTCAGTGCAAAACCGCTGTTGTCCACGGTAGACAGGCTACCGTCTTCACCGGTGATCACTTCACGGTCAGTGCTCAGTTCCGCACGGATGGCATCCAGTGTGGCCTGGTTATCTACGCCATACACGGTTTGTCTCAGCATTGATGCAGTAGGTAAGGGGGCAGGCAAATTTTCATTATCTTTGTGCCTGATGATAACAGCGGTGCCATCCTGTCCTTCGAAGCGGCCACCTTTATCAGATACACCCACAGGAACAAGGCCGTAATCGGTGAGGTACTGGCAACAGGCCTGTACGTCGTCAACACCGAATACCAGTTCGTCTAAACCAACTATATTCATGGTAAATCCATTATTTCTTTAACTTAAAAGTAGTGTAGAGAGGTGGATGAGGAGTTGGAAATTGCTTGATTGGATGAAGGTTATTTACAACTCAGATACAGGAAATAAACAATTGGTGAGACAGATAGAACGCGCACACCGGCGAGGATTCCAGTGTGCTTTTTGATGCTCAGTTTAAAAGAAGTTACTTCATTTTCTCAAATTCCGCTGCGCACCAGTCGGCAACATAATCCCGCATACCGGTGCCGTTGTCTGCGCCACAGTGTTCTATTTCAAAGTCTTTGGTTGTGAATATTCGCAGATGACGGTTAACTGAATATACTGCCTGCTCGTAGGATCGATAAGCGTTGCTTACTGGTATCTGGCGATCACCTTCACCATGCGTAATAAGAAACGGCATTTTCATTTTTTCGATCTGGCCATCCAAAGTGACTTTTGGCATATAGGCCATAAAGTCATCAAGGTTTTCCTTCCCCCATACCCACAGTACATGATCCCAGTAGTGTGGCACCGGATTCTCGCCTTCACGCTCCATACGCTCTTTTTGTCTCTGGCCCCAAACATGGTTAGCGCCCATTACTGCGCACAGTGCAAATCGGGGTTCGTTCGCAGCCGCGCGTGGCGCATAATAGCCACCCAGAGAAAGGCCAAAAATACCTATTCGATTCTCATCCACATCATCACGGGATGCCAGATAGTCGAATGCCGGTGTTGCCCATTTTTCTGTATCGTACACTGCAGTCAGGCCACGTTTACGCAGTGCTTCACCGGTACCTGGTTGATCGACAAACAAAGTGTACATGCCCCGGTCCAGGTTAGATTTACCATGACCGGCCATGTTCACCTGTTCTTTCATTGAGTCCAGGCCATTTACCGAAACCAGCGCCGGGCGCTTAATGCCGCTGCCATCGTGAACGAAAATAGCGGGGTAAGACGTGCCTTCATAAGGAATATCCAAAAAATCCACATGCAAACCGCTGCACTCTACGTGTTTACGGTAAAGCGCCAGGCCTTTGTCGTAGGCTTCCCAACGCGGAGCATAATCTCTGGATTGCATGCGTTCGGCAGACAGATAGTAACCGGATGCACGGGCGTACTTTGTTCCGGCAGACAAAAAATAGCCTTGTTCTTCATCTTTGCGGGCGTTCTCTTCTACTTGCTTTGCGACGGCAATCCAGCTGTCAAAAAGTAACTCTGTACCCGCATCTTCACCGTTGGCGGCGGCCTCAAAAATAGGGCGACAGGCGGCATCTACTTCGCCGTGATTCCCTCCGCATGCAAGGGCGAGATTAACCTGAAGATTCCAGACGTAATTTCCTTTGAACGGTTCAAACATGTCGTGCTCCTGTATCGACAGCGATTTGTGCGTGTCGTGGCTAATTAGTCAGTAGTTATCTGCACTATGATTACTCATCGAATCTTACAAACACAATTAAGACCCTATCGATTGTTCGGAATGACATTATCAGTATTGTAAATATTCTGTTCTTTCGGCTTTATTTGTTATCAATTTGTTATTTATATGAACCTTATTCGTAAGGCGAATTTGTCGGCACACTGATACTGCAGTTAGTCTTGTCCTGAATAGTTCGCCTGCTCAAATGCTATTGCAGAATACTGTCGCGCATTTTTCCGACTGGCTGGTAATTAATAACTTAAAGCTACAAAAGGCAAATCCATGATTAAAGATCGCAGAGCCGGTACCCTTCAGGGCATCGTGCTAATATTACCTATTACCCTCAGTACCATGGGTTCCGTGCTTCTCGCTCCTATCGTGCCGCAGCTCATGCAGGCATTTGGGCATATGGAAAATGCAAACTATTGGGTACCTCTACTTCTTTCTCTGCCAGCGTTGTGCATCGCACTCGGTGCTCCTCTGGCCGGTTATATCGCTGATAAAGTCGGACGCCGTCAATTGCTGATTGCGAGTATGTTTGTTTACGCGGTTTGTGGCGTATCTCCCTTATTTCTTGATAGTTACTGGATGGTTTTTGGCTCCAGGTTACTGGTTGGAGTCTGTGAAGCCTTTTTGATGACGTGTTCCACAACGTTAATCGGGGACTATTTCAAGGGCGATGACAGGAATAAATGGTTAGGAAGTCAGGCTGCCGTTGCCTCTCTCACTGCTATGTGTCTGTTTCCTCTCGCAGGATATCTTGGTGCCACCTATGGTTGGAAAGGACCTTTCGCACTGTACGCGCTTAGTTTGCCATTAGCGGTAATGACTATTTTGTTTACGTGGGAAACTGGCTCTCAGTCAGATGAGGAAGTCCAATCTGAAGCCCGCGTTACTAAGCATGTAAATAGGTTTCCTTGGGGGCACATGGGCACAGTGTGCGGTTTTACTTTAATCGGCGGTATTCTTTTTTACCTGCTTCAATTTCAAATGGCTGCAGCTCTGGGTGAGTTCGATATAGATAACTCAGCTATCACCGGGTGGTTACTGTCATTCGCCAGTATCGGCGTGCCTATGGGAGCAATTGCATATCGTTACATACATCAGTGGCTGGGTCTTAAAAATCTTATCGCACTCGAATTTGGCATTCTGGCGCTGGGTTTCTTCTCGATGGCCAGTGCACCTGACTACAAAATTTTCGTAGCTGCCGGGTTCCTGAACCAGTTTGGCGCCGGCATGCTGCTTCCCACCATGCTTACCTGGGCCGTTAAACCGCTGAGTCATGCTGTTCGGGCGCGGGGCGCTGGTATTTGGCAATCCACGTTTGCCACCGGCCAGTTCGTAACAACGCTCGTTTTTGCCTGGGTGCTCGCGAACCTGGCAAATGGTAGTCACCTTGAAAGCTTTAGAGTTTTTGCCGGAGTAGCGCTGGCCATGTTTGTTATCTCTATAGTAACGCTACCAAAAAAGAATAGTGGTATTAACTCTGCCATTAAAAATGGCGCGTGATCAGACTCGATAATATAAAGGAAGTAATAATGTTTAATAAAATTAAAGTAGTATTTTTTCTGGCAGTATTCTCAATGTTTCCTGTTTCTGCCAGTGCTATGGAAACGATTAATGACGAAGATTTACCTACGTTCGGTATAAGAAACAAAGCCAGTTATATGCATTACATAAAACTGTTCAATGAGAAAAACCCTCAGGCATTCGAAGCTTATTTTTCTGATGATATTGTGTATATAAATGGAGGCCTGGTATTAGAAGGTATACCCGCGGTAAAAAAACACTATCACGGCCTTTGGTCATTGATGAAAGAAGACTTAACTGTGAATGAATTTGTTTTTGACGGCGATACCCTTGCTGTTGATCTGCATGCTCATTTTACCGTTATCCGGGATGATGAAAATTCACCGTTCGGTAAGATTAAAAAAGGTGATGCCTTTGATTACTACGGGTCCATTATTTATAAAATTAATCATCTCGGGAAAATTAAAAAGCTAACGGTATCTTATTTGGATTTTACATATACATCTGATGGGAAAACACGGTCACTGGGTTCTCCTCACTAGCAAGTAAAATTAACTTTACCTTGGGCGATCTCAATAAAAGGTCGCCCTTTTCTATTTCTATTTTATCAACCCCCTTTATTCGTTCCGCAAAATCTCTCTATTTGTTAATTCGAATTCTAAATTTCGTTTCAATTTAGCAAAATAAAAATGCGGTTATTAACAAATAATTAAATAAAAAAATACATATGTGCAGTGGTTTAATTTTAATCATTCTGCGTCAGTGATCTTCGAATAAATAAAGGAACGTCTGAGATGAAAAAACAGCAATATCGCTTCTTTCTGAGTGCTGTAGCTATTTCGGTTTTATCTGCAACTTGTGCAACCGCCACAGCGCAAGAATCTGCAGAACAAAAAGAAGACCTCGAAATAATTATGGTTACATCTTCGAAAACGAACAAACCTCTGCAAAAAGTCCCTGCTGCTATTTCTGTAGTGGATGGCGAGCGTCTGGCTCAGGCTGCCCGCGTGTCAGCAGATGACGTGCTTGCCAATGTAGCAGGGGTCGAAGTGCAGGGAGCAGCCAGAGGTAAAGTGTTTGCTATTCGCGGCCTGGGCTCCGATTTACCCCCGGGTGTTGGCGAAAGTTCGGTATCTACCAATTACGATGAGGTGTACTCCATTCGTGCGGAAGCTGGTCAGCTAGGGTTTTATGATTTAGAACGTGTCGAAGTCATGCGCGGCCCCCAGGGGACACTTTATGGAAGAAACGCTACAGCCGGGGTGATTAACTTTATATCACACTCTCCGATATTAGGGGAGTTTGGTGGTCATGTTGGAGTAAGCGCCGGCGACTACAATTTTCGCCGGGGAGAGGGGGCCGTCAATATACCGGTGTCTGAAGATTTTGCGGTGCGTGTGGCGGGTACTATCGTAAAACGAGATGGCTTTTTATCAAACGGGCATAACGATTTAGAAGGTGATGGTCAGCGAATCAAGGCGCTATATCAGCCGAGTGACGATTTCAGCTTACTGTTGGGTTACGACAGAATCCATCTGGATGGCATGGGAGCGGGTGCCACTGAAAGTGCCTACTGGGAGAGTGGTGACTACTACACCACTGATGATTCGGGAATTGGTGATGGGCAGGATTATACGTCGGATAAGTATTATGCCAAGTTGCAATGGAATGTGGGGCCCGGACAACTCACTATTCTGCCTTCATATCAGACTGGAGATGGTACGAATGAGGCAATTTTTGCCGGGAGGGGGACTGCCGGTTACGATCCTAAAAATGTAGAACAAAATGCTCTGGAGGTGCGCTATGGCAGTCTTCCTGGCGAAGACATTGAATGGATTGTGGGTTTTTTCCATTACGATTATGAGCAGAGCCTGGTCGCCGAGGAATTATATGCAGACGGTACAACCAGTGGTGTTGAAGATTCAAGTTTTACCAGTGGTGATTCCGATGCGTTGTTTGGTCAGGTAACCTTCCCTGTCGCAGAAGACTGGAGGATAACTGCAGGTGCGCGCTATACCTGGGACGAGAGAGAATCAGAAGGAACTGCGCCAGCTCCAATTTATGGGTACGCAGGTACGAGGGACGATAACTTTTTCGACTGGAAGCTGGGACTTGAGCATGACCTTTCTGATAATGCACTGGTCTATGTACAGGCTGCAACCGGTTTCCGTCCCGGTGGCGTAAATCCGTTTGACGGTAATACCATCATCCCCGAGGAGCTTTTATCCTATGAGGCAGGTATCAAATCCAGACTATGGGATGGTGCATTACAGCTTAATGCCAGTTCGTTCTATTACGATTATTCCGATTTCCAAATCGTTGATTTCTTTATCACAGCCACGGGACCTAATCTAAGTTTCTACAATGCTGACGCGGTGAACTGGGGAGCTGAACTGGAAATGTTGGCAATTCCCTCTGACGCCCACCGAATCAACTTCTCTCTCGCTTACTTAAACTCTGAAATTGAGTCAGACCTTTGTCTTAATCCAAGCGGGTACACCGGCGCGGCAGACGCAGAATGTGACGGGTTAGGGGCCAATGCGATTAACTTTAAGGGGGAACGGCTACCACATTCACCGGATCTGACTATCAAAGCAGGTTACGAATACATTTATGAAGGTAACGGTGGCTGGCTGTTGATCCCCAGAATCGAAATGAGGTACGTCACTGAGCAATACGTTGCTCCAAGCAATCAGGATATTGCCTTGCAAGGTGATTACTTCACAGGAGATATAACCGTAACCTGGCATGATGCACAAGATAAACTAAGTGTTTCAGGCTATGTGAAAAACTTTACTGATGAAGCTGTCAAGACTGGTTTCTTCACAGGGTATGTGGTCGGCGGAGCACCAAGAACTACTGGTGTGTCACTAAACTATCGCTTTTAAATTTTTCAGGAACGAAGATGAATACTTTAACGGGTAGTAAGCTCAAGCAATCTGCCAGTAGCGCTTTCGCGCTGCTGGCAGGCGTCGTGATGATAGGAAGTGCCCTGGCGCAACAGTCGCCAAACGGGCCTCCTGGCCCTCCACCGGCCATGCCGCGTATTCAAGACACGCAGTATAAAAGCTATATAACAATCGCAGGTGAAGCGGTTCAAAGAAGCGAAACTGCAGAAGTAACTGTTAGCGGTGAAGTAGGCAAATCTGCAATCAATGGACTAACGCTAAAATCACATGAAGATGACTTCAATGCCATCATCATTGAGGAGCCGGGCGCATTAGTCAAAATCAGCGATACATCTGTCAACCTGAGTGGAGACGGCAGCAACGACTTTCTGGGCAAAGGGGCGGGCTTACTTGTTACCGGTGGCGTGGCTTATGTGTATGACAGTGAAATTATAACGTCGGGTGTGGTATCCAGTGCACTTGTGGCTGCGGAGCGTGCAACGCTTAAAGGGTTTAATAGTAAGTTCGTTTCTCATGGCGGACAGCTGCCTGAAGATTACGTGCCGGTCATTGGTCCCGGTATGAAAGAGCCTCCGGCCCCGCTGGGTATTACCGGTACCGCCAGAACATTGCTTACCATGAGTAATGCCCGGAGCTATTTCTACAACTGTGAATTCATTGCTGATGGGTGGGGTGCATTGTCTACGGATGCCGCTGGCGGAGAAGCTTACCTTGAAGTGAACGACAGTCAGGTCACTGTTAATAATAGCGGATATGGCGCCTATGCAGATTTTGGTGCAAAAGTGGTGGCAAACCGTACTGTATTTGATGTGGCAACGTACGCTGGCGTGATTGCGGGAGAGGCTGAAATGGCCTTTTTTAATAGCGAATCCAGCTCGGGTCGCAACGTAGTCATGATTCACTCAGTCATGGGCAATCCGCAGGAAAAAGGGCGGTTAGTTGTTGATGGCGGGAAACACAATGCAGAAGATGCTGCATTTTGGGTGAAAAGCGCGAACGCAGTCATCACCTTAAAAAACACCTCTATTGTGTCTGAATCTGGTGTGCTTTTGTTGGCCGAAGTCAATGAGGACAAATTCCGTACCCAGGTAAACGGAGCCCGCGTACCCGGAACAGCTCTGTCGATTGAAAACAGCAAGCTATCGGGTGATGTCGTCAATCAGGACAGCGAAAGAGGACTCGTAGTTTCATTGAATAAACGATCGGTACTAAATGGTGCGTTATCCAATGTGACATTGAGCATTGATGAAACGAGCGCCTGGCATGCAACAGGTAACAGCGTTATTGAGGTGGACAATGCAATGGGCCTCAAGCAAATACAAACCAACCCGGGAGTAACGGTAACTATTCGTTCATCTCATCTGAAGCCCGGGAAAATCAGTCAGCCCTCTGGCGGCAATCTCATAATCGAAACTATTTAATTTATCAGGAAATATGTATGACTCTACCTTCAGTTTTTAGAAAAACCTGTTTAGCGACCCTTATTGCTTTCGCGGGAGCGACACACGCTTTCGATGTTTCAGTAAATGAGCAGCACGTGAAGGCCGGCGAGCCGTGGAAGATTTTCCAGGATACTCGCGTTAACACACTCATTCTGGAAAAAGGCGCGGCCATTCAGCGACCTGGCAAATCCGTTACGATGTTGGTTGATGGCAAGGAAACCGCTATGTTGCCGGGTAAATATAATAATGTGGAACTGGTCATTACCGATAAGTTCTACCAAAGCCCGACTGGTAAAAATGACCGGGGAGTCGACAATTTTCGCACAGCTTTGCTAATTACCGGGAAAGGGATTGATGAAAAACGTTCAGTCATTCAAGCCATTCAGGGCGGCGAATATTCTGCGTCGGAGGCGAAAGATATCACATTGGTATCTGATAGCGGAAATTTCAATGGTGTGATGGTCGATGGCAACGTGAGTTATCGTGTTGACGGTGCAAACGTTGATTTCCGCTCTGATGCCGATGGCAGTGATAACAGCGATTTTTCCGGCTATGGTGCAGCATTTGCAGCTTATAACGGCGCCCGGTTGGCTATCTCAAACAGCAACATTGATGTGTCGGGTGTGGCACGTCTGGCCCTGTATGCATATGAAGATGCAGACTTATTGATCACAGACTCAACATTCAAAGTAGATGGTGGGGAACTTTATGAAGGGTACCCTAACTCGGCTGACTTCTCTGCGATGCTTGCTCCTCCCTGGGTGTTGGGTATCAAAGGTAGCGCACGTGGCACTAACATGATGGGAAACCGTACGACGTTTACCATGGTGCGTAGTGAAGCCGAAGCTGCAAACTGGGGGGTGTTGTCTACTGATATGGGCGCTGCAATGTTGATGACTATTGTAGATTCCTCATTGACATTAAATGGTGAAAAAGACCTCTTTAGTACCCGTTATGGCAGCGGTTATGGCAGTTATATTCTGGGATCTGAGCACTTCTATTACGGTGTAACCATTCACGCCGGTACCTACGGTGGAATTGTGCGGGAAGGTGAGGCTTACTACGGTGACTCGACGTTTGACGAGCCATTAAATATCTATCCCCGTTTACAAATTCCAACGGGTGAAACATTCATTGATTTTTTCGGCAACGAACAACAGGTATTTGATATTCAGATTGATGAAACGCCCGCGTTTTCAAAGATCACCGGGAAAGGTAAAAAGTCTTACATCTATTCAGACAATTTTGGCTGGATGTCTCATGGCGATGGCAAATTGGTGATAGCCGAAGGTACAGAAGTGAAGACCGGCAAAAGTACCTTCCTGCTTAAAGACGGTAATGTTGATATAACAGTAAAAGATCGGTCTGAACTCACTCCGGGTAACGGGGTATTACTTCAAATGATGGACAACGATGACATGCTGGTGGGTATCGATCCTAAGTCTCAGGTTGCACTTCACTTTAATACTACGTTCACCGAGAAAGCTGGCTATCCCGGTATCGATTATTCACTTGAGTCTGTGACTGATGAAAAACGCGCCAATGTGACGTTAAAAGCAGAAGGCATTAAGCTTGAAGGTGACCTTTACAACGCGACAGGTTATTTTGGAAACCAACCAGGCGATAAACTCACAGTTACTATGGGTAACAGGTCCATCATCATTGGTGCTATCAGTAGTACGAGCGCTATTCATATCGATGAACATGGGGACCAGAACACTCAATTCACTGATGCTGAGTACTATTATCTCGGACATGTTAAAAACAAGCCTTTTTTCAATGGTGTCAACGATATCGAAGTTGTGCTTGAAGACACGGGAGTTTGGCTGGTAACAGGGGAGAGTATTATCACCTCCCTGACTATTGCAGAAGGCGCGGAAATGAAAGCTAAAAACGGTAAGTTAACAATGACTGTTGACGGAAAAGTTACGCCAGTCAAGCCAGGTAAATACGAAGGTATCATCAAACTGACTGTATCCTCGTAATTTCGAAACCATTAACTCAATCAATTCTCATTCCTGGCGGACATGTTGTCCGCCATATCTCCTTCCGGCTTTTTCTCCCTAAAAATAAAATTGGCTATCGATATCATTTGTTAAGCGCCTTTACAAAATGCTTGCAATCAAACGCATGTTTAATATATAACCTACCTGTTACATTAAATTAACCTTTAAGCCGTTTAATGCAACAAAAAGGGCGATAAAGAGAGAAATAGCCCGATACGCGAAATGTGTGATGGGGTCTGAGAGCCAAAGCGTGAAACCATGATGACATCGATATCACGGGGCGCTCAGTAAGGGACATGCATTTCATTTGTGTCACAAAAACTCAATTGGAAACCAAATAATGTTTAAAAAATCAAAACTGTCATGCGCGGTGGCAGGTACTCTAAGCGTTGTGGTTGCGTCTCAGGCCTTTGCTCAGCAAGCGCCTGAAGAAATGGAACAGATTGAAGTCCGTGGTGTTAGGGGATCACTGTCTCAATCTATGAACGTGAAGCGTCAGTCATCAGGTGTTGTTGATGCCATTTCGGCAGAAGACATGGGTAAATTCCCTGATACTAACCTGGCAGAATCACTTCAACGGATTACCGGTGTATCAATTAACCGTGTAAACGGTGAAGGTTCTGAAGTTACCGTGCGTGGTTTTGGTGGTAACTTCAACTTAATCACGTTAAACGGCCGTCAGATGCCGGCTGCAAACGTAGCATCAATTACCGGTAACTCAGATGACCAGGGGGCCTCCGGCTCTACCCGTTCATTCGACTTCTCTAACCTTGCCTCTGAAGGTGTAAGCGGTATTGAAGTATACAAAACCGGCCGTGCAGCAGTACCGTCAGGTGGTATCGGTGCAACAATTAACATTAACACCATTAAACCACTGTCTCAGGGTGAAAACCGCATGTCTTTCGGTGCTAAGGC
This sequence comes from Alteromonas sp. AWJ4_197, assembly GCF_056160285.1. NCBI lineage: Bacteria > Pseudomonadati > Pseudomonadota > Gammaproteobacteria > Alteromonadales > Alteromonadaceae > Alteromonas > Alteromonas sp. AWJ4_197. The sequence goes on along the minus strand of NZ_JBSWWW010000003.1, from coordinate 351,716 downwards.
AATGAAAGACGAAAGTGGTGATGGCGTAACGCCGGAACTGAGTGGTATGGGTAACTGGTCTAACGACGACAATACCCTGGGTGTAGCAGTATTTGGTTCTTATCAGGAACGTAATTCCGGTAGCCGCGTGATGAACGTGTCTCAGTATCAGCTGTTTAACTGGGATTCCACTTCACCGGGTACCTTTGGTCTGGTCGATGGTGCGAATGTGACCAATCCACCGGAAGAAGGTCAGCTGGTAGCGATGCCAACTAACGTAGGTTACGGTGTTAACGAAAACAACCGTGAGCGTTTAAACGGCATGGTTACGTTGCAATATGCACCGTCAGATACGTTAACCATTACTGCTGATGCGACGTACGCAAGCAACACCATGGAGGCCACGTCTATCACAGACGGTGTCTGGTTTGCCCGTCAGTTCACTGATATGGAGTTCGATGGTAACCCTGTTGTTGCCACACCTATCCGTTTCAGCGAAGACATCGACGGCGGTAAAGACTTTTTCTTCCAGAACCTGGCGCTGGCCGCGAAAGATGAATTGCACTCCTTCGGCTTAAATGCGAACTGGTGGGTGTCTGATGAACTAAACCTGCGCTTTGACGTTGCGTCATCAGAAGCAAAAAGTGGTGGTGACGGCCCTTCCGGTAAAAACGTTGTGCGAATGAACGTTGCCGGTGCAACTGCAGGCTGGCAGACAGTTGATATGTCTTCAGGGTTCCCGCAAGTGAGTATCGTGGTAGACGACTCCATTAAGGGTAACGATAACGGTATTTTCGATATGCCGGATGTAGGCCCTCAGGTTGCACGCGCCATTGAATCCAATCAGAAGCAAACTGTTGATCAGGTCCGTTTTGACGGTACCTGGGATCAGGGCGCAGACGTGAAAATCGACTTTGGTGTTGGCTATATTTCAACCGAGATGAACCAGAACCGCTTCGAATCCGAAGCGCAGCTTGGTGGCTGGGGTGTCGCTGATGTAGGTAATATTCCGGAAGGTCTGCTGGAAGTCACTTGTACTGCCTGTGCGTTTGAAGACACGAATATCACTGGCGTAGCTGGTGCTGACGCCATGGCTGTTCCGGCCGGCTCATCAACTATTCCGTTGGGTAGCGTGTCGTTCAAGGGTAATGCAGTAGAGCTGGTTAACAGCATCGCGCCTATGTACGGTTACACTCTGGATACGTTCAATGCGATTTCTTCAGCTGATAACACAGTGAAAGAAGACATTCTGTCTTTATACGGTATGGCGTCAATGGACGGCGAACTGGGTGGTTTCGAGACTAACCTGGTAGTTGGTGCACGCTATGAAAAAACAGACGTCGAGTCGATTTCTTTACAAACCGTCCCACTGCAAATCAACTGGGTATCAGACAACGACTTCCGTACTGTACTAGGTGACGAAACACAGGCACTGTCGCAGAAACACTCTTATGAAGCGTTCCTGCCGAATATTGACTTCTCGATCAACCTGACAGACGATTTAAAAGCCCGTGCTTCTTACAGCATGACGCTGGCCCGTCCGGCCTACAACCAGATGTACACTGCTACCACAGTGGGGGCGCCGGGTCGTCCTACCTATTTAGGTGGCCAGGGTTCCGGTAGCCGTGGAAACGCCGCGCTGGATCCGCTGGAATCAAATAACTTCGACCTGTCATTAGAGTATTACTACGGTGATGCGTCTATGGTGTCTGTGGGTTACTACCGTAAAGACGTAGACAACTTCGTAGGTACGCAGCAGGTTTCTCAAGGTCTGTTCGGTCTGCTTGACCCTACTTCCGGTGCAGCCGGTACGGTATCTGCTGAAGCGATTGCTGAACTTGAAGCCCGTGGTGTAGAAGTGACAGAGCGTAACTTCTTTACCATGACAGCTCTGTTAACCAACCCGGATAATTTCCCGGGTGGTGCTGATGAGTTCGAAGAAGGTCAAGCATTCGCTGATGCAGTATTTGCGTCAAATAACGTCGAGCCGCAAGCCGGTGACCCGGAAATGCAGTTTGAGGTGACTCAACCTGTGAACAACCAGAGTGCACGTATCTCAGGTTACGAGTTCGCATGGCAGCATTTCTTTGGCGACAGTGGCTTCGGTTACCAGGCTAACTTCACCATCGTAGACGGTGATATCGGTTACGATGTAGGTGCGAGCCCAGCTATCGAGCAGTTCGCTCTGGAAGGCTTAAGTGACAGTGCTAACCTCGTATTAATTTACGAGAAGAATGGCCTGTCTACCCGTATCGCTTACAACTGGCGTGACGCGTTCCTGGCAGAAGTTAACCGTTCTGTATCGTCACAGCGTAACCCGCTGTTCATTGATGAATACAAGCAGTTAGATTTGAACGTCAGTTACGACTTCACAGATGACTTCACCATGAGCCTCGATGTCATCAACTTGCTGGAAGAAGGTCAGCGTCAGTATGGCCGTACACAAAACAACACGTTCTTTGTTCAGGAACTGGACAGACGTTTTGTACTGAGTGCCCGTTATAGCTTCTGATTGAAGTTGTAACAACCGTTGAAACCGCACCTGATAGTTGAGCAGGTGCGGTTTTTTTATGGATTGAAAATGAGCCTGCTACTAACTTCGTATTGACATTCAGGCGCTTCACCTATGTGATTGTGCCTGACGTTGGCTGAAAACAGGGCTGTTCTCTCGCTTGTTGCGGATTCATGGTTACCTGGCAAAGAAATATTCGTGGAGTTTTAATATGCATTACAAAGGCGAGCAGTTTGAGGGAAAACATTTTGATGAAGATCTCGAAGCTGTAAAATTCGAAAATTGCCGGTTTATCGATTGCGACTTTACCCGCGCAAAATTGTCAGGCGCAGAATTATCAGGTTGTGCCTTTACCACTTCAGACGGCGAAAAAGGTTGCAACTTTTCTTTTGCTGACATTCGCGATACCAGCTTCCGTAATTGTCGTCTGGCACTGGCCAGTTTCCGTGGTGCCGACGGATTTGGTGCTGAATTCAGAGATTGTGATTTAAAAGGTGCTGATTTCAGACAAGCTTCTTTTGCGAACTTTATCACTACGAAGTCTTTCTTTTGCTCTGTAGTGATAACCGGTTGTAATTTGAGTTATGCGGATTTCGAAGGACAGCTGCTTGAGAAGTGCGAATTATCAGAAAACATCTGGCGCGGCGCGAACCTCAGCGGCGTGAGTATGGATGACGCAGATCTCAGCCGTGGCGATTTTTCTTCAGACCACTGGGGCACGTTCAGCTTGAAAAACTGTGATCTCCGGCATGTGGACTTACATGGACTCGACATCCGCAGAATAGATTTAACTGGCGTGAAAATTTGTGATTGGCAGCAGGAATCCCTGCTCGGTCCTCTTGGTTTAATTGTAAGCTAGGTTTTTACGTTCCCTTTTACCGGCGTTTTACTGAGAATATAAGTACCTATAGGAAGGTTGCTTCTTAGCAGCTATTTCCCTGACTGAGTGATATCAATTATATAACTCGCCAGTTTCTTAAGTAACGTACGACGCGCCCCGTTTAGTTCCAACGAGGCGTTCAGCCGGAAGCAATGATTAAATTCATCATGCAGGCTGAACAGCTTTCCGGGGGCAATCGTAATGTGCAGGCGTAATGCTTCAAAATAGATATCCATCGCATTAACGTGAGGCTGGCATTCTATCCATAAAAAATAACCGCCGTCCTGCGAATGAATTTTAGCAACGTCCTGTAAAAGTGCTTCAAGGCAGGCCTGCATAGTTTTTTTTCTGGTTATCAGTTTCTTACGAAGTTGCTTCAAGTGCGACTCGTAGTTTTTGGAAGACAGGTAGTGAACCAGTGACAGCTGAACAGGCGCACTGGTAGCCAGTGTACTCATCAGCTGTTGTTTCTGAATGTCCAGCGACTTATGGCCGGCAGCCACCCAGCCTATGCGATAGCCTGCTACCAGTGACTTGGAAAAAGACGAACAAAGCAGGCTGTAGCCGTCTTCGACAAAATGTTTAATAGGCAACGGTGGTGTCTGTCCGGCATACAATTCAGCATAAACATCATCTTCGATTAGTGTTACCCCATAGGTTTTGAGTAACCTCGCAATCTGCTGCTTTTTGTCATCACTAAGTGAGTAGCCTACCGGATTCTGAAAGCTGCTCATCAGCCAGCACGCCTTCACCGGATGATTTTGAAAAGCCCGCTCGAGTGCGTCAATATCCAGCCCGTTCAGCGGCGAAACCGTTACTGTAATTGCCTTTAAGCCAAGCCGTTCCAGTGCTTGCATAGCGCCATAAAACACCGGAGATTCAATCACTACCCAGTCACCCGGCCTGGTACAGGATTGCAAACTCAGACTGAGTGCTTCAAGTGCGCCTGCCGTGATAACAATTTCATCAGGGGAAATATTCACACCCCGCGCCGCATAGCGTTTGGCAATTATTTGTCTGAGTTCAGGGTTACCCGGTGGCAGGTTATCCATCGCACTGGTCAGTGAAATTTGTTGTGCAGCTGCGACGATGGACTTATTCAGATGGTGCCTGGGATACAGAGCAGGATCGGGATAAGCAAACCCTAAGCTGAACATATGCGGGTCGCGGTATGCCTGAAGCACTTCATAAACAAAATCATTAATGCTCACCGCTTCCGCTGTTTGTACTTTGTTCTCATCAGCCGGGCGGGCTGCTGATGTAACTGTAAAGCCGGAGCGCTCATGGGAGCTGATCAAACCCTGACTTTCGAGCATCTGATAGGCATGGAGCACGGTCATCAGGCTGTAACCTGTTTGGCGGGCCTGCTTGCGCAGCGACGGAAGCTTTTCATGTTCCAGCCAGATCCCCCGCTCGATCTGCTCTTTTATTTGCCCGGCTAAAATTTTATATTTCGCCATTGCTTACTCCGGCCAAAGCTTCATCAGATTATAACAAGCGAATAAACGATCTGTTATAGAAAAATGTACGCTTTCTGTACCTGTTTATTGTTCCTCTGCGGGTTTACTTTTGATTCTGCCAATTAAGAGTTTCGTCCAGTCGTGGTCTGGCCCGAAATCCGCACAATGTCAAAGGGGACGTTATGAAACTGTATTTACTCTTGTTGTCTTTCTTTCTTGCTGCGCCGGCTCATGCAGGTGGAGGCACGGTATTGGGTATGATTTTCACAATTGTTTTTGTCGTCGTCATGCTGGTGCTGTACTGGATGGTCGTGGCGGAAGTGGGCGAAAAAGATAAGAGTTGAGGATAATCTGATCCTCAGAATTCCTCCGCCAGCGTCTTTTCAACTCATTACTAAACTATTCCGCTACGGGCCCGTGCTGGCGGCCGCCTGGCGAAATGATGTCTACCGGCACGCTCCGCGTTTTATGGTCAAAAACCATGTCTATTTGCTTCATTTTTAAGATTATTGATTGCCTGAATTACTGCCGGCTGCACTTTCCCTGTCTTGCGGTCGCAGGCAGAAAACGATGAGTTGGGTTTATCTGGTGCTGGCAGGGTTAACCGAAATTGGTTGGCCTCTGGGCCTGAAATTATCTCAAAGCGGCCAGTACAAATGGGGTGGCATCGCCATGGCGATTACATTTATGGGTGTCAGCGGTTTCTTACTGTATCTGGCGCAAAGGGATATTCCACTGGGGACAGCCTATGCTGTATGGACCGGCATTGGCGCTGCCGGTACGTTTCTGGTGGGCGTTTTTGCCTTTGGCGACCCTACATCACTGCTGCGTTATATCGGCGTATTTTTGATCATATCCGGAGTGGTGCTGCTGAAAGTAGGATGAGAAATGTGAGGTGATTAATCACCTCACGACATCAACTACTTACCATGGCCGCTTCTTCTAAAATCAGTGTGCGCAGCCAGCGATGAATAGGGTCGCTGTCTACGGTTGGGTGCCACATCATCGCTTCCCGCAAGTCGGGAAAATCAAAGGGCATAGATAGAATATCAATAGGCATGATAGTGGCCATGAGTTCAGCAAAACGGCGGGGAATAATGGCCAGTCTGCCGGTGCTGACCACTGTGGTGCACAGTGAGGTAAAGTCGTTGGTGATCACTTCGACTTTACGTTCAATGTTGCGCTCTTTAACCAGCCATGGCTCAATACTTAAAAGGCTGACACGGCCGAATCCCACCGAAGCGTGTCCCAGTGATGAGAAGATTTCCGGCGTCAGGCCACCCTGCGTGTCCGGATTGTCTTTGCAGGCAATACAAACCATTTCGTCAGTGGCGAAAAAGGCGTGAGGATAACCGTCCACGGTTTCACTTTCCGGCGCAATCACAATATCAATCCCGCTTTTCACCATGGTTTCCACCTCAACGGTGAAAGGTGAAAGAAATTCGAAAGTCATGCCAGGCGCCAGCTTCTGCACTTTCGCCAGCACACCGGCAAGGAATACCTGAATAATATAATCTGACGCAACAATGCGGAAATGTCGCTGGCTGGTGGCGGGCTCCAGTTTACGTTTATTGGTAATCGAACCGCGCACAATGTTCAGCATTTCTCTTACCGGTTCCTGCAGTTCCAGTGCATAAGGCGTGGGCTGCATTTTTCGGCCTATCTGCACCAGCAAATCATCATCAAAATAATGCCGCAACCGAGATAAAATACTGCTGGTGGCCGACTGTGACAGGTGCAGCTTGTCGGCTGTTCTTGTGATATTTTGTTCTTCCAGCAGTATGTCTAATGCTACCAATAAATTCAGATCCAGCTGTTCAAACCGCATAACGCCCTCGTTGCCTGTCTAGGTATCTATGAAATTGATGTAAACCATCTATACATTCAATTTTTTGTTTGCTCAGCGCCCATTTAACATTGTTTCTCCATTAATTTAAATATTTTTAACAATAAAAAATCGAATTTCTGTTCGGTTTGTGGAGCGGCGATGAAACTAGCCTCAATCGATAACGGTAGTCCGGATGGCCAACTGGTTGTTATCTCAAAAGATACTTCGCAAATGTGCCGTGTACACGGTTCTGCCGGCACTATGGCCGCGTGTCTGGCTGACTGGCAAAGTGTGCTTCCGGTACTTCAGGATATCAGCAACGCACTGAACAACGGCACCTGTGAACAGGCAGAGCCGGTTGCCGGTGCCCGTTTCTTAGCACCGTTACCCCGCACGTATCAGTGGCTGGATGGTTCATTGTTTATGAATCACGGCCATTTGATGCAAAAGGCGTTTAATCTCGATCCCATCGAAGACGCCGACAAATATCCGCTGATCTACCAGGGCGCCGGCGATGCCTTCACCGGATGTAATGACACCATCGCGCTGTATAACCCTGCCCATGGCGTAGATTTCGAAGGTGAGTTCGGCGTCCTGATCACGGATGTGCCTGTTGGAGCTACACCCGGTGAGGCCATGCAGGCCATCAAACTGGTGGTGCAACTAAATGACATCAGCTATCGCGGCCTGGCGCCCCGTGAAATGAAAACCGGCTTCGGTTTTGTGCAGGCAAAAGGCGAAACCGCTTTTGCGCCGTTCGCGGTAACGCCGGATGAGCTTGGCGACAGCTGGGCAGACGGCAGAATTCATTTAACCCTCAATATCACCCGCAATGGTGAATGGTTTGGCAGCCCGACGGGCAGTGAAATGCATTTTGGTTTCCATGAGCTGATTGCCCACGCCGCCACAACCCGCCCTATCAAAGCCGGTACGGTGTTTGGTTCCGGTACGGTTTCCAATACAAACCCCGAAGTCGGACAGGCCTGTATTGCCGAGCTGCGCGCTAAAGAGCTGATAAGGCACGGCAAACCGCAAACCCCGTTTTTGAGTAACGGTGAAACGGTACACATGGTGTGCCGCGACAAGCAGGGCCAGCCGCTTTTCGGCGAAATCAATCAAACAGTAAAAGGAGGCTAACATGTTCAGCCCCAATGATTTTGACATCGTAGATTTGTCCGTCACGCTGGACAACAACCCCCACACCGATCCGCCGCCGCTGTTGCCAAAGATTGATTATATGGATCACCAGGAAGGCTGGCCTGAAATGGAGGCTATGTTCCCCGGCCTTACTCTCGACCAACTACCAGGCAACGAGTCCTGGGCAGCAGAACGCCTGCAAATCACCACCCACAGTGGTACGCACATGGACGCGCCATGGCACTACGCATCCACCACCGACGGCGGCAAGCCGGCTTTTGGTATTGATGAATTACCTCTCGACTGGTGTATGCGCCCGGGTGTGAAGCTGGACTTCCGCAACATGGAAGACGGCTATGTGGTGACCGCAGAAGACATCGAAGCTGAGCTGAAGCGCATTAACTATGAACTGCAACCACTGGATATCGTGGTGGTGAATACCCGCGCCGGTGCCATTTTCGGCGAGCCGGGTTACCTCGAAGCCGGTGTGGGCCTTGGCCGCGAAGCCACCATGTACCTCCTTGAAAAAGGTGTGCGGGTAGTGGGCACCGATGCCTGGAGCTGGGATGCACCCTTCAAGTATACCCGCGAACGCTTCGCTGAATCCGGCGATGCGTCAATTATCTGGGAAGGCCATAAAGCCGGCCGTGATATCGGCTACGGGCAAATGGAAAAGCTTTCAAACCTTGAGTCACTTCCAGCGTCCGGATTCTGGATTTCCTGTTTCCCTTACAAAATTAAAAAGGCATCGGCGGGCTTTGTTCGCGCCGTCGCGTTCGTGCCTAAAAAGACGAATTCTTAAGAGGAGTTATCATGTTTAAGTATTTCCCCACCAACTATGTGTGGAACCTGTCAGTCGACCTCGCCATTGAAATGGGCGCCCGAATCGGTGAAATCGAAGAGATGTGTGCACCGCTGCAGGAAGCCGCAAAGAAAAAAGACAAAGAGGGTACCGAAGCGTTCCGCAATACATGGGCAAACATGGCAGACAAGCTGTGTGTGCTGGCCGAAGAAGACGAGCAGGCTGGCCGCATGATTTCTGCCGGTGAAAAGTACATGCGCGCTTCCTCGTACCTCATCACCTGTGAGCGTTTGCAGGCTCACAATGCCCCCGGTCGTCTTGAGCTGTACAAGCGCGAACTGGAATTGTTCGAACGTGGCATGGCGCTGAAAGGTGCGAACTGTAAGCGCGTTGAAATTCCTTATGAAGGCAAACACTTGTCCGGTCTTTACGTGAAAGCAAAAAACGTAGACGGCCCGGCACCGCTGTTAATTCAGGTAAACGGCCTGGATTCCACCAAAGAAATGAAATACCTCGTTGGCTTACCACAATGGCTGGCCGATCGCGGCGTGTCGTCTCTGGTACTGGATCAGCCGGGTACCGGCGAAGCATTACGTCTGCAGAACATTAACGCCCGTTTCGACAGCGAACACTGGGCATCACCGGTGGTTGACTGGCTGGAGCAGCACCCTGAAGTGGATAACAGTCGCATTGGTATGGAAGGGGTGTCGTTAGGCGGCTATTACTGCCCGCGTGCGGTGGCCAACGAGCCGCGCCTGGCACTGGGTGTGTGCTGGGGGGCAAACCATGACTGGCGTGATGTGCAGAAGCGCCGCCTGGAAAAAGAAGGCGACTTCCCGGTACCGCATTACTGGAATCATGTGTGCTGGGTATGGGGCGCAAAAGACATCGACGAGTTCATGACCATTGCTGAAAACGTGTGTCTGGACGGTGAAGTAGAAAAAATCAAAGTGCCTTTCCTGGTCACCCACGGTTCGAAAGACTCACAAATCCCGCTTAAGTGGGCAGAGCGCACCTACGAGCAACTGGTAAACAGTCCTAAGCGTGAACTGAAAGTGTTCACCGAACGTGAAGGCGGTGTACAGCACTCCAGCTTCGACAACAGCATCAACGCCGGTCACTACATTGCTGACTGGGTAGCGGAAACGTTCAACGCCCGCACATCGATTGAAGGATAAAATCATGAATATTATCGGACCGGATTTATTGATTTTTGGTGTTGATGATGTGGAAGCCTGTAAACAGTTTGCGCTGGATTACGGTTTAACGCAGGCATCTGAACACCGCTTTGTTGGCCTCGACGGCACAGGTATTGAGATTTACAGCAAAGACGACAGCAGTTTGCCTGCGCCGCTGGAAACCGGCTCAAGTATCCGTAAAACCATTTATGGCGTGGCAGACACCGCAACCGTGGATGCCATTTACGACGAACTGTCGAAAGACCGTGAAGTAAAACGTCTGGATGACGGCAGCATTGAAGCGGTAGATGACATGGGCTTTGTACTGGGCTTCCAGGTCACTATGCGCAAGCCGCTGGATATGCCGGCAGAGAAGATTAATGCACCGGGTGCACCTGCGCAGCGTCCGGCCAATGAAATTGGTGTATCGAAAGATTTTACGCCGGAGCCGCGCACTCTGTCTCACGTGGTGTACTTCGTGCCGGATTACAAAAAAGCCGAAGCGTTCTACGCAGAACGTCTGGGCTTTATCACCACCGACCGCTTTAGTCATGTGGGTCCTTTCATGCGTCCTGCAGGCACTACCGATCACCATACGCTGTTCTTCCTGAACACGCCGCCGCACATGAAAGGTATTGAACACTTTACCTTCCACATGTCTGGCCCGACTGCGGTGGTGCAGGCCGGTAACCGCATGGTGGAAAAAGGTTACCAGAGCTTCTGGGGGCCGGGCCGTCACATCTTCGGTTCTAACTGGTTCTGGTACTTCAAGAGCCCGTTTGGCTGCAACATGGAATTCGATGCCGACATGGATCTCCACGACGACAACTGGGACGCACGCGAAGCCTTGCCGGGTGCGGATAACTCGCAGGTGTTCCTGCTGCAGTACCGCGAAAAGTGGGCACCAATGGGCCCGCCGCCACCAAAAGGCTGATTGTGATGAACCAAGGTGTCCTGCTCTGCAAATTAGATGAACTACCCGACAATAGTTCCCGGGGTTTTTTGCCTGATGCCCGGGGTCAGGACACCGTTTTTATTGTGCGCCGTGGCAGCAAGCTTTATGGCTACAGCGATATTTGTCCGCACTATGGCGATACCGCCTTACCCTGGAAGAAAGATGTTTATCTGGATGCCGGTGGTGACTACATCGTTTGTGCGGCGCATGGCGCGTTATTTACACCCGACACCGGAGAGTGTGTGAAAGGGCCGTGCAGGGGCGATTTCTTAACGCCCCTGAACATCACGGTAACCGCTGAACAGGATGTCGTTTTACTCTGTGAATCACGAGGAAAAGAACAATGAGCGCATGCGTAAATAAAGTATTAATTATTGGTGGTGGCTTCTCAGGTATGTCTGCCGCTATCGAAATGAGTAAGCGCGGTATACAGGTTGATCTCGTTGAGATTGATAAGAACTGGCGTACTGACGGTGCCGGGATCAGCATTGGCGGCGCCACCATAAGGGCACTGCGTCAAATCGGTGTACTGGATGAATTTAAAGCGCAGGGCGCTACCCACGCCGGTTTGGATGTTCATGCGCCCGACGGTACCCATCTGGCGCATATTCCTGCGCCGCCAGTGGCGGGCAACGAAGCTCCCTGTGAAGGTGCCATTATGCGCCCGGTACTGGCAAAAATTCTTGCAGCCAAAACCCGCGAATACGACGTGAATGTGCGCCTCGGCATTACGTTTGAGAACATCAACGATAGAGGCGACAGCGTAGAAGTGACCTTTACCGACGGCACCAGTGGCGAATACGATCTGGTGGTTGGTTCAGACGGCCTGATGTCATCGGTAAGAACCACATTGTTCCCTGATGCACCCAAGCCATCTTACATCGGCCAGGGTGTATGGCGTGCAGTTTTGCCCCGTATTCCTGAAATTGAAAACATTCACATGTGGATGGGTAAGAATGTGAAAGTGGGTGTGAACCCCATGTCGAAAGACGAAATGTACATGTTCATTACCGAAAACCGGGCGGACAACGAGTTTATTGAACCGGCTACTTTCAAAGAGCGCTTTATTGCGTTGCTGGAGTCTTTCCCGGCCCCGGTTGTACAGCAAATGAAAGGCATGCTGCATGACAAGTCGATGATTCACTACCGTCCGCTGGAAAGCATGTTGATGCGTGCACCCTGGTATTCAAACCGCGTAGTGTTAATCGGTGATACCGTGCATGCGACCACGCCGCACCTGGCATCCGGTGCCTGTATCGGACTTGAAGATGCTATTGTATTGGCAGAAGAACTGGATGACAAAGCCACGTTGTCTCAGGCATTAAGCGCATTCCAGACCCGTCGGTGGGAGCGTTGTCGCCTTGTGGTTGAAAACTCCGGTCGCCTTGCTGAAATCGAAATTGAGGGCGGTGACAAAATGGAGCACGCCGGCATTATGCGTGATTCTGCCATTGCGATGGCGCAGCCGCTTTAAGCACTATTCAGCGATAAAAAAAAGGTGCGCTTTGTATCAGCGCACCTTGATCATTGCGGGTAAAAATTCGCTTATCAGAACTCGTAACTCACATTAGCGATTACCATTCTTGGTCTGGCATAGGTGGTTTCTGCATAGCCACTGCCTGAACCTAAAGACGAGTTACCAGACACGCGGTAAATCTCATCGGTGGCGTTGTTAATGCCCTGTGCTACTTTCCAGTCCATATCCGGCGACTCGATAACTACCGAAATATCAACCAATGTTGAAGAAGTGGAATATTAAACAAATCCCGGGCCTTCATCGATTTCCTCACAGATACCTGTAACGCTATCTAACGATTTTCTCCATACATTGTATCCAAAAGACTAATTTTTGCACTGTGTTAATAAGTTGTATATTGAGTGTAAGTTTCGGGTTGGACCGGAACGCCCTATACACTAATTGAATAAAGAATATTAAAAACGTTACGCAGGAGATGGTTATGAATCAGTCTTTTCGTCGTGCAAGAGAATACACATCGCAGGTCGTGCGCGATCCTATTCCTTATTGTTATATGGCCGGTATCGCCGCTCTACTCATGGTTGACCGTTTCGTGTCGATTGGTGGATACTGAGGACGTTCAGGCTGTTTTTGAAACAGCCTGAACGCCCTGGCGAAGTCATTTTTCGTCAGTAATATCTTCTTCTGAATATTGTTGTCTGCACAACGGGCTGAGACACTAAATAGCGCCTTTACGAGGCTATTGGTATGTCCGGACAGACGCTTGCTTTTGATTTATCTGTCAATGATTCACCTGAAACATCCCGCCTGTTCTTCAGTCACATTAGCGTTACGCTAATGGCGATATCATTGTATTACATCGGCACTTTTTTTCCGGCGGGAATCTATTTTCTCAATAGCTCATATTGATAAACTGGGCTTCTGGATAGAATGAGTAAAGATTATGTTAACGGTAATCTATGATCTTTCCATAAGAATTTGCTATGTACAGAATTTTACTTCTAAGCTTATTGCTTTTAACCGTCCTCATTTTTCAACCTGCAACTGCAGCAACAGAACACCCTAATATTATTGTCATCATGGCTGATGATGTAAGTAGCAAGGTCGGCGCTTTTGGTGACAGTATCGCGCAGACTCCCAACTTAGATAAATTAGCTGCCGGGGGCATCCACTATACGAATTTCTTCACCGTTGCCGGTGTTTGTGCCCCCAGCCGGGCTGCTCATATTACAGGTATGTATCCAATATCTTTCGGCGCGCAACATATGCGCACGGAGGATAAAAATTACCGGGCTGTGCCCCCTCCTCATGTCAAAGCATATCCTGAGTTGCTCAGACGTGCCGGATATGCGACAGCGAATGTGGCAAAGCGTGACTATCAGTTTGGCGAACCTTTTAGTATCTGGGATGTGGACGTAAATGGCTTCATGGATGAGCCGGATTTAGCGGTTTGGAGAAAGCTGCCTTCCGGGAAGCCGTTTTTCGCAATGATCAATCTGCTCTCAACCCACGAAAGCAGGCTGGCTCCAAGGAAGACACAGGAAACTATTGAAGGTCCTCACGCAGGATTCTTAAAAGCAATGGGGGGGTGGGTTAGCCAGAATGTAAAGGAGGTGACGCAATCAAAAGATGTCACTGTGCCTCCTTATTTGCCTGATACGCCTAAAGTGCGTGACTCTGTAACGCAAATGTATGATCTGATCCATTACATGGATGCTCAGGTGGGTAGTATCATAAGCAATCTCGAAGAAGACAGTCTGCTGGAAAATACGATTATACTCTGGACCACTGACAACGGTGATGGTTTCCCGCGTGCCAAAAGAGCCGTACTGGACTCAGGTATTAAGTTACCTATGATATTAAAGTTTCCTGACGGCGTTAGCGCGAATACTGTCGACAGCCGGTTGGTATCAATGGTCGATATTGCACCTGCCGTATTGACCATGGCCGGAGTAGAGGTACCCGATTACATGCAGGGGAGAAACTTTCTGAGTAATCAGAGGGACTATATCTATGCAGCAAGAGACCGGATGGACCAGGTTGAAGACAAAGTCCGGGCTGTCAGGAATAAACGGTATAAGTTAATCCGTAACTACTTAGCTGATAAACCTTATTTCCGCCCGCTTCCTTTCCGTGACTGGTTTCCGGCTATGCAGGAATTAAATGAACGTCATCAGGCCGGGTTGCTGACACCTCTTCAGGAGTCCTATTTCTCGGCTCCGAGGGCTGAAATTGAACTGTACGACACATTGAACGACCCGCATGAAATCAATAACATCGCTGGTCAGCCAGATGTCCGGGAGATCCAAAGTGAGCTGGAGTCTGCACTGGATAATTGGATGGATGTTGTTGATGACGGCAAGTACGAATCGGAAGACATGTTAATTAATGCAATGTGGCCCGGCGGCAATCAACCACAAACTTCAGCTCCGGTTATTAAACTTGAAGAAGTTAGCGGAAATAAGAAAAAAGTGATTCTGAGCAGTCAGACCGAAGGTGCGTCGATCACTTATTCTACCGACCCTGAACAAAAACACTGGCACCTGTATACTGGTCACCTTGTTATTGATGATGAGAGTCACTTGTCAGCAAAAGCAATAAGATACGGTTTTGCAGAAAGTGCTATCAGTACACAGGTAAAAAATTAACTACGCCCGTCAAGCTGCAAAACATCCATATCCTGTTCGATGGCGTTGGAGATATGGGCGTGCATGGCATTGCGGGCCCTGGACGGATCGCGGAGTTTCAGTGCATTGAGGATTTTACGGTGTTCATCTACATACGGGTGAACGCCTAAATCCCGTACCCGCTGGTGAAATGTGGAACTGAGCACTGACTGGTTGCGCAATCCCCACAGCCATTTCACGTAAGATTCCAGTGCGCTGTTGTCGGTCGCTGCTGCGATGGTGCAATGGAAGAGTTCATCAGCCTGCTCTTTGGCTTTCTCACTGGATTTGGTGTCTTCCATGATGCGAAGGGCGTTTTCCAGTACCGCAAGCTGTTCTTTGTTTATTCTGGCGGCGGCAAGACTAACCGCTTCAGGCTCTACCAGAAGGCGGGCCTCCAGAACTTCAAAGGGGCCGGGTACATCATCCAGCTGTTCTGCATCCAGTTCATTCAGCGGTAAAGCATAAATGCCTGACCCGGTGCGAATTTCCACCAGGCCGGCAATTTCAAGGGCAATCATCGCTTCACGAATAGTGGGGCGGCTCACTTCAAACCGTACTGCCAGGTCACGCTCTGAGGGTAAACGCTCGCCCGGTTTGATATTTCCGCTGCGGATCTGACTTTCTATTTGTGTGGCGACTTCGATATAAAGTCTGCGTACTTTTACCGCTTCTACTTTCATGGCCTGATTCTGATTTTCTGTCTGCTTAACCGTAAAAGCATAGGGAGACAGGTAAATTAGTCAAGCCAATTTTTATCCATCAGTTAACACGGAACTTGTGCATTTTCGATTGCAGTACCTCGTTGTTTTGTTTGAGCTTCTCTGCCAGCTTATACAGTTCCTGCGCCAATGTATGTTCATGAGCAGCGGCATCCTGTACGCCAAGGATATTTTCAGCTATCTGACGGGCAGTAACTGACTGCTCTTCGGTGGCTGCCGACATGGTGTTAGCAAGCAGTTCCACGTTGCCGGCACCCTGTTTCACTTCTTCTGCCGCCTGTTCACCCTGAGCAGTGACATTCAGGGATTCCATGGCCCGCTCATTGTTACTGCTGATCCCACTGATAACCGTATTACTCACATTCGTGAGGTTTTCCAGTAAATCTGAAATTTTATCCGTCGAAGCACGGCTGGCAGTGGCGAGTTGTCTTACTTCATCGGCGACTACGGCAAAACCGCGCCCGTGTTCGCCCGCCCGTGCGGCTTCGATGGCTGCATTTAAAGCCAGCAAGTTGGTTTGCTCAGACAAGGTGTTAATTGTATTCAGAATCGTACTGATTTCAGACACCTGCTGACCCATGGTTTGTGCCTCGGCAGCCACGCTGTCCATGTCTTTGGTTAACGCCTGCATGGCGACTTTAATTTCCCGGTTTGCGGCCAGAGAGCGTTCTGAAATACCTTTCAATGACTGGCTGGCTTCCAGTGTTTTCATTGTTGAGCGGGCTAACTCTTCGCTGGTGGTTGCCATTTCTTCTATCGCAGAAGAAATCGTCATGGCTTTGCCGGATGTCTCGTCAGCGTCTTTTAATACCACAGAAGTCGACTTATATAAGTCGTCACTGATGCGGTTTGAAATACTCACTGACTCTTTCACGCTTTGCAGTAAATCCCGCAATGTGAGAATGGTCTTATCGATGTAGCCGGAAATCTGCCCCAGTTCGTTATCGTCCGGCAATCTTATATTGACTGTCAGATCGCCATTGCCGGATACCTTGTCAAGGTTGGTTGAAAGGCTGCGTAACTGCTGGCGCAACAGAGAAATCATAAAGAAATAGAGCAGGCCAATGACCAGCACGACAACCAGTGAAAACCCGATTATCAACATGAGCTGGCTGTTAGCCATATCGCTATTGCTGATGGCCATACTGTTGATACGCTGCCATTGCTTGTCCAGCTGTTGCTTGACCTGACCGATTTGCCGTGTGGAGGCCTGAAACCAGTCAGCCGGCGCCGGCAGAATGGAAAAATTAACGGGGTCAGATTGTAAGGCGTCCACTACGCTTTTCATTAACCCGGCGTCTGTAGAGCCTGCAACCTGCTTAAATGCTGAAAGGTCATTCCCGCTGAGCAAATTATTCAATTGCTTTGTGATGTACCCAATATCCTGCTCGTAGGCAGAAATTTCGTTAAGCGCGGCAGGATTTACGGCGCGTTTAGCAAGCACGCCATTCACTTTGCCCCGTACTTGTCCAAGCCTCTCCTTTAGCCACGCATATTGAATCGCATAGGTAAGTTCTGTGGCCGCTTCGCTGCTATGAATATTCAGAGTGAGGTTTGAGGCTGCATCCAGAGCAGATTTGTTCAGCTTGCTGTAAAAGCCAAAGGCATTTTTGCCATTGCCGGCATCCACTTCTTTTCTGATCGCAGGCTTAGCTTTCAAGGTTTCATGCAACAAAGCGACTTTTCGCGGCACATTGAAGCTTTCCGGCCACTGGCCGGATAGCAGTGCCATAAGTTGTTGTTCTGCCGCATCAGCTTTAATGCGCTGGGCGTCTACTTTCGCTTTTGCTTCATCACTGCCTGAGCCCAAGAAGCCTGCTGTTAGTCCCCGTTCAACGGCATGATGATGGGCCACTTTTTCCAGCCGGTCGAGCAACTGGATGAGAGCCGTATCGTCACCGGCACCTGAGCGCTGTGCGAGGGTATAACTCACATCTTTACCAACCAGGAAAAAAGCAAAGACAAACAATAGTGCGGCACTGATCAGCGTGAGCTGAACCAGAGAAAATCGATGTAACCAATTCAAGTTGCGTTCCTCGCATTTCAATTGAGAAAGTAAAGCGGAGCAATACAACACGATTTGCTTGATGGATTTTTAAGCAAAGTATAGTAAGACTGCGAAGAACAGCGAGTTCCGGTGACGGATTAACAACATTTTTGACAGACAAAGAAAGGAATCGTCAGAAACACGCCTGATGCCCGCCATTGGGCAAAGCCGCAGTGCTCCTTCTAAAAAAGTAAAACGTCTTTGTCAGGGCATGCTACTGAGAACAAATTGTCGACTTTAGTATTAGAGACTTCGTGACAAATATCAATGTGATAAAGCAATTTAAATGATTTTAATTTCCAATTGGTAATAATTATCATTTGCGTTATTGAGTTTTGCGGTGTATCTTAAAACTGTCCCTATCATAATAATAATGATCACATTTCAGGCATTTGCCCCGGTACAGGGGCCTGTTTTCATGCCGGATAACCTTAACATTCAGTGGGAGTCGAACGATGGAAGCAATTATCTTTTTGCTGTTGTCTGCGGGCACAGCTGCATCATGTGGTTTACTGGTTCGCTTTTTAGGTCGCTCTGAAACAGAGTAAGCCTCCGCAAACTAGCCAAACATCCAGGCGCTTTACGTGGTATACGGAGAAAGTCATGGCGCTCGTTTTATTATACGACGATGCAAGATCCCGGCGGATCTGCAGTGCATCGGCCGTTGAAATTTCCACCTTCAGGCAATTTCTCAAAACAGAAAAAGTGTTCTACAACAAATCACGGGTCGGTGCGCTTTTGCTTCATCACTATCAGTTTTTGATGGACCTTGCAGCAACACCTGTGCCCAAAGAGCTGTCAGCATGGCTGGAGTCAGATCGTAAGTTACCAGTTATGCATTGCTTGCGGGCAGATATTCAGGATTTATGTGCCTGTTGCCCCTGGGTGTCGGAATGTAATAAACAAGACTGTTCTGCCGCCGATTGTATCGGCAGGCTGATGGCGAGCCAGCTTATTACTGATGTGTACGAAGGTGAACAGCGGCGAATGGACAAGTTTATCGGCGCAGTCATCAGTAAAAGCCGGCGCTTCTTTTATCTGCTACAGAAAAACAGCAGGCAGCAACAAAATTCGCTGTTTGACCTTGTCGATTTGCTGAAACTGAAGGGCAAAGAGGAAGGGGCAGTGGCACACGCCTGCCGGACGACATTAATCAACTACCGCTCTGCATTAAAAACCGCTATCAGCTAGCTTTCCTTAAACGCTGACTGTTTCATGCAGAGTGCGTTTCACCTGTTCTTCGTAAAATTTTCACTCAACTTTGACCCAAATTTCCCTGAAAAGTATTTTGCGGGGTAGAAACACAGCTTCACTTAAGTATAATGCGCTCAATAAAAATAATAAGAATCATTATCATTAATAAAAAGGCCATACTTAAATAGGAATCTCGCATGTTTAAAACAAACCGGAAGTTTGTGTGCACAGCTGTATCCGCTGCTATCACTTCTCTTTTTTCACTTTCAGCCTTCGCACAGGATGAGCCGGAAACGCTGGATGTCACCGTTGTAAAAGCCGCTGCAGAGGAACTGAAGCAGGCGCAGGGTGTATCCGTTATCACAGAAGAAGACTTCAAGCGCCGTCCGGTCACCAATGATATTTCAGAAATCGTACGTACCATGCCGGGTATTAACCTGACCGGTAACTCATCTTCAGGTCAGTACGGCAATAAGCGTCAGATTGATATTCGCGGGATGGGACCCGAGAATACATTGATCCTGATTGACGGTAAGCCGGTGTTGTCACGTAACTCAGTGAAAATGGGACGCTCGGGGGAGCGGAACACCCGTGGTGACAGTAACTGGGTGCCGCCGGAAGCCATTGAGAGTATCGAAGTTATTCGTGGTCCGGCTGCTGCCCGATATGGCTCAGGTGCATCGGGTGGTGTGATTAATATCATCACCAAATCCCCTGAAGTGGCATCAACCACCGTGTCTTTGCAAACGGAAATTCCGCAAAATGAATATGAAGGCGGTAATTACCGTATCAACGTAGTCAGCAGCGCGCCTTTGTCAGACCGCTTCTCTCACCGCACCATTGTTAACTACAACAAACAGGAAGCGGATGATCCGCAACTGAACCTTGAAGTCACCGACACAAACGTAGGTCGTGGCGGCGCGGCCAAAGCGGTTGGTGCAGGTCGTGAAGGTGTGGAGAATATGGATTTCCGTACACTGGTTCGTTTCCAGCAAAGTAAAGAACATCGTTGGGATTTTGAAGGTGCTTTCAGCCGCCAGGGTAATGAATATGCCGGTGATAACGCCTTCCAGGGGATCCGTTACGGCGTAGATGAAAACGACAACCCGATTATTCCCACTGAAGATGAGCTTGGCGAAACCGATGCGCTGGCACTGATTGGTGAAGAAACCCTGGTGATGTACCGCCGCACGCTGGGTGTTACCCACACGGGTCAGTACGATTTCGGTGACTCGTTCAGCTATATTCAGTACGAAGGTACAACAAACAGTCGCTTAGGTGAAGGTTCTGCCGGTGGTGGTGAAGGTGCTATCAACAGCCTTGAGAAAACTACGATCAAGTTGTCTAACATTACCGCTAAAACGGAATGGAACGTACCATTAGAGCTGGGAGGTTTTGCACAAACGGCAACATTCGGTGCAGAATTCCGCGGCGAAACGCTGGATGATGCAGTGAGTAATCAGCTTACTTTAAACGTGGCTGATGAGAGCGAAATTCCCGGGGCTACTGCCGATCCTGAAAGCCGTCCGTCTGAAACCGATGCCACACTGATTGGTGTGTATGTGGAAGATAACATTTTGCTTTCTGATTCCGTGACAGTTACACCGGGTATCCGTTTTGACAATCACAGCGAAGCCGGCACCAATTTATCGCCCAGCCTGAATGCATCCTGGCAGGCAACAAAGAATATTGTTGTACAGGGTGGTATCAGCCGTGCGTTTAAAGCCCCTAACCTCTATCAGCTGAACCCTAACTACGTGTATTACACCCGTGGTAATGGCTGTCCGCTGGACTTCTCAAGCCTGGGGGGCGGCTGTCACATTATCGGTAACCCTGATCTTGAACACGAAACCTCAGTGAACAAAGAAATTGGTATTAACTATACCAACGACGAAGGTGTTAACGCCGGTATCACTTACTTCCACAACGATTACAAGAATCGCATCGGTACCGGTAACGTGGCACCGGAATACATCCTGCCAAGTGAAGAGGGTGGTGAAGCCAATGTTCAGGTTTTCCAGTGGTACAACATTCCTGAAGCCGTAATACGTGGTCTGGAAGGTAACCTGCAGTTTAACCTGACTGACAGTATTCAGTGGTCGACAAACCTTACGGTTATGCTGGAAACGAAAGACAAAGAAACCGGCATACCGCTGTCAATCGTGCCGGACTACACGGTTAATGCCATGCTGACCTGGCAGGCAACAGAGCAGATCCAACTGGTACTGAGTGGTCAGCACTATGGTAAGACTGAAAGTCCGGAACAGAGCCAGACTTCAGGTCAGGCAATTACCGGTGAAGATCGCGATGCCTATACCATTGCTAACCTGAATGCGGTTTATCAGTTTAATGATAATCTGAGCTTCAACCTGTCAGTGAAGAACTTCATTAATACTGAAGTCCGCCGTGAAGGCACACAGGCTTCCAGTGCCGGTGCAAATACCTTTAACGAGCCCGGTCGCAGCTACCTGGTGTCGGCGAACTACACGTTCTGATAATCAGCTGTAAAAAAGCCGGCTGTTCATCAAAACAGCCGGCTTTTTGTTTTTTAATTGCCTCTCATCCTTTGGGCATATTCCTTCCTCAGGCGTGAAGGCCTTTGTCCAGGATCTTCAGCATTCTGTTCCAGGCAGCATCGGCCTGTTCCTCGTTGTACACCTTTGAATCCGGTGGCGTCCAGCCGTGCAGCGTGCCGGGATACACCGCAATGTCTGCCTGCAAATCCGCTTCTTTATAAGCTTCAACGAGTAAAGGTTCCATCTCCGGACTGCGTTGGGCGTCATTTTCTGCGATGGCGTGTAGTGCCAGTGCATTTGAGTCAGCAACGGTGAAATGGGGACTGTCGTCTTCTTTCGTGGCCAGGCCGCCGCCGTGGAAGGTAGCAATCGCGCCCACTTCTTCAGGGAAAGCAGCGGCTGCGTACATCGTAAAGGTGCCGCTCATGCAATAACCCAGCACGCCTTTTGGTGCGCTTGCATCCACCACAGACTGTTCGTTTAAAAAGTCGAAAAAGGCGCGATTGTCAGAGTTGGTATTATCCGGCGTGAGTTTAGCGCGCATGGGTCCTAAAATTTCGCGGGCTTCCGGAGCCGGAAAACTGATGCCATCGGGCAGGGCTGCACCTTTTACATCCCGGTAGAAGGGGTTTACCACCAGCACAGCATATCCGGCGGCAGCCAGACGCTGACCCATTAAATCGTATGACGCGCGGCGACCCATAATGTCCGGCCACATTACCACCGCAGGATGTTTGCCGCTTTTCGGGCTCGCCAACAAACAGTCGGCCACGCCATCGGGTGTGTTCACCATTACCTGCTGCGTTTGTACCTCGCCGGAGGCCATGGCAAATTGAGGAAAGGCGGAAGACAAAGCGCCTAATCCTACGAGTTTACTGAAGTCACGACGGTTTAACTGCCCGCCGTTTTTCTTAAAATCGTGAATGTCGGATTCTGTATGGTTGTCGCACATTGTTTTTATCCTTGTTCGGGGTAAGGGGTAACACATTGCTTAACGAGCATACTATGAATATGCCGGTTTGGGTTCATTCAACACGGTAAATAGTTGCGGTGCAAATGAGTTTTGTTATCATTTGGATAAGGAACGGTTATTACTTCAAGGTCGAAAGGTGCCCGATAATTCATTAGTCCCCTGGCACGTTAATCATCCCCCGCGGGATGTGTGTTTGCGGCCCGGCCTTAATTTTCATTTTGGTGATACCACTGATAAGGAAACCCGCCACTGGCACGGTGAAGTGCATGACCGTTTTCGTTTGATTTTAGTTCTCGACGGCTATCTTGAAATACGGTTCGGGCATAAAACGCTTATACTCGGGAGAGGCAGCGATGCAGAACCCGGCCCCAATATGGCACTGGTTTCTCTGGAAACTACAGAATCGTTTTCCCGTCATGCAATTGCCGGTAACTATTGCCGTCGTTTGAGTATTGGTGTTTCCGGGGAATGGTTAACGCACACGTTTTCCAGCGTGCAGGAAGAGCGTTTGTTGAATAAACGCTGGCGGCATCTGGATGTGGCAGCCTGGCAGGCGTCTGCTTCCAGTTTAATGATGGCAGAGGAAATGCTCGATATCTCTGAAAGGCCACCGGAGCTGGGCGGTATTGTGCGTGAAAGCAGGGCACTGTCACTGCTTCTCGAAGCATTTGGTCAGTGTCATAAAGTGAACGCAGAACATCAGGAGCGCTTTTCCTGCGTGCAAACGCCTGTACCTGAAAAGTGGATGCTATTTCGTGAATGGATCATCTCCCACGCAGCCAGTGCATTAACCATCGACTATTTAGCCGGTCACATGAGCACCACCCCCAGTACGTTACAACGCAAATTCAAAGTCTTTTTTAACGAAACGGTATTTGATTGCATCCACAGCGCCAGACTTGAACTTGGCATGAAGAAGCTGCTTACCGGTTCTCAGCCGATCACCAGTATCGCAATGGATGTGGGTTACGGGTGCAGCGCCAGTTTTTGTACTGCATTCAAGAAGCAATTTGGTATGACGCCTTCTCAGGCCAGAACCCGGCATGCTGCTTCCCTTGTCATGCAACCGTAAATGCGGTTTCAACAAAACAAAATGCCGTTTTAAGTAAAGCGACACGGTCTGCATTAAAGATAATGAGAATCGTTATCAAAACGGTCGATCATGAACGTTGAGTTGTTCACCGTACTGTCGTATATCCGCATAACAATAATTACAACATGTCGTCATCTTTCAGGCGGGCACAGGCTAATGCCTTGCATTTGGCACCCTTGCTTTTGAGACATTGTGCTGCGCAGTTTTTACGACGAATTTCTCTTCATGGTCCCTGATGACTCTAATAACACATTCAAATCAAGGACTAAGTTGTTATGAAGCGCGAACCCGTATTCAAAGTATCACTGCTTGCCATGGCATTAAGTATCGCCAGTGCTGTCTCTGCACAGGAAAATCAGGCTCCGGACAGGGATGCAAAGGACATTGAGAAAATTGTCGTTATTGGTGAAAAAGCCAACCGCAGCCTGAAAGATGCCACCTCTTCTGTGTCAGTTATTTCTGAAGATGCATTAAACGATACGCAGTACAAATCGGTATCGGATGCATTGTCTGAAATTGCCAACGTGGTTATTCCCACAGGTGGCCTGCCGGATATTCGCGGTGTGTCCGGTAACGGTGCAGCCGGTGGCTTCAATTCTATCGCCGGCGGTGCAAAAGGCCGTGTGATGACGTTAATTGACGGCGTAGCGCAACCCTTTGTTGCCGATTTAGGCGGCGACAGCGGTATGTGGGATCTGCAGCAAATTGAAGTCTATCGCGGTCCCCAATCTACCAGTAACGGCCGGAACAGTATCGGTGGTTCTGTGTTCATCAAAACCAAAGATCCTTCACAAGACTGGGAAGGCGCTGCCCGCGTCGGCTACCGAAACCAGGATCAATACATTGATACATCCGGTGTTATTTCGGGCCCGCTGGTTGAAGATACCCTTGCGTTCCGCCTGAGTGTGCAGCATCTCGATGCCGATACCATTACTGATGACACCGGCTACGAAACCAATCCGCCGGACTATGATCTGGATAAAATCAAAACCACCCGTATTCGCGGTAAGTTACTGTGGACGCCCTCAGATGACTTAAGCTTCATGCTCACTCACACTTACAATGATGAGGCGGGAGATACTGGCCGGATTTTTTATGCGCTGGAAAATTTAGATGACCGTGAGCGCATCTACTTCCGTGATATCGAGACTGAAGCGTCTACTACGACGCTTTATACTGACTACACCATCAATGACAACTGGTCTTTCGACATGCTGGTGTCCTACATGGATTACCAGTGGGGCTTCGACAGTTACGAGGCAACCCCCGAGGCTGAACAGCAGCTCGGGTTTGATGAATCCAATATTACTGTTGATGCGAAGATGAACTACGTGTCTGGCAGAAAGGGTATCAGTGGCTTTGTTGGTGTGTACTATTTTGACAGAGATCAGGGCATACTCAGCACCGGTTCTGCTGCCTACACCGGTGATGATGCAAGTGACTCTGTGGCTGTTTACGGTGAAGCTACCTTCCCGTTGAACGACAAGTTTACGCTGATCACCGGCGTCCGTTTAGAGCGTGAAACCCAGGACAGACACTTTGTTTACGGTGCAATCGACGCCATTCTCGATCAGGACACAAATATATTCCTGCCCAAAGTCGCACTGCAGTATGCCTGGACTGATGCCACCACCGTTTCTGCCAGTGCCCGTAAAGGCTATAACGCAGCCGGCGGCGCACTGAATTTCACGGCGCAGGAATACTATTATTTCGACGATGAAAAAGTGAATACCTTCGAGCTGGGCAGCCGCACTCAGTTTGCTGACGGGAAAGGGTATTTCAGCGCTAATGTATTCTACAACGACTACGACGGGTATCAGGCTGTAAGCTCGTCGCGGGTGATTGAGAACCTTCCTCAGGTTGTTACTTACGGTGCAGAATTTGAGCTTCATACTTTACTTACTGAAGATCTGGAACTGAATGCCGGGATTGGTTTGTTGCAGTCGGACATTAAAGACCCCGGTGAAAGTTATGCCACGGTGAAAGGCAACGAGTTAAATAACGCCCCTGAATTTAATGCGACCTTAGGCGCCACATACTGGTTTAATGATAAGTGGAGTACAGGTGCCACCGCCCGCTATATCGGTGAGTACTATGGTGATTTCACCAATACAGCAGAGCGCGTTGCCGGCGATTACACGCTGGTAAGAGTTAACGCTAATTACACCGCAGATAACTGGCTCATTACTGCTTACATTGACAACCTTTTCGATGAGACAGCGCTGGTCAGTCAGGAACCGGTAAGTGCCCGTTATCCTGCCGGCTTTGCTTCTATTGCTGATCCCCGCAATGTGGGTGTATCGGTCACTTATCGTTTTTAAACCTCTGATGCGTGAGCCTTTCGGGCTCATGCATTTTTTTATGTGTTGTAAACCGTACTTTCTCCGGAAATGATCATGATAAAAATGCAGCACTGGCGGCGACGCTTTGTGTACATAACCTGCTTATGGTTAAGCGTTGTTTACGCCTGCTCCGTTTATGCCGGCGCGGAGCAAGCTGATGCCTGGCCAAAGACGCTGGTAAACAGTGATGGAAGCCGGGTTGTTATTCCCGCCAGGCCTGAAAGGATTTTGTCTACCACAGTAACCGTTACCGGTACATTGTTGGCGATTGATGCGCCGGTTGTCGCCAGTGCATCGGCGACAACCAATGCCTATTTTGCGCAGTGGCAGGAGGTGGCGAAAGTAAAAGAGGTCACCAATGTATGGCCAGCAGGGCGTATCAATCTGGAGGCTGCTTATGCCGTCCGGCCCGACCTCATCATTGTCTCTGCAGGAGGCGCCGATTCGGCCATGGCCCATGTGGAGATGCTTCGTGCCATCGCACCGGTGCTCATTGTGGATTATGCCGTGACTGACTGGCAGGGTCTGGCAACAACATTAGGCCGGGCTCTGGGGCTTGAGCAATCCGCGCAGCAACGTATTACATCATTTAACCAGTATGTTGAAAACGTTCGTCAGCATATTCATCTGCCAGAGGGAAAGGTGAATATTGTCAGTTACAACGGGCCCGGCATTATCAATCCTGTTGGTACGGCAACCGGTACCCACGGTAAGTTATTACGGGCGCTTGGATTCGATGTTGTTACACCACCTGGCATCATGAAGGGTAGCCCCGAAGATGCGGGCGATTTTATTCGCAGCGAGTATGAGCAACTTATCAGATTGAACGCAGCCTCTGTTTTTTTACTGCGTCGCCGCGTTGATGATGTAAACGGACTGCTCAATGACCCGGTATTACAAAACTTACCGGCAGTGAAAAACAAACAAGTGTGGGGTATGGGAGAAAACTCATTCCGCATGGACTTTTACAGCGCCACCGAGACGGTGGATATCATTGCAAACTTGTTTTCTTCCCCATGAAGGTGTATTCGCGACACTTTGATTTACCATGTTTGATTATTGTGCTTGCAGTGCTGCTTTTTGCCAGTGTCGCCATTGGCCCGGAGGTGCTTCCACTGCATGAGACAATATCGGCATTTACTCAGTTCGATGCATCAAACACGGCGCATTTGCTGGTACGGGAATTACGTGTTCCCCGCACACTCGTCACTTTCTTTTGTGGCAGTGCACTGGCTATTGCCGGACTCATCATGCAAAGCATGACACGAAACCCCATTGCTGAACCGGGTCTTTTAGGTGTTAATGCCGGCGCGAGTCTGGCTGTTATTGTCACCATTGCATTTTTCGGGGCTGAAACGGCATTCGTCAAAATGCTTGCCGGTGCGGCAGGGGCTGCGCTTTGCTCTTTACTGGTGGTAAAGCTGGGTACCGGACCATATCGTTTCTCGCAGGATAAATTAGTGCTGGCCGGCGTGGCATTTTCGGCAGTGTGCCTGGCGGCAGGGCAGTTAGTGATTGCGTCTGCCGATCTCTCCGTGTTTGAGCAATACCGGCACTGGATGGTAGGGGCAACGGCAGGCAAAGGGTTTGATGTACTCTGGCCGTTAATGGGGTGCTGGCTGGTGGCACTTGTGCTGGCTTTGTATATTGCTCCCGGCATTGATGTGCTTATGCTGGGTAACCATCTGGCGACGGCATTAGGCGTAAATGAAAAGTGGCTCAGCCGTGGCTGCTTGACGGTCATCACGTTACTGGCCGGCGCGTCTACAGCGGCGGCGGGCCCGATACTCTTTACCGGCTTAGTTGTGCCTTTTTTGTGCCGTTGTATTGCACCTGTTACCCACCGGCGGCAGCTACTGCTATGCGCGGTTATCGGCGGGGAAGTGTTGTTGCTCGCCGATGTGTCGGGCCGTGTTGTGGCTGCACCGGGTGAGGTCAGTACCGGCATCATGATGGCTATTCTTGGCGGTCCGGTATTTATTGCACTTGCCAGAAATGTGCGGGGGGCAACCTCATGACGGCCCCGTTTTTACTGCGCGCCGGATCATTTTCTTTCTTCGTTTACCAGCGTGTTCTGCTGGTGCAGTGTCTGCTGTTCTTCTTACTCGCTGCTCTTTGTCTTCATGGCCTGATGTCTGGCAGCAATCTGCTCACATGGCAGGATGTAACGGGGTGGATGGCTGGCAATGGTCTCGCGCCGTTGCCCGCTAAAATTCTTATCGATATCAGGTTACCCGTTGTCCTTACCGCCCTGGGTGTAGGTGGTTGCTTAGGAGCTGCCGGTGCGGTCTTTCAGTCTGTTTCAAGAAACTCCTTAGGCTCTCCTGATATTTTAGGCTTTACGTCCGGAGCTGCGACAGGGGCTGTTTATCACCTGGTGTTTATCAGTCAGTCACCCGCCGGTGTAGCGGGCTTTGCTTTTCTGGGGGGCTGCTTTACTGCGCTGGTGATTTATCTGTTCGCCATTAAAGGACAGGTGCTGCAAACGGGAAGGCTTGTTTTAGTGGGCATTGGCACAGGTGCAACGCTTACCGCGTTTACCGGATTATTGCTGGTAAAAGGGGATATTGATAACGCGATGCTGGCCAATTTGTGGCTGCTGGGCAGTCTGGATGGCAGGCAATGGGGGCATGTATTCACCGTTATGGCCGGGCTTTTCACTGGCTTGCCGGTGTTGATGTTGCTGGCGAAATCTTTGCGTTTAACGGAAATGGGCGATGCGGTGGCATTTGGCTTAGGAGTTAATGTGCAACTAAGCCGTCATGCCGGTCTGGCTATTTCTGTGCTGATGGTTTCTCTGGCTACCGCTGCCGCCGGCCCGATGGCGTTTATTGCCTTAGGTGCGCCCCGTATTGCCAGGGCGCTTACCGGTCTTTCCTTACCGCTATTCACCAGCTCACTCTGCGGGGCGGTTTTACTGCTGACTGCGAACAGAGTAAGCGCCGTATTGCCTTTAGCCAGCCAGTTACCGGCAGGCAGAGTCACCGCGATACTCGGCGGCGTATATCTCATTGTGCTATTGCTCAGACAACATAAAAAAGGGGCGTTTTGATGTCGACTCTTCCTGAACCACATACATTTTCCGCGGCAGCGCTTGCTGCAAAATCGCTGAGCTTCAGCTATGTGAAAAGCACCATTATTCATGATGTGTCGGTGCAGTTTCCTGCCGGCAAAATCAGCGTGATTATAGGGCCAAACGGATGCGGTAAATCAACGCTCTTACACTTACTTGCGGGCCTGTACCGGCCTTCTTCAGGTGAGGTTTCGTTGCAGGGGCAGCCGCTGTCATCATTCACCCCGAAAAGCCGTGCAAAACAACTGAGTTTATTACCACAAACCAATGTTTCCCCTGAGGGCATGACGGTAAAAGGGCTGATTTCACGGGGACGGTATGCCTGGCAAACACTCTTCAGCCAGTGGCATGAAGATGATGAAAAAGCGGTTAATGATGCACTTTTGCAAACCGGATTGAGTGACCTGGCAGACCGGGAAATCGCTACTTTGTCCGGCGGTCAGCGTCAACGCGCCTGGATCGGACTGGTACTGGCCCAACAAACGCCGCTGATTTTGCTTGATGAACCCACAACATTTTTAGATATCGGTCATCAAATCGACGTGCTGAATGTGTGCGAAAAGCGCAACCGGGAAGATGGCACAACCATCGTAATGGTGCTGCATGACATCAATCTTGCGGCACGGTATGCCCATCACATTGTTGCGATGAAGGACGGAGAGATAGTGGCAAGCGGCGCACCTGCATCAGTATGTACGTCAGGCAACATGCAGCTATTGTTCGGCATAGATGCGCTTGTGATGGAAGATCCCGTTCATTATTCCCCTTTAATTTTACCCCGCTAAAAGGATGCCCGCATGACCCGTCACAACAGGACTTTACTCACCGGTATGTCACTGGCCGTTACCTGGATGTCAGGCAATGCCTGGCGCAGGCCAGACAGTGAAGTGGAAAGGCTGTATGACCCGCTTTATTACACAGGGCTGGCGCAACTCGCCGAATCTGCCTGCATGGACTTTGTTTTCAGGCCGGACTCTTTGTTTATTGACCCGTCAGCGCTGGCCAGCTCGGTGGGCTTTAGCGGACTGGATCCGACTCTTCTGCTCACCGCAGTAGCCATGGGCACATCAAAAATTGGTTTGCTGACCACGGCATCGACAACATTTCATTCTCCCTATGTTATCGCCCGGCAACTCCAGTCGTTACATCATATCAGCGGCGGGCGGGCAGGGTGGAACGTGGTTACCGCACTCGACGGACACGAGAACTTTGGTCTGCCGGCCATGCCCGGTACAGAAAGCCGGTATGAAAGAGCGGATGAATTTGTATCAGCGGTGCAGCAGTTATGGCACAGCTTTCCGCCCCGGGCGCTGCTCCATGATAAAGAAGTCGGGCGCTATGCCGAACCGTCGCAAATTAAGGCAATCAATTTTGAGGGTAAACAGTTGGCATGCAAAGGTCCTCTGACGTTAAGCGGTCACAGTGCCGGAGACGTGCCCTTATTTCAGGCCGGGGCATCGGAAACCGGGAAAAACTTCGCCGCTAAAATCGCCAGAGGAGTATTTGCTGCAACGCCGGATATGAACAGTGCGAAAGCGTTACGGGCAGATCTACGGCAGCGGGCTGAGGAGGCCGGAAGACAGGCTGATGACATCCGGATTTTGCCGGGGTTATCGCTGTTTCTAGCCGGTTCATACGAAGAAGCGCTGAAGCTGTTTCGCGAAACCAGGGACAACACGCTCACCCACCGCCACCATCAACTGGTGGCCTCTTCGTTGGGTTTAGAGGTCGGCGAACTCCTCAGCATGACAGTTCTGGATGAGTCCGTATTGCAACCCGTGAGACAGGTAAGAAGCAAAACTCACAGTGAGTTAATCCGCAACGTGGTAAAAAACGGGCCGGTTACGCTCGAAGCTCTTATGGCAAGACCGGAGGTAGCAGGCTCAGGCCACTGGATCATTATCGGTACAGCGCAGCAGGCTGCAGATGAAATTGAAACATGGTTCAACAGCGGAGCCATTGATGGCTTTATCGCATTGCCCGGCGGGAGCCGGAATTGCTTCGAAAGAGTGTGCAGCGAGCTCATGCCGGCGCTACAGAAAAAGGGGCTGGTAAAAAAACAATACCATGGCAGCACGTTTGAGAGTCATTTGGCGTGAAGTTTGGCCTGGTGCTATGGGCAGCGTAGCACCGGGCCCTATCTTAGCTGAAATGGTTGTTTGTCTTCTCAATCAGCGCCTGAACCGGTTCACCGTTAAACAGTGAACTGACATACTGCAAATAAGGGTCCGCGAAAGCGGGCTCTTTTGCCAGATTTCCAAAGATACCGCTTAATCCGATAAATGCTCTGGCCTGACTTTCAGAGCCTCCGGCAACGCTTTGAAGGATTTCTGCGTGATCATCAGTCACCTCTAAAGCTGTTCCCTGCTGTGTTGCACGGTAGTAGCTGTAATAGCACCAGGCTGCAATAACCAGTGCCGCGCATTCTGTTTGTCCTTTTTGCTCTACGTTTTCCTTAATCGTGGGTACCAGAAAGGTAGATATTTTAGATGCGCTCTGGGAACAAATCCGCGTAAGGCTATCTTTAATAAAAGGATTTGCAAAGCGGGCGATCAGAGTGTTCTTATATTCATCCAGATTAATTCCTGCTACCGGCGAAAGCACCGGTGTGGCTTCCGTGTCCATGAAGCGACGGACAAAAGAGGAAAACGCAGGGTGAGCGACAGTTTCATCAATCGTAGAAAAGCCATGTAGTGATCCAAGGATACCCAATACCGTGTGGCCGGCGTTCAGTAGCCTGATTTTCATGGTTTCATAAGGCGTTACATCTTCCACAAACTGAGCGCCTGTTTTCTCCCAGCCGGGACGGCCGTCAGAGAAGCGCTCTTCAATCACCCACTGATGAAACGGTTCGCAGGTTACAGGCCACTCATCAATCAGACCCAGCGCTGCTACCTGAGCAATATCATCTGCTGTGGTGACAGGCGTAATGCGGTCAACCATGGCATTGGGAAAAGCGACATTCTCTGACACCCAGTCTGCCATTTCTTCATCGTAAGACCTGATATAGCTGGTCAGCATTTTTCGTGTTACATCACCATTGTGCTGAATATTGTCACAGGACTGCACAGTAAACGGAGCAAGTCCGGATGCCCGGCGCTGTTTCAGAGCGCTGGCAAGATAGCCGAATACCATCCTGGGTGAATCAGGATTGGCCAGATCATGTTGTACATCAGCATGGGAAAAATCGAATTCGCCGGTAGAGGGGATAAAGTTGTATCCACCTTCGGTAATCGTAAGTGAGACTATTTTCGTGTCCGGACTGGCCATTTTATCAATAACGGCCTGCGGGTTTTCATTTGCCATCAGAAAACCGGTCAAACACCCGATGACCTGTAAAGATGCGCAACCTTCCGGATCTTTCACTAATAAGGAATATAAATAGTCCTGCTTCTTAAGCACATCACGGATTTTACTGTCACCTTCTCTCAGGCCGATACCACAGATCCCCCAGTTCGTATTGCCACTTTTGCCCATGAATTGATCGGTATAAAAAGCCTGATGAGCGCGATGGAAACCACCGACCCCTACATGAACAATGCCCGTGCGTAATGCAGCCCTGTCATAGGCAGGACGAAGAATGTGGGGCGGCAATGAAGAGAGAGCCGCATTGTTAAGATTTACAGGTTGAACAGACATAGTTATTCCACAGATGAAGAAAGAGAAGTGCGCTGCCGGCGTTTCATTGCCCAGTAAGCAGAAGCGAAGTAGGCCAGAGTGCAGGCAAATCCGGCATTGAAAAACAGAGTACGGTTGGTAACGTATTGCTCCATTCCGGCTGAGAAAAACATGGTATAGCCGGCAAGCAGTACCGTGATTAGCAGGCTTCCCCGGGCAAGCACAGTGAGGACATTCGTGAAGAGCGAATTATCGTCTTGCTGTACAGGCAGTTGTTCGGCTTGTTTTGCCTGAAAGGTTTCGACCTGCTCATCGTAGGTGCGTAAGTCTGCTTCTTCCTGCGGGTATTTTTCTGCTGCACCATGACGTTTCGCCATTGCCGTGTAGAGCAAGATGGTAAAAATCCAGGTCGGCAAAAACAGATAATAGAAAGAGATAACATCCAGCGCGTTAAGTCCGAAACCGAATACCAGACCTGCTGCCCAGGCGGTAACAGCGGGTTTACTGTGGGTTATTTTTCTGTAGTGTGCCCAGTAGCGTGTCAAACCCAGGCGGGGAAAGACAAAATGCTCGGCAAACACAATGCCGCCGACCGGCACCACTAACAAACCTGCGTAAGTTAACAGCGGAAGTAATTTGGTGAAAACAAACGGGAAACAGGCAATGACGACAGTGACTATTCCTACCATAAAAGTGGTTTTATTCCGGGAGTGATTGCTAAAAATCGCCTGGGCAGCCAGGCCTGCTCTGTAAAGGTTGGCATTCGCTGTTGTCCATCCGGCTACGATAACAATCACCAGACCTGACAAGCCCAATGCATGAAATGCGACGTCTCCCGGGTCCAGCTCTGTGATTGATTTTTGTACCAGTACCGCTGTACCAGCGCCCATGATACCGGCTGAAATCCAGGCGATATAATGACCGAATAACATGCCCGCCGAGGTGCACAGACCGTAGCTCCGCTTTTTTGCATAGCGCAACAGTGCCATATCGATTAAGCCGAAATGCGTTATCGTATTGGCTGCCCATGAAAACCCGATAACTTCCATCAGGCCTATGCCGGGATTGCCGTTGGCATCGAGTCCTGTCCATACTGAAATGCTGCCGATGTGCATGAATTCAGCCCAGTCTGATACCCGCGTATCACCGGTAACGGCATTGGCCAGTTCCGGCATGAGGACGAGCGGTCCGCTGATAAACATGACAAAAAGCCAGGGGGCACAGATCCCTGAAAAATTGGATACTGCGTTGAATCCATACATGGCGACCAGCACTACGATGATTCCCACAGCCAGAACAACAAGAACGAACCACGGGTTAGTGGGATACCAGTTAAGTTGGGCCGGTATATTCAGAGCAAAACGTACTGCTGTTGCAGAAACCGTAATCATAGCTGCTGAAATGACAGTAAAAATAATCACGTTTGCCCAGTTATAGAGTCTGGTCATAGAGTCGCCGGCGATCTTTTGCAGGTATGTATACAAGCTGAGCCGGGTTTCCACTGCTATCGGCGTGGTGATGAATGTCCAGCTGAGTACAGCCAGAATATTGCCTATCAACAGACCGATAAGGATATCTGTCATTGAGGCACCCAGAGCAACAAAGGTTGCGCCGAATACGAATTCAGAGGCTGCAACATGTTCACCGGCATACAAGCCGAGAAAATGTCGCCAGCCTTTCAGACTATGTTTTGCAACCGGAAGCTGTTCTTCTTCCAGTTGATGTAGATTTACTTCGTTACTGCTTCTGGTCATAGACAAAGTCGCCGCATTATATATTTTTTGGCAAATGCCAACTGTGTGGGCATATTCCCAGATTGTGCTGATTAAGTCAACATGTCGTTAACAAAGGGGGCTGTCTTACATACGATTTTTTTGCTATTCCGTAACCTGCAGGTTACAACGTAGTGCGCGCAGCGTGCGTGCAGATGAAACATACTACCGGTTAGAAAGCTGTTACGAAGGAGGTGCTGTGGCAAGTATTTCAATGGTGATCTTTGATTGTGACGGAGTGCTCATCGACAGCGAAGTCCTGAGCATGCAAGTGTGGCAGCAATTGCTTGCAAAGCAGAATATCTCTCTGGAGACAGCGTTTTTTCAGCAGCACTTTCTGGGGCGCAGCTTTGGCCATGTAAAAGACATGCTGGCGGAGCAGTTCCAGTTAACCGTGACAGAACAAATCAAGGCTGATTTTGATGAGAAGCTGAAAATTGCGTTCACTGAGCGTCTGCAACCGGTGAGCGGTGTGGAAACAGTGTTGTCAAATTTATCAGTACCTTATGCACTGGCGACCAGCAGCAGCCGGACGCGGACGGCTGTGGCGTTGGCAGCGACAGGGCTTAACCGGTACTTCAGCGAACCTCAGATTTTTACTGCCGGAGACGTTGCACGGGGCAAGCCTGCACCGGACTTATTTTTACATGTAGCGGCCAGTGCCGGTCAGGCTCCCGCGCATTGTCTGGTCATTGAGGATTCTGCTCCGGGATTACAAGCTGCGGTTTCGGCCGGCATGCACTGGCGGCATTTCACCGGCGGCAGTCACTTGCAACAAACCGATGGTAAACCATCTGAGACGCTGGCAAACTGGCACGATTTTAAAGCTCAGTTCCCGGAACTGATTAAAGATTAGAGGCGCCCATGTCATCTACTTTATCTGCAGCTCAACAAAAATACGAAGATGCTGCCAGAGCTGGCTGGCTCTATTATGTCGCCGGAAAAACACAGGATGAAATAGCCAGACAGTTACATACATCCAGACAATCTGCTCAGCGGCTTGTCGCGCTTGCTGTGTCAGAGGGATTGATCAAGGTACGCCTCCAGCACCCTGTGAAGCGGTGTATGGAACTGGCAAGTCAGTTGAAAGAGGTTTTCGGGTTACACCAGTGCGAAGTTGTGCCCAGTGATGCGGATAATCCGCACTCAACAGCAGGTCTGGCTCAGGCAGGCGCAGCCGAACTGGAACGGTATCTTAAAGGTCAGCACCCGAGAACTGTCGCTCTTGGTACCGGAAGAATTCTGCGGGCCTGCGCCGACGAGTTAACAGCACTGCAATGCCCTCAGCACAACATTGTTTCGCTGGTGGGCAATATTGCACATGATGGATCTGCCAGCCGTTATGATGTCGCCGTGCACGTCGCAGAACGGGCAGGAGCCAGACACTTTCCCATGCCATTGCCGGTTATTGCGCCCTCTGAGGAGGACAAGCAGCAATGGCATAATTTGCCCCATGTCAGTAATGTCAGAGCGCTGGCATTAAAAGCTGACGTTGCTTTCGTCGGGATAGGTCATTTGGGGACCGTGTCACCGCTACATATCGACGGGTTTATAGCAAAGGACACGCTTGATAATCTGGAAACTGCCGGTGCGGCAGGTGAAATGATAAGCTGGATATTTGATGGTCAGGGGCAATTAATCGACAGTCCTATCAACCGGTGTGTCACCAGTATGTCGCTGCAGGATCTCGCCGGAACCACCATTATTGGCATTGCGGCCGGAGAAGAAAAAATCGCAGCCATAAACGGCGCGTTAAAATCAGGGCTGCTAAACGGTCTCATCACAAACGAATATACCGCTACCCGATTATTAGAAAACAGTTCTCAGCAGAGCCAGTCAGCAGAATAAATAAAACGCCCGGCATGTGCCGGGCGTATCTGTCCTGTTATCAGAACGAGTAGTTAAATCTCACTTGTGTGAAACGCGGTTGACCATACTGGATTTGCGCGTTGCTTGAGATGTAGTTGTAGTACTCTTCGTCAAACAGATTGTTTACGTTAAGCTGAACGTCGACCCGGTCGCTGAAGCTGTATTTTGCCATCAGGTTTGTAATGGCAACGGCTTCCTGGGTAACACCGCTTTGCGACACTTCGTCCATCCAGTTCACACCACCACCAATGGTGAGGCCCGGCATGCTGTCGATAAAGTTGTAGGTAGTGAACAGTTTGAACTGCTTACGGGGATAGCTTGGGTTAACGTCGTTACCTTCCGCATCTTCGGCTTCAAACTGTGACCAGCCCACATTGATGTTCCAGCCATCCACGGGCTGACCCACCACTTCCACTTCAAAACCGGTACTTTCAGTACCCTGTGCTTCCCGCTGGGCAATGGTGGCCGGCGAGTCAGGAACATAATAAGGCGTACCGTCTTCAGCGATGTCGTCCTGAGCCAGGTTATCCTGATCAATTTTAAATACCGAGATAGCCGTGTTCAAACGCTCGTCAAGGAAGCGGCTCTTCAGACCTATTTCATAGGTAACGCCCTGCAGGGAATCCAGGTATTCACCGTAACGGTTTACCGCATTCTGAGGCTGGAAAATATCGGTGTAGCTTGCGTAAACGCGGTGCTGCTCTGTTACGTCATACAACAGGCCGGCGTAAGGAATAAATACACCTGTTTCACCAAAATCTGTAGGTGTGCCGTAGCTGTTACCGGAACGTTCCCAACTGGCAATCCGTCCACCGGCAATCACTTTTAACTGCTCAGTCAGGTTAAGACGGGTGGCAGCGTAAAAGCCTTTCTGTTCGGTATCCATGTCCTGAGCAACAGTGTCCGGCGCGTCAGTCCATACCGGCTCGCTCCACTCATTGCCCCAGGTGTAGAAATCAGAGATGGCAAGAGGGTCGCTGCTCACAACAGAGTAGGTTTCAGCGATGGCAGACTGGTCACTGTACAAACCGCCAATAACGAATTCATGCATGGTATCAAACAGCTTGTAGTCACCCTTTACCTGAATATCCAGGCTGTCCAGTGAGCTTTCGCCCTCTGCACGGTAGGGCCATGCAATAAGGCCGGCCCCGGTTTCTTTATCCAGTGAACCGTACACGTATAGCAATCTGACATCCGGCTTTTTGTAATCCATGCGGTTATAGTTAACACGCAGTTCCCAGCCGTTGTTAAAGGTGTGCTCTACGTTGGCAAAGATGTTGGTGTTTTTCGTTTCCCAGCGGGTCCAGTCAGCAGACGTGGTGGTTGATACGTCCCAGTCTGTCGGCGTGCCGTCACTGTATAAACCTACCAGACCACCCCAGAAGTTACCTTTTGGTACGTTATTCTGGTAGCTCATGCCTACGCGCACCAGCGTTCTGTCGGTGATGTCACCTTCAACAACACCGTACAGTACGGTAGATTCGTTTGTGAAGATGTCCAGGTAAGATTCACTGTCTTCATACTTGGCCACTACACGGCCACGAATAGTGCCTTCGTCATTCAGTCCGGTTGATACGTCTGCCATGACTTCAAAATTGTTCCATGTGCCCAGTGCAAAGCTCACGTCACCCGCTAAATCAGTGCTGTCTGCATGCTTGCGCACCAGGTTTATAGAACCGGAAGGATCGCCCACACCGGTTAGCAGGCCGGTAGAACCGCGTACAAATTCAACCCGCTCAAAAATCGCCACATCTGCGACAGTTTCACCGGAATCCGCCGCCAGACTCCAGGGTAACGGTACGCCGTCAATCTGGTAAGTGGTGATATCGAAACCACGGGACTGCAGGGTGTTCCGCACATTATCCAACATGCGGAAAGACACACCTGTTGTGTTTTGTACTACGTCAATGACGGTATCCAGCGCCTGGTCACGAATACGCTCTTTAGTGATAACGCTCACTGATTGCGGCGTTTCCTGCAGCGTCAGGCCCAGACCTGTGGCCGTATCGATTCGTTCTGTTACGGTATATTTACCGGTCACTTCAACGTGTTCCAGGGTGTCATCGGAAGGAGCAGCTTCCTGCGCCATCGCCAGAGCGGGAGTGAGTGACAGCATTACAGCCGTTGCCACGGGTGCTAAGCGGTTTTCAGGTGTTTTCATAATGTCTCCAAAGTGTTGTAGTTATTTCCGGGCTTTGCGCCTCTGATTATTTGATATGTAAAGGGCTACCAGTAATGCGCCAACGGTCATTTCGTAGCACCAGTAAACGATGCCCTCAGCAATCTGTCTCTGAAGCGTG
The DNA here is from genome assembly GCF_056160285.1 of Alteromonas sp. AWJ4_197. Classification (NCBI taxonomy): domain Bacteria; kingdom Pseudomonadati; phylum Pseudomonadota; class Gammaproteobacteria; order Alteromonadales; family Alteromonadaceae; genus Alteromonas; species Alteromonas sp. AWJ4_197. Next base: position 313,323 of record NZ_JBSWWW010000003.1, on the reverse strand, counting down.
AAAACATAATCTTAATACTTGGTTTTAGAAGAGTGACTACCGTGGATCGCCAGAGGCAGCAAGTATGAAAGCGCCTAATTCTATCTTAAGTTAAATCCAAATGATAATTGTTTTTATTTTCGTGATGTGTCCTGATCACTGTGAACCGGACGCCGGATAATCCTCTACATCCTCGATGACCCTGCGTTCAAGTCTGGCTTCGCCCTCGGGATCAGCATGAATAATTACGTCGGCGTCGGTAAATGCACCTTCTATCTGCAATTCAACTTCATCGGTGATGTCGTGGGCTTCGCGGAAAGACAGTCCGGCATCAAGCTGAATGTCGAGCTGTATAAAGCTCTTATCACCGGCGCGGCGGGTACGCAAAGCGTGATAGCTCAGAACATTGGAATTGGCTTCAAGAATTTGTTTTATGGTTTCTTTATCTTCGGCAGGCAACTCTTCGTCCATGAGTTGGGGAATGGCTATTTTTGTTACCTGCCAGGCGGAATGTGTGAGAACTAATCCCATTGTCAAACCGGCCACGGCATCCAGTCTTGGAATATCGTAGTAACTACCTGTGAATACTGCCAGCAGCGCACCGGTAATAGCAAAGATGTCGCCAATGTAATGAGCCCGGTCAGACTGAATGATTAATGAACGGGTTCGCTTTAATGCCAGCGTCTGGAATGATACCAGCAGAATGGTTGCAATCAGCGAAAACAGAAGTACGCCAACCGCAATGTCAGGTCGGGTAACCGGTTCCGGATCCACAAGATGATGCACCGACTCCCACAATACCAGCGATGCCGAAGCACTTATCAGGGCGACCTGGCCAAGAGCGAATAACGCTTCTGCTTTATGGTGTCCAAATTTGTGATTGGTATCAGGTTGAAGGGCGGCATATGAGGCCACACCTGCGGCTGCAACACTGACCAGTAAATCGATACCACTGTCGGCAAGTGAGCCGAGAATGGCAGCAGAACCAGTGATAAACCAGCCGCCGATTTTTAGCAGGCAGAGCAGGGAAGCCACGCACACCGCCGCACCTGTTGCTACTTTCACCCATCTGCTGCGTTCATTGCGGCATTCACTTGTGTTTGCATTCATGGGATTTTCTTCTGCGACAGAGTATGTTTGACTGTTATAACACATAACGTCTATGGCTTTACTTGCCAATTGATAATAAGTATCATTTTCAAAAAATGAACATTTAAGGATTAATCATGACTTTCTCAGGATCAACCCGTTGTAAAATTGCCTTAGTGCTGGCACTTTCTACCGGCAGTTTTTCTTCTCAGGTATCAGCAAATGGTGCTATCGGTGATCACGTAAATAACCTTCACGCGCACCTGGGCGAATACTCAGAAGAAGTGCAGTGGCTGGAAGATAAATTTGGTGCCGTCGTTGATGCCTACGAAAAGCAGGGCAAAGGAAAAGTCGATACTGACGTTATGATTGAGTACTGGGAAGAAGTAGATTTCCATTCAGCCATTGAGACACAGTATGTGCCTGTTTACGCCACAATCTGGCAAGGCATTTACGGTGTAAAAACAGCCATCGATAGCGGGGCCGCTACGACAGCCGTCCGTGCTGAAGAGGCAAAACTGGTACATGCCCTCTGGCAGGGCCTGGGGGCGGTAAAACTGGCCTCTCAATATCAGAAAAAAGGGCTTATCGAGCAGGTTCAGACCACCGAAGCTGAACCGACAACGCCAACAGAAGTCATTGATGACATCAAAGTACGTCTTGACCGCGTAGTAGCAAAGTATGCAGAACAGTTGTCTGAAGTGGCAACCACACTGGTGTTTGATACCTACCTGCAACGTTTTGAAGGTATTGAAGGTGCGCTAATTGAATTGGATGCGCCACTGGTTGAAGATCTTGAGAAAGATTTTAACGTATCTTTACCGCAAGCTATCGAGCAAGACAAAGGCGTGGATGCAGTGCGTGAAGTTGTCAACGCCATGCAGGTTAAGTTAGATAAAGCCTATGCGTTGCTGGCAGAAGCAGAAAAAAATCGTAAGAGCGTGTTTTAAGGAATCACTATGCAACGCAGAACATTCGTCCGGGGCCTGGGACTGGCTGGTTTAGCTGGCGGTTTCGGGCTGTTACCCGGCATGTCCTTCGCTATTCCGGCAACCGCGGTATCTGTTGATTCACTGCCAAAATTGAAAGGCGACCTCACGCTTTATCTTGGCAGAGGCGAAGGCGGACTTTACGAGAACGTCCTTGAAGCGATCAAGAAAAAGAACCCGGAACTGAATTTACAAATTCGTCGCGGTGCGACGGCCGAGCTGGCCAATATGCTGGTCGCCGAAGCTAAAGCCGGCGTGAAACGGGCGGATTTGTTCTGGGCAGTAGATACCGGTTCTATTGGTATGATTACTGATCAGGGGCTGGCAAAGCCCCTGCCAGACGACATGGTCAATCAGCTGAAACCGGGTTTTCAGTACCCTATGTGGTCGCCGGTAACCGGACGTATCCGCACTTTACCTTTTAATACTGAGCGGGTGAGTGCAGACCAGATCCCTGACAGTGTGATGGCCCTTGCCGACACTGATTTAAAGCTAGGCTGGGCACCTGCATACGCCTCTTTTCAGTCATTTGTCACCGCAATGCGCATTCTCGAAGGTGAGAAAGCAACGGCCAACTGGCTGAAAGGTGTGAATAGCAGGGCGAAGAAATATGCCGGTGAACTCGGTGTGGTGATGGGCGTTGAGCGTGGTGAGGTGGACCTGGGCTTTGCCAATCACTACTACACGTTAAGGCTTAAGTCCGGCAAGCCGGATGCCACCGTAGATATTGCCTACACAAAAGGTGATGCGGGGTGCCTGGTGAATGCCTCCGGCATTATTTCGCTCACTGAAGGTGATTTACCGGTAAACTTTATCCGTTACCTGCTGACCAGAGAAGTGCAATCTTATCTGGCGTCTGAAGCCTATGAAATTCCACTGGTCGGCGGCGTAGCGCCGCCTGATGGTCTCACGCCTCTGAGCAGTATTTCTCCTCCTGATTTGGATCTTCGTAAGTTAGCTGATATAAGACCGACATTAGACTTAATGAGGAATGTTGGCGTTCTGTGAAAAACCTGCCTAAATCGTACCCCTTTGCAATCATCATTGCGGTGATTGCAATTTTACCCGTCGGGGTTTTATTTTCCCTTGCCTCTGATGATGCTGCGTTTTTTGATACCAGAAATATCACTGTATTAATGAATACGCTGGCATTGATGGGGCTCACGGTGGCAGGGGCTGTGATGGTCGGGGTGCCCCTGGCGTTACTCACAGCATATGTCAGTTTGCCTTTAAAGCGGTTGTGGCTAATTTTATTTGCAGCACCGCTGGCTATGCCAAGTTACCTCGGCGCATTTACCCTCTATTTTTCTTTCGGCCGGGGCGGCGAAATCGAGAGCTTTACCGGTTTGACCATGCCATCCCTGGAAGGACTGTGGGGGGCAGGGCTGGTCATGACGTTGTACACTTATCCGTTTGTGATGATGACCACCCGTTCCGCGCTGCTCAGCCTTGATGCCAGCCAGATAAACGCTGCCCGTACATTAGGATTATCATTAACTGCCAGTATCTGGCGCATCGTTTTGCCACGGGTCGTAAACAGTATTGCCGCCGGGGCATTGCTGGCGGCGCTGTATGCGCTATCGGATTTCGGGACGCCGGCAATCATGGGGCTGGATACATTTACCCGGGTAATATTCGTGGAATACAACGCCTTTGGTCTCAGTCAGGCAGCCATGCTATCGCTGCAGTTAATGCTGATAGTCGTGCTTATTCTCTTCATCGAATCTCAAATCCGTGGTGCTAAAGAACGACCGGGCAAACACATTCAAATACATGTTCATCCGGCGAAAAGTCTTGGTTTTGTGAGTCTGTTCTCACCGGTTATTCTGTTGTCTCTGGTTCTGCCTCTTGGTATTTTTGTGCTGTGGCTGGCCCGGGAGGGAGCTGAAGGCTTTGATATTACCTATGCATGGAATTCCGCCTACGCCTCCATGATGGCCGCGGTTGTCGCAGTCATTCTGGCGATTCCCGTTGCCCATGCCGCTATTGCCGGCCGGGTAGGGCGATTCTTTGAGCGAATAACGTATTTTGGATTCGGTGTCCCCGGCATTGTAATGGGCACAGCGCTGGTTTATCTCGGATTACAAATTCCGGTACTGTATCAGACGCTGGGCTTGCTGGTGATTGCCTATGTATTGCGCTTTTTGCCGCTGGCTGTGAGTACAGTTCGCAGTACTACTGAGAATCAGGATGGTGGCCTGGTAAACGCTGCGCGGGTACTGGGGGCTTCGCCCAGAGAAGCGTTTTTCCGTATTACCTTACCTCTGACTGCGCGGGGCATGATTGCCGGTGCCGCATTGGTTTTCCTTGAAGTGATGCGTGAATTACCGGCAACATTGATGCTCGGGCCTACAGGTTTTGAAACGTTAGCAACGTACCTGTGGCGTGTTTATGAAGCTGGCTATTTCGGACGTGCCGCCGTACCTGGTTTATGTCTGGTGTTTATTTCCGGGCTCGGGTTAATCCTGATGCTTACCGGCGAGCGAAAAGCAGAATTTTCAGTTAATGAGAGTCAACATTCCTGATGCTAGAAGTTAATGGTTTATCAGTCGATTATGGATCTAATCGGGTAGTGCGAAATTTAGATCTTAAGCTTAACGAAAGCGAGATCTTAATGTTAGTCGGGCCCACCGGTTGTGGAAAAACGACAGTTTTACAAGCACTCGCGGGTTTGATCCCCGTAACTGAAGGGAAAATTGCTCAGGGTGGATGGGTTTCCACGCCAGAAAAATCGGTACCACCGGAAAAACGCAACGTGGGGATGGTGTTCCAGGACTTTGCACTCTTTCCCCATCTCACCGTAGAGCAAAATGTTCAGTTCAGATTGAAAGACAATATGTTGGCTGATCACTGGTTGGAATTACTGGGACTGAGTGACTTCCGGCACGCTAAGCCAGCACGGTTATCCGGTGGACAAAAGCAGCGGGTAGCATTGGCCAGAACGCTGGCACATGAGCCTGCTTATGTATTACTCGACGAACCGCTCTCCAATTTGGATGCCGCATTAAAAGACAGCTTACGCTGGGATATTCGTGATGCCCTCAAAAAGGCGGGTGTACCGGCAATTTGGGTAACCCACGATCAGGATGAAGCCCTGTCGGTCGGTGACAGAGTGGGGATCTTAAATAAAGGTGTGCTTGAACAACTGGATACACCTGAGCAGTGTTTTGAAAAGCCGGCCAGTAAATTTGTTGCACGTTTTCTTGGTGAAGCCAGTTTTCTCAAAGGGCGTATTTCCGGCAATAAAGTAGAAACCGCCATCGGCAGCGCACCGGTGTATTCAACTGTCAATCAGCAAGAATTAGTGGAGTTGCTGGTAAGGCCCGACGATGTGATTATTACCGAAAAGCCGGAGCAGGCAAACGCGACGGTGTTACGCAGCCGCTTTGAAGGTGGCAGCAGATTATTGTTCGCTGCGCTGGATTCGGGGGAAACTGTGAGTGTAAGAGTGTCTCATGAATTGAAAGTAATGCCGGAGCAGCGGGTATTACTCACCTTGCAATCCGCCCACCCGTTATCAGCATTTAATTTATAAGTCTCGCCGGCCGGGCAAAAAATATATCGGAAGCACATTACCGGTTAATACGGTTAATGTGCTTCAATCCCCAAGAAAACAGATATTGAGCAGATAGCTCTTTTCTGACAATATCAGCGCCCGCTGCCAGGGCCTCAAGCTTACCCCTCGCAATGTCCCGGGAAAGAGGAGCCATGCCGCAGTTGGTACAAGGATAAAGCTTGTCCGCATCAACGTATTTCAGTGCTTCCCGGATAGTCGCTGCCACTTCTTCTGCCGTTTCAATTTCCGGGGTAGCCACATCAATGGCGCCAACCATGACTTTCTTACCCTTAAGTAACTCAAGGACTTCAAATGGCACACGCCCGTTGTGGCACTCCAGTGAAATAATGTCGATGCTTGATTGCTGAATGGCAGGGAACGTTTTTTCATAATGACGCCACTCTGCTCCGAGAGTTTTTTTCCAGTCTGTATTGGCTTTAATGCCGTAGCCATAACAAATGTGAACGGCAGTCTCGCATTTTAAACCTTCACAGGCTTTTTCCAGCGCTTCGATTCCCCACTCATTAACTTCATCGAGGAACACGTTAAAGGCAGGCTCATCAAACTGAATAATATTCACGCCTGCGGCTTCAAGCTCTTTAGCTTCTTCATTCAACGCTTTTGCGAATTCGAAAGCTAACGTTTTACGATCTTTATAATAATCATCATAGAGCGTATCAACCATGGTCATCGGACCGGGAAGTGCCCACTTGATGGGGCGATCGGTTTGCGCCCGCAGGAACTTAGCATCGTCAGTGAACACAGGTTTCTGGCGGCTTACCGGGCCGACGATACCGGGCACGCTGGCATCGTAGCGGTTACGAATTCTGACTGTTTTTTTATTTTCAAAGTCAACGCCGCTTAAGTTTTCAATGAAGGTTGTGACAAAGTGCTGACGGGTCTGTTCACCGTCACTGACAATATCGATACCTGATTTTTCCTGTTCTTGCAGCGTCACTCTAAGGGCATCGTTTTTACCTGCAGCGAGGGCTTCTCCCTCAAGTTTCCATGGAGACCAGAGCTGTTCAGGTTGCGCCAGCCACGATGGTTTTGGCAGACTTCCGGCGGTGGAGGTCGGGAATAATTTTGTCATTGTAATACTACCTGTACCTTAAAATCAGATTGCTGACGCAGCAACGCCAGAGGCCCATTGCTGAAGCGTATTTTGATGTTTCTGAATGAAGTTTTCTTCGCACCATTTACCCTGCTCGATGGCAAGGCGGGCGCGTTCTTCCTTGTCGTACACCACCTGAGTAACGGAATAATCGTGATTTCTTAAACTTGGCTTGTACACCTCACCAGCGACAGAATTCGTGTTGTAGATTTCCGGACGATAAATCTTCTGGAAGGTTTCCATGGTGCTCAGCGTGCTGATGAGCTCCAGTAAGCTGTAGTCGTTCAACAGATCACCGAAGAAAAAGAACGCATAGGGCGCTGAGCTGTTAACAGGCATAAAATAACGAACTTTCATGCCCATGGTTCTGAAATACTGCTCCGTTAACGATGTTTCATCAGGTTTATATTCCGTGCCTAACACCGGGTGCTGATTACTGGTACGGTGATAGGTTTTGTTGTCTGAAACACTCAGGCAGATCACCGGCGGTTTACTGAAGTTCTCTTTATAAGCGCCGGAACTGATGAAGTCCTGAAACATTTTTCCGTGTAGTTCACCATAGTTATCCGGTACAGAGAAATGGTCTTTTCCCTCATTGTGCTTGCGTAACACCACACTGAAATCGTAGTCGCGCACATAAGAAGAGAAATTGTTACCCACAATGCCTTCAATACGTTTATTCGTATAATGATCGACAACGCTGGTTTTCAATATTTCAATCGTCGGGAAGGTCTCACCATTGCCTTCAACATCAACGTCGACATGCACGATATCGAGTTCAACGGAATAACGGTCTTTTTTAGGGTTATCCCAGTGTGCCAGACTATTGAAGTTGTTATTGATCATGTTAATTGCTTTGCGCAGGTTTTCCCGGCGGGCTTCACCACGGGCCAGGTTTGCAAAGTTCGTGGTAAGACGTGTATCGTCCGCAGGAGAGTAGTGCTCATCAAAGCGAACGGTCTTAATGGAATAAGTGAAATCGCTACTCATAATAGTCTGGTGCCCCATGCTCAAAACAAAAACTAACATTTAATGTGTTGAGCTGATTGTAGGGCGAGTTAACTATGATGAATATTGATATTAATTAATGGTTGTATGAGCCGTTTTCATGGTTTGGGGCGTGACCCGAATTGCCGCTGTTTTTCAATAGTCATGGCTATCATTCCGTCACTATTTTGCCAGACGCGGAAGGCGAATCAACGGAAGCGTCTTTTATATACCAGATGCTATTTTTCTCTCCCCGTAAAGCCCGCGCACGGGTCTTCAAAGCACCTTTAAAAAATACATAAGCGAAGATACAGGCTGTCGCTTCAATCCACAGATTACTGGCTGTGAGCCGCCACGATACTGCGGGTAAAACGAGACTGATAAGCGTAGTGACAGGAATACAAGCACAACATAAACTCAACAAGAGTTGCAAATGAATGGCGCTGCGTGCAGCACCTTTCAGGAAGCTGTAGGCCAACGCCAGCAGGAACACAGTGAAATAAACCCAAAGGTATGACTGATTTACCGGCTGTCCGAATATGTACATCCATTTTGAAGAAAGTAATGTTGCTGCCACGCCCAGCATTGACCCCACGCACACACCAACAGTGAGGTTTGCCATGACCGCGTTAGATGTGGATTGCACTGCCTGCTTCTTTCGTCTCTTTTCCAGCCACAGTAAATTTCCTGTGTAGAACAATGCTGCACCCATCAGGCCTAAAAAGAAGTATACCCAGCGGCCAAACGTACCTGCAAAGTTACCAAAATGCAGCGCAAATAAGCTTTTTACCAGCGGCCAGTATTCGCCATTTTCATCACTGCTGAGTGTGGAGTAGGTAACTTGTTGTGTGAAAGGGTGCATTAAGATCACGTCAGAATCGGCAGTACGCTGGAGCACACCTTCCCCTGCAACATCAATGCGTACAGATGCTCTTTCTGTATCCAGATTTGAAAAGCTGAGTTGTTTGACCCGGTACCCTGTTGTGGTTTCATTCACCTTCTGTATGAAACTGGACATCGGCGGTAAGGCAGAAAGCGGGTAGACGTCAGAAGACTGACCGCCGCGCTGAAACATGGGCTCATCGCCATAAATGTAGTCCAGTCCGTCGTAGATGATGTCATGAAAAGCAAACACTACCACAGTCCAGGCAATGATCAGGTGGAAGGGCAGGCTGGTGATGCCGAGCAGATTATGGGTGTCGAGCCAGAAACGGCTGGCTCCTTTCTTCTGGCGAAGCGAGAAGAAGCTTTTCACCAGTGTTGGCAGCAGAAAGATAACCCCCGATACCAGCGCAACAAAGTAGAGTGCAGAGGCAATGCCCATTATCACCACGCCAAGATCTTCGTGTCCGACTTTACCGGGAATGCCTGCGGTTCTGTGCAGTTGATCAATCAGATCTCCGAGCACATTTTGTTCGCTGACGCTGGAGTACACTTCACCATGTTCGTTTAACGAGGCACTGAGAATCACACTGTTCAGAGAGATACCCCTTCCACCACCCTGTTCATACCAGAAAAGCGGAGATTGATTTTCTTCAAGGCTGACAGTAAAACCTTTGACAACATTTTTATGCGCCGCTGCGGCCTGTTGAATCAACGTATCATATTCATTCAGTTCTACCTGAGGTAAATGCGTATCAGCGGGTATAGCCCATTCTGTAATGGGGGCTTTGAACATGGTTAGTGCACCGGCGAAAAAGGCAATAAAGAGTACAAGGCCCGATGTTATACCTGTCCAGGTATGTACAGATTGATAGATACGGATAATGTCGCTGCGGATTTTCATACTGCGCTCCTGAGTAAGGCAAAAAGACCCCAGCAAGCCAGGTTTGCTGCTCCGAGCCAAAGAAAGGCACTGCGGCCAGATTTAAACAGAAAACCAAATGCCACGATTATCAACCAGATGAAGGGGACCATCCACATGGTAAACTGGTCCTTATTAACGGCACCGATCCCGCCCGGGCCATACCAGGCGAATAGTCCCACAATTGCGAAGGATAAAGTCAGGCCAAGTAAGCAGCAGGCAATACTCTTACTCCACCAGTCGGTACGGATTTTTTGTTCTTGCTTAAGCCTGCTCATATCACGTTACCTTTCCCGCTTTAAATAACGTCATAACAGGCACAATGACGGACAGCACCGCCAGCAGAAGAGCCCAGGTAAATATGGCTGCGGCGACAGTCATGATTTGTAACCAGATCACCAGGGAAGCGCCGAGGAAAATATAGCCGGCGTACCTGAAAGCGGGACCTCCCTGCGAAGACGCAAACCGCTGGTTTTTATTGGAAAAGTACAGTAAGGCCATTCCCGCCAGCGCAGTGAGAAAGGCAACTAAGGAGAAAAGCATGAATGTCGGTCCCTGAAATCTAATGCAAAATAAACTAAAGTCTAATTTGTAATGATAATGATTTTCACTCATCTAGTACAGATTGAATTTATGCTAATGAGAATGATTTTTATTTGAGTTTTATCTCAGCTGATCCTATGATTCTATTCAGGGGTAATCCATATCAATGGGTTAAATTGCGGGCAGGCTTTTGAGAAGCAAAATGAATGAATCTGTTTCTACAATGCAAACGATGCGTATTGCACTGAAATCACACGGTTGGCTTGTGAACAAGCGTCTGTTTCTGCCTGTTATTCTGCTTTCTTTTTTATGGTGGCCTTTCAGCCGTGAAACGACTCAGCAGGTTCTTGCTGACGCGTTCTTTCAGGTGGGGGCTTTTGTTTACGCATCTCTGGCGTTGTATTACCTATGTACATTACGGGTGCCCGCAGAGACCATCAGCCGGTTCATTGCCCGCCATCCGTTTTATGAAGTCTTCATTGCCGCTTTTCTGGGGGCTTTACCCGGCTGCGGTGGCGCAATCATTGTTGTTACTCAATACACAAGAGGGGTAGCAAGCTTCGGTTCCGTTGTGGCAGTGCTCACCAGTACAATGGGTGATGCGGCATTCTTACTGTTGGCCCGGCAGCCGGCAGATGGTCTCACAGTGATGGCCGTCGGCATGGTGGTGGGGTCACTTACCGGAATCATTGTTAACCGTTTTCACAACTACCGGCCTAAACTTATTGAAGATGAGTTCAGCAGTCCTCAGGACGACAGTCACACTTCTGCGTCCATGAGAGTAAGCAAAGCACTGACCGGGCTGGCAACACGTTTCTGGCTGGTGATCAGTATTCCTGCTCTGCTTATCGCCATGGCTTTGGCGCTGCAAATTAGTCCTGCGGACTATTTACCTGTTTCTGAGCAACAACTCATCCTGTCAGGCGCTGTTCTCGCAATTGTGAGTGTTACGCTCTGGGCTACGGGAAGTGTGGGCACGGGATATTCCTCATTAACCAGTGAAGATCCGGGGTCACAGCCCCCTGACTGGAAACGAAAGGCTGCACTGGACACGCAATTCGTGCTGGTATGGGTGATCATGGCGTTCATGCTTTTTGAGATCAGTATGCTGGTCTTCGGTGTAGATTTAGTCGATGTATTTCAGTCTATGGGGGCAAGTGCCGTAGCACTGGCTATCCTCATCGGCTTCTTACCCGGTTGTGGTCCGCAAATACTTGTTACCACGCTGTACCTCAATGGCGCACTGCCGTTTTCTGCGCAACTGGGTAACGCAATCAGTAACGACGGAGACGCGCTGTTTCCGGCTATTGCGCTTTCTCCCCGCGCTGCGCTGCTGGCAACGCTCTATTCCGGCATACCGGCTTTCCTGGTGGGTTTCGGATATTACTTCCTGTTTGAGCTCTGATCCCAGGCGCTCAGCAGAGATATAAAATTTACTATCAAATAGTAACAATTATCATTTGCATTATTATCCATTCGCATCTAAGGTAGACTTAAGAAAACGGGAAATCACCTAATCTTGTTCACCGTAGAGGATGTCATTATGGATATTACCTTCCTGTGTCCAAAACATACTGAATGGGTGTACAGCCACCCGGAACAGGCTGTGCACTTTCTGGCAAGAGATGAATATCAGGGCTCAATGTTATATGCCGATGGCCAGTACAGAGAGGCTATTGCCTATCTTGGGTGTGCGTTTGATATTGCAGCCATTTTGCTGGAAGTGGACGGGGGAGATAATGACGCCATGCGACTGAAGCTGGAGTCGCTCGGTGACTTGCTTAGCGATGCATATTTCAAGCTCGGATTGGTTCATTATAAGAGCGCCATTGAAATACGGGCTGCCGGACTGCTTTCAACCATGCCTTATTACAATGTGGCGGTGCTGCATGCCTGATGGCGAGGTTATGAATAAAGAATGTCATGCTCATTACGTTATCTGGGAGCGTGTCATTAAAGACGGAAACAGAGACTTTGACGCGGATGTTTTCGAAGGTGCGCGGCTTAAGTATTTACGCGCAGTCGAATTAGCCGTTGCCATGGTCGAAAGCGAACCCTGCATCCGGCCTGCCATCGGTGCATTGCTGGTGAGCTATCACAATCTGGCCGATCTTTACGAGCGGCACGGCTATCTGCTCTTCGCTCTGAATGCGCTGACTAGCGTGTTTCAGCATGTTGAACATCTTCAAAGGGCGAATCCTGCAGAAACAGCGCCCGTCTGGGGCAAGCGCATTGCCTCAGAACAACTCTACCTGTTTAAAAAGCGACACGGCGAAGCGGAAGAATTTCAGAGACCTGCTTTCATCGCCATAAAACCTGACGACATCAGTACCCACCAAAGGTCTCTACATTAATTAACAAGGAGCATCCGCATGTTAAGACACCTGTCTTTTAAGCTTCAACTGGCGTTATCGCTGGTTCTGTTCAGCCCTTTTTTATGGGCACACCCCGGCCATGATCACGCCCACTGGACGAGTACAGTTCTTCATGTTCTGTTTTATGCTTCCATTGCCGCAGCGGCCGCAGCATGTGCCTTTGCGATTTACAAAGTCGTCAAGCGCCAGTCGTTAACGCAGGGAGATTAATCATGTTCCATAAGTTGCTTGAAAAAGTGGATGCTCTGGTCAATTTTGAGCGCGCCAGTGCCCACTGTGATATTCCCTGCAAAATTTATGATCCCGTCAGCGCACAGCTGGCTGCGCTGAGTGTTATCCGCTTTGCTGATCTGATTGAAGAGTTAAACGGTGAAAATCCGGCTCAGCTTGTTCGACTTGTACGTGAAAAAGAAATACATGCGGAAAAGGTAAAACAGGAAATCAGAGTGATCTGGGGTGACTATTTTAAAGCACCACAAATTGAAAAATTTCCTGATGTTCATGAACTGGCACACAAAATCATGATGGCCGGTTCTGCCTGTAAGCAACATACCAGTCGCGACAAAGGTGTGGAGCTGCTTAATCTGGTCAATCAGTTTGCGGAATACTTCTGGGCTTCCAAAGATATTGCAACCTACACAGCTACGTGCCCGTATCCGCCTGCAGAGCAAGTGGTCTATCCTAAACTTGCCTGATGCTGAAACTTCTCGTCGTCGATGGCCGCAGCATGGAGCCGGCACTGAGTGCCGGTACGTTCGTGCTGGTGCGCCATCTTTTCTGGCGACTCCCCCGCATTAACGACATTGTCGCTTTTCGTTGTCAGTCCCGCGGCCTGCTTATCAAAAGGGTTATTTCTGTGGAACCTGAACTCGGGCTCTATCTCGGTGGCGACAATATTGCTGAATCAATCACTTCTGAACAAATAGGCTGGGTAAAACCGGCAGATATCATTGGCAAAGTTCTGTGGCGCAGCCGCTGAGTATTGCTGTACGAAAGGATTGAATAAGGTCAGGTTTAACAGAAATCCCTTTTGCGTTTGACGGTACTATAATAAGTGGCAAGTTGCCGGTTCGTGCGGTAAATATAATTAACGAGTGGATTTCCGCTCACCGGATGGAGTTACTTGAAAACTGGCACCGGGCACAGTGTGGTAAGCCGCTCAATAAAATCAAACCGCTGGAGTAACGTTATGCTTCATGTAGTAAGTGCGAAATATCTGGAAGATTTTAAATTGTGGGTATGTTTTAACGACGGAACTGCAGGAGAAGTGGATCTTCGGGGAAAGCTTAGTGGTCCGGTTTTCGATCCCCTAAAGCAAGAAGCCTATTTCGCAAAAGTATTTGTCGATCAGGAATTGGAAACCGTTGCCTGGCCCAACGGAGCAGATTTGGCTCCCGAGTTTCTTAAAGACAACCTTGCTCAGGTTCCATCCTGACCACAGCTTTAATAGACAGCGCCCGTAACGGGCGCTGTGCATTTTATTCTCCGGTATTTTCTGTCAGTTTCATCGGATCCATAAGCTTCATCAGTTCCTCGCGGGGAATGTCTGTCATATCCTCAGCGACATCTACCACAGGACGCTGCTCTTTGTATGCCTTCTTGGCAATTTCTGCGGCGTTGGCGTAACCGATGACCGGGTTCAGAGCGGTCACCAGAATCGGATTGCGGTGCAGGGCTTTTTCCAGCGTTTCCTGATTTACTGTGAAACCGGCGATGGCTTTGTCAGCCAGAATGGTGGCGCTGTTTGCAATGAGTGTCAGGCTGTTCAGCAGGTTGGACGCAATCACAGGCAGCATCACATTCAGTTCGAAATTACCTGATTGGCCACCAATGGTGATTGCCGCATCGTTGCCAATGACCTGTGCTGCCGCCATTGCAACAGCTTCCGGAATAACCGGGTTAACTTTGCCCGGCATGATAGATGAGCCCGGTTGCAGAGCAGGCAACGCGATTTCACCCAGTCCGGCCAGCGGGCCTGAGTTCATCCAGCGCAGATCGTTGGCTATTTTCATCATTGTCACGGCGGTGGCCTTCAACTGGCCTGAAAGTGAAACGGCGGTGTCCTGGGAGCCAATCAGCGCGAAGAAGTTGTCGCCGGGTTGAAAGTCAATATCCGTAAGAGCAGACAATTCACGGTTAAATGCAAAAGAAAAATCGGGATGAGCATTCACACCGGTACCTACCGCAGTTCCGCCCAGAGCAAGGGTTTGCAGGGCAGGCTGCAGGTTCTGAATTGCATTGATTTGCGCGTCAATCTGCGCTTTCCAGCCACCCAGGCTCTGATCCATGCGAACCGGCATGGCATCCATCAGGTGAGTTCTGCCGGTTTTACAATAACCCTTCAGGGTTTGCGCTTTTTCACCGATGGTTTCTGACAGATGCGTCAGCGCCGGAAGCAATACGCGGTGTACCTGAATTGCTGCGCTGACGTGGATAGAGGTAGGGATCACATCGTTGCTGCTCTGACCATAATTCACGTGGTCGTTGGGGTGCACATTAACACTGCCGGCCTTATTCGCCAGAGTGGCAATCACTTCGTTGGCATTCATGTTAGAGCTGGTGCCGGAACCGGTCTGAAACACATCCACCGGGAAATGCTGCATCATCTGATCATCGTTCAGCAAAGTATCACAGGCTTTAACGATGTTGTGGCTGGTGGATGCGTTTATACAGTCTAAAGATAAGTTTGCTTTGGCGGCGGCTTTTTTAATGGTCACCAGCGCTTCAATAAAAGGGCGGGGCATTGGCTGGCCGCTCACCGGAAAATTATTTACTGCCCGTTGAGTCTGCGCGCCGTAAAGTGCTTTTGCAGGTACCTCAAGTTCACCCATACTGTCTTTTTCGATACGATATTCTGACATGTTGTGTCCTTCACAAAAAATATTGAGCCAGGATGTTCAATTCCCGCCGGAACTGACGGATTAACTGGTCTTCGTCGTCGCAGGTCACCATACGTTGTGCTGCTAACAACGGCCGGTATATCTGGTTAAGGCAGTGGTGCCGCCAGTGCGTCACCACAAAACAGTCGCATACGGTGTCGAGTAACAACCTGGCTGCGTGGATGTACAAACTCACTTTCTCATACGTGGAAAGCAATAAAGAAGATGCATGTTCAATGCGGCGCAAGTAGGTATCGACAAGCAGGGGGCTGTCCGGCTCGTCGCCTTTGCGGATATGACTCTCCAGTTCCAGTAAACCTTTTTGCATAACAAAACCGTACACATAACCAAACAAATTCATTAAATCATAAATGATAATTGTTTTCATTATCATTTTGTTGTGATGCCAGATCTATACAAAAAAGTTAATGTCTGGTAAAACGTAATTGATTAATACAATGGGAAATAAATGATGAAAAAAACGATTGTTGCGATCTCAGTTTTGTTTAGTGGCTTCGCTTTTGGCGAAGAATGTGCGACCACTATCGACAGCACTGATATGATGCAATTCAATAAATCTGAAATGACAGTACCAGCTTCTTGCGACAGCTACACAGTAACGCTGAAGCACACGGGTACATTGCCTAAAGAAGTCATGGGTCACAACTGGGTTTTATCTAAAACTGCAGATGCCCAGGCAGTTGCCGGAGACGGTGTTGCTGCTGGTCTGGCAAACAACTACGTTAAAGCAGGTGACGAGCGTGTTATCGCAATGACCGATGTAATCGGTGGTGGCGAAGAAACAGCCGTTACTTTTGATGTTAAGGCTCTGGCAGCAGGCGAAGACTACACGTTCTTCTGCTCGTTCCCCGGCCACATCGGCGTAATGAAAGGCACGCTTACTGTTAAGTAATCGTCCTGATTGTTGAGAGGAAGGCCACGGTGGCAGCACCGTGGCCTTTTTCATTACCGTTGTTTTTTTAAGCGTGATCGCCGACACTACATCTATTGCTTTTTATTGCCTGAATATAAAAAAGTATAAGTGCACTTAATGCATAGGAGTGAGTCATGCGTATCGATCCCCGCACATTGCGTCTTTTCCTGGCGGTTTGCCGGGAGGGCACCATCAGTGGTGCTGCCCGGGCGGAGCACCTTTCCCAACCATCCGTTTCCGTAGCGATTAATCAGCTGGAACGTGTTCTTGCAACCAAGCTTTTTGAACGTAACCGGCAGGGAATTCTGCTCACCCCGGCAGGGGAAGCCTTGAAGATAAAAGCGCAGGCGGTAGACAGCCTGCTGATCTCTGCGCAGGAAGAAATCAAACTGCTGGCGGAAGATATCGGCGGTCCCCTGAATATTGGCGGAACACCAGGCGCGCTGGCGTCTGTGATGGGGAAGGTGATTAACAGTTTCAGCGAGCAATATCCGAAATTTAATCTGCGAATTATTGAGTGTCACGACGCTAAAGCCCAGCGTCTGCTGAAAAGTTACGAACTGGATGTGGCCATTCTGACGTCAGGTATGACGGACTCGCCGGAAGATTTCTGTGAACTGCCGGTGATGACTGATCCGTTTTCGATTATCGTCGGGCAGGCGAATAAAGATCTTCCCGATATGATGAATCTGAAGCAACTGGCAGCAGCGCGCTGGGTATTACCAGACAAGGTTGGCGGGTTTCGCAGGCAAATTGATGCCTTGTTTATCAACAGTAATGCAGCACTGCCGGGCAATGCTATTTCCTGTGACTCGCTGCTTACTACAAAATCCATTGTGCGCTCGTCAGATTACATCACCATATTGCCTAATGAAGTGGTGAAATCTGAGCTGGAAAACGGCTCTTTACGGGCCATTAAAATTGAAGGAATTGCCTTCCAGCGCAAGGTGGGCCTGTTATGGCTGGCAGAACGAAAGTTACCGGCAATAGCACAGGCATTCATCGACCATACCGTGCAGTGCCTGGATGTATAGTTTTTACCTATATTTAACAAAAAAATAAATATTTGAACAAATAACTGAGAGTGCCAACATAAGCGTATATCCAGAAGAATAGGTGACGCTTATGCGTACAATAATTAATAACGCCAATATCTTCGACGGCAGCGGTAGTGACCTGGTTTCCGGCTCTGTTGCCATTGAAGACAAACGTATTGTTCAAATCAGTGACGCAGCCATTCCTGCTCAGGAAGACGATATTGTTATCGACGCAAAGGGCAAAACGCTCATGCCCGGTATGGTTGAAGCCCATGCTCACCTTACCTGGCCAACGTCGGTGGAAAAATTTGTACCGGGCATGTTCCTTCCCCCTGAGGAACTGGCGCTGACAGCAGCCCGTAATGCCCGTATTCTTCTCGACCATGGCTTTACCAGTGCTTATTCTGCAGGCGCTTTGAGCAAAACCCTGGAAATTTCATTAAATGAACATCTGGTGACCGGTGGATTGCCCGGTCCACGTTTAATTCCTTCCTCTGTAGAGCGCGAGCCGCCCAACGATTCTGAACTCGATCCCGGTCATGTTGAACTGCATTCCCGTGGTCCGGAAGGTGTCAAAGAGTTCGTCAAAGACTGTGCGGATATTGGTGCGAAAGCCATCAAATTTCTTATTAGCGGCGAAAGCGCACTGAAACCCGGTGCATCGCTGGAGTTGCTGTATACCGAAGAAGAATTAATGGCAGCCGGTGAGCAGGCCAAAGAAAGCAATGTGTGGCTTACCGGTCATGCTCATGCCTGCGATGCGGTGAAATTCGGGATTAAAGCCGGCTTCCGCATTCTGTATCACTGTACCTACGCCGATGATGAAGCCATTGATATGCTGGTGGCGAAGAAAGACGAAATGTTCGTTGCACCTACTATCGGTATTATTCAGGCCACGCTGGATGCAAACCCTCCGCCGCATATGGACATGACCCATATGAAGGAAGACGCTGCTATTGTGCTGTCTAAGCTTAAAGCACTGGTACCTGAGCTGAAAGCGAAAGGTGTAAGAATTCTGCCCGGCGGCGATTACGGATTCCCTTTCAACCCAAACGGCCGCAATGCCCGCGACCTGGAATTATGGGTTGAGCACTTCGGTTATACCCCTGCCGAAACCCTGCACGCAGCCACACAATTAGGTGGTCAGCTGATGGGGATGGGTGACGAGCTTGGTCTGGTAAAAGAAGGTTACCTGGCTGACTTACTGCTGATTGACGGCGACCCCACTAAAGACGTCACCATTATGCAGAACAAGCAAAATATCGCGATGATTATGCAAGAAGGCCGTTTGTACAAAACGCCAGCCCGCGACAGCTAGCCCGCCATAAGGAAATTTACAATGTATGATGTAGCAATTATTGGCTGCGGGCCGGTAGGGGCTCTTGCGGCCAATTTTCTGGGAAAACGGGGGCTTAATGTCGTCGTTCTGGAGAAAGAAGCGAACCCGTATCCGTTACCCCGCGCCGTTCACCTCGACCATGAGATGGTGCGTTTATTCCAGTCTGTCGGCTTACACGACACCATTCTAAAAGATATGCGCGACACCGACGGTCATCTGCATATCGGCGCTGATCACGGTGTCATCCGGTATATGGGCACAGTGGGCAAGCCCCGTCCTTACGGCTGGTCGAATGATTACTTCTTTTATCAGCCTGAGCTGGAAGATCACTTGCGAAATGCGCTGTCCCGTTTCAGCAACATATCGCTGCGCCTGGGCACGGAATGTATTTCGATCAGTCAGCAGACTGATACCGCCGGTAAACGCAGCGTAACGCTGGAAACCCGCACCGGCGATAAAGCGGAAACTGTTCAGGCCCGCTGGGTCATTGCCTGTGACGGTGCCCGCAGCGTGGTCAGGAAATCGCTGGGTATAAAGCTGGACGATTTGCAGTTTGAAGAGCCCTGGCTGGTGGTGGATGCTGAAGTGGAAGGGGAGATCCAGTTCCCGCCGCTGACCGGTTTACCTGACGATGCCAATATTCAGCAGTTGTCTGTGATGATGTGTGATCCCGAACGTCCGGCGACTGTTGTGCCCGGCAGGGGTAACCACCGCCGCTGGGAATTAATGTTGCTGCCCGGTGAAGATGATCAGGAAATGATGCAGCCGGAAAAAGTCGCAGAGTTACTTGCGCCTTATCTTAACGGCGTTCCGCATAACATTGTGCGGGCTGCGACCTACCGTTTCCACGGCCTCGTGGCGGAACAATGGAAATGCGGCAATGTCTTTTTAGCCGGTGATGCAGCCCATCAGACTCCGCCGTTTTTTGGGCAAGGCATGTGCCATGGTTTCCGTGATGTCGCCAACCTGGCGTGGAAACTGGACCTGGTATCTAAAGGCCTGGCAAATGAATCCCTGCTTAAAACATATCAGCTTGAGCGTGACCCTCATGTGCGGGCTGTTATCTCTGCCGCAGTCGGTGCAGGTCGTTATATCTGCATGCTGGACCGGGAAAAGGCCGCGCAGCGAGATATCGACATACGGGAAAAGGTGAAAAAAGGTGAGTTGCCTACAACGGCCGCCGATCTTATCCCGCCAGTTACAGACGGCATTATTGCAGCAGAGACTTCGCAGGCCGGCCGCCGCTTCATTCAGCCCCGTTTGAATATTAACGGCTCGGAACAGTTATTTGATGATTTAACCCATGGCGACTGGCGACTACTGGTTTCGGGACTGGAAGTGGCGGGCAAAGCGTTAACTCAGGTTAAGAGTATCCTGCCGGACCTGAACATCGAAGTGGTCGATTTAAGCCAGTGGCGCGACCCGCAACTGACCGCCTGGTTTGAAGAAGCCGGTGTGGGAGCGGTACTGCTGCGCCCTGACTACTACGTTTACGGTACAGCCAGTGAATGCTGTGCCTCTCTTTTACAGCAGCTGAAACACCAGCTTGATGGTGCCTGCGCTGCCACTCCACAACAGGAATCCATAGCATGACATTAACATTAGCCCTCGCTGATAAGATCATTGATGGCACCCTGCGTTATGCCAGAGAAAATAACGTGAACCCGCTGGCAGTTGTTGTACTTGATGCCGGTGCGCATCCGGTCGCCTTCAAGCGGGAAGATAAGGCCAGTTTATACCGTTTCGATATCGCTATGGCGAAAGCAAAAGGTGCTCTTGGCATGGGCTTCAATACCCGTGGCATTGCAGAGAGAGCGAAGAATAATCCGGTATTTTTTGCCAGTGTCACCGCTATCAGCGGGGTTGAGCTGGCGTTATCACCGGGCGGTAATCTGATTAAAGACAGTCCGGGCAATATCCTTGGTGCTGTGGGAATAAGCGGTGACACCGGTGAAGTCGATGAGCACTGCGCCCTTGCCGGCATAGATGCCGTTGCCGGAGAACTGGAGAATAAAGCATGAAACTACGCAGTATAGAAATGGTGCTGCCGGAAGCAGATAAAGCCGCAGATTTCCTGGTGAATGTGTGGGGCACCAAACTTGCAGCCGTGCAAAACAACACACATTACATTCGCGGATCCGGCACATTCCCCTATCTGGTTGCGCTGGAAGAAGGCGACAGCAAGTATGTACGCAGCGTCACATTTGTGTGTGAAAGCGATGAACTGACTTCCCTGAAAGAACGTGTCGCTCAGTCCGGTTTCCCTTGCCGGCCTGAAGCGTGCACTGACCTGGGTGGTGGTGAAGGCATTGTTGTTGAATTGCCTGAAGGTGAATTATTACGTTTTCTTGTGAATGCAGAAGAAGTTGATGCGCTGGACGATGACGATTTGCCGGTAAAACTGACGCATGTGGTTTTCAATGCCACTGATGCAGAACGCACAGCTGATATTGTGGAAGAGGTGCTTAACTTCCGCGTGTCAGACCGCACAAAAGGTATGGTATTCGTGCGCTGTAACGACTCCCACCACAGCACGGCTTTTGCACGCGCAGGATTCAGCTCTCTGAATCACATTGCATTTGAGATGCAGGATATGGACGCGGTGATGCGCGGTGTCGGCCGGTTGCGCGACGATAAACGTACGCCTGCCTGGGGCCCGGGCCGTCACGGACCGGGTGACAACGTGTTTGCCTATTACATCGCACCTTTCGGTGCGGTTGTAGAGTTTTCTACCGCCGTTGAGAAAGTGCCGGAAGATTACAAAGTGGGTGCGCCGGAAGACTGGACCTGGCCGGAAAACCGCATCGATCAATGGGGCATGTCTGACAAAGATTTCGCCGGGCTGAAAGTGGCCGAAGAAACATTCCGCTTTCACCGTACATGGCAACCCTCGCAGCTGAATTAACCGACTCAGGAATTTATTTTATGAAATACGTAAGCTTTACTACCGCCAGTGGCCAACAGGGCTTTGGCCGTCTTGACGGTGATGTGATCACCGATTTATCTGCACAGGCGGCTGATCTAAAAACGGCCATTACGGAAGGCACCCTGTCATCGCTGAACAGCGAAACGACGCTCAGCCTGGCTGATGTCACATTAGGTCCGGTTGTGCCGAATCCTGATAAAGTGTTCTGTGTGGGTCATAACTACGAGACTCACAGACAGGAAACAGGCCGCGCTGCCACTGATCATCCGTCAATTTTCGTGCGCTTTGCAGATTCCCTGTCTGGTCACAATCAGCCCATCGTGATGCCAAAGGTGTCAACGCAGCTGGATTTCGAAGGTGAACTGGCTGTGATCATCGGCAAAGGTGGCCGTTATATTTCTGAGCAGGATGCCATGTCTCATGTTGCCGGCTATGCCTGTTTCAATGATGCGTCTGTACGTGACTGGCAGTGGCACACCCGCCAGTTTACACCGGGCAAAAATTTCCCGACTACCGGTCCCTTCGGTCCTTATATGGTAACGCCGGACGAAGCCGGTGACCTTTCTGAGGTCCAGGTTACTACGCGCCTGAACGACGACATCGTGCAACAACAGCCCATCGGCGATATGATCTTCCCAATCGCAACGGTGATTGCATATATCTCCAGTTTCACGCCGCTTAAACCCGGTGACGTGATTGCCAGCGGCACACCGGGCGGTGTTGGCGCGAAACGCAATCCGCCACTGTGGATGAAGCCGGGCGACACGGTGTCGGTGGAAATTGGTCCTATGGGCAAGCTGGTGAATACCATCACCGCTGAATAGTTGTTAAGCATCAGGCAGGAAAATAAACCATGGAAAACACCGCGGTAAGTGAACAAATCCGCCGTCTGGGTCGTGAACTCGGCCCGCCCGTGATGGAAGGTCTGTTGGCCATTCTGGGTGACGAGCAACGTCAGCTGGTGGCAAAGCAGCCCGCCAGTGCCGTTGATGTGGCATATGGCGACCATGAGCGCCATGTGCTGGATATTTATGGCGCAGGCAGCCAAAACGGTGTGTCAAAGCCGGTGTTTGTTTTTGTTCACGGTGGCGGTTTTCTGAAAGGCGATAAGGGCGATAGCGAGCGCTGGTATAACGCCTGCGTGGGTCGTATGGCAGCAGAACAGGGCTGGCTGGGTATCGTCATCAACTATCGCCTTGCCCCTGATTTTACCTGGCCTGCCGGTGGTGAAGATGTTACCCGCGTGGTTAGCTGGCTTAAGTCCAATGTGGCTCAGTATGGCGGTGATGCTGATAACATTATCCTGTGCGGTACCTCCGCCGGCGCGTGTCATGTGGCGACGTATCTGCAACTGAATCCGGGTAAATCAGACATCACCGGTGCGGTGCTATTATCCGGTTTGTACGGCATTACTCCGCTGGATGATCGTGACACGCTGTACTATGGTGATGCAGCCGGATATGACTCCCGCAAGCCTTTGCCTGCACTCATTTCAACGACTGTGCCCTTATTCATTGCCTGTACAGAGCTCGACCCCGAACGCTTCCAGAAGGAATGTATCGGATTATTACAGGAGCGGTTGCAGGCAAATCATATTCTCGACAGAAGCATGCTCCTGTCCGGACATAATCATTATTCAGTGGCCGGCCATCTGGGTACGTCTGATACCCGTTTACGGGATGAAATCAGTTCGTTTGTCTCCTCAGTGACAGGTTACTGATATCTTAAAAACGAAAACGGGACGCTTATCAGGCGTCCCGTTTTTATTTGCGCTATACGTTAAGCTAAAGCGCCTTTTCCTTCAGCAGTGCCCGTTTAATTACCGGACTTGCCAGCATTTGCTGATAGTGCTGAATAACGTATTCAAACTCTGAAAAATCAAAGCCTGCACGTTTCAGCCGGTTTACCGTCCAGAACAGATAAGCGTCTGCAGCACTCCAGTCGTCACCATACCAGTAAGGCGTGGCTTTCAAACGCTTCTCTGCGGTTTGATACGCTGATTTTAACTGCGATGCTGCTACATCTTTCACTGCATCAACGTCAGTGGTTACGCCCAGTAAGTCCGGCTTGCAATAACGGGTGATCAGCGGGTGAACGAAGCTGGCAAACCAGGCCAGATCGCTCACTGCTTCCACGTTGTTGATGTCAGCGGGCAGTATCCCTGCATCCGGATAGTGTGCGTGCAGAAACAGCAATATGGCCGGGGTTTCTGTAATCACGCCCGTGTCAGAGAGCAGAGCCGGTACTTTTCCCTTAGGATTTACAGCTAAATACTCCGCCGTTTTATGGTCGCCTTTAGCAAGATGCACCGCGCGCAGGGCATAATTTGCCTGCGCTTTTTCCAGCATAACAATGGATATTTGAGAGCAGGCGCCTGGCGAGGCGCATAGAGTCAGCATGCCGGACTACACACGGTTCTGCTTGAGAATTTTGGAATAAGCCAGCGCGCTGGGCTTTGGTTTCCGCTCAAAGGTTTTTCTGTCCACAGTGTGCAGGCCGAACTTCGGTTCGTAGCCAGAAACCCACTCGAAGTTATCCAGCAGCGTCCAGTGAATGTAACCTTTTACCGGCACGCCCTTATCAATCACACTCTGCAGATGTTTAAGTGAGTTAGAGATAAAGCGTTCACGCTGACTGTCATCTTCTGTGCCGATCCCATGTTCAGTAACAATGATTGGCTTGCCCGTTTCCGCGTATGTGTAGGCAACACAGTTGGCCAGAGAAGTTGCGTCTATCCAACTGCCTGAATAGTTCTTCTCAGCATCGTCGGGGGTAGGGACATGACCGTTCTTGTCCCACACTACTCTCTCGTAGTTTTGTACGCCGATGAAGTCAGTCTCTTCAACTTTCAGCCAGTCGCCGTAATTATATTTACGCATCTCGTTACGCACAGAATCCGGTCCTGTAGACTGATCATCCAGCATCGCGAGGGTAAAACCCACGTCGAGGTTACTTCGTTCTGCTTTAATGGCCTGACGCGCGGCTTTGTGTCCTTCAATAAGAATAGGGTTCATTACATCTAAATCTTGTAAGCGCGCAGCATTCAGGCCGGTAAAATGCTCTGATTGCGTGGCTTTGCTTGCCGCTGCCAGCATTTTTTCCTGCATATCCCACACGAAAGGCGGCACGCCGAGCACTTTTAGCAGGCGAAGTAAGTTAGGTTCGTTAAAAGTAACCGCGTAGCCAATACCATCAGCCAGCTGTGTGGCAACTTTACTGCAATAGTTGGCGAACAGGGCTGGCGCTTCCGGGTTGGTCCAGCCGCCACGGGCTGCAAACCATACCGGGCTGGCAAAGTGATTAAAGCTCACCAGAGGTACCATGTTGCGCTTGTGGCAGCCGTCGATAATGCGTTTGTAATGGTCAATCATTGCCTGGCTGAACAGGCCTGACTCCGGCTCAATGCGTGCCCACTCAATGGAAAAACGGTAAGCGCCGAATCCCAGATTGCTGCACAAATCCAAATCGGTTTCCCACAACTCAAAACTGTTACAGGCATCACCGGACTGCTCCTTAAAAAGCGTGGGTTTTACGTTCTCCAGTAACCAGATATCTGAATTAACGTTGTTACCTTCAACCTGATGACCTGCACTTGCTGCACCCCAAAGAAAATCGTCGGGAAACTGACCGCCAGCCGGTAAAGATGAAGAGGCGGCTTTGGCAAAAAGCGGGGCGCTCATTGTGGCAGAGGCCATGGCAAGGAATTGTCTGCGGTTGATCATGTTACGTCCTGATGTCAAAAATTAATTTCTCAACTGTAAAAATAACGTGAATCAATCTTCAGGAATAATAATCATTTTTGACGGTTGTATAGTCTGAGTTAATGGTTAAACCTGACACAACCCGCAAGCAGGGCGAACGGTTCGGGGATTTTTTATCTATAGTTTTTATCAATACATGGCATCAAATAAATAATTTGTTCGTATTGAAGAAATTACGTAAGTTACATTTTGTTAAAAACTTGAAAAGGATAATAACAAAATGAGTGATATGACCCTGAACCGCTACAAAAGCGTTGAAACCGTGGTAGGAGCGGTCATCAACGGCTTATTCAGTTTGTTTTTTGTTTTCCTGATCTTCGGCGGGCTGGACGTGGTGCCTATGCAGGGCGACAGCGGTCTGTTTATTGACAGCATTCCTCAGGGGCTGGCAATCGGCTTTATGGGCGCTTTCTTTCCCTCGTTTCTTACCCGCAAGCGCATCCGCAACGGCCAATTGCACATCAACGGACAATCTGGCCACACATCCTGGTTACCGTCCCATCCGGTGCTTCGGGCACTGGTGTTTGCTGTTTTTGGTGCGGCACTGTCATTAGGCTTCTTTGCGTTACTCACTTTTGCAGTAAATATAGACACCCTTTCGTTCAGTACAGCCGCTGTAGTAAAAACAATTTGGGGGATTTGTCTGGGTGGTGTTGTCGCTGCCATTACCATCCGTCTCGCGCTTAACGATTACGCACATTAAGTTCAAAAACGTCTTTGCACCCATGTGTCAGTGGTGTTGCCCCGGTGAAGGCCGGGGCTTTTTAAGTTCAAAAACATTTACCACTTCAGCGACACATCGCCCAACAGGCCAGAAGGTCGAAGCGGTGCATCCGGCACGTAGGCGGGCAGGGTGGTGAAGGTGTACTTTTGCTTCACATCCGGCTGGGCGTCACCGATTAAGCGGTTCACCCACAGGTTCGTGATATTCAGCGTTACCGTATTCTCACCGGCTGTCAGGTAGTCCGATACATCTACTTCAAAGGGCGGCTTCCACAGCGTATTCACCACCTGTCCGTTCACTACCACTTCCACCACATCGCGCACATCTTCAATATGCAGCTGTACAGGTTTGCCCCGCATAGCCTTATCGATGTTGAAAGATTGGGTGTAGCTGGCGGTGCCGGAGAAGTAACGGATACCGGTGTCGTCAGACTCAGCCCAGTTCCCGGCAGACAAAGTGGCTTTGGCTGGCGCGCCCCGGTCTTTCTGGAAGGTCACCTGCCATTCGTCTTTCAGCGTTTTTGTATTACTGAATGATGAGGCCACTTTATCCACGTTCGCCGGCGAATCACCGAACACCACATATCCAGACTCGTAAGGCGCCAGGGTCTTTTCAATCACGGTGCGCCCGTCTTTTACTGTGCTGTTTAATGCAGTAATGGCACCGGTAACGGCGTTGTAGTGATACGGTCTTCTGTCAGACACGTTGAAGGACAGTGTTACCGGCTCGTCACGGTTTTTACGGTTGGTGTAGTAGTAAATCTCTTCGCTGTCTGTTTGACGGTGAACGAAGAAGAAGGTGGTATCGTCATGCTTGCCTGCGTAGCGGAAGTCCGGTGTGACACCGGCTTCTTTAATACCGCTCTCTACGTCGTCGGCATTGAGCACACGGCCTTTACCGGTTTTGCCGCTCCACAGTTTATTAGCAAGATCGGTAAATCGGGCGGCATCATCTGCCAGCGACGGGCTGGCCAGTGGTTTTTTGCCGATAACGGTGGCACCATTCGCTTCCAGTTCAGCAATGCGTTCAAGAACCGGCAGCGTCATGTATTGCGAGGTGCCGCCAAGATACAACACGGCATAGCGCTGGCCGGAATCTGTGCACAGCTCTGCCCCGCAGTTCTGCAGTAAATCCGATATGACATCATTGTTCACATAGTCATAAGCATTCTCCAGTGGCACATCTTCAGATGGCTTATCCAGATACAGGGATGTTGGAGGAGCATCTTCACCATAAAAATAGGCCACATCTGCTTTGAAATGACCTTGCTGTAACATGTAGGCATTGCGGCTGATATAAGTTACCCAGGGTTTAGCATAATCAGCCCAGGTCTCCAGGCGGTTAAAGTACTGACCAAACACAAATAAACTCAGACCCGGGCCTTCATCTTTGGGTTGGTGAACCGATGTGTGAATAATGGGGCGGTTTACACCCAGCGCAAATTCCATGTCGATCATGGGCTGTAAATCCCGGGGTGAGAACGCCCAGGGAGAAGAGGCCGATGTCAGTGACTCAGCGGCGACCAGGTTTTGCCCGTACACGTGCGCTACAGAGGCGGCTTCCCGGATGTCCGCCCAGTATTGTGGTTGAGGACCAACCTGGTCATCAGTATCAAAAGACCACATAGCCGCCATCGGAACGTCCGCGTTCCGGCGAATACGCATGCCGTCACCCAGTGTCGGACGGCCGTTCTCAAGTGCTTCAGAATAATGGATAAGGCCAGCTTCTTTTACCCGCTTGCTGATCACCGCATAGTGATTATCTGCCAGCATTTCGCCTAAGGTTAAGCGGTAGTCGTAGAGAAATTTATCGGTTTGTTCAGCGCTGCCAATAACCACACCAACCAGTGCCGGTAACCAGGGGGTTAAGTCGTAACCGCGGCGTTGTTTGAATTCTTCAAACATTTTTGGTGTCCAGTTCGATGCACCGACTTCAATACTGTCATTCAGCAGCGCTTTTACGCCTTCTCCCAATGCATATTGACCGCTGGCATCTTTGTACATGTCGAGGTAGTGATCAATATAGGCACTCACCGCGCTGGCATCGTATTTGTCGACTTCAAGGCCGGTGGCGGCTTCTGTGGCAGGGTGATTTTCTTTACCTGTCAGGCTGTAACCAATACGGATAATTTTCCACAAGCCTTTTTCCGGGTGCCAGTTAAGTGAACCGTCTGCATTCAGCTTGTTTGTAATGTCAATCACAGCGTCCGCAGGCACACCTTCACCAGCGTGTTGATAAGACAGCGTGTGATAATCCGGGGCAATACCAAAGCCGGCTTTGTCTTCAAAACGATGCACTCTGGCTTGCGGATAAAAGGCTACTTCCAGCAAATCTACCGGCTCTGATTTTGCCTCTCCGGTAGGTAAATTAAAGCCCGGAGGTGGTGCAGCGCCGGGCGCAGATGACGATGGCAGGGAAAATTTGCCGTTCGGATTACGCGACATCACGATACGCATGAATCGCGCTTTAACTTCCGGAAAACTGATCGTGGTTTGCGCGGTTGTTCCTACAGGAATGGTTGCCACAGGGGCAAACGTTACGCCGTCTTCACTGGCTTGCAGCGTGGGTAAAAAGGGCGCCGGGATAAACATGCCCGGTGGTGGCATGGCAAACGACAGGCTTTGAACGCTTTTTAGCTCACCGAAATCAAAGGTGATTTCAACGTCTTTGTCCGGATGAGACTGTGTTTTGGTCGCGCTGCTGTATGAACCGTCAGACAATATACCGAGGTCGAGCTCGTCGTCATTGTTGGTTGTTACGGAAACAGGCTGAATGCGCTGTTCATGAACAGGGAAGGCGATAACGGCAATATCTTTGTAGTAAACCGGTGTCTCTTTTTCGGCATGTGTAGGATTAGCAAAAATTTCCTCTGCGCCATAGAAATCCTGGAACGCACCCGTATTTTGAGGCGGTTGCGGCACCCGAACGGCTTTTTTCTGTCTGGCGTCAATGGTAATTTCGCTCCACGCCAACTTTTTCATACCGTCTGCAGGCTTTACCCAGGGACCACCGGTTTCACTCCAGCCCGGCGAGGCGGCAATGCCGAATTCAAAATTGTGCTTATTCGCTTCGCCCAGCGCGTATTCAAAAGTGTCTTTCCAAGCCGGTGTCATATATTCCAGTGCAGTATCGACAATTTTAGGCGTCATGAGCTGGGCATCAAAGTTCTGCACACCGCCAATGCCAACCCTATCCATCCAGGCGAGATCTTGTTCAATTCCTTCATGGGTAACGTTACCGTTCATCCAGTGCCACCACACTAAAGGTTTAGCGGATTGGGGCGGGGTGATGAAGTCGTCTTCGAGTGTGGTTGCAGTACTGTTAAATGAAAGCAGAGAAAGGCCCAGCGCCACTTTGGATAATGTGAACAGAAACGGGCTTACGGGTTTGGTCATAAACTAGCCCCTTAAAAATGATAACGAGGGCTGGCACTTTCGTGGCAGCCCTCCGCGTAGGAAGATAAATTAAAAACGGGTTCTGAAGCCAACGGATAAGAAGCGGCCCATGCTCTTATAAGCCACACCCTCATCGATGTTACGGAACGGAGGATCTTCGTCCGTTACGTTATCAATGTTGAACGTCACCTGCGTATCCATGCTGAAGTCATAGCTGGCGAACAGCGACAAGGTGGTGTAGGAATCGATATGTTCCTCTGCCACATCAGCACTGCCTCGGTAATAAACTGTACCGGAGAAGTACCAGTCGTCACGGCGCAAGCCCAGCGTAGCCACACTGTTGAACGCTGAAATGGCTTCGTTGAAATCACCCAGTGCCAGCGTGTCGTTAAAGCCTGCGCCTTTTACGTTCTCTTTGTCACGGTTCATGATGTAGGTACCGCTTAATGAGAAGTCCAGTTCGCCTAAATCGATATCGCCGAACCATTGTACCGAGTAGTCCAGACCATCAACTTCGTACGCGCCCATGTTCGATTTACGCTGATCGCTTACCACATAAGGTAAGCCGTAAATATCTACCATGGCTTGCAGACTCTCGTAACCCTGGGTAGGGAAGTCGCCGAATTTCGCGATGATTTCTTCCACCGATGACGGGTTCACAATGTAGTAGTCTTCGTTCACTTCTGCATCGTAATAAGCCGGGCCGAAGTAGAAACCAGCGTTTTGATCCAGACGGTCCTCGTATGCAATGCTCCAGTAAGTCAGTGACACCTTCGTGGAGTCGGTGACGTACCAGTCGGTACCTAACGACATGGTTTCTGCGGTTTCAGGCTTAATGCCTTCCGATGCGCCGCTCAAGGTGAATGAAGGTTTAAAGAAATCCGGGAAGAACGGGCTGTCTGATGAACGCAGCGGACTGATTGGCAGGAACAGTTCATACTGCAGCGGTGCCGCTAAGTCGGCCAGTGCCGGGGCGTGGAATGACGTGCCCCAGGTACCGCGAACGGTAACGTCTTCGGTAGGGTTCCAGGTCACTGCGATTTTCGGGTTTGAGCTTGAGCCAACATCGTTGTACTTGTCGTAACGGCCTGAGATAGACACGTCCAGATGCTGGATACCCGGCATCATGTTGTCATCACCAACAAGCGGGATGTAGATTTCACCAAATACCGACTTAACGTTACGGTCGATGTCGCGTACTGAAGAGGTAGAAGGGTTACCCACTTCACCGGCCGTTACCGACTGATAGAAGGACTCTTCACGGTATTCTGAGCCTACTGCTGCCCGCATCATACCGCCGGCAATTTCAAACATGTCGCCGTTGGCAATGACTTTGAATTCCGTTAAATCCTGATCGGTACTGGTGTCGTCAAGCCAGTTATTAATGCCAGCCAGTACAGAGACACTGGTTTGTGACACATCATAAGGGTTCAGTGCCGTCTCAGTGGTACTGGCGGAAAGCGCTGCCAGCTGAGCATTCGCGTTAATGGAGTAGTCATGATAGTAAGACGTACTCTTACCATAGTTCACGGTACCCTTAACTTTCCACGTATCGCTAAGCTGATAAGTCAGGGTGGGCGTGATTTGCCATTGCTCATACATGGACGGGTTCGCGCCGGCGCTACCCCATACATCCGCATACGAGAATGAAACCGTGTTAGAGGTTTCATCACCAACGGCAATAAAGTATGGGTTGTCAGAGGTAATCGTTGCGGAAGCACGAATATCTGAAGGGTCGTAATCGGTTGCTTCACGGCGTGAATAGTACGCCAGCACATCCAGGCTTAAGCGGCTGGACAGTTCCTGAGTCAGGTTGGCGAACAGTGAATAACGCTCTTCTTCCGGATAATAAGACTGGTCGTCGTAGGTAGAACAGTAGTTCGGTGATGATGCATCCACACCAGGCAAACCATACAAAGTGTTGTCTAAAAGAATGTTGCCGGGCGTACAGGACGTAGAACGGTAATCTGCACCGCCAACACCGGTGAGATCTTCTTTAATGAAGTCCTGATCTTTACCGTACATCGGTGAACGGTCACCGTAAGAAAATGCAGTAACCAGTGTGCCTTTATCCCAGCTTGTGCCAAAGCCGCCGGAAATATCAATGCGGTCGTAGTCGCCCGCACCCATACCATATTGTACGCTAAGTTCACCGCCTTCCATGTCTTTCTTAGGAATGAAGTTGATGACGCCGGCAACAGCGTCAGAACCATAGATAGACGAACCACCGTCGGGAATCACTTCTACGCGCTCAAGCAAACTTGCGGGGATCATCGACGAATCAACCCAGTTCATCGGGCCAACCGGAACAAGGCGATTCCCCCCCAACATGACCAGAGTAGCCATTCCGCTCAAGCCGCCAATACCGCGAATTTGCGGTGGCTCAAAAGGAATTGAGGCTGTGAGGGTATTTTCCGGCACGGCGTTGAAGTCTGCCATTTGTGGAATGCGGCGAAGCAAATCGGTAGCAGAGGTCACACCCTGCTCAATGATTTTTTCCTGATTCAAACCGATGACGTTGGAACCGACGGGATTAACCCCTTCGATCAACGTACCGGTAACGGAAATGACTTCTACGTCTTCCTCGTCTTCTGTTTGTGTGTCCTGAGCAATGGCAGTGGCGCTCATTGAAACGCTTAATCCTGCAATAACAGCAAGAGAAAGTTTGTGTAGTGGCATGGGTGTTTTCATCGTTATAACTCTCAGTATTAACCGACAGGTGTGTAATTTGTTACCAAGATTTAACAATGCGTATACAAAAGTAAAATACTATATTTTTAATAATGTATTAGTTCAGACTATGCATGCTCTGTGAGGTCAGGCTGAATAAGGTTTTCCTGTGGGGCAATTCTCTACGTGATATCGAAAATATAAATATCAGATATGATTATTATGGATTGAAAATGATTGTTTGATAGTTCGGGATGACTTGCAGGATGTAAAAAACCTTGGGTTTTGTAAACAGCTGTTGTACTTTTTAATCATAATTTTCCTTCGTGAAGTACTTTTTCGCCGTGAAACCAGATGAGATCCCCTTCTATGATTTATATGGTGAGTCGTTCTTAAAGCTCAGTGCTGACTTCGTTCATCTGGAAGATATCCGCGCCCGCAGTGCGGGACTGGGATGGGAGATTTCGCCTCACCGCCACGGCAAATTATTCCAGCTTATTTGTGTGTTTGATGATGAATGGACAGTGCAACGGGATGATGAAAAGCTGACGCTTCAGGGAGACTGGGTAGTGACACTACCACCCGGCGTAGTGCACGGATTTACCTTCGCGCCGGACACCAACGGCTACGTGCTCTCTGTTAATGCCGATGTGGTAAATGCATTGCGCAGTGACAGCGCTATCGCGGACTTTACCGGTGCAGTATGGTCTTCACAAGCTATTGAATTTCAGGACAAGCATCAGTCTGAACGGTTCGTTGCTTATCTGCATATGCTGGCCGGTGAAATGCGCAGTAATGATCCCGGCGCCACAGTGAGCATCCATATGTTGCTTAAACTTTTGTTTGTGCTGGTTGCCAGGCAACAAAATACAGCCCGTAATCTTGCCGGTACATCGGGCCGGGACTCCAGGGTATTGCTGGGTTTCCGCGAGCTCATCGACAAACATTATCAGCAACATTTGAATGTGAATGATTATGCGTCTAAATTGTACATTTCTGTCTCTACCCTTAGCCGCATATGTCAGCAGCATCTCAATACCACCCCGAAAAAGCTGATCCACCAAAGACTGGTAAATGAAGCGAAGCGGCGACTGATTTACACCCGGCAATCGCTGGATGAAATTGCTGATACTTTAGGGTTCAAAGATACCGGTTATTTCTGTCGTTTCTTTAAACAGGCGGAAGGTACTACGGCGGGGGAATTCAGACGCCGGAGTGAGCTGTAAAAGTTCTGCTGCACTGGTATCTGTTTATGACAATTTATTTATGGCTGTAAAATCTGTTTTGAATGCTGATGAAAGGGGCGAAAGCCTTTTAATTCTTATTTAAAAAACTGAATTGTAAATAGTGCTTTTTTACTTGTATTTTTCGTATCGTTATAGAAAAAACTAATGTCTGTCGTCGCATTTCTTAACAGCATCTGTTAATTCGCGGTAGCATACTGTTAGCCCTGAAACGGCTTGTAGTTATTACGCCGCAACTGAATCGTTTCTGACAGCGAAATCCGGTGCCTGAATTATTTTGCGCTCCTTTCACTGTCAGCAGGAGAATGAATTAATGAGTGGTTTTACTGTTGATGCCGACTGGCTGCACTGGTGCGAGTCACCGTCGAAGCCGAAGTTTGTCGTACCGGAAGGTGCTGTTGACGCCCATTGCCATGTGTTTGGTCCCGGTAATGAATTCCCCTTCGCGCCGGAGCGCAAGTACACGCCATGCGACGCGTCTAAAGATCAGTTGTGGGCATTACGTGATTATCTGGGTTTCAGCCGCAACGTTATTGTTCAGGCTACCTGCCACGGCGCTGACAACCGTGCACTGGTTGACGCACTAAACCATTCTGATGGTCTTGCCCGCGGCGTTGCTACCGTAAAAGCGGATATTACTGATGAAGAGCTTCAGGTTCTGCATGCCGCTGGTGTACGGGGCGTTCGCTTTAACTTTGTAAAGCGGTTAGTAGACGCGCTGCCCTTCGACTCGTTGGGCACTATCGCTGAGAAAATTAAGCCTCTTGGCTGGCATATCGTGATTTATTTTGAATCTCAGGAACTGCCTGAGCTGTATGATTTCTTCACCAGCCTGCCTACCACTGTTGTGGTTGATCACATGGGCCGGCCTGACGTAACAAAACCGGTAGACGGACCTGAGTTTGCTCTGTTTCTGAAACTGCTGGAAGAGAACAAAAACTTCTGGTCAAAAGTAAGTTGTCCTGAGCGCTTGTCCATTGTAGGGCCGGAAGGCGGCTACGAAGACGTAGTGCCGTTCGCCCGTGAAGTGGTTACCCGTTTTGAAGACCGCGTACTGTGGGGAACAGACTGGCCGCATCCGAACATGAAAACACATATGCCGGATGACGGGCACCTGGTGGATATGATCCCTAAAATCGCCCCCACAGAAGCGTTACAGCGTAAATTATTAATTGATAACCCCATGCGCCTTTACTGGGCGGATTAATCATCGCCGCCGGTGCCTTCAGGAATGATGCTGGTCCGGCTGGCTGAACAGAAATGAGTTGGGAGAATAAAATGAAAGTAATCGTAGTGGGTCCCGGTGCGTTCGGGATCAAACACCTTGATGGCCTGAAAAATATCGATGACGCTGAAGTTGTTGGTCTGGTTGGCCGAAATTTAGAAAAGACACAAGCCGTGGCAAACGAATACGGTATTCCGAATGTGTATACGTCTCTGGACGATGCACTGGAATCCGATGCTGATGCCGTTATCCTCTGTACCCCTACACAACAGCATGCTGCGCAATCAATTCAATGTATGAAAGCCGGCAAACACGTACAGGTCGAAATTCCGCTGGCAGACAGCTGGGAAGATTCAGAAGCGGTTGTGAAAACCCAACAGGAAACCGGCAAAGTGTGCATGGTGGGTCATACCCGCCGCTTTAATCCTTCGCATCAGTATGTACATAATAAAATCACAGCCGGTGAACTGAATATTCAGCAGATGGATGTACAAACGTATTTCTTCCGTCGTAAAAATATTAATGCCAAAGGCGAGCCCCGTTCCTGGACCGATCACCTGCTGTGGCACCATGCTGCCCACACTGTGGATTTATTCGAATATCAGGCGGGTTCTCCTATCGTTAAAGCGAATGCGATTCAGGGACCAATCCATCCCGAGCTGGGCATCGCACTGGATATGTCAATTCAGCTGCAGGCTGAAAACGGTGCAATTTGTACACTGTCACTGTCGTTCAACAACGATGGCCCGCTGGGTACATTCTTCCGTTATATCTGCGATAACGGCACTTACATTGCCCGTTACGATGACCTGGTGGATGGCCGCGAAAATGCCATTGATGTCTCCAAAGTCGATGTGTCGATGAATGGTATCGAGCTTCAGGATCGCGAGTTCCTGTCTGCCATCAAAGAAGGCCGCGATCCGAACAGTAGTGTTCACAAAGTCATTAACTGTTATAAAGTGCTTCACGATCTGGAGCAGCAACTTAACAGCTGATGCTGCTAGTCTTCCGTATCGTGTGTCGACAACGTCAGGCAACTACAGCCTGCGTATCCGGCATGATGCGGAAGCGGTATAAAAGTTAACGGGAGAGAGAGAATGAAACAAAGAAAGCTGGCTGGTCGTCTGGTATCCGAAATCGGCCTTGGATGCATGAACCTCAACCACGCTTACGGCGCTTCAGTCTCTCAGCTGGAGGCCAGCAAGTTGCTGGCTTCTGCTTTTGAACAGGGTGTTACCCACTTCGATACTGCCGCGCTTTACGGTTTTGGCAGTAACGAAAAGCTGGTGGGTGAAGCCATTAAAGGTTTTCGTAAAGACATCTTTCTGGCCAGCAAATGCGGCATGACAGGCGTTGACGGCAAACGTGTCATCGACGGTCGTCCGGATACCCTGGTTAAAACCCTGGATACCGCTCTGCAAAGTCTGCAGACCGACCACATCGACCTGTACTACCTGCACAGAATCGACAAAGATGTGCCAGTGGAAGAAAGTGTGGGTACGCTAGGTGATATGGTGAAAGCCGGTAAAATCGGTGCCATCGGTTTGTCTGAGGTGTCAGCAGACTCTCTGCAGAAAGCCCATAAAGAATTCCCCGTTGCTGCGCTGCAAACAGAATATTCTCTG
This sequence comes from Alteromonas sp. AWJ4_197, assembly GCF_056160285.1. Taxonomy (NCBI): domain Bacteria; kingdom Pseudomonadati; phylum Pseudomonadota; class Gammaproteobacteria; order Alteromonadales; family Alteromonadaceae; genus Alteromonas; species Alteromonas sp. AWJ4_197. The sequence goes on along the minus strand of NZ_JBSWWW010000003.1, from coordinate 277,128 downwards.
TGGACACGCAACGCAGAAATTGCCGTGCTGGAAACCTGTCAGAAACTGGGTATCGATTTTGTGGCTTTCAGCCCGTTGGCCCGTGGTTATCTTGCTGGTGGTATCGACAACCCGGAAGCTCTGGCAAATGGTGATATCCGTAAAGGTATGCCACGTTTTCAGGGTGACAACTGGACAGCGAATCAAAAGCTGTACGCTGAGTTTGCAGCCCTTGCTGAAGCAAACGGTGTCACGCCGGCTCAACTGGCTATCGCCTGGGTTCTGGCACAAGGTGACCATATTCACGCTTTGCCCGGCACGAAGTCAGAGGCGCACTTAACGGAAGATTTAAAGGCCAGCGCAGTGTCTCTGGATAAGCAGGTATTTGCACAGGCTGATGACATCATCAACCGTCAAACCGTGCAGGGTGCCCGCTATGGCGCAGGTGCACAGGCAGATATTGATACAGAAGATTTCTGAGTATTTCCGGTTAATATATCTCTGAACGTTTCCCAACCTGATAGTAGTTGAAGTCAACCGGGCCGCCCGGGGCTTAAGTGCATTGTTGTGCTGCTCATGTAGTATTTATTCCCGGCCTGCACCGCGGAAACGTCAGGTAAATCCATGTTAACTACAGGATTGTGAGCAGCCAGTGTAACGGACGAAAATACACACATCAGATAAGAAAAAAATATCTGTAACAATTACCCGTACTCACCCGTTTTTCCCTTAATATCAATTTGCCAGGTAAGCCTCATAGTCCGGAGAAAAAGAGCAATTGCGAGAGTAATACTAATAAACGTAACTGCAATGTAACTAAAAAGTAATGTTTGTTTCTTTATGTTAGCAAAAACGCAATCGGGTTTAAGATTTTTCATAACTCCTCAGGATTGAAGCCGCTTTTACTATCACATGTAATGCAAATTAAACTTCAACCCGGGCTATTTCATGAAAAGCAAAACATTCATCTGTTCTATTATTGCCGGTCTTGTATTGGCGGGATGTAATTCACAGTCAGTCACATCCGGTACTGCAATAAATCCTGACCACACTTCAGGTAAAGTAACTTTTAACTGGTTTGAGTACTCAACTCCGGGGGGCCCCGGAGAAGCGCCGGAGGGGAAATTTTTGAATCCGGTATTACCAGGTTTTTATCCTGACCCTTCTGTCACCAAAAGGGGGGATGATTATTATCTGACAACATCTTCTTTCAGTTATACACCCGGCTTACCGGTATTACATAGTAAGAACCTTACAGACTGGACCCTAATCGGCTATGCCCTCGATCGCAAGTCACAAATGGAGTTTGCAGGTTCGTCGGTCTCAAGGGGAATATTTGCACCCACCATTCGCTACCATAACGGTTTATTTTATATCATCACTACGTCAGTCGATAATGGAGGAAACTTTATTATTACAGCTGAAAACCCGGAAGGGCCATGGTCTGAACCAATTTGGTTGCCTGAAGTCGGGGGAATTGATCCGGATATCTTCTTCGATGAAGACGGGCGGGTTTACATCACCCATAATGACGCGCCTCCCGGAGAACCTCTTTATCAGGGGCATCGTGCAATCTGGATGTGGGAATATGACCCTCAGTCTCAAAAAGTATTAGCTGAAAGCCGGCAGTTACTTGTGAATGGTGGTGTAGATATATCTAAGAAGCCAATATGGATTGAAGCTCCGCATATTTATAAAATCGGTGACTGGTACTATTTGTCATGTGCTGAAGGCGGTACAGGTCCGCAACACTCGCAGGTCGTATTTCGCTCCCGTTCATTGGATGCCCCCTTTGTACCCTATGAAAATAACCCGATTCTGACACAGAGGGATTTAACCTATCCCCGTGCCAACCCTGTGGATACTGCCGGGCACGCAGACTTTATCCAAACCGGAGAGGGCGAATGGTGGGCGGTGTTTCTTGGCACGCGGCCGTACGATTTCGACTTATACAACACGGGCCGGGATACCTTTTTGTTGCCTGTGGAGTGGCAAAACGAATGGCCCCTTATCCTGCCACCTGAAACGCCTGTACCGGTTACGGTAACTCGTCCGGCTGGTACCCGGGCTGCACAGGGGACCGATTTTTATTCATGGAAAGACAGCTTCGACGACAAGAAGCTTAGTTTTCGTTGGCAAGGTTTGCGCGAGTTCGACCGCGACTGGTTGAGTACCGGAAATGGTGAGCTGAATATCACACCATTGCCGGGCTTACTCTCAAGTAAGGAAAAAGTAAGCTATATAGGAACCCATCAGGCTGCGGCAGATTTTGCTGCGACCACTGAAGTGACGATACCCGCTGATTCAACGGCTACCGCAGGTCTCGCTGCTTTTCAGAGTGCGGACTACCACTATTTCTTCGGCTTGCACGGGAAAAATGGTAAATATTCTGCCTTCATTGAGCAAGTAGCCGACGGCAAAGTGAATGTTATTTCAGAGCGACAGCTTACTACCTCTGCGGGTGAGCCGGTAACCCTGAAAGTTGAGGGCAAGGGAAGCAAGATCGCTTTTTCTTACAAAGACAACGGAAAGTGGATCTCTGCAGGCGATACTCTTGATGCAACTCTGTTAAGCACACAAAAGGCCGGGGGGTTCGTAGGCACCACTATTGGCTTGCATGCACGTCAGTAGTAAAAGGCACCGCAGACAGCGAATTTTGTAATAAGCAAACCGGATGTTGAACTCCGGTTTGCATCGCTTGGCTGTGAAATCTCATTTACCGGCGAAAGTTTGAGACTGTGTCTCTTCAGCAAACCGCGCCAGTTGCTTCGTCAGCCGGTCAACTATCTCTGGATGAGAGTCAGCCACATTAAAGCGCTCTGACGGGTCATCTTCAAGGTTATACACGGGTAGCACCGGCACTGGCCATCTCACCGCTGAATTCATCAAAAGGAGACATGCGCAGTTTCCACTTTTTATCTCTGACGGCTTCCGCCACATCACCACGGAAATAATAGAAGTAATTGTCTTTGCGTTGCAGATTCTCTTTCATGGAAATGTTTATTGCACCTTCCCAGATCCCGAATGCAGACCAGGGATAATCGCAAAGGGACGCTGCGCGTTCGTTCGCGGGCAGCGCATGGATAGGATGTGAGCGGCGGGCGAACAGCATGCTTTCGAGATCTAACAGCGGAATAGCACTGAGTCCGTGAGCCAGCTCACCGGCGGGGATAAAGCCGAAATACATGTCAGAATCACCATTGAGTACTTTGGGAATGGCAACGTCTGCTGATTCAAGCTTAATGCCGATGTTCAAGCCAGGAAACTGGTGATACAACAAAGGCAATACATCCGGCAAAATCTCAGACAGCCACACGGGGCCGGCGCTGCCTGTGAGAGGTTTGTAATAGTTCTGCTTAATTTTCTCAATTTCACGGGTGGTTATCTCCGCTTCCTTAAGGATGATATTGGCTTTGGTCCTGAGAATATCTGCGAAGGGAGTGGGGTTTAAACGGCCACCGGTTCTGTCGAATAGCTTCACATCCAGCAGAATTTCAAACTGACTCAAACTCTTCGACAGTGCAGGCTGGGACACATTCAGTACCTCCGATGCCGCCCGCAACGAGCCTTTGTCATAAATTGCTACAAACTGGGCAAGATGCCGGGACAACAAGAAGCGCATAGTACACCTGCATTAATATGAGTACGCTTATGTTGCCTCTGGTTGCAGGTAAAAGCCAGCGCGTCCGTTAAAGTCTGAGCATAAAAAACCGGAGGCCTGATGCCTCCGGTTAATTAACTAAAGCAAAACATGCCTGAAGTGATTATTCAGGATGGTTGTCCAGCACCATCACGCCCGCGCCGGTATTGGAAATCGGGGCATGGTAGTGCTTGTGCACCACTTCCACGTCGTGGCGTAATGCGCCGCGCATTACCATCCACATGATGGTTTCAATACCTTCAGAGCCTGAGCGGCGCATGATTTCAGTGTTCGAGAGGTCTGCAAACCACTCAGGATCAGTGGCGATTTTATCCATACACTCTAAATCGAATTCCACATCAATGATGCCTGCGCGCTCACCCTGTAGCTGGTGAGACATACCGCCGGTACCCAGAATCACCACGCTGAGATCGTCCGGGAAGCTGGCGATAGCTTTGCCTAAAGCCTGGCCCAGTTTGTAGCAACGGCGGGCAGTCGGTACAGGATGCTGAACGGTATTTACCGCCAGAGGAATGGCCTGAACCGGCCAGATTTCATGGTCACCGTAAAGCGCGCGGATAGGGTTTACAAAGCCGTGATCGACTTTCATTTCCTGACAGGTACAAATGTCGAATTCCTGCTCTACCAGCGATTCCGCCAGATGCCATGAGAAAGGTGCGTTACCCGTGAAAGGTGCGACAGGCTTCAGGCCCCAGCCCTCGTCGGCATTGAAGTACTGATCAGCACAGCCCAGCGCGAACGTGGGTACTTTGTCGAGGAAGAAATTCAGGCCGTGATCGTTATAAACCACAATCACGATGTCGGGCTTCTTCTCTTCCAGCCACGCCTTGGCCGGACCGTAGCCGTCAAAGAAGCGTTTCCAGTAAGGCTCCTGCGTTAAATTATTGGATATTGCAGCGCCCACTGCCGGAATATGTGAGCTGGTGATACCGCCTAAAAGCTTAGCCATTCCAGTAGTCTCCTTTTGCCTTAATCAGTTCATCGAGCTTTTCGGCCCGTTTTTGTAAATTCGCGATAAATTCTTCAGTCGTAATGCCCTGAAACGCCGCGCCGGCATCCTGTACTGATGTGCCACGGGGAATCGCCATTTTGGCCATGAAGTAAATGTTTGCACCCATACGCAGCATGCCGAGAAAATCCTGATTCACTACGGCATCTTTATATTTGTCTTTCACACCCATTTTGTCGCAGTAAGCGGCCGGGTCCTGATCAAACTCAAGGCGGTTGGCTTCTTCATTAAAAGAAAACAGTAACTTGTTTAACGCATAGGCCGGGTTGGCTGCGCGTCCGTCGAACACATAAGTGCCCGGAATATCGTCATAATCTTTGGGTTGCCAGCTCATTGTGAAACCTCTGTTAACATTGTTTATTGTATTTTATATAGATTGAATGCATAGTTAATGCATAAAAAAGGTGCTTAATTGTCAATTTTGTAGAAAGTGAAAATTATGTTGAATTCTTTGGACGCGGTGGATTTCTATGGTGATAACGAACAGGTGGAACACAGACACATTCTGTACTGTGAGCCGCTGACCACACGCAGTGAACGCCACGACTGGATGATTCAGCCTCACCGTCACAGGGATTTGCACCAGATTTTTTTCGTCGTCAAAGGGGGAGGGCAAGTTCAGCTGGATGAGCAGCAATTAGCTGTATCCGCGCCGGTATTATTGTCTATTCCTGAAGGCCACATGCACGGTTTTCAGTGGGAACCCGGGTCTGAAGGATTTGTACTGTCAATTGTGTCTGCGGCGATTTCTGAAATCTCACCGGGAGCCTATCAGGCTGCGTTTCAGGAAGGCGCTATTTTGCAGGATATTCCGGCGCAAACCTGCGAAGATTTGCAGCTTATTTGCAAACAACTGAAGCGGGAGGCCGACGGCCACGGGCAATTTGAAGAACAAATGACCATCGCACTTTTAAGGCAGATGGTTGTGCATATTGCCAGGTGTACATCGCAACATGAAGATGTGCCCGGTCAGTATTCCAAGGCGGAAAGAAAGTTTCTGCAGTTTAAAGCGCTGATCGCCCAGTTCGGCACAACGCATCACCAGGTGGGATGGTATGCAGGAAAAATCGGCGTATCAGCGGCGCACTTAAATCAGCTTTGCCAGCAACATGCGTCCGTGAATGCATTGTCGATGATCCACCGGCATTTGCTGGTGGAAGCCAAGCGGCATCTGATGTTCGCCGATTTCAGCATTACCTCAATCGCCTACCGCATTGGCTTTAAAGATCCGGCGCACTTTACCAAATTTTTTACCAAAAAGGCCGGGTTGTCACCGCTGAAATTCAGACAGGAAACCCGTGATAAAGCGTCGCCGGAATCAGCGTAAGCCGTATTATACTACCGTGATGTCCACTTCAATGTTGCCACGGGTAGCATTGGAGTACGGGCACACCTGGTGTGCTTTGTCTGCTTAACAAAACGCTGACGAAGCCCGCCAGCTGGTCACACTCATTGATAAGTTACAGGGCTGTTTTCAGTCCTAAACTTTAAAGCGGTTCACGTTACCGTCGATATTGCGGGATACATCACTGACCCGCTGACTGGCGGCACCGGCCTGTTCAACGGTTGCGATAACCTGCTGACTCAGCGTGTTCAGCGCTGATACGGTTTCATTCAGGTTCATCACTACCTGGCTTTGCTCTTCCGTGGCAGTAGCAATCTGATAGATACGATCGTTGGCACCGGTGACCGACGACGATACTTTATTCAGTTTTTCATTCAGCGACGCTGAAATCTCTACCACTTCCGCCATCTGTGACGAGCCGGACTCAATAGCCGATACAGCCTCAGACACCCCTTTGTTAAGATTCAGCAGCATCTCATTAATGTCTGTGGTGGCCTGTTGGGAACGGTTAGCCAGCGAGCGGACTTCATCAGCAACCACAGCGAAACCGCGACCCTGTTCACCGGCTCTGGCCGCTTCAATTGCCGCGTTCAGTGCCAGCAGGTTGGTTTGTTCAGAAATGCCGCTGATCACATCCAGCAGGGAAGAAATTTGTTGTGTTTCTTTTTCCAGCTTCTGAATCACAGAGCTGGCATGAGTGATCGCCTGCGAGGTTTTGGATACCGTTGCTGCGGAGGTAGAAACGGCTGCCTGGCTATCTGTTGCATCTTCATTGGCAGTGCGGGTATCGCTCAGCGCATCCTGAGTATTGTCGGCAACTTCCTTCAGCGCATAGCTGAGTTCGTTAATTGCGGTAGCAATCTGATCAAGGTTGTCACGTTGCTCATGGGAAATATGTCTTACATCGTCTGACGATGAGCGCATAGAGGTTTCCGCGTCTTTCAGCGACACAGCGTCAGCTTTAATCAGCTTGATAAGCCGTTGAAGGTTGTCCATCAACGCATTAAATGCCAGTGCTACACCGGTGATTTCATCGCGGCCATGTGTACTTAACCGCTGAGTCAGATCACCTTCGCCTTTACTGATTGAATCAAGCACATCGCGCAACATATTAATGCGGCGGGTAATAAGGCGCGGACCGATAATAATACTCACCGCACAGGCAACAACGGCCAGCACCACGGCTATGATCAGATACACGGTTTGCTGGTTGCTGGCTGCAAGACTGTCACGGGTGATTTTGTCCGACTGATTTTTCACTGCCTCGCCAATGCGGTCATAGTTGCCCCGTAAGGCTTCAAACAGTGGCATCCCTTGCTGATGATAAATAGCGGCTGCTTCCCCCACGTTGTTCTGGCGGATTAGTGCCATGACCTGTTGATTCAACTGAACCCAGCTATCAAAATCCTGACGGAACTGCTTTGCCTGATTAACTACGTCAGGATAATCCTTCGTGAGTGAAAGCACTTTGGCCATACGGTCGTTAGCCTGCTGAGCATTCTCTTCGTAATCTTCTATCAGGCTTGCTGTGCCACTGATCCCCAGTTCTTCAGCCAGCATCAAGTCCAGCAGCGCAGAGTGCGCCTGATACAAATCGCGATCTGCGTTCAGTGCCGTACTGATAGATTCTGTGAATGTGGCAGACAGGGTTTCAGTATTGTGCGCCAGTGAGCGGCTGTTAGATATGCTTATGAAACTGACTACCAGAATAAGCAGAGCAACAAAGCTGAGTGGCACTGCCAGCTTTTGACGAACGGTCATATTTTCGAAGTTGAGCATAACGCCTTCTTTATGTGGTGATTGGCAATGTCCAGTTGACAAAGTGTTTTTTCTGATCTCAATTATAAGGCATAGCATCAATCTGTATTAGCATTTCACATTATACTTTATGGTAATCATAAAAATTGTAGTCATACTTTGTATGATTTCAAATACCTAATCTCTCCAAAAGGTGTAGGGCATCTCAGTTTCTCACCATCTATACTTCTTGCATTATATTTCAGGTTCTAATATCTGACCCGGTTCAGATTTCAAAAGGATTAATATTTTGGCCATACGTGAATTTATTCGTCCGGCGCTTATCGCAGCGTTGGGTACTTTACTTGCTCCTCAGGCTCTTGCTCAGGATGTTGAATTTGATTTCAGCGGTTCCTGGAGAATGCGTTACGAAACGTTGAAAAATCCGATTTTTCCGGCCACAGAAGCCCAGCGTACTCAATCCAACGACCGTATTTCTTCACGGGTTTTGTTGAAAGGTGAGGCAAATTACGGAAACTGGAATGCCACCGTGGAAATCCAGGATTCACGGGCATTTTTAGACGATAACGATCCGACGCTGAAATCGTCTCAGGTTAACACCCTTGAACCGCTGCAGTACTTTATCCGCTACAAAGATTTCAACGAGTATGTAAAAGCCATCACCGTTGGCCGTATGGCAGTCGACCATGGCAGTCGCCGTTTGATGGCGAAAGGTGTGTATCGTAATGCCATCAATGCCTTCGACGGTGTGATGGTTGATACCGTCGTCAAAGACTGGGATATCCGCGGATTCTATTTTCTGCCCGTAAGCCGCTTTCCTACTCAATCCCAACTGGTAGAAGACAACAAGCGTGCTTTCGATAAGAGCTTCAGTGAGCGTAAGTACTTTGGTCTGTATGCTGTGTCTCCGGATGAGAAATGGAAGATTCAGAATGTCTGGTTCAAAGAAAGCGACTCTGAAGAACTGGCGACGAAAAACCGCGATCTTTACACCTTGTCTGTGGATTACTCAGAAAGCTTTGCCGGTGACTGGAAAAGCAACATTGAAGTGATTGGGCAAACGGGTACGGCAAGATCGTCTTCATCAGCCAGCGATATTACCGATCTGGATGTGAACGCATGGATGGTGCACGCCCATTTAGGTCAGCAAGTCACAAAGAGCACCTTTTTACGGGCGGAAATTGACTTTGCTACCGGCGACAATGACAGCGCGGACGATGAGATTAACGCCTTTGATGGCCTCTATGGCGTGCGACGTTTTGACTTCGGCCCAACGGATGTGTATCAGGGCTTTCAGCGCAGCAACATTATTGCGCCGGGGTTACGCAGCGTAACCAAAATCGGTGGTGTGCATAACATCATGGTGGGTTATAAAGCCCTGTGGTATCACAAAGTAGAGCAGGGCGAAGAGGACTTCATGGGTAACCAGTTAGAAGTCAGATGGCGTTATCAGGTCATGCCGGAACTGCGTCTTGAGTTTGGCGGTGCCTACTTGATGAAAGGTGATGCCCTTGAGCAGGGTGATTACCCTGATGACTCACAGTTTGCCTACACCGCATTTCTGTATAAGTTCTGAAGCTCCGAAACATAAGTTAACTGTGCATGTTTAACAACATGCACAGTTGCGTTTCGTTTTCTCCATCTGACCGATGCCGGGATTGAACGTATTGGTCGGATCCAGTGAGCGGTAGAAGGCTTTCAGGGTATCTTCTGCATCATATAGATGGCCCACGTTGTGTTCTGCCGGGTATTTGGCTCCGCGGTTATCGAGCAGGGCCAGCATCTCTGCTTTTACCTGCTTTGCCTCAGTACCTTTTTTAAGAATGTAGTCCTGATGGAATACATGACAGAAAAAGTGTCCGTAATAGAGTTTCTTCTCAATTTTTGCGTCAAGCTCTGGCGGTAAGGTTTCTACCCAGTCCATGTCGTTGCGGCGCAGCGCAATATCCAGCGCGAGGATGTCGCCCACCTCTTTTTCGTGCAGTAACTGATAGCGCAGTGCAGCGCCTGCTGCGGCAAACCGGTGCAGGAATGCGGCAGACGCTTCGTCTTGTGAACAGACCATAAAGTTACCGCCATGTTCAGCGGCAAAAAATGATGTCAGAAAAGCTTCTGCTTCTTCAATGCCCTCATCACTCATCTTCAGAATGAGGTGATGCTCATACTGGTTCCGGTACTGCATCAGACTGTCGGGCAGATGATTGGGAAACAGCCTGGCGGCAGATTGCATAATGCGGTCTGAAAGAAACGAAGGCAGCCAGGACTGCTTGTTCAGCAGCGCATCAATGCGGCCCTTTGCTGCAAACATTTTAGGCAGCCTGCCGGTACCCACGTGCTTAACAGCCAGAAAGGTGTCTTTTCCGTAGTCTTTAGCGACATCGAAAATATCACGGTGCATGTACTCTGCGACTTCCGGTAAGTGGGTAAACTCTGCCAGCATCTGCCGGCGCAACTTCGCCAGAAGCGCGGGGTAATTCACGCCAATATAAAAGGTTTGCTCTCTTTCGGGTTTGGCAAAGGTATCGAGCCTTACTGCAAATACCGCGAGCTTGCCGGCGCAACCACTGGCTTCAAAGAGTTTGCCCGGGTCCGCGTTGTAGCGGGCGGGGGTTGAGGCATCCACATCCCGAATGATGTCTGCGTAATCCTGCGCGCTGGCAAACTTACTGTTATCCGTACTGTTCTTATCGAATGTGCCGTTTTCCAGGTTTGTCAGGATCTCTTCCGGCTCTGACCCCAGTTCAATACCGAGGTGATTAACCAGTTGCAACCTGCCATGTTCATTAACCTGCGCATACAAGGCATATTGGGTGTAGGCAGGGCCGCGTTTAATCAGCGCGCCGCCGGAGTTGTTTGCTACACCGCCCACAATGGATGCGCCCAGACAGGATGAACCGATAACGGAATGGGGACTGCGCGAAAGAGGTTTTAACTGATCTTCAAGCTTATGCAGCGTGGCGCCCGGGAAACTGATGACCTGTTTGCCATCCTCAAGCATGATGAGATCATCCATGGCCAGAGTATTTATCACCACGATTTCCCTGTCGTAATCATCGCCGGACGGGGTAGAGCCTTCCGTCAGTCCGGTTTTCGCGGCCTGCATAATAATGATGCAGTTGTTGTTTACGCACACTTCCAGCACGCGCCAGAGTGCAACCAGAGTTTGCGGAAATACCACGGCCAGAGCTTTACCTTGCCCTGAACGCCAGCCGGAACGATAGTGTTCGGTAGCGGCAGGATCTGTAGCGATATGTTCGGGGCTCAGCACAGCTTGCAGTTGCGCAACAACCGGGTGCGACATGAAATAACTCCTTTTGAAAAGCAGGCCTGGAAACCTGGTTGAATATATCGCATTTTTACCATGATGGCTTATCGTATCCGGCGCGCTGGTCGGGTAAACTGCGCGCCTTACCTCTTAACAGTGATTTTGGTTTTGCATAATTCAGTTTTGGCACTGCGTATTCAGGAACTGGCTAAATCAACGCGGCCTTTTGTCACGCGGGGTAGTCGCGTAATACGCTGCGAGGGTTGTCTGCTGCCGGCGGTGCACTGTATTTGCGATGCTGTACCGGAACCTGTGGCTGAAAGCGCCTTTCTGTTTCTGATGTATAAAGGCGAATGCTACAAACCGTCGAATACAGGCCGTTTAATCGCTGATGTGGCTAAGTACAATTATGCCTTTACCTGGTCGCGGACAGAACCTCAGCCAGCGTTGCTGGCGCTGTTAAATGACGAACGCTACATGCCGGTTATTATCTTTCCTCATGAGAATGCAGCACCCGAAAGGCGGTTGTATGACGTGCCTGTGCAGGAAGGTAAAACCCCTTTGTTTATCATGCTCGACGGCACGTGGCGTGAAGCCGGCCGCATGTTCCGTAAAAGTGCGTACTTGCAGTCTTTTCCTGTACTGGGCATTCAGCCTGAAGCGCTGTCAGATTATGCCCTCCGCGAAGCCTCTCACGATTTTCAGCTATGCACGGCAGAAGTAGGCATTGAAGTCCTGAAATTGGCGGGTGAACCACTGGCTGCGGCCAGCCTGAATACGTATTTCAGTCATTTCCGGAAAAATTACATCATGGGTAAACCCCATATGAGTAACCGTACGTAGCAAACAAGGATTCGCCACACCGCATTTTTGTGGCAGACTGAAGTTAATGTCGCTGCATGGAAGAAGTTAATGACGCTATATCGCCCGTTGTTCAAGCATATTCGTAATCATTCTGCGCTTTTCAGCGAAATGTCGCAGTATCGTGATCAGGCCGTTCAGGCCCTTGGGTTAACCCATTACGCGTTTCACAAAACGCCTAAATTTGTCACAGAAGATGGTCGCAGGCTTACTATTGAGCCGGAACGCAGCATCGTATTGCCCAACGTACATCATCTCAAAGGAGTGAAAACCAAACTGGCAGAGCAGGTTGCCGGGCTAAGCATGGTTACTCACAGTGAAATCGGCTACCGCTATCCTACCGCTGCACTGGCTGGCCTGGATGCGCCCTTTATTAAACGGATGCGCTCTGAGTATTTTCACCGGGTGGATGAGGATCGCAGTATTTGCCGGCCGGTTAACTTGTCTTATGGCATTAAAAGCCGGGGTAAAGGCGATAACCGCCAGGAATATGAAGTCTGGATGCCCGATGAAGCACCGGAACAAAGTCCGTTACCTTTATTAATTGACCGCTACGGCGAAGACTTACCCGATGATGTGCGGGACTTTGTTGAACAACCTTCCCGCGTACATGGCTGGATGGGGGTAAAACGGGCGGCCTTTGAAGCCCTCTACCAGAACAAAGCGGTGTGTGGTGATTTAGTGATTTGCGTGGCACTCAGTGTCGATGCTTACAATATCGGCGCACGGCCTGATTTGTCTTATTCACCGGAAGCGGAAAGCTCCATCGCGGTCAGCAATGCTGAACTGGAATGGGAAATTGAGGGATACTACGCGCCACGGGACTGGAAATTCGATCACGATACAGTGTGGAATGCCATCAATCATACCCTTGAGGCCGTAAATGCGCCGCTGAATGATTTGTACGGTCAGGATGCTATCCCCGTAAATGAAAGTAAGACAGAGCGGATTTTATCCACCTTACAATCCTTAGGCGTAACCACAGAAGAGATTGAGAGCATCAATTTACAGCCCTGGGAGTTCATGCTGACAGAAAGTGAGTCGCGGGTAAAAAATCACGATCCCAGCAGAACGGTAAATCTGCTCGGACGCCTGAACCGTTTGTTCTATCAACCCGACAGACAGCTGCCGTCACTGAACTGGATGCATGATTTAATCAGCTGAAGTCAGCATCCGTTCTACGAACCATTGCTTAAATGCGTCACGGTTGGCCCATTCTAAGGCGACGTTAACCTGCGGGCCACTGTCTGCCGGTACAGTAAATCCGTCTGGGGTGACAGATAAATGCATGGGCTCAGCGGGTAGCCAGCTGTGGTCGGGAAGGGCAAGGTACACAGCAACGGCGTCGTACATTACCGAACTGCGGGTTGCCAGATAATCAGCATTTTCCCAGGTAACGAGGCCCGCCCAGATGGGGTAGTTCTCAAAAATGACCTCAAGCTGTTTATCGGTGCTGTTTTTCAGTTGCTGATATTGTTCACCGTCGAAAATCATATCGCCGCAGGTATCAAGAGGCGTAATGGTGAAACTGTGTAAGGGCGCGTGAAGCACTTTCCGGAAGGCCGGCACATTGTTTTGTACGTTGTACTCGGCAGAAGGCTCATCACCGTATCCTTCATAAATACTGCCATGCATGCCCACAACACGCATTTTTGCAGCCAGTTCCGGCGCACGTTCCAGCACGGCAGCAATATTATGCATAGGACCGGCAACAATAATGGTAACGGGATCTGAAGACTGCTTAAGCAATTGAATAATTGCACCGGCTCCGTCTTCGATAATGTCACCCTGGTAATCAGACAGTGCGAAGTCAGCTACCCAGGGCTTGTGAAATTCTGCTTTGCCTTCAAAGCGCTCACCCATTCCAACAGGAATATCTGTTCTTCCTGCTTTTGTCAGAAATTTCGCCGCCACCTGCGCCCGGTACCGGGTATCTTCCGATGCCGTGGTTACCAGTTTCAACTCTAATTCCGGACTTTTTAAGATAAGCGACAGCGCTACCATGTCATCGATATCGCTGCCAATGTCGGTGTCAAAAATTACCGGAACAGGCTCTGCGGCGCGGGTCGTATTACTCAGCGCTGCGGTCATTATGAAAAGCACGGTCAACAAGCGTTTTAACACATAAAACATCAAAAGAATCCTTATCTGAAGAGGGGCGAAGCAAAGGCACTCTGATGATATTACAATACGGGCCATATCACCGTAGAAATTAATCCGCTGCAAACCACCGGATAATCACGATAGGCGAATGATCTTTTCTGCTCTACAATTAATAATCAGATTAAGGACATAGCAAATATTCCGGAGTAACAGTGCTTAGCGAACTTTCCCTTGGCGGCATGCTTTTCAGCCCGATGGTGGTGATGATTCCGCTGGCCTTTCTGTTGTCGTTATTAACCCGTTACGGGTTATATGCCACCGGTTTATATCAAAAATTGTGGAAACCACCCTGGTTCGAGGTCGCGCTGTTTATTTGCTACCTCGCGGCGACGGTGAAGATGTTGGCGGGTTGAACATGGGAAAAGTACTGAGCATCATTGTGACACTTCTGGTTATCGCCGTCGCTGTCTTCTCCGGGCGCTGGGTGTGGGATCATTATCTTTATTCGCCCTGGACACGGGACGGCCGCGTTCAGGCAGATATCATCACTGTTGCACCTGATGTATCCGGCTGGGTAACAGCCCTGCCGGTGAAAGATAATCAGAAAGTACAAAAGGGCGATGTGATATTCCGCATTGATGTGAAACGCAATCAGGCTGCGGTAGACGAGTTAAACGCGCAGGTGCACAGTAAACAACTGGCGCTGGATCTTGCACAGCATGAGTTCACCCGCCGTGAGAAACTCAGAGAGCGTAACAGTATCAGTGCCGAGGAGCTGGAAAGCAGCCGGATCAGTTCCGATATGGCCAAAGCTGCACTGGATGTAGCAAAGGCACAGCTTGCCAGTGCGGAAATCGATCTTGAACGGGCAACCGTGACTGCGCCGGTGAGCGGCCGGGTAGTGAATCTGACCCTCCGGGAAGGAAACTACGTGAATCAGGGCACGCCGGTGCTTTCTGTGGTTGCTGACAATACCCTGTACGTTACCGGTTATTTTGAAGAAACAAAGCTTCCTCTCATTCATGAAGGTCAGAAAGCCACTATTCACCTGATGAGCGGCGGCAAAGCGTTGTCGGGCACAGTATCCAGCATTGGCCACGCTATTGCCGACACCAATACCTCCACAAACAGCCAGTTGCTTCCTGAAGTGCAGCAAACCTTTAACTGGGTGAGACTGGCCCAGCGTGTACCGGTAGACATTAAACTGGATAAGGTGCCGGAAAATACCCGCCTCGTTGCCGGTATGTCGGCGTCGGTCCGGTTAGCCACAGACGGGGAGTAATCTCGTTGCCTGCCTTCCTGGCTGTCTACTTAAGGCCCTCCCGCGCCTCGTTAATATTTGCCCTGAAAGGGGTTATCTCCATGGCGATGGCAATGTACGTGGCTATGTGGATGGACCTGGAGCGACCTTACTGGGCGCTGGTCTCTGCGGTTTTTCTGCAGGTGCGTCCGGAAGCCGGCATGGTGCTGGAAAAAACCGTTTGTCAGATCCTCGGCACCCTCATTGGCGGTGCCTTTGCCATGGTGGTACTGCATCATTTTCATGCCTATTCAGGGATTTCCCTGTTTTGCCTGGCGCTGTGGACCTGGCTGAATTCCGGACTGTCATCACTGGTGCGGCGGGTGAACTTTATTTACTTCTTTGCCATGGCCTGCGTCACACCCTGTATTATTATTCTACTGACCATGGCTACGCCTTCTGCTGTGAGCAGCCAGAGCATTTTTGATATCGCGCAGTCCCGGATCAGTGAGCTTATCGTTGGGTCGGTGTGCGCCATGCTGGTTTCGCTGATTTTATGGCCCCAGCGGGTAGAGAAGGTGCTGGTTGATCATGCCAAAAACACCATTAACCAGACGATGGCTTATCTGTCGGTAGAATTAGATCCTGACGGTTCACACGATGAGCGGCACAAGCACATCGACGATACCCTACAGTCTTTAACGGCGCTGAGTGATGACTCCAGCGCTGTCGTTTTTGAAGGTCCGGACGGTCCGGGGAAATCCCGCGCGGCCACCGTTATCTGTAATAAAATCCTGTCGTTAATTGCCGTGGTACAAATATTCGGCCGGCTGCAACGGAATAATCCGGAATTGCTGTCAGAGAATATGATGTCGCTGCTCACTCAACTGAGAAACGATGTAGGCCTCATCGGCAGCCTGAAAAGTTTCGACGAATGTTATGAGCTGGCACAGAAGCAAAGGCGCAAATGGAGCAAGCTTTTCCAGTCTGACCAGTTGACCACATTAGAATTCCGTTTGTGCCGTACCGCGCAGGAAATGGTAGCAGATTTAGTGGTCATACTCCGTGCTTACCGGGCACTGGAGCGGGGAGAAAAATCCACCCTTAAAGCCTCAGGCATTAAACCTCACCGCGACTGGCTGGTAGCAGTGACCACAGGCTTTCGCACCTGCCTGGTTTTCAGCACCGGCGCATTTTTATGGGTAGGCACCGGTTCACCGGCAGCCATCATGCTGATGATCTTGCCGGTGATATTTTCTATCATGTTCGCCAGACTCGCGCCCGTGGTGGTTACCAGGGCCATTCGCGGTGTGCTCATCGGAGCCTGCTTTGCTATACCTGTTGCCATTTTCTATGCCCTGAACCTGATAGCCGCCAGTAGCGGTGACTTCGCCATTCTGGTGCTTATTTTATCCGGCCCGCTGTTTTTAGGTTTAATGCTGCTGTCGCACCGCGCGTTTCTGCCCTACGGCATCGGCTTTTGCATTCCGTTTGTGATCCTGGTGCAACCGGCTAACGACATGAGCCGTTCACTTTCGGTGGATTACACCACCAGCAGTGCACTGGCGATCCTCAGCGGCGTGATGATTTTATACTGGATATTTAAGTTATTTGCCGGGCCCGGCGCGAACTGGATCCAGTCACGGCTGCTTTCAGTGACCTATCAGGATTTGCTTAAAATTGGCAGTCCCGGTCATGATGAAGACTGGTTCAATGCGCGGATGTGTGACCGGCTTCTGCGACTCACCAGTTACGAGCAAAATATTACTTCAGGTTACCGGACACTAACCGACCTTGGCCTGACAGGCCTGAACCTCGGACATGCTTCTATGCGGATCCAGCGTCTAATGAGTGGTCTGAGTGAACGCTCACTAACTGGTCTTGAACAGGAGTGGCAGCAAGCGCTGGCGGCCTCTTTTCTGGCTGCATCAAAAGGGGATGATACAGACCTTCTTGCACCGGTCAATAAGCGGATTATCGACACTCTCAAAGCGGAAGGTGCGCCGGAAGAAAATCTGGCTCTCATAGACGGTATCTTCACCCGCCTGCATTATTCTTTCCGCCGCACGGCAACCATGATCAAAGAAGCCCGCGCCTAATTCACATATCACCACCAGGTGCCAGATTAAGTTTCATATATAAATATTTTGGTAAGGCCAAATAGGGTTTTTAATTGTCTTTTACTCGCTTATGCAGTAGTCTATAAATAATTGGCATGACCAAATTTGAGGTTGCAGATGATTGAAACATGGCGCTGGTTCGGACCCGGCGACAGCATTACGCTAGAAAAAATCCGCCAGGCAGGCGCGACCGGTATCGTGACATCGCTGCATGATGTGCCCACCGGTGAAGCCTGGCCACTCGAAACCATAAAATCCCGTAAAGCGATGATCGAAGATGCCGGCATGCAGTGGGATGTTATTGAAAGTATTCCTGTGCACAACGACATAAAAAGTCGTACCGGTAATTACCGTGAGCTTATCGAGAATTATAAAACTTCGGTGCGCAATGCCGGCGCTGCCGGTGTCACGACCGTGTGCTACAACTTTATGCCGGTGGTGGACTGGACCCGCACGAATCTGACTTATCAACTTCCTGATAAAAGTTATGCATTGCGCTTCGAATATTCAGACTTCGCTGCTTACGATGTGTTTGTCATGCAGCGTCAGGGAGCAGAGAATGATTATTCTTCTGATCTGCTGAATAAGGCGAAAGCCCGGTTTGATGCCATGTCTGATGCTGAACGGGAATTGCTGGAGAAAAATATCATTGCCGGATTACCCGGTGGTGAAGGCTCTTATAACCGCGAAGGGATCAGAGATACTATTCAGCAATTTATCGATCTCGGCGAAGACGGCTTACGGGCCAGCCTGTTTGAATTCCTTGAAGCCGTCATTCCGGTAGCAGAAGAAGCCGGTGTGAAAATGTGTATTCATCCTGACGATCCGCCGTTTTCTCTTTTTGGCTTGCCCAGAGTGGTGTCTACCCAACAGGATGCAAGGAAGATCCTCGAAGCGGTGCCAAGCCCTGCAAACGGACTCACCATGTGTGCCGGCTCCTACGGTGCCAGAGGCGACAATGACCTTATCGCTATGGTTAATGAGTTTGCAGAGCGGATTTACTTTGTGCATTTACGCAATGTAAAACGGGAAGATGACGGTTCATTTTATGAAGCCGCCCATCTCGACGGTGACAATGATATGGTGGGGCTGGTACAGGCGCTGCTGAAGTGCGAGTCCAGCCTGGGATGCCAAATTCCCATGCGCCCAGACCACGGCCACACATTAAGTGATGAGCAGGGCAAATCGGATTTGAAACCCGGCTATTCCTACCTTGGCCGTCTGAAAGGTCTGGCAGAACTGCGCGGGCTTATTTGCGCCGTGTCCTACATGAATGCAAAGCACTAGTCGATTGCCCAGTACGGCGTATCGCCGTATATCGACAGCATGTAATCAATAAAATGGCGCACGCTAACCGGCGTGTGCTGTGATTTCGGATAAACAAAGTGAATATCCTGCGGCGACTTGCGGATAGCCGGTTTAAACGCATCCAGTACAGGGATCAGTTTTCCTTCCCGCACACTCTCTCCAACCAGCCAGTCCGGGAATAAAACCAGTCCCATTCCTTCCCGCGCAGCCGTCAGCAGCGCCTCCGCATTGTTAGACGTCATCAGCGGTACAAATTGTTGTTGTGTCCAGCCCGAATCAGGCTCGTGGAAAAACCAGGGGTTAGTCCCGCTGAAACCTTTATACACCAGACACCGGTGCTGTTTTAAATCAGCAGGGGATGTCAGCGGTGTATTGTTCTTAAGATAAGCCGGTGATGCCGCCAGAAAGTAACGCTGTTCGCAGATTTTTCTTGCCCGCAGGGAAGAGTCCGGCAGGGCACCTATACGGATAATCACATCGGCGTCACCTGCATGAGGATCGATAAACGCATCTGTTAACGTAAGCTCAACCTGTACATCCGGGAACAGTTCGGAAAATTCCGCCAGAAACGGGGCAACATGATGTTGTCCGAATTGAACCGGTGCGTTAATTCTCAGTATGCCACCGGGTTCGCCATCGAAGTCCTGTAAATGCTGCTGCATTTCCATCAATGACTTTTCAATTTCTGATGTATAGCGAAAGAATATCTTTCCCTGCTCGGTGGGAGCAAGTGAACGGGTATTGCGATAAAACAGCGGCTGTCCCGTGGCATCTTCCAGTTGCTGAATGGCTCTTGAAACCAGAGACGGTGAAACCCCTTCCTGCCTGGCGACGGCTGACAAACTGCGGGCTTCATAAACCGCGATGAATAGCTTAAGAGTTCGGAGTGTGACTTGATTCAATAAATTCATTTATGCGTAATATGCAAAAATTTTCTCTGAATTATCGTGTTTTTCGCAAATTTAGCAATGGTTAAAATACACTTTTTCAGGAGAAAGGTGCGGAGCCTTCCAGCTCCGCATCAATAAGTTACCAGTGCTTTATACGGCAACCTTTCAGCGCATAGAACAGAATGAACGCGTAGCAGGGAATGGTCATCCAATAAGCATTCAGAACACCGTATGCATCAGCAATCGCGCCGAAAACCATTGGCAATACTGCGCCACCGGCAATACCCATGATCAACAGGGCTGAACCACGGGCAGTGAATTTACCCAGACCTTCCAGTGCCAGTGGCCACACCGCTGGCCAGACAATGGCATTGGCCAGGCCAAGAAGAGCAATACAGGCGAGTGGATCGGGCAGCGTGGTGACACCGGTCCAGCCCCAGATAACGGCAGAAATACTGTCACTGGCAGGGTCAGTAAACGGAATGGCAACCGCGAGTAACATGCCCAGTACAGCTGACAGGGTTAGTAACTGATGTTGGGTTAATACCCGCGGGATCAGTACCAGTCCCAGGGTGTAACCTATCACCATAAAGAACATGGTATAGGACGTCAGCCCCAATGCGCCTTCCACGCCAAGCTCAGAACCGGCAAGCCCGATAGTGTCACCGGCAATGACCTCTACGCCCACATAGAAAAACAACGCCGCCACACCCAGCACCAGTTGGGGAAACTGCAAAATAGAGCCGTTCCTCATACCGCTGGCATCAAGGCTTTCATCTTCTTTGTCTAAATCCAGCTCAGGCAATCCGGAAAAACGCAGTGCTACCGCCAGCAACATCAGCGCAACGGCCATGCCGATATAAGGTGTTACCAGGCTGTCAGCCAGAGACTGAATTTGTGCAGCCCGTTCTGCTTCAGGTAAAGCGGCAATACTCTGCGCTGTTACGCCAGAGAAATCCCCCAGTACCAATGCGGTAAATACCACCGGTGCCAGCCAGCCTGCGCCTTTATTCAGCAGGCCCATAATTGAGATACGGGCTGCAGCGGTTTCAGAAGGCCCGATTTTTACCAGATAAGGGTTTGATGCCGTTTGAAGAATAGTCAGTCCTGAACCCACAATAAATTGTGCGGTGATAAACAGGGCAAAGGTTTGAGTTTCTGCAGCCGGCACAAACAAAAAGCAACCGGCGGCTATCATTACCAGACCCAGCGACATGGCATTGCGGTAACCGGTTTTATTCAACACAAACGACATGGGCAGAGCCATGACGACGTACGCAATATAAAAGCTGAATGCAATCAGCAGTGCTTCCATGCCCGATAACTGACAGACAATTTGCAGAAAAGGGATCAGTGCACCGTTCAGCCAGGTAATGAAACCAAACACAAAGAACAAGGTGCCGATTATGGCCATGGGCAGCAAAACTGCGCTGCCGGAAGAAGAGGTTTTACCTGTTGTCATTATTATTTCCTTCAGATTAAAAGGGACGGGCCCTGCAAGCCTTACGACATGCAAACCCCGTTACGCCAGACGCGCTGAACCTGCAAGGCGTCGTTTACCGTTATCCAGTTGGCCTGCGAGCCGGTTTGTAATGTGCCGATACTTGATGAAAGCCCAAGAAAATTTGCCGGTGTTGAAGTGGCCATTTTCAGTGTACTTTCCAGCGCAATGTTCAAATCAAAACGGGTATGCTGAATGGCTTCTTCCATGGTCAGCACCGAACCGGCCAGAGTGCCGTCTGCTAGTTTCAGCGTTGGTCCCTGACGCAGCACCTTAATGCCCTGATACATAAAGTGGTCAGCATCGCTGGCCGCCGGGGCCATGGCATCGGTCACCAGCATCAGCTTGTCGTCACCTTTCAGGCGGATAGCCAGAGTGGCACTTACCGGGTGCACATGCTGATGATCAACAATCAGTCCGCAATACACATCATCACGGTATAACGCGCTGCCTACCACGCCGGGTTCCCGGCTGGTAAGGGCAGACATGGCATTGTAAAGGTGTGTTGCGCCGGTTGCGCCGGCATCAAAGGCTTTAAAACAGGTGTCTGCATCTGCGTTGGTGTGACCGGCTGATACAATCACTCCGGCGTCCACCAGACGGGTGATGTCTTCAGGAGATACGGTTTCCGGTGCAACGGTAAGCAATACCCGGCCTAAGTCTTTGCGGGTAAAAAGGGCAAATTCGTCGTCACTCAGGGGGCGGATATGCGCAGCGCTGTGCATGCCCTTTTTCGCAGCAGACAGGTGCGGGCCTTCAAAGTGAACGCCCGGAATGGCGGCAGGGTCGGCCTTATGCGCTTCAGCTATAGCATCCGCACCGGCAGACATGACGGCAATATCGTCTGTGATCAGCGTAGGCATAATACTGCCTGTACCGGTAGTCAGGTACGCACGTGACATCTGCAACAACGAATCTGCCACCGGCGCTTCATTAAACTGCACACCGCCGCCACCATTAACCTGAACATCTACCATGGCCGGCATGATCAGGCCATCCAGTACATCGTGTTGCCCCGGCTCAGCATCAGGTGTCACCGACGCAATGCGCCCGTTTTCCACCGTGAATACCACGTTGCTTTGCAGGCGGTAGCCATCAAAAAATTGTGAAGCAAAATAACCCATGAATTAAACCGTTTCCGTGACTTTCTTCAAGCCTACCGGATTATCCGGGTCCATGTTAAGGGTTCTCGCTGCAATTTCGATATCCAGATAAAAACGCTGCATGATCAGCAGCGGCGCAACCAGCGGATGCACCTCGTCATCTACTTTTAACAGCGGAAATACCGGCGCACCACGGCGCTTCACTTCTTCAATTTGTCCGCTGTGAAAACTGGCTGAAGCATCCGGCACGTGTACGTCAATAATGGCTACGCCACGGTTCAGCAAGGCTACCGGTCCGTGCAGGAACTCTGCGCTACTGAACGCTTCGGCCTGAACGCCAAGTACTTCTTTCATTTTAAGGGCTATTTCACGGGACACCGCATAACCAAATGCACGGCCAAGTACCACGCAGCGCTCCATAGGCTTAAGTACCTCAGCAGTGAGTACCGGTACCTGTGCAATGGTGTCGTCAAGCCGGTCAGGCAAGACACTCAGTGCTTCGCGAAGTGCCTGGTTGTCTGAGCACGCAGCAACAATGGTCAGCAAAGCATATAAAGTGGCGAGATAGCTTTTCGTGGCTGCCACAGCCACTTCCGGGCCGGCTTTGAGGGGCACAAAGAAATCAGCCAGATCTGCCAGCGGTGAGCTTTCATCGTTAACCAGCGCAACAACCAGTGCGCCTTTTTCCTTGGCCATTTTTGCCTGAGCCAGAATGTCAGGGCTGCGGCCAGACTGGGAAATCACGAACACTAACGCTTTTTGTAACCGCAGTGACTTGCCAAATACACTGTTCACCGACGGTGCTGCGGCGGCTACCGGCAAACCAAGCTCTGTTTCAATGAGGTATTTGCCGAAAACACCGGCGTGGTCAGATGTGCCACGGCCAATCATGTACACAAATTCCGGGTCTTTTTGCTTAATTGCTGCCGCCAGCGCAGTGATTTGCGCTGCGTTGTCACGTAATTGTGTGCGGAAAACGTCAGGGGTCTGCGACGCTTCAGCAGCCATTTTTGTTGCGTGTGCCATTCAGGCCTCCTTAAATGCCTGCCGTGCCAGCGAAACCGCACCGTATTCAGGGGAACACAATGGGGGGCTCAGCAGCCGTTGAATAGTATCAGGGATCTGGCTGCTCCAGTACGATGCCAGTCCGCCAATCATGGTGATACGCCGTGCATCCAGCGCCTGTAATCTTGTCAGCATTTTGGTGAGGTACACAGTACCTTCGTTAATAATGGCCTGCGCACCGGCGTTATTCTGCTTCGCAAAGTCCAGTACCAGCGGTGCAAGTGCCGCGTAATCACCGGAGCGGTAGTGCAGGGCCTTCGCGACAATATCTTCCGGTGTGATTACATTGAGTTGCTGACACACCGCCTCCGTGAAATCACAAGCCGGTTGTAACGCATCCATCGCTTCCAGCGTGTGGCTGATTGCCCGCCAGCCCAGCCAGGCGCCGCCGGCCTTATCGCCCAGGGGGAATCCATGACCGCCAATACAGGTATGCACATCATTCACGCTGGCAAAGGCAGAACTGCCCGTGCCGGTAATTAAAATGGCACCTTCGCTGCCACCGTGTGCGCCGGAGCAGGCAATGTGTAAATCGGTAGTAATCATGGTACTGGCGAAAGGAAGCTGCCACTTTTCTGCAATTTCCCGGTAGGCCGGAATATTCACCCCGGCCAGTCCCAGGCAAGCATGCACCTGTGACAGTGCATTTGCCGGCAATCCGGCTTCCTTTAATGCTTGCATGGCAGCGGCATTCACCGAGTTATATGCGGTCTCTGCAGATTGTGCAGGATTAGACGGGCCGGAAAGCCCTTCGCCAAGCAGTTCGCCGTTCAGGGATTCAAGGCGGGCTTTGCATTTAGTGCCGCCGCCATCGATACCAAGAAAATACTGTTGCTGAATCACTCACGGGTTCCTTGCTGTTGGATAGATAAAATAGAGAATTTAAAACGGTGTAAGATCAGATTTTGATAAAAATCTGTTTGCGGTAGAGCCAGTAGACGGGAATAAAACAAATACCCACAAACATCACTACCCAGGTAGTGGCACTGGCAAATTCGCTGAAGCCTGCCTGCAAAGACCACTCAACCCATGCCCCGTGAACGGACGTACCGGCTATTTCCCAGTCCAGGCACTTCTCGATAATGACGTGCAGCACATAAGCGGTAATCGCATTGGCACCAAAGATGACCGGAATGGCCGTGCCGGCGCGGTGGCCTTTGATGTCGGTATACCACACCATTACAGCCAGAATCATAGCGCCGATGCCGCCGGTGGCCAGCACGAAGGAACTGGACCAGATTTGCTTGATGAACGGAAAGCCAAGGCTCCAGATACAACCGGCACAAAAGGTAAGAAAGCCGAATAAGAAAAGATGCATCACGGCGTCTCTTAACTCACCTTTGGCGGCGATAATAATGCGGCCCATGAGCATGCCCATGATGCCGGTAACCACAGAAGGGAAGGTACTGAGTAAACCTTCAGGATCCCATTCACCACGCCACAACATGCCGGGCATGAATCTGTCGAACCAGTTAATAATGTTCTCGCCCCGTTCCAGGTGACCGGCGGGTAAACCCGGTGCCGGCACAAACAGCACAAACAGCCAGTACAGCACCAGCAGGGCAATGCCGGTTTTAATTATTGTACGTACAGAGCAGTAAACCGCCAGATAGCAGCACACCAGATACACCACTGCGATACGTTGCAACACGCCAAGAATACGAACCTGCTCGAAGTGGGTGTAGAACAGGTTCACCACTAATCCCAGGGCGAACATGATGCAGGTGCGTTTCCACACTTTTTGCAGCACAGGTTTCAGATTTGGGGAATCAGCATGAATATTCTTAAAACCTAAGGCAATTGCCACACCCACAATGAGGATGAAAAAGGGAAATATCAGGTCGGCGAAGTGAATGCCATCCCAGTATGCATGGGACAACTCACCATAGGTATTCGGACTGTTTGCCACAATCATGGCCATGATGGTCAGGCCGCGGAACACGTCCAGCGACAATAAACGGTTTTTCTTTTCGGTGTTATCAGCCGTGTTTGTCATGATCAACTGCTTCTTTAGTAATCAGGGTTTTTACGTTAACCTTGCTTTGTCAACGTTGTCAAATGTTATTTTGCTGAAATAAAATACGATAAGACAGAAGAATGGCAGGACAGGAATGTTGCGGGCCGTCTCCATAGCCTTTATTCTCCTGAAAGACAGGAATTTTTTTTCGATCATGGCAGTCACTATGAAGAAGCCGACAATTAAGGATGTGGCCAAGTTAGCGGGGGTTTCCTTTAAAACCGTTTCCCGTGTGGTCAACAACGAAGCCAGCGTCAGCGATGAAGTACGCACCAAAGTGCAGGAATGTATTCAGAAACTGAATTATCAGCCTAATCACACCGCTCGTACTATGCGTAAAGCGCCTTTCTCACTGGCGTTCGTGTACGACAACCCGAACAGTCACTATGTGATTGAAATGCAGAACGGCATCATTTCAGAGTGCCGCAAGCGCGGGTTCGAACTGGTTATTCATCCCACCGACTCCCGTTCCGAAGAAGTGGGTAAAGAACTGGCGGCCATGATTGGCTCAAATCAGATAGGCGGGGTGATTCTTACACCGCCGTTATCCGAAAACCGTGAACTGGTTACTTTTCTGCTGAACCGTGATGCCAAGGTTGTACGCATCCTCTCCGGTTCAGAAGCGCCGGATACACTCGCTCCGGTGGTCCACGTGGACGATGTGGAAGCCAGCCGTAAAATGACAGACTACCTGCTTGATCTCGGGCACAAGCGTATTGCGTTTCTCGGCTATCATGCCTCACATGAATCCAGCCTCGGCCGCCTGCGTGGTTTTCGTGAAGCCCATGAAGCACGGGGTCTTGCAGTGGATAAGAACCTTATCGTAGACGGCGAATTTACCTTTGATTCGGGTATGGCGATGACGAAACAGGTTCTCAGTAATGACAATAAACCCACTGCTATTTTTGCATGTAACGACGAAATCGCAGCCGGCGCGGTGTTCATGGTGCGTCTGAATCAGCTGCGGGTGCCGGAAGATGTTTCCGTGGCCGGATTCGAGAACAGTCCGTTTTCAATTCAAACCTGGCCACACCTCACTACCATCAATCAGCCAAATTTTGATATCGCTGCTTCTGCTGCCGAAATGGTGATCAAGATGATGCAGGCGAAAGATGTTCACACCGTGGAATCCAAAGGCTTCAGCCTCGAACTGGTGGTCAGGGATTCCGCTGCGCCGCTGAATTAATTTCTTGTTGTTCCTCATCAACCGTGTCATAAATTTTTCATTTTGATGTTTGACAACGTTGACACGCGGTGATAGCGTCAAAAACAGGATGATGAAAAAATCACCGTAAAACAAAAATAAAAGAAAACATATTCAGCGACGTTGCCTGAAGCTGAAACGATAAAAGTGTTGAACTGATGGGAAACGCAAATGAACTATGCACTTCCGAAGAAAACCCTCATTGCCAGTGCGCTGCTCTGTGCTCTGAACCCTGTTGCTTTCGCGCAGGAAACTGCTACGCCAGATGAAGACCTGATTGAACGCATCGACGTGACTTATCGCTCCAGCCTTGTGCAGGCAGCGGCTATCAAGCGTGATGAAACCAAAGTTGCCGATATCATCACCTCAGAAGATATCGGAAAATTCCCCACCGAGAACATTGCTGAAGCTATTCAGCGCATTCCCGGTGTACAGATTTCCAACATTAACGGTCGTGGCTCCACGATCAGTGTTCGTGGTTTAGGTGCGCAATATGCGCGGACGACCGTTAATGGTCAGACAATGGCAAACGCCGATTTCACCGGCGGTTTCCGTTACGACATTATTCAGTCTGAACTGGCCTCTGCCATCTCGGTGATTAAATCTCCAAGCGCCGACATGGACACCGGTGGCCTTTCCGGCACAATCAATATCGATACTACCAAGCCGCTGTCTTACGGTGAGCGTAAAATTGTGGCATCGGTAAAAGGTCAGTATTCAGAATTTTCACCTACTGACGATGTTACGCCGAAAGGAAACATTACCTATATCGATCAGTTTGCTGACGATACCGTGGGTATTTTCCTGAACGCCGGTTATCAGGAACTGGATGACCGCGTAGATAACTTCTGGATGGGCCGCTGGTTCCAGGACGACGAAGGCAATGATTATCCCCGCCGTCCACGTTACCGTCGTATCGACCGTGAAACCAAGCGTTATCTGATGAACGGTGCCGTGCAGTGGCGTCCGACTGACAGCTTTGAAACCACGTTTACTGCCATTTATGCCGATGACGATACCTATCAGGATTTGAACCAGCAGGTATTCCTGTTCGACCGTGATGACATCACCCTGCTTGGCGAGCCGGTTGGCGGCGTATACACCAATGTGAGAATTGATGATTTCACGCTGGAAAATAACCGTCAAATCGAGGAAAAAGGCGCAACCAGTAAAGCCTTTACCTTGCAGTCTAAATACGAAACGGAAAACTGGATAATCTCAGGCGTGGCGCACTATACCGCCGGTGATGCCACAGAAAGCGAAGAAGCCGCTATTCTGGCAACCACCGTATCTGCCACCATGGATATTTCCGACAGCAGCAACGTTATTTTCGATGTGGACGAAGATCTCACCGACCCGGCGCTGTATCCCTACGACATGCCCCGTAACGAATATCCGAACGGTGCAACGCGGATTGTGGATACCTCCGAAAAGGCCCTGCAATTTGATGCTGAACGCATTCTCGACGGCGACATTTTCACGTCTTTCGCATTCGGCGTGAAATACCGTCAGGAAGAGTTTAACCGCGAAGTATACCGTACAGACCGTTTCGCCATTGGTGATGCAGACCCTGCAGACTTACCGCTGATGTCTGAATATAACTTCATGGTGACGGACTTCCTCGATAATCAGATGTCAATTCAGCATGCCTGGATTGCACCGGATATTCAGGCTTACCGCGATGCGCTGGTAGCAGAAGGCGTGACCATTCCTACCTTCTTTGCGGCCCAGTCGTCTTACGGTATCGAGCGTGACATCTTGTCGTTCTATTCCGAGCTTGAGTTCGATACCATGTTAGGTGATTTCCCGTTCCGCGGTAATTTCGGCGGACGTTACGAAACCACAGACCGGACTATCAATACTTACCTTACCGGTGAGCAGAATCCGGATAACGAAGAAATCCGCATGGTGGTGGGTGAATACGATATCGATTATGACTACACCAACTTCCTGCCCAGCATGAACCTGGTGTTAGAGCTCACCGATGAAGTACAGGCCCGTTTTGCGGCAGCAAAAGTGCTGGTGCGTCCTATTCTGACGTCCAATACACAAATTGCTGCTTCAGAAACCTCTGCGTCTAACTCCTTCGGTACCACTACCTACACCATCGACCTGGGTCAGCCTGAAATGAAGGCAATGACCGCAGATCAGGCAGATTTAGGTCTGGAATGGTACTACGGTGAAGGTGACAGCCTGGCGTTAACCCTGTTCTGGAAAGAAATTAAGAACGGCTCTGTGACCGAGTTTGTTTGTCCGGACAGTTATGACGGTGTGGCACTGAGCGGCACGGCAGCAGACTGTACCGACAATGAAGGTAATATTTATGAGATTACCAGCACCTACAACGATGACTCCGGTACTACCATCAAAGGTTATGAGCTTGGCTGGAACCAGGGACTGGACGAATGGCTGCCCATCAAAGGTTTCGGTTTCTCAGCAAACTATACCTTCATTGATGCGGAAGAAGGTGAAGACTTTGTACTGACCAATTCTTCTGAAGAAACCTGGAACTTCATCGGCTACTGGGAAAATGAAGTGTTCAGCGCGCGGGTCGCACTGAACCATCGCAGCCCGTATATTCAGGACAGCAACGATGCGTTCTTTGCCCGTGAAGGCCGCGTGGTAGATGGCCGCGATCAGATAGACGTGGTACTGAGCTACAACGTGACTGAAGAACTGAACCTGCGTTTCGGCGCGCTGAATATTAACGGTAACGATGAAGAAGCCTACTACACCGATGAGAAGCCGGTCTGGCAGACCACAAGTGTACTGGGTACAAGCTACTACCTGAGTGCAATGTACTCGTTTTAAAAACGCGGTGTGCGCTGCCTGTTAACGCAGCGCACGTTTTTTTACAGGATAAAATCAATGCGTAAACCTATGTCTATGCCGGTCAGTGCGCTGTGTCTGGCAGTGGCGTTCGCCTTAAGTGGTTGCGGTACACCGGCAGAGCAACCCCGCGCCAGTGAAAGTGAAACCGTAGCCGTGCAAACGCCTGTGCAGGCTGTTCTCAGCCGGGTCACCGGTGGTCAGGCAGGGCACATTTCCACCCGCAAAGTTACAGACAACGAACCTGAATGGTACGAAGTGAATGTGACAGACGGACAGGCGGAAATCAGTGGCAACAGCGATGCTGCCATGGCATACGGTGCATATCAGTATCTGCGGGAGCAGGGCGCGTTATCGGTAAGCTGGGAAGGCAACCGCGTGGCCATGCCTGAACACTTTGCTGACTACGACGGGGCGAAAATCGCTACACCGTTTGATCAGCGCGCGTATCTGAATGTGTGTGCCTACGGCTATACCACTCCATGGTGGGACTGGGCGCGCTGGGAGCAGGAAATAGACTGGATGGCCCTGCACGGTGTGAATAACCCCGTGGCAATGGAAGGTCAGGAGTTTGTGTGGCAAGCCCTGTGGAAAGAGTTCGGTGTAACAGACAGCGAACTGGATACGTACTTTTCAGGACCTGCGTTTACGCCCTGGCAGCGCATGGGTAACATTGAAGGTCATGAAGGCCCGTTACCGCAAAACTGGATTGATAAGAAACACAAATTGCAGAAACAAATTCTGGCACGTATGGACGAGCTCGGCATGAAGCCTGTTGTTCCGGCGTTCAGCGGGTATGTACCCAAGGCGTTCACCGAACGTTTCCCCGATGCAAAAATTTACGAAATGCCGAAATGGACAGGGTTCGAACACGAAACCTACTGGCTGGACCCGGCAGATCCGTTATTCGATAAAGTGGCAAAACGCTTTATCGAAATCTACACCGCCACCTACGGCGAACATGAATATTATTTATCTGATGCGTTTAATGAAATGCTGCCGCCGGTATCAGAAGACAACCGTTACGCCGACCTGGCGTCTTATGGAAAACGCATTTATCAGTCTATTCAACAGGCTGCGCCGGATGCTACCTGGGTGATGCAGGGCTGGATGTTCGGTGCCGATGAAGAGTTCTGGGATCTGGAATCCATAGAAGCCTTTTTGAAAGACGTACCGGACAGCAAAGCCATGATCCACGATATCGGCAACGACCGTTATCATGTGTGGCAGCGCACAGAAGGTTTTAAAGGTAAGCCGTGGATCTTCGGATTCATTCATAACTACGGCGGATCAGACCCTGTTTACGCTGATTTTGCAGATTACACAGAACAGCTGGATGTGGTAACGCATTCAGAAAATAAAGGTGCATTAACCGGTTTCGGTGTATTCCCTGAAGGTATTCACAATAACTCTGTGGCTTATGAGTTCCTGTTCGATTTACCCTGGCAGGCAAAACCGGACATGCAAAGCTGGATAGCCACCTACGCCAACGCGCGGTACGGTAAATCGTCTCCGGCGTTGCTGAATGCCTGGGATAAGCTTATCGACGGTGTGTACTCGGTACGTTACTGGACCACCCGCTGGTGGGAAGGGTCAGCAGGTGCTTACTTACTGTTCAAGCGCCCGACAACAGATATCACTGAATTCGAAGGTAGCCCGGGCGATCTCGCCAGCCTCGACGCAGCCATCATGGAACTGCTGTCTCTGGCTGACGAATACGCAGATTCCCCGCTGTTTATTTACGATCTGGTGGACGTGACAAAGCAGTCAGTATCACTACACGTGGATTTAATGTTGCAGGAAGCCGTGGCGGCTTATCAGGCGAAAGACATTGAAAAAGGCGATGCACTGACGGCACAAATCACCAAACTGGTTACACAACTTGATGCGCTGATGGGATGGCATCAGGAATCTTTGCATACCTGGTTGTCAGATGCAGCGGCTTACGGTGACAACAAAGCAGAATCAGACTTTTATGTGAAGAACGCCCGTCAGCAAATTACCGTGTGGGGCGGCCCGAAACTGAAAGACTATGCGTCTAAAGCCTGGCAGGGCATGTATAAAGATTTCTACCTGCCGCGGTGGTCGCAGTACCTGTCAGCTCTTCGTGCTTCAGTGGTGTCTGACTCATCTTTTGATGATGCGGCACAACAGCAGGCACTCATTGAATGGGAGAATGCGTGGACCGAGCAAACCACCATTCCCGCGCCGGTAAAACCGGACAACCCTGTGTTGCTCGTTAACGGGTTAATGATGGAAGTTTCCCGTTAACAGCCTGCCCGCCTGTGGTTGGGCAGGCGGGCTTTTTCTTTCTGTTTTCTTATCTTATTGCTGCGCCATCAATGCCGTATAAAACTGCACGGCTTTTACCAGGTTCGCTGCCGATATCTTTTCATTGGTGCCGTGAATACTGCCAAGATCTTCTGAACGTAACACCATAGGCGCAAAGCGGTAACTGTCGGTTATTTCGCTGTAAAAGCGGCTGTCTGTAGCGGCAATGGTGAGGCCCGGCGTAATAATCGCATCCGGATAAACAGCCCGCGTGGTCTGTACCATCTGTAAAAAGCCTTCGTTACTACTTGATGCTACCGGCGAAGGCTCGGTGAATTCTCCCGCTTCCACTGTTACCCGGTCATCGTTGATGGCTTCTCGCACCCATTCAGTCACGGATTCCACTGAATCCCGCGGATGCAGCCTGAAATTAATCGTGGCCGTTGCGGTGGCCGGTAATACGTTAGATTTCACGCTGCCTGACAGCATGGTGGGAGCCGTGGTGGTGCGCAGCATGGCATTACCGCTGGTGCTGCTGCCAACAACAGCATTCAACAGGGGTTTAAAGAGCCACATATTGGCAAATAACAGCCGCTTGCTGAAATCCATGTGCCGGGCGATGTCGCTGTACATCTTTTCGCTTATGCCTTCCAGCCCGCCGGGTAACGGCGCTTCGTGTAACTTCATCAGCGCAGCGGCCAGAATAGTTACCGCAGTATCCTGTGGTGGCATGGAGCTGTGCCCGCCTTCACCTTCTGCGGTGAGTGTCAGCGTTAAATACCCTTTTTCAGACAGGTTGATACTGGCAATGCCTTTATCGATACCCGGCACAATACCGTCCAGCACGTAAGAACCTTCATCCAGTGACCAGGCAGGCGTGATCTTTTTACTTTTAAACCACTGCGTGACTGCAATCGCGCCGTCCGTGCTGCCAATTTCTTCGTCATGGGTAAGGGCAATATAAATATCCCGCTGCGTGGTGATGTTTTCTTCCAGCAAGTGTGTGGCAGCAGCCATCAGTGTGATGACAGAATTTTTGTCGTCCAGTGCGCCACGGCCCCACACTTCACCGTTTTTAATGACGCCTCCAAACGGCGGGTGCGTCCAGTCGTGCTCTGTACCCGGGTTAACAGGCACCACATCGTAATGGGCAGAAAACATCACCGGCTTTAACGCAGCGTCCTGACCTTTCAGGCGGAACAGTAAGGTGTGAGTATTCAGGCGCACCAGTTCTGCTTTTTCAAATACCAGCGGATAGGTGGCGGCCAGCCATTCCTGAAATGCGGTGAAGCTGGCGTAATTGTCCGGGTTGCCGGTTTCATAAGACACGGTTCTAAAGGTCAGTGCCTCAGAAAGCTGTTTAGCCAGTAATTCATCGTCGGGCTGAATCAACGTAATGTCTGCAGACGGGGCAGACTCCTGTGGCGTAAAACGCATGGCGTTAAAAATCAGTACGCCAATCAGCAGAACAATCACGACACCCAGTGACAGGAAAAAACGCTTCATACTCTTAACCTTAAATGAGCAGGCAGTTTAACTGACAGAATCAATGTATACCTTCACCGCGCGGCGCATAGAAGGGAAAGCAATATTATCCGGATTAATATCACCCGGTTTAAGCCATTTTACACCGGCAATTTCGCTGGCCTGAAGTGAAAATTCCGGGCGCTTTTTCAGCGTGGCAACAAAAAAGCCATCGCAGGTGTGATAACGCACACCGGCATAATCGTAGGTATTGGGCGCAGACAGCAAATATTGCCAGTCAGCAACATGAATACCCAGTTCCTCGCGGGTTTCCCGCATCAGTGCCTGTTCCAGCGATTCATGAAAATCCACAAATCCGCCCGGCAGACCCAGCTTCCCTTTACCCGGGGCTTTCGCCCGCACGGTAAACAGCAGGTGGCCGTCACACACCAGAATACCCGCTACCGCCGTGGCAGCATTCAGGAAGTAAGTAAAGCTACAGTCTTCACAAAAATAGCGGTTTTCAGATAACGAAAAAGCATCGCTTTTGCAGTTCGGGCAAAAGCGCAACGGGTCTGTATTCATGCAGAAAATACATCAGTTTGATGACAGAAATTAGCGGTTAGCATGCCAGAAAATGTGCAGCAAAACCAATTTACAAATGGTGTCTGCGTGCTATATTTATCAATTGATATTTTTTAGTTTGCTCAAATGGTGATGATCGTGAAAGCATTTATACCGCAGTCTGTAGCCGGCGGGCCGGCAAGTACTTCGTCTGTCTGGGATAAAGTGGGTATTCCGGCTCGTGGAAACGCCTTGTACAAAGTACTGGAAGACGGCGTAGCTTATGACATTTTTCATAATGTGGCCGACCTCACTCAACTGGACAAAAAAGATGTGGCAAAGGCCATTCATCTTGCACCTGCTACCCTTGCCAGACGGGCTAAAAGCGGAAAATTTAATCGTCAGGAAAGTGATGCATTTTATCGTTTTACTGAGGTTGTCAGTGCTGCTGTCGATCTCTTCGAAGGCGATCAGCATGCTGCCAATCAATGGCTGATAAAGCCCGTTAAAGGGCTCGGAAATCGCAGGCCGGTAGATATGCTTGGCACAACCGCAGAAACCGAAGCGGTTCTGGATTTGATTGGAAGGCTGGAACATGGCGTGTTTGCATGAGCCATTTTCATGTTTACCGCATTGTTAAGCGAAAGTGGGCAGGGTCGGCTTTTGACGGCGAAGGCGCAAGGTTATTCGGCGGGCGCTGGAACAGTAAAGGCAACCCGTGCGTTTATACGGCGGGCAGCGAATCGCTGGCATTACTTGAAATGCTGGTGCATTTAAATTCGGGCGACATTCTCAAACAGTACTCCATGATTAAGATTTCGCTGCCGGAAGACGATGTGATGTATTTACCTTCATTGCCTGGTGGCTGGCAGGCTGAGCCTGCTCCGCCTGAAACCGCCCGCATTGGCGATGAGTGGATTAAGAGCAGGCAAAGTCTGGCGCTCAGAGTACCGAGTGTTGTGGTGCCCAGAGAATATAACTACCTGATAAACCCGGCGCATGAAAACATAAACAAACTACTGGAGACCGCAGAAGCAATCGCTTTCGATATCGATCCCCGGTTAGCCTGAAAGAACTTAAAACACCACACTGATTAACGCGGCCAGCAGGAATGCAATGCTGCCGAGCAGGGTTTCCATTACCGTCCAGGTTTTCAGGGTGGTTTTTTCGTCCATATCCAGCAGGCGGGATACCAGCCAGAAGCCGGAATCATTGAAGTGCGACAGCACCGTTGCGCCGCCGGCAATGGCAATCACAATACAGCAGATGTCTACTGCCGAAAGGCCGGTGGAGGCCGATACGATGGGGGCCATCAGAGCCGCTGTGGTGGTGAGTGCGACTGTGGCAGAACCTTGTGCGACCCGTAAACAGGTAGAAATCACAAACGCGGCCACAATCACCGGTAATCCTGTGTCCTGTAATAAGCCTGCCAGTGCTTCGCCAATCCCGCTGCTGCGCAGTACACCACCGAACATACCACCGGCACCGGTAACCAGAATCACACCGCAGATGGGTGCCAGCGATTCCCCGCAAAGCGCTTCGGTTTTCTCACGACCAAGATCCCGGGTGAACAGAAGTAAACACAGAATAAGCGTGATCAACAATGCTACCGGCGTTTTACCCAGCATACGCAGAATATCAACCCATAAAGCATCGCCGCTTATCGCGCCGGATACCTGCAACGTGTTCAAACCGGTATCCATAAATATCAGCAGCACTGGTGTTAGCAGCACAGCCAGCACCGTACCGAATGCCGGTGGAGTGGTTAATGTGGAAGAATCAGTGTTCTTATACAGCGGCGGCAGGGAAAGTACGGTTTTCTTGCCCGCATACAGGGCAAAGCAATACGCGCCCAGATACCAGGTGGGAATGGCAATCAGCAATCCAACCAGCAACAGAAGACCAATGTCAGCGCCCAGTAAATCAGCCGCTGCCACCGGGCCCGGATGAGGTGGCACAAAGGCATGCATTACCGCAAACGCACCGGCTGCGGGAAACGCGTATTTGATTGTTGAGCCACCGAACTTAGCCGCCACACTCATCAGTATAGGGAACATCACAATCAGTCCGGCATCAAAAAAGATAGGAAAGCCGAACAGTAGTGACGCAACACCCAGCGCAAACGGCGCTTTTTGCTCACCGAAGCGGTTGATCAGACCATCGGCCAGCACTCTGGCACCACCGGTGACTTCCAGTAATTTGCCAATCATGCAGCCCAGCCCTACCAGCAAGGCCACAGAGGCCAGCGTGCCACCAAACCCTTTCATCATCACCGGCACAATGTCGTCAGCTGGAATACCGGCTACCGCTGCCGACAATACGCTGACAAGGATCAATGCCACAAATGCATGCACCCGCATTTTTATAATAAGCAGTACCAGCAGCACCACCGCGCCAAGGCCGGTAAGCAACAGGTGAGTAGGGTCGGTTCCAACATCCATAGCACGTTCTCTTATTCACAGCGTTTTACAGGTTCAGAAGCGTTTACTGAAAGCCGGCAGAAAAAATTACGCTTTAAAGCCATTCACAATCAGTAACGTTACCGGTAACATGGTACATGTTACGTTAAAAAGGTAAACAATTATTTAACACCAAAACCGTGGAGCAGGCTGCAACATTATGAGTAAAAGCGAGAGCAAACAACCGCCGGCAGGCTTCTCTGTGGTGGTCATGGGCGTGAGTGGTTCAGGTAAAACCACCGTGGCTGAAATGCTGGCGGCAGACATGCAGGCAACCTTCATCGACGGCGACGATTTACACCCCAGAGCCAACGTAAAAAAAATGGGCGAGGGCTCCCCGCTTAACGATGAAGACCGTGCGCCCTGGCTCGAACGCATCAATGATGCGGTGTATAACCTGGAGCAGCGCAGCCGCAAGGGCGTGATTGTGTGCTCGGCACTGAAAAAACGCTACCGCGACGCAATTCGCAAAGATAATAAAAACCTCGTGTTCGTGTTTCTCGACGGGCCCAAGCATGTGATTTTAGAACGCATGGCTGCCAGAAAAGGGCATTTCATGAAACCGGATATGCTCGACAGTCAGTTTGATGCGCTGGAGCGCCCGGACATTAGCGAACAGGATGTCTTAACAGTCACCATCGACTGCACACCGCAGGAAATTGTCAGCCGGGTAACAGAGCGTTTAAAAGCGCGAAACTGTATCTAATCAGATGGTTTGTTGGCGCTTACTAACTTAGGCTGTACCGGTTTTTAGCTTACAATGTTTCCCCCTCAGTCAGGCTGTGAGGCAAAGTAATCAGCTTCTCTGCTACCGCTTCTCCCTGCAACGATGTCAGCAACAGGCGGGCTGCCTGTTCTCCCATCTCTTCCCGGGGAGTAAGCACACTGGTTAATACCGGCGTGGTTGCGCCGCCGATATCCAGCCCGTTGTATCCCACCACTGCCATGTCTGCAGGGATCTGTTTTCCCGTTTGACGGCAATGCAGCATTGCGCCGATGGCAATATCATCGTTCGTACAGAACACGCCGTTAGTTTGCGGATGTAAGGACAACGCCTGCGCCATCAATTGTGCACCACGGGTGAAACTGGAATGCTCCGCTGTGGACACCGTTACCGGTTGTAAGCCCGCTTCTTTCATGGCCCGTTCGTAACCTTGTTGCCGCAGCAGCGTCCGGCTGTCTAACCTGGCGGCAAGATAAACCGTATCCTGTTTGCCTGAGTCCAGCATCCGCTTAACGACCTCATAAGCGGCCTGTTCGTGGTTCATACCCACTGCCATATCCAACGGCTCGCCGGGTACTTCCATGGTCTCCACCACCGGAATGCCAGCCTTTTTCAGCATCTGCCTGGTGCGCGGTGTGTGTTGGGTTTCAGTGAGCACCAGGCCGTCAATCTGATATGACAGCATCATATCAATCTTGTCTTCTTCGGTTTGCGGGTTATAACCCGTGTGAGCAATCAGGGTGTCGTAGCCGTTGGCGGCAGTGACGTTCTCAACGCCCTGTACCAAATCAGCAAATACCTGGTTCGACAACGAAGGAATTATAATGCCAATGGTCTTACTGGAAGATTTCGACAAAATGGCCGGTACACGATTTTTAATATACCCCAGCGACGTTAAAGCTTCTGCAATTTTGGCCTGCGTAGCCGGTGCCACAGAATCAGGGGCCCGCAGATAGCGGCTTACCGTCATTTTAGTTACACCAACAATGTCGGCAATATCCTGAAGTGTAGGGCGTTTGGCAGGCATAACGTCTCTTTTTTACGATTAGTTTGCCGGTGATGTTACACGTAACATGAAGAGGAGGGAATCCCGCATCATTTGTATCCAAATGTGACAACTGCTTTTAAATTCACCGGTGATCCCCATATCATACCGGTATGTGTTGCGATTAACGGGTATCAATGAAGAGCTTTCTGAAGAATGTGTTGTCACCGCTGGAACCCTTGCTTGATGGCATGACTTCGGCAGGCGACTGGTTCACACGTGAAAATCACCGTTTTACCATTACCGGGTTAAGCCGCAGCGGTAAATCCATGTTGTTCACCAGTTTAATGACCATCCTGAAGTATCGCAGTGAACATCAGTATCAGTGTTTGCCGCTGTTAAAGCACTTACCCGCAGAGCTGGTGGACAGCATGTGGCTGGAACCGGTAGACGACTTTCCGTTATTCCCCATCGACGACCATATTGCCTCACTGGAAAAGGGCGAATGGCCAGCGCCCACCGAGTACGTGTATGCGTTTAAAATGGTGGTGCGGTTAAAGCAAACCGGGCAGTTCAAAAAGTATCTGTTTCCTCATACCCATGTGGTGTTTGAGTTCATCGACTATCCCGGCGAGTGGATCACCGATTTACCCATGACCGGTAAAACTTTTGCCCAGTGGTCTGATTCCGCGCTGGCCCAGCAAATGACCGATCCCCAGCGTTTCTATGCCAAAGACTGGCATCACACCCTGGAGCAGTTTGATTTCGATACCGACCCCACACCTGAAGCCATGCTCACGCTCACAAGCAGCTACCGTGATTATTTAAAGCAGGCGAAACAGGCCGGTATTGCTATGCTGCAACCGGGAAGTTTTTTGCTGGATGGCAGCGGGTTTAACTGGCGGGAAACCGGCTTTACGCCGCTGCCTGCAAAGATAAGCAGTGATATTACCCATCCCTGGACCAAAGCATTCAACGCACGGTTCAGTGAATTTCAGCAAGATTGGCTTAAACCGCTCCGCGCCGGTACCTTCCGTGAAGCAGATAAGCAAATTATTCTGGTGGATTTATTCGAAGGGTTGAATCACAGCAAACAGCATCTGGCCCAGTTAAAAGAAACCTTAAGCCACCTGGCAGATGTGTTTGTGTATGGCGAACAGGACTGGTTCTCAAAACACGTGTTACGCAAACAGGAAATCGGCAAAGTGGCATTTGTGGCCACCAAAGCCGATCTCGTCCCCGACGCTGAAAAACCGCAATTACTGGCGTTACTGAAAGACGTATGCGGCGGCGCCACCGCCAAGCTCGAACGGGAAGAGGTACCTTACGAGCATTTTCTGGTGTCAGCTATTCAGGCTACCGACGAGGGCAGCAAACCCGGTGCGCTGCGTTACACCAATAAACATAAACAGTATGTGGAAGTACAGTTCGAACCTCTGCCGGCCCGCATTAAAGATATGTCGGCAGACGAGCATTATCCTGCGTTGTATCCGCCGGTGCCCGCAGACTATCTGCCCCGCATGTTAAACGGCAGGGGACTGGATAAACTGTTTCAGTTTTTACTGACAACCCGTTAGTTAAAGGTTTAAACATGAGTGAAACCGATTATAAAGCGCCGGAATACCGGTCACGTACCATCGAAACACCGCTGCAGCAGCAGGCTCCCAGCCAGCAGATGCCGGCAAAAATAGATACCTCCGAATGGGATATCGACGGGCAGCAGGGCATTTCCCTGAAAGTCATTACACTGGTGCTGGGTGCGCTTACCGTTACCGGCTTTATGGTGTTCGATGCCATCGACTCTCTGGTAACACAGTTCAGCGAGTATCCGCTGATATCTACCGGCCTTGGCGTGCTACTCGGCGGCTTTGTGGCTGCGCTTATTGCGCTCATTTTGAAAGAATGGCGTGGTTTTCGTGCGGTAGAAGCTTGTATTGAAACGCCACTGAATCTGCCTGCACTGGCAAAGCTGGATGACCGCGCCGTTGCTGAAAAACGCATCCGGGAGCACGCCCAACGTTTCGGCAAAGACAGCTACGCCGCCAGATGTTACAAGCAGTACCAGAGTGCATTGCATGCAGATATGACCGCAGCGGATGCAGTTGGCCTGTATGAAAGCATGGTTGCGGTGCCGGTGACTAAAAAAGCCGAAGAAGTATTACGTAAAGAAGCTGTGGTGAGCGGAAGCCTGGCGTTTATCAGTCCGAACCACCTTATTCAGACACTGGCCATTGCGTGGATAAGCTTTCGTACCATCCGGCGTATCGCAAGAGTATTCGGATTACGCCCAGGCACGGCCGGCAGCTGGCGATTATTTAAAGTGCTGGCACAGAACCTGGCTGCACAAAGCCTGTTTGATATGGCTACCGATGAACTGGCCAATCAAATCAGCGGCTCACTGGCTGCCAAGGTAGTAGAAAACTCGGCAGAGGCTGTGGCCGCCGGTGCACTTAATGTGCGGCTTGGCAGAACACTCACTAAGTTATTGCGCTAAGCACACACAGTGAAACGTTAATTCACCACCAGTCCCTCAGGCCTGACAAGCTCATCGCTCAGGCCTTTTCCCGCGCCCGGAACGATTGAGACCTGTGCGCGGGGTTTTTATTCCCTCTATAAAATATTGCTGCCGTCTTCCGGATCACGGGCCTGCTCTGCCTGACGACGTATGTCGTCATTCTCACTGCTTACGTCTTCACTGTGATCAATGGCCGCCGGTACAACAACCTTTTCCGGTTTTGCCGCAGACCGCGCAGGGGATGGCGACGTACCGGATAATGAAGACGGCATGGAAGGCAAAGAGGATCCAGACTGATTATTCTCAGAGTCCTCTTGCCCTGACTGTTCCTGCACGGACTGATCCTGCCCGGATATCTGACGAACCGGCACACCATCAGGAAAAACAATCTCACGGGCATCGTCCGGCATAGAAATTCCTGCCTGCGTAAAGCTCTCAACCAGAATACGCATCAGCGAAGAGGCCATTTTCACCACGCTGGTGGTTTCCACATTAATCCAGAAATACACTTTCAGGTTTACCGTGGCAGAACCCAATGTATCAATCAGCACTTGCGGCTCTGGTTCAGTAAGCACGTTGGGGTGTTCAGTTAACAGGGCCATGGCGAGGTCGCGCACTTCACCAATGTTATTGTCGTAGCCAATGCCAATCACAAACTGCCCGCGCATATTCGGGTTAGCCGTCAGGTTCTTAATAATGCCCTTGTACACAATAGAATTCGGCAACTGAATATGATTACCGTCAAAATCGACCAGCGTGGTAGCACGGGAAGTCACCTTTTGTACCACACCTGTGTACGATTCAATCTGCACCACGTCGCCAATACGAAAGGGGCGCTGCACAGTAAGCAGCAAACTGGAAATAAAATTTTCAGCGATATCTTTAAACGCAAAGCCAAGAATAAGACCAATCAACCCCGTACCGCTGACAATGGCAACGGCGAATTCAGTAAGGCCTGCCATTTTAAGGAAGATGTACAAGCCAAACAGCATAATAAGGGCGCTGATAGTGCGGCGGGTAACCGAGCGGATCAGAGAACTGGCAGACACATAACGAAAAGGTTTAATGATCAAACCTGAAAGGGGACCTGCCAGAAATATCAGGGCAATAAAAATAGCCAGGCCGGTAAGTACATCCGGTAGATGTGTTCCCATGGTGTTAAGAAGGGAATTGAGGTTTTCTGTTTGAGGTGAGCTATCTTCCATCGGTGCGCGTCCATGAACAATGATGTTATGAATACGCACTCTTCATGAAAGATAGTTCAGAAGCAAGGCTCAAAGCGTAGAAAGTACTAAAGTGCCTTTTTTGTCGGCGCCACAACATTCGCAAATATCAAACCTGCAATAAGCGACATGAATATCAAGAACACTTCCTGTCCCACATGCTCAGCAGCCACAAAATCCTGACCGGAAATAAACGAATTTAATCCGATATAGGTCTTGGAACCCGGCACCAGCACGATCAAACCATGCATACCCACAATGGTGTGAGGCTGGTGGGCAATGCGTGTAAACAAGTTAGCAAACACACCTAAAGCAAATGCACCCACGAAGGTGTTCAGGCCAGGCCCCATAAACGCCGCACTCCATACCGAAGCCCCGTAGGCAATAAATGCGGCAGCGATCGCCCAGGGAATATGTTTAGGGCGGGTACGAAATATTGCGACAAGAGAACAACTTAATAAAAACACCGCCAACCAGGTTGCCCATTCAGGCAATGATTCCGCCGGTTGATAGACATTTTCCCCGAAAAAGGTAAAACCGATAGACACACCGAGAAAGGCACCAAAATACAATTTGAACAACTGCATTAATGCATCCATCACCCTTGCTGTTCCGGAAACCATATTTCGTGATGCTAATTCAGAAAGCCCCATGGTGAGGGCTAAACCGGGCACGAAGATAATCACAGAAGAAAGAACGATAAGAGGAATGTTTATCCCGGGGTCGATATACCGGCCGATTGCACAAGCAGCCAATCCAGCGATAAAGCTGGTCATGGGTTCCAGCATTAAGTTTACGCGCTTAGAACGAAGTGCCCACAGAGACCAGAAATAAGAAAGCAGACCAAGTAAACCGGACCAGCCAATTTCAGCCCAACTTGCCCCCATCAACATGGCAAATGCACCAGTACCTACCGCAAACGAACAACCCGTGATAAATTTTCCATAAGGAGAAGGTAATGCATCTATCTCAGATAGTAGCTTATCGGCTTCAGTCAGTGTAACCTTACCCAAAAGGAGTTCACTGGCCAACCCATCCACATGGGAAAGGGAATTTAGATCTAATTCACCAGGTTGTAACCTGGATGCGTGAGTATATTCGTCTTCGTGACCATCAGACCAAATAACAAAGGTTAGCGAAGTCGGTGTGGCAATTATTGATGCCCGGACACCAAGATACGTAGCGACTTCTAAAAGATACGCTTCCAGACGGAAGGATGGCGTACCATACTTGTGTAGCATCTTTCCCAAGCGTACGATAAATCGACGTTTTTGTATAAATTCGGCTGTGTGCAACGGCTTACAGATTATTTGTAAAAAAAATACTTTAGCTTAGTAATAAAAAAATTAAAAGATTACTTTTAAAATTAATATTAATAAAGATCTAAATAAACCAAAAGTCAGATACGGAAATATCATATTTATGAAATCAAAAAAAAATGTCCTGATTCAAAATGCATACTCAAAATACAACTCAGGGGATGGACTCCTAGTGGATATTACATTTGATCTTTTAAAGGACGCAATAGGAGACTTTGATTACAAAATAGTTGCAAATGATCCTAAAAGCTTTGATGCAGACTATAAAAATTTAATACAAGCAAGATCTGCTTCTGCAAATAAATTAGTAAGAATAATAAATTCTATAAAAAATGCTTTTAAAATTATAAAGTATAAACTTACAAAAAAAATTGAAATTAGTGAATATAATGCAGAATCTGACAATAATTATGATTTGATCATTTCTGTTGGTGGCGGTTATATGAGGGGGAAGGGGGTACTTGAAGCTCTGAAAGTGTCTCTGAATAATATGGTACAACTACTGTGGGCTAGTAAGCAAAATACACCAACCATATACCTTTCACAGAGCGTAGGACCATTTACTTACAAACTTCAAGAGAATTTAGTTAAAGAAGCTGCTTTAAACATAGGAACATACTATGTAAGAGATAATAGATCAGCTAATTTACTAAAAAATTCCGTTAGAATAGCTGATTTAGCTGTACTACAGATAGCAAATAAAATTGAAATTCCAGAGTCTAGATCACTAGAGAGAGTTTACCTAGTTGTTCGAGATATTAATTTCCCAGCAGAGGTTAAGAAGAAATACATAGAAAATGTTGAAATAATAAGAAACCATTTTAAAAGATCAGAAATTGTCATACAGAGTGAAGGTCGAGGTAATAACGATCGTGCTTTTGCCAGGGAGAGTTTTGGTCTAGATAATCTTAAGACACTGAAAGAAGCTATTGACAATGAAAAAGGTGTTGTTATTTCTGTGCGCCTTCATGGCGCGATTGAGACTATGTTAAATGAATGTCCTGCAGTGCATTTATCATATGAACGGAAAGGCTTTGGAGCGTATGAGGATCTTGGACTAGATGACTATGTTGTCAATGTCGGTAATTTTGACGCGATTAGTATTATTGAAAAA
Source organism: Alteromonas sp. AWJ4_197 (assembly GCF_056160285.1). Taxonomy (NCBI): domain Bacteria; kingdom Pseudomonadati; phylum Pseudomonadota; class Gammaproteobacteria; order Alteromonadales; family Alteromonadaceae; genus Alteromonas; species Alteromonas sp. AWJ4_197. Next base: position 233,232 of record NZ_JBSWWW010000003.1, on the reverse strand, counting down.
GTTGAAAATCTATTATTAGACCAAAATAACTACTGGGATAAAGTCTCTAAAAACAAAGAAAAATTAATAAAGCAAAGAGACACAATTGTAAAAACAATAAAGGACTCAGTTGTATAAATGTTACCGAAAATATACTTAGTTGGACCAAGAAAAACAGCTACAACAACGTTGTACGAATTGTTCAAGAAATCAGATGTCATTTCTGTAGTCGAAAGCGTAAAAGAAATTCACTACTTCGATAAATTTTATGATAAAGGGATAAGTTGGTATGAGGGATTTTACAAAGGTATGGCTGGTACTTTAGTAGAGGTTTCGCCGAGCTACTTTGATAAACAAAACATACCTAATAGGATTTCCGAAATAACAAAACCCAAGATAGTAATAACATTAAGGGACCCTTTAGAACGTTGCATATCTGATTACCTGCATCATTTAAGATATGGACATACGCGCGCAAGGATTTTAGATGCGATAAAAGAGTATCCTACGATTATCGAATCGAGTAGATATTCGCTGAATATTGAGCGTTGGCGAGAATCTTTTGGTCAAGATAATGTTTTAATAATGTACTCATTGCAAAACGAAGAAATTGAATCGCTAGAAAAATTTATCGGTGTGAAAATTGGCTCAGAAATAGATCAGATTCTTAGAGAAAATGAGGGCGGACATTATGGAAACTATTTTGTTACTAAGATTGTATCTAAATTAACCTTATTATTAAGAAGTTTCAAACTGAACGGTACCATCGAATATCTAAAGAAAAAAGGACTGAAAGAAAAATTATATAAAACGAAGAAAATTGATAAAGATGATTTGATAGATGAAGACGAGAAAAATATTTTAACTGAAGAATTAAAAGATGAAATACTTAAGTACAATAGTAGAAAGTTTTAGTCTATCAGCATCACCTAAGCAAGATATAAAGACATCATTGATACTTGCGATACTTGCATTTTTAATTTTTCTACCATTGAAAAGTGTATTCACTCCGAACGATCATCAAGGTTATACGGATATGGTCGAAGAAACTCAAAGGGGGAGTTTCGATGCTTCTGAGGCCGAGGGAAAACTAGCAGTAGCTTTAGTATATTCGACAATGTCCTCTGTTGTAGATTATACGGTTATTACGATTTCGGCTTTTCTTTTTTTCCTGTTTATTGTCGCAAGACATAGCGAAAATTTATATACGCTAGGAATATTTTTAGTATTGCTAACTCCAATCTCACCATATTTTTGGTTTATAACTAAAGAAGCACTTATCTTTTTAATATTTGATATATCATACATAGTTTACTTTATCCTTAATAAAAAAAGAGTGGCAATATTTACGTATATATTCCTAATTACACTATTTGGAATTTTTATAAGAAACTACTATATAATTTTACTATTGGGCGCTTTAGTAACTTCTACAAAAATGGACTTTCGAATTAAGATGATCGTTTTAGCCTCCGGTATAGTTGGGATCGGAATGACAGATGGGGTTGTTGAATATGTTTATAACGCTAAGTATGAAATGTGGGCTAGATTATATTATTATTCTGATGTTAATACTCTATTTGAAATGAATTTTGTCAATAATCCTAATATATTTGACTTAGTATACGTTGCTCTTTCGAATTATTTACAAATCCTTTATACCCCAATAAAATTTTTAGACCACCGCGGAATTATTGTTTTAGTAACTTTACTTTGCTATTTCATAGCTTTTAAGAAAATTTTAGCAAAAAAATTAACGTTAATTTCATCTTTCTTTGTTTTGCTATTTTTCTTCTTGGCATTTATGGTGCCGGATAGTGGCACATTTATTAGGCATGTATCTGCTGCCGTCAGCGTGTTTATGGCTGCATATCTGTATCGAGAAAAAAATGAACACCTCTAGATTAATTTCTAATACGGCGATTGTACTTGGAGTCAAAGGAATAAGTGCCGCACTAAGCTTTTTAATCGGTATATTATGCACTTATAAATTTAACTTGGAAGTTACGGCTGAATATTATGTTGCTCTGTCAGTGATATTAATTGGTTCGACAATCAGCCGATTAGGTCTTGTGAATTTTATACTTAACAAATTTTCGGGCCTAAGATCAATAAATAGAGAGATTCCCTACTTATTTTCGTTAACATCATCTGCTTTCTTGGTTTCACTAGTAATATCAGTGCTGCTCTGCATATTATTGTTTATTCCCTTTTTCGACAAATACAAGTTAAGTATTACTGCTGGGTTACTATCTATTCCCTTTCATGCTGTTTGCTTTTGTTTTTGTGCATACCTTCAGTCAAAATTAAAATTTGTTTATTCGAATTTATTACAGAACTTTGTAAGCTATTTGATTACTGTCTTTATTATTTTGATGTCAAAAGATTCAAATTGGATTTTATTCAGTATACCAATCGGATATTCAATATCATGCCTATTCGCTTATATTTTGATAACTAAAAATTTACAAGTTGGTTCTAGATTTCCAATCAAATTACTTAGTTTAAACAGCCTTATAAGGAAAACAAAAAGTTTCTTGATTACGGATCTTGCTGTTGTTTCAACTAATTGGTTACCAATACTTCTTTCATCTATATTCCTAAATAAAGATGATACAGGGGTATTATCTCTGATATTAAAGCTATCTTGGCTAATATCATTCATGCTGATCTCTGCAAACAGTGTATTTGCACCAGTAATTTCAAAGCTATATAAGAAAAACGAAATGGAAGCTTTGAAGAGTACCTATCGAAAAGTGACTATTGGACTTGCTGTAATTACACTTCCAGCAATTGTATTTGTTGTTCTAGTAATAAATTATTTTTCAAAAGATTTTAATATTTTAGTTTATGAATATCGTGAATTGTTCTATATAAGCATTCTTACCCAGTATCTGATTGTGATTTTAGGTCCAGTTTATTTTCTAATGTTAATGACAAATCTATCAAGCATGTCTGCAAATATTATGATTCATAGTGTCTTATTGGGTAATGCAGTTTTTTTCACGCTTATATATTTTTATGGGATTACCGGAGCAGTGATTGCCTTTTCTCTAATGTGTATTTTGCCGAGAATAGCAATGTCAATTGTTTGTTTTAAAAAATTTAGAGTGTTTTCTTTCATAAACTATGGTTAATATACTTCATATAACAGAAAGTTTTGGTGGCGGGGTAGTATCTGCGCTTAACGCCTACGTTGAAAATAGTAGTTTTGCATCGCATTATTTGATTGCTATTAAGCGAAATGCTGATTTAACCGGAGAGGAATCTTTCGGTTTATTTGATGAGGTAGTTTTTTCTAATAGAGGATTATCTTTTCTTAAAACAATAAATAACGTATATAGTGATTTAAATCCTGATTTTGTGCATGTTCATAGCAGTTTTGCTGGTGCAATTGTGCGACTTTTTTCGCAGATCCCTACCAGGAAGATAATCTACACGCCTCACGCTTACTCTTTTCTTCGCGAAAGTAATAGTGTCCTTTCCAGAAAAATCTTTTATGCTGCTGAAAAATTGTTAAGTTTAAGGACAGGTAAAGTAGGCGCATGTAGTGAAGAAGAAGGAGCTATTGCTCGCTCTTTAAATAGTAAGATTCAAGTTCAACATATTGTTAATATTGCGGGTAAGTTACCGGCACCAGCAGATGTTGAACCACCTTTTAACGATTCTAAAAATCTAATAATATGTATGATAGGAAGGATATCAGCTCAAAAAGGTTTTGATTTTTTTGTAAAAGTTGCCGAAATATGTCCATCCGCTAATTTCTTATGGATAGGCGGTAGTGACAGAATGCTACCAGAATTACCAAAAAATGTTCATGTAACGGGATGGATATCAAGAACTGATGTATTAGGTTACCTTAAAATTAGTAGCATATATATGCATACAGCTGCGTGGGAGGGATTCCCAATTTCTGTTCTCGAAGCTGCTGAATTTAAAAAACCTATTTTGCTAAGAGCTATAAAGCCTTTTTCATTAGAAAAACTTACTGTAGCGAAGGACATATTTGAGATGAAAGATATGATAGTATCTTTTGATAGTAACTCTAAACATGTAGCTAAGAACAATCAGGAAAGAATAGTTGAAAACCATAGTCCGGAACGGCTAGAACAAGCTTTAACTAAACTTTATAGTTTGAACAATTATGGATAAAATTATGAATTTAATTAATATAAGATGTTTATATATATTAACAATTTTTCTAATAAGTTTCGGAACTTGTGCATCTGATGAAATAACAGGAACATCAAGTGAATATACTGTAAGCACTGGCGATGTTCTTAATATTAACGTTTATGACGAGCCGGACTTAAGCACCAAATCAAATCGTGTAAGTTCCTCAGGAAATATTACTCTACCATTAGTAGGGAAATTATATGTTAAAGGTTTTAATTTAAGTAAGATTGAGAATGAAATAGTAAAATTATATAAAGGCGACTATCTAAAGAACCCAAGTGTTTCAGTTCAAATTGAAGAATATAGACCATTTTACATCAATGGTTATGTCAACAAACCTGGTGGTTACGCATATAGAGAAAACCTAACGATACAACGTGCTATTACAATCGCAGGTGGTTTTCACGAACGTGCTTCAAAATCTTCGATTTTCATTGAAAGAGAGGGTAGTAATGGCAAGCGCGAAAGTGTTGATTTGAACACCAAAGTTAATCCTGGTGATGTTGTTACAATTGAAGAAAGTTTTTTCTAAGGATAGATGATGTTAGATAACAGTAGCAACAAAATTGATATCGGTGAATACATAGCTATTCTACTAAGACGTAAGTGGTTCATAGTTTGCTCCGTTCTGCTAGCGTTAGCATTCAGCGTACTATATTTAAAAGAAGCGACACCCATCTATAAAGCAACAGCAGTTATTCAAGCTGATCCAATTCAGCCAAATTCTTCTGCGAGTGATCAATATATAATGAACTCAATGGTGTTTCTTTTTTATGAAACACAATATGACATTATTAAATCTAGAACAGTGGCAGAAGATGTTGTAGATAAATTGGAACTTGTGGAACGTCAAAAAGAAAGAACAATATCAACAAGTGATAATAACGGATTACTACAACAGATAAAGTTAATTCTGGGTAAAGATGAAAACTTTTCTCTTCCGACAGACGAAGAATTAAGGCTTTCTCTTGCGCAGAGTATTCAATCTGGACTTGATGTGGAAGGCGGGAAGCAATCACAAATTATCAATATTAGCTATGAGTCAAAATACCCAGAGGAAACTGCTGAAATTGTTAATTCTATAGCTGATTCGTATATTTCATTTGGATTAAAGTCTAGATTGGAACGTTTAAAATCAACTTCCACTTGGTTAAACAACCAAGCTGAAGATCTTCGTGTAAACTTACAGAAGTCAGAGTTAGAGTTAAAAAATTATAGATTGGCACAAGATCTGATTGATACAGAGCAGCAATCCAGAATTGCGAATACGCAACTTCAAAATTTAAATTTAGAATTAATTCGTGCTCAGACAAAGCTATCGGAATCTACTGAAATCTACCAAGAGTTGAGAAAAGTATCTGCTGACGGTCGTAAAGTTGGTTCTATTAGCACAATACTTTCAAATAGAGGTTTGCAAGATATCTCAAAAGAGTTGGCTGATTCTCAGAGAAAAATAAATGAATTAAGTGAGCGGTATGGCGAGAAACATCCTGCGATGATCGCTGCTAGAAGTGATTTTGCTTCTGTCGAAAAGACATTTAGTGCAGAACTAGAAAAGATCAAAGATAGTATTGAAAAACAGTACAGGTTAGATCAGTCACAGGTCTCAAATATAAAAAATCTAATAGAAGATACAAAATCTAGTCTACAATCATTTCAATCTGACACTTTTGAGCTAACTAGATTAGAGCGGGAAGTCGAGAATAATCGTAGGATATATGAATCATTCTTAAACAGATTGATGGAGACCGATATTACATCAGACTATGACGCATCCAATATTAGAATTATAGATAGAGCTACGGTCCCTCTAACACCGGTTAAGCCAAGAGCAATCCTAGTACTTATCGGATTTACATTTGTCGGTATCTTCTTGTCTATATTGATTATATTTGTGTATGAATCAACAATTAAGACATTCACAACACCAGACCAATTAGAAAATGCTTTCTCTAAAGCTGTAGTAGGTATTACGCCATTACTAGGAAAAACTGAGCAAAGAGAGACTGTAATTCAATATCTAAAAGATAAAAAGAGTCTCTTTTCAGAAAGTATTAATTCAATTAGAACTGGTATATTGCTTCAAAACCTTGACAGCCCACCAAAAACGATTCTTGTAACATCATCGCGAGCGGCAGAAGGAAAATCTACACTTGCTATAAACTTGGCCGCATCCCTAAGCCAAATAGGGCCAACATTATTACTAGAATTAGATTTAAGAAAACCAAGTATTGCAAAGCGATTAAGCCTTAATAGTAATTTCGGAGTGTCAGATCTTATTACTCTGAAGAATCCAATAGAAAAACTTGATGCTATAAGGTATCAAGATTCATTGTCTATTCTTACATGTGGAGCGATACCTGAAAATCCAACTAAGTTCTTAAGTACTAATGAATTTAGAATGCTCATTGATAGCCTTAGAACACAATTTGAATTTATTGTTATAGATAGTCCACCTTTATTGCCCGTGACAGATAGCGCGATACTCTCAGAATTAAGTGATGCGACACTTATAGCTGTAAAAGCTTCTGAAACCAAAAATAATTTTATCAAAGAGACAATTAAGCGTTTAGAGCGTGTGAACGCGAATATCACCGGATTGGTACTTACACATGCGTCTACCAAGAAGATGAGTAACTATGGGGATCACTATTACCAAGATTCATATTATGGAGAGTAGAAAGAACTTAGTTAATAATATGATCGATGTGGAAATCACACGTAGCATTTCTGAAGGGAGAAGATTGGGTTATAGTCTCTCTCCCTCAGAAGTTGCTAACATTGGACAGAATGGTTTAGTAAATTTGCTATACCACAATAACCCCAATTTATTATGTCTTAAAAATGTCTCAAATTATAATAAACTATATGCTTTTGAGTTTAAAATTTTTAAAGATGCTTTAGATAATTCAAAAATAAAGTATATCGTCTTAAAAGGCTTTGCTATGGCAAATAGTTTATATAGTAAACCTGACTTAAGGCCAATAACAGATATTGACATACTTGTACAGAAAGAAGACTTGTTAAAAACCATTTATTTATTTAGTAAATTGGGATACTCAATATATTTTACATATGAAGGTTCTCGTCAGATTCTTATTAGAAAGAGAGTTGGGCGTCATTTTTTCGATTTTGACATACATGTTGAACTTTTTAACACCCCCATTCTATCTAAGCTATCCAAGCAATTATCATATTTTGATAATACAGAAACTTGTCGTTTAGATTTTGTTATATTCAATAATAAATATAAGTTGCTACATGCAATTTTCCATTATGCATTACATCGCTCTAAAGGTGACTTGTTGAAAATAATTTGGCTTTATGACATCCACCTTATTGTTTCAGCAATGACAGATGAAGAGAAAACTTGGATAATCAATTTTGTGACTACAAATAAAGTATTAACTGTCTTTAACTCTGTTTTGAATGATGTTGAATTTTATTTTGGTAAACAAATAATTAAAGCAAGTGAAGAAGGAAAGAAAAGTTGGATGTACATGCCTTTGACAAAGCCGAATTCTAAATATTCTCTTTATTTAAGAGAAATATATTCGCAATCTTTAGTTCAAAATCTTAGATATTGGCTTACTAAACTTCAAATTAGTAAGCAATATCTAGAGATAGAGCGACATGAAAACTATTCATGGAAAAGTTATTTTCTGGCTAAATTAAAAGATGGAATAGATAAATCCTAAAGATACTCTAGTATTATCAAAATTTGCTAAAGCAAAATTTGAATTTCTATTTTGTGATACAGCATTGATAAATAAATCCATTTCAGTAAATAAATTGTAATTTAACTGAGTCTCAAAAGCGTAGAATTTATCTTTTCTTAAGGTGGTATAAGCTAATTCGTCATTTACGAAACCAAAATTTATTGATGCAGTCAATCTGTTTGTAAATTTGTGCGTGAATTCAGCAGTATATTTATCTCGAATAAGGGCCCCAGCATTCTCGATTGATGAGTCAAGACTTTCTCTTGATGCCAAGATGTTTACCTTAGAATAGCTATTTACAGCAAGATTTGCTGATAAATTATAAGAAACACCACTTGTATCGTTTAGGTTTTCTTGTTCATAATCTCGTTCTTGATATCCGAAATTTCCTGCTATGTTTAGTTTTTCTGAGTATTGCCAGTCAACACCTACACGATATATGTAATTAGAGTTATCTAATTCGATACTATCTGCATTTTGAAAATCATTCTTGTTTATTATCGCTTCGATATAAGTTCGTGTATTTGTAGCTAGCCGATAAGAGAAATTAATGCGGTAATGATTTGAATCATAATTTAGATATGCAAATCTATCATTTTCATAATCTTTTTGAATGTATCTATAGTCAAACGTAAACTTGCCGATAGCATCATTGCGTCCGTAGTAGGTTACTATATTAGCTTCCTTTTGCTCATATCTATTATACTCTTCAATACCTTGTTGAATTCGAGTAATCTCAGCCGGTTCTTCATGGAGATTCTTGTAAGAAATTTTAGTTAAAGTACTTAATTTTTCGGTAAAAGATGAGCGAAGTGCGCCCTCAAGATCATGATCATAATAATCTGCACTAGACACCGAAGAGTTCTTGTTGTAATCGCCCGTATATGAGAAATTGACTTGTTGTTTTCTATATAATGTTTCTACATCAAATAATGGTTTGATAGAGATCGAATCATCCGACTTACTAAGACCAGATGAACTTCTGAACAAGTTATCGTCGTAATTATATGCCGATTCAACAGACAAATGGCTTATTGTTTCTCCATTAACATTGGCACAAATAGTGTATATAGGAAATGACACAATTATGTATCTTCGGGTTAATTTATTCATTACTATGTAGTCCGTTGTAATTTACACTATCAATTTTTGAATAGACTGCAAGTATTGTAAAGAAGATGATTGCTAATAGCAATAAACTAAATACATCATCAAATATTGCTTGTATGAAAATCATCAAAAGTAGGGATTCTAAGTAAATTTTTGATTTGCTTTTTTCGTTTATCTTAAAATGATTGCTAAAAAATTTGTATACAGAAAATACTAAAATACAAAACCCAATTAAACCAATTTCAGCTAAAAATTCTATGTATTCATTATGTACTCGTTTGGACATCTTTGTAATTTTCAGATTAGATGATTTTAACGACTGATAGTTAAATTGATAATTACCGATTCCCACCCCTAACAATAGGTTGTTGGAAGCTACATTAAAACCGTTTTCTATTAGTGCAATTCTACCTTTATCGTTTATTCCGTCATTTGACAATCTTGCAATAAATGAAGAGTAAGATATTATCGCGATCAATATAGGAAGTACTATTATTATTCTCTTACAGTTATTTTTAATACTAAGCGTTCTTGTCCTAATAAAAATATATAATAAAGTCACTGTTAGTGTGAAGAAAATTCCTCTACTGCTTGTGTTAGAAATTATATAAAAAGAAAAGATAACATAAGTTGCAGTTATAGTTAGACCGTATTTATAGCTTTTAAATACGTTTTCATACAAATATAATGCTAGGGGTATTGATATAGAGATGTAAAAAGCATAATGATTTTTATAACTAAAGGTTCCTCTAATGCCTTTACTCCATTGATATGTCCAAGGAGGAATTGCTGAAACTATTGCGAGTTTACCCCCTAAATAATAATTAAAAGCTGAGTAAATCTCTGTAATAAAAATACCTGTAATGATAAGAAACAGGATGTTATTAATTTCTCTTTTCGTAACGCAATAATTCTTGATTAGCAAGTAAAATAAAATCAATCCTAAAACACTAGCAATCTCTACAATATTATGTGTTAGGGAAAAAACTCTTCGACTATTGGTAACTTCATATTCAGAATATAAGTAGATGGAAATGGATGAACTTATTAGGTAAGCTAAAAATACAACCTGTGTTTTCGTAAAAATGAAGTTATTTAGAATTGATCTTTTCGAGTTTATAATGTAGTGTAAGAATGATAATAATATTACTAAAAGTATTAATATTTTTTCACTTAATAATTCTAGTCCATGAAGCCATGGACTTATTATAAAGACAAATGAAAGATACAATTTAAAATTTTTGTTTGCCTTAGTTTCTTGGGCTTGGTTTACATATCTCATATTAATTTTTTGGGGCTATGTAGTCTTGAATTATTTCTCTCGTCCTTTTTTGACTCATTGCAAGAGTTAAGATTTTATTCAGGTTTTTTTTGTTTCTAATATTAATTCTTTTTCTGTTCTTCAGATATATTGGTAGTACGATTTTTAGAGTCTCTACCTCAAAAGGAGCTTCTTCAAAAACATAGTTTATATTTTTTTCTAATTCTTCTTGGTCAATTCTGTATTTGTTATTAATAAATACTCTATGTGTTACTAGGATGTAATTTTTTTTGTGCTCTAGAATTGCGTATAAGGATAGATTTTTTTCTATATTTGAGTCAATGACTATTAATTTTGCATATATATCAAGTGAAAAAACACCTTTGTCCATTAAGAAAAAATCTTCAATTTTATTTTCGATAAACTTAGGTCGTTTTTTTATGTGGCCATTAACAGTGTACGCGAGGTAATGCCTGTCTATCAGTGCACTGTATTTTTCCACTTGAAATAAACTCAAGTTAAAAATCGAAGTAACAACTAATATGATTAACGCGATATATAGTACTATTATTTTCTGAGAAATATACATTTAATTTAGCAAGACGGAGTACGTTATGGATCGTCGTCATTTATTTAAAATATCGGGACTCATGTCCTTATACTACAGTATTCCAGCTTCTTCAAGACAATCGATTGAAAATGCCAGCCAGAATGTTTTTCTTTTCAATTCAATTTCTGATTTTATATTGCGTCTAGAAGGTTCAGATTTTTCTGAATTTTCGCTCGTATTGACTTATTCTTACCATAGCGGTAGCAATATTGGTGGTAATATTTATGAATTAATTATTTCGACATCTTTAGAAAGTCACAAAGTAACTGATTTTGGAAAAAAGATATATGTTGGAACGAAATCTGGTTCTCATTACTATCTTCGCTCTTTGTCTAGCGATTTGAATGTTTTTCAATTTGGAGCTAGAGGAGATGGTATAACTGATGACACTATCTATATTAAATCTTATGTTCTTCATATGCGCTCCAACAATAGCCTAACTATTAATCTAGGTGAAAATTCTGAAGCTTGTTTTATTGTATCAGAAACAATTTATTTTCATGAGTTGAATTGCTTGGAAATTCTAGGCAGCGGTGTTATAAAAAGGATAGATTTCGGTCTGGCGATATCTTCTGGTTCGCGATTTTGGCCATTAATAAGAATACATGATATAAGAAATGTTTTTTTTCATGGTCAATGGTCTGTTGACGGAAATAGAGATAACCAAGAGTATTCAGTCTCGATTTTTAGGGGGAGTTACTGTTTCAGACATAATGGCGACGTTGAAATTATAAATTATGAGCCTTCCGTTAACATTAGAATTGAGAATTATTGTTATTTAAATTCCTACCTCAATTCTTTAGTTTTGTGGAACTGCACGAATGCAAAGGTTAGTAATGTCTCATTTATTGACACTACTTGGAATGGCATATCTGGAACCTCCCTTACTAATTTCCAGGTAGATTCTTGTTGTTTCATCAGATGTGGTGCTTCCGACATCTATAATACAAACGAAAAACAAGGTGATAGAGCCGGTATTCAACTTCGTGAGCTACCTCAAGACCTTGTTTTTAGTATGGAAGGTTTTCCAGAGGGTGATGATGCCTTCATAAAAGCGGGTAAAGTTAATACAAATATCACTATTGCTAATAGTGACTTCGATTCTTGTGGAGTTGAGTCAATTTACGTCAGGGCTGGTTTCCAAACATTAGTCAAAAATAATTTTTCTAAAAATTGTGGTTTTAAAAGATTAAATGCCGATAGAAGATATTTTCCGGCTCATATTTGGCTTGAAAGTGGCGGTTACCTAGTCATGAATAATCGAATTTGTCAAGATGTTGTCTATGATTGTTGCATGAAGCCTGATGCTATCCGCGTCACTTCACTCGTAGGTGATGCGACTAGACTTTTCCCGATGCGTGGCAAATTTTATTCACGGGTAACAGGAAATGACATAATGGGGAATGATAATAGTAGAAATGAAAGCTTTCTGAATCATGCTCTTCGAACAAATGGCCTCTGTGACTTTTCAAGTAATAATGTTATCGGAACCTCTAACTATGTCGTTTGGCTACAAAATTCTGATTCATTTGATGGTGATCTCAAGCCTAGGGACTTCAAAATGACGAATTGTTTCCTAACAAATGTTTGCACAGAAATTGAAGATAAAGCAATTATCCATGTCACATTATTCGGAAATGTAGCTGGTAAAGTTGAAAATGTTCAAATTTCTTCGAATACAGTTTTAGATACTATTCCAACGATATCATACAACGAAAACACCAAGGGGTTTGTAGAATAGAAGCGAGTTAGACTTGAAGTTCATGAAGGCCTAGTAAAGTTATTTTTCCAAAGCTGGAGGTATCTATATGCACTGAATTATCAATCCATACTATATTTTTTGTCGAGTTGTGGCCGTGTATTGAGTAATCGATGTTCGCATTTTTTACATTTTTTCTATTGACGAATCGTTTTCTATCCCATAGTAAAGCGTGTACAACTTCTTCTGTTTTCTTTGGGAAACAGTTCCAATCCCATGATGTAGGCAGGGTATGTGAGATTCCTATCCGCTTTCCTCTGTATTCTAAAGTTATACTCAACTGCTGATTTTTAAGCCAGTTACAAATGTTTATCAGAATTTTCAAGTCTGTTATGTCGAAATGCCACTTTCCACCATTTTGCACCCAAAGGCGCATGGCGTAACTGTCCCTGCCCATTAAAGCTTCCAGCATCATGTGTTCATGATTGCCTAGCACCACATGGGCGTTAATTTCCTGCATATATTCGACGAGTCTGGCGCTGTCGTTTCCGCGATCAATGATATCGCCTAAGCTTATTAATACATCGTCTTGTGGGTTGAAATCAACTTTATCTAATTCTGATTTCAGCTTTGTGAAATTACCGTCGAGATCGCCAACAACAAACACACGTTTATCATCCTCGATAGTAATGTGTTTATGCAGGCGTACTTTGCTAATGACGTTGGTTTTGACTTGCATTGAACTGACTACGCTAACTTCCTTATTAGGCATAGTGTATGTTTTTCGAGTCGTGGTTTCAAAGAATAACTTTGAAGGTCGGGTATGTCCGGAGAGAATTGAGTATAGGCGCAACGGGCGTTACGCCTGTGATTTTTACTTTTAGCTATAAAAACAAAGATAAGCTGTAGTCACTTCCACTTTTACATCAAAAGACTGGTTCGCGGCTACGTTAAACTCTGTGCCTGTTTTATAAGACTGGAATTCGTCTGAGCCGGGCAGTTTCACAATCAGCTCACCTTCTACCACTTTCATCAGTTCATCTTTAGAGGTGCTGAAAACGTATTCCCCTGGCAACATAACACCTGAGGTGCACGGGCCGTTTGCAGATTCAAAGGCGATGGATTTTACGTTGTCGTCGAAATAACTGTTTACGCTTAATGACATGAGTGTTCCTGATAAAAATTAGGGTCACACAGTGTGCCGTAAGGAGCAAGTTTCTTCTACCGCCATTTTGTTTTTCAACTAACAGAAATGGCATGAGATAGACCGCTAAGCACTAATTGCTCAGCGGAACTTGTTTGTTGATGTGGATTATTTGGGCGTAGCGGTAAGTTCCGGCTCCCAACCATTCAAAATATTAAACCGCTTATAAATATCCATTTTTTCTACGCCTAGCTGGGGGCGTTGTTCGTTAATGGCGTAGCCAGGTCCGCTGCTGCCATATTCCGCAAAGCGGGCATCGTTGATAGGGTCGAATTCTTTTCTGCCGCCTTCTTTGGTTGAACCGCCCATGGAGGCCCAGCCGGTTGTGGTGATGTGGGCATCCATCCAGGTGTTGATAAACACGGCTTTACCGATGGCGAAGGGGTTGGCATAGCGGCCATCGTCGAAGGTGGTGGTGGGGTGCCAGGGTCTTCCCAGTGGCACGGAGTTGTCCGGTACGCCTTCTTCACGCAGCAGTTTGCAGTTTACGAAGGTCAGGCCGAAGGTATCTGAAATCAGCGTGCTGGGGGCGGTGATGTAGCCGGTGATGTCCATGTCTTTCCCTCTGGGACGGGAATAGATACTGACAGTATCGAAATAGGCATTGCCGTCACCGAAAATGAAATCCACATTGCCGCGTATTTCACCGCCTTTGAAGTAGCTGCGGCCGCCACGCACGTACAGGGTGTCCTGATAGCCGAGCAGGGCAACATTCTCGATAAAGGTTTTGTCGGTGTATTCTGAAATTTTAAGGGCCACTGCCTGCATACCTGACACTCTGGCCGGGTCGCTGCTTTCTCTGGCATCTTCGGTTAAAAAGTCGAAGCCGTTTTCGATGGTGAGGTTAGCAATGTGCACGCCGGGACGGATAATTTCCACAGTGGCACTGCGTGAGGTGCCCCAGTGTTCTTCACTGCCGCGTGTAACGGCTTTGCCTGCGTAGCGGTCGAATACAATTTTGGTCTGATCCATACCGGCACCGATAAGGGTGATGCCGGGTTTATCTATCACCACGCGCTCGTAATATTCCCCGGGCGCGACGGCGATGGTCCAGCCGCCCTCCTGCGGGGCGGCGTTAACGGCTTCCTGTATGGATGAATAATGTGTTTCGTCGATGGCGGTACTGGCCACAATGGCATCAGCAGTGACAGATTCAGGTAAAAAGCGTTCCGGCTTCTCGCTGCTGCATCCTGCTAACAGTACGACCAACAACAAACAACATATTCTAGACATCAGGGAGTTCCACGGTTTTTCCGTTCACACGGATATTTTGCTGAGAGATATTATCTATATTCTCAATTATGGATTTTTTATCAACCTTCGTGAATATCAGATTTTTCAGCGACACGCCGGTAATGGGCGTGTGATCGTACCCGCGCAGCACAAAAGCCCGTTCGGCATGTTGCACATACAGGTTCTCGATGGTGATATCTTCCAGCTTGGGTGTGAACTCACCCACATCGCCTTCTTCATAGAAGAAGTTAATCACTACGGCATCTTTTACCTGACCCACACGGAACTGACGGTAGTTCAGGTTCTGCAGATGACCCCCTCGGATAGAGTTGGTTTTAATGCGTACGGCACGATCGAGATCCGGGCTGCTCATTTCGCAGTTCTGTGCATACAGGTTACGTACGCCACCGGAAATTTCACTGCCAATTACCACACCGCCATGACCGGCTTTCATGGTGCAGTCGTTAATGAGGATATTTTCACAGGGCTGTGCCACGCGGCGGCCATCGGCATTACGGCCTGACTTAATGGCAATACAGTCATCCCCTGTATCGAACGTACAGTTCTCGATAAGTACATCGGTACAGCTTTCCGGATCGCAGCCGTCAGAATTGGGGCCATAGCTGTGACAGTAAATATCCCGCACGGTCACATTAGTACACAGCACCGGGTTGACCAGCCAGAACGGGGAGTTACGGATAGTCACGCCGGAGATCAGCACGTTCTTACAGCGGTAAGGCTGAATGAAAGGCGGGCGCAGATAATTCTCTTCAAACACACGCTCTGCCACCGGCACACCGTCTTCGGCCATCTGACGCAGCACATCGCGGGTGTATTTCTGGTTTGCCACGGGATGATCGCCCCATTTGGCTTCTTTCCATTTGCCTTTCCACGGCCACCAGTTTTCCGGGCTGCCGCCGCCTTCCAGTGTCCCTTCGCCGGTAATCGCCACGTTGGTTTCTTCAAAGGCGTAGATCAGCGGGGAATAGCCCATCAGTTCAGTGCCTTCCCAGCGGGTGAACACATAAGGCTTGTAAAGCTCAGGCTCGGGAATGAAATGCAGTACCGCGCCTTTGGCAAGATAAAAATTGATATTGGATTTTAAATGTACCGGACCGGTATAGAATTCGCCTGCCGGCACTTCAACGGTACCGCCGCCCTGCGCAGCCACATCGCTGATGGCATCGCGGATAGCCTGTGTGGCATCTGCCTGACTGCTGCTCTCACCGGCTGGCTTTGCGCCATATTCAGTAATGCTGACATGCAGCGGCGGAAATTCTGGTGCTCGGATACGTTGACGGATGCGGCGGGCATCGTCGTTCCAGTCGAAATCGCCGGTGGCCACAGGTTGCGTGAAGGTTTGCGTAACACTTCTGCAGCCTGATAACCCCAGAAAACCTGCGGTGGCGGCGCTGCTGCCGGCTAATTTTAGTAAATTGCGTCGGGATGCTTGAAAACCCATTATTGATTAACTCCGGATGCTATCTGGCTTAAGAAGGTGTGGATCCGCTCTGCGGTTTCTGTGAGATACGGTTCAAACAGCCAGAATGTGTGGATATTGTTGTCGTACTGATAAAACTTGCTGGCAATGCCGTGGCTGCTGAGTTTGTCGAGCACTTCGTCTTTGCCGGCGGTAAAGCGCATCTGGCCGCTGCTGATGATAAGCATGGGCGGCGAGTCTGCATCGATATGTTTGGCGGTGGATGCCTCTGCCCAGCGTTCCGGCAGCGTTTCATACGCGCCGCCGAACCACATGCCGGCAGCAGATTTGTCCTTGCGTTTGTTTTCACTGGCAAGGGCTGAGGGGTGGGTGAAATCCAGCACGCCGTCAAGGTCGACGACAGCGTTTACGCGCACGGCGTCTGCTGAATGTTCACCCTTAAACAGGGTGGTGTTGGCGGTATTACCAACCAGTGCGGCCATATGACCGCCGGAAGAGCCGCCGCCCAGGGCAATTCTGGTCGGGTTGAATCCCCAGGCAGCAGCATGCTCTTTTGCAAACGCCAGTGCGTCGTTGATGTCTTCAAGCCCGGCAGGGTATTGCGCTTCCATGGATAACCGGTATTCCGGCGTGATCACCACGTACCCCTGCTGAGCCAGTAAATTCGCCAGCGGGTAGAAATGGCTTTTATTGCCTGAACGCCAGCCGCCACCGTGAATGAACATAATTGCCTGACCATTGGCTTTTCCGGCGGCGGGCAAAAATACATCCAGATGCAGTTCACGGTCATCTGCCACTTTATAACGGCGGTCGAATAACACCTGCTGACCTTCAGTGAAGGAGAGTACCGGCTCTTTAAGCTCAGGATGTTCATCACGATAGGCATAGAAGCGCTGGGAAATGCTGTAGCTGTCGTCCACGGGATAATCTTTGGCGCTCACCGGCACGCTACCGGCGGCACAAAGCGCGCACAGGGCTGCGGCTGTGAGGCGGCGAAGCCGTGCGCTGACATCAGATTGTGGCCTAAAAGCCTGTAACATGATTAAGGTCTCCGTCGCGGCAGAAATCTGAAGTAATTCACCTTCAGCGATGCCGGGGCGCTTTGTTTTGCATCAGACAGTTCATCAGACATTGCGGCGTCTGCATCCGCAGACACACTGAACAGGCCGGTTTTTGCGCCGACCCAGCGGCCGCGTCTGGCTTTAAACTGTTCGCCCACCACCGTAAAACGGGTTGCGTTACCGCTCTGCGCGCTGCTTCCGGCGGCTTCTGCGTTAACGCGGTAGCTGAATATGGCAGTGGCATCACCGGCCATCACGTAGCGCAGTTCGATGGTTCTGACGGTGGCATTGTCATCTGCTGTTCCATTTTCACTGAACAGTGCATTTACCGGGCCATAGTCGTGTACCGACTCATCGCAACCGGTGCGGGCGTTTTTACACTGCACGTAAACCAGGTGGGTTTCGCCATCTACGGGTTTTACTCCAATCCAGGCATAATCTTCACCGAACAGCAGCAATCCGCCTTCGGCCTGTGCGCCGTTTTCCTGCAGAATGATTTCAGCGCGCACGTCGTAGGTCAGCGCCGGCAGCTTTTGCAGTAATAATGACGGTGTAGACCAGAGATTATCGCCGGTGGTAGTGATTTTGGGTTGTGCCGGTAAGGTAAGCACGCCGGACTGCTTGTCGATGCTGTACCAGTCACGTTCCCAGTTGGCATTCCACTGCCACTGAATGCCTAATTCGTCATTGAATTCATCCGTCGCGGGCTGAGGTTTCACTTCGCCCGGGATATCAGTCAGTGGTTTTTTCCAGCGGTACACCGGTTCGCCGGTGCCGTCACCGTTTTTATCTTCACCGATAACAGGCCAGTCGTTTTCCCAGTGCATGGGCTGTAAATGCACAATGCGGCCGTATGCCTTGCGGGACTGAAAGTGAATAAACCAGTCTTCGTTTTTATTGGTGTGGATCCATGAACCCTGATGGGGACCGTTAATGAGCGTGTCGCCCTGGTCCATCACGGTTCGGGGTGTATAAGGGCCGGCGATGTTGTCAGAACGGAACACCGACTGCCAGCCGGTCTCCACGCCGCCGGCCGGGGCGAAAATGTAATAGTAGCCGTTACGTTTATAGAACTTGGGGCCTTCCAGTGTGCGGTAGCCGTCAATGACATTGCCATCGACCACATGGGTATACGTGTCGCTGACCTGTGAGGCATCACCGGACATTTCCCGTAAGCTGAGCACATTGTTAAAGCCGGCGCGGCTTTTTGCCCAGCCGTGCAGTAACCATGCTTTGCCGTCGTCATCCCACAGCGGGGTAGGGTCGATAAGGCCTTTGCCGGCGAGAATTAATTCAGGTTCGCTCCATTTACCGGCGGGATCGGCAGCAGTGGTCACATAAATGCCAAAATCGGGGTCAGGGTAAAAAATCCAGAACTTGCCGTCGTGATAACGGATATTCGGTGCCCATACGCCGTTACCGTGCTGCGGTGTGGCAAACACATCCAGTGGTACCTGCTGTGGCAGGGCGTAGTTGATAAGTTCCCAGTTAACCAGATCGGTAGAGTGCAGCACCGGCAGGCCGGGGGCGGCGTTAAAGCTCGATGCTGTCATGTAGTAGTGGCCGTTAACCGCCACTACGTCAGGGTCGGAATAATCGATATGCAGGATGGGGTTACGGTATTCACCGTTCTGCAAATCTGAAATCCACAGCCGCGGATCGTTTGCGTTATCTTCAGCGCTGCTTGCGGCTACCGCCGGCGATTTTGCTGCGGAAGACTGTGCATCTGCACAGCCTCCCAGTGCGGCAGTCGCTGCCATAACGGCCAGCGCAGGTGCGCAGGGCAGAGATTTCAGAGTATGCAGAATGCCCATGATTATTTTTCCAGTTCCAGTGCTGCCAGAATGAACGGGCCCACGCCTTTGGCGTCGTTAGCACGTACCGGTTCGCTGAGGTAGTAATCGAAAGAACCGTCGCGGTACGGGTTGCCGCCAAGACCGGCTACGGCACAGATGTTGTTCAGGCTGATTACATTGTTCGCCGGGTCGACAGAAATCATCTGATCTTCCATACCGGCGAAGCCTTTTTTCGCATACGCCATGTAGCTTTCGGGTAATACGTTCATGTTCACAGCTTTGGCAATGGCGTAAGTCAGCATGGCAGTACCTGAACCTTCCAGGTAGTTACCTTTCTTATCGCCAAGATCCGTTACCTGATACCACGCGCCGGTTTCATCCTGATATTTCACGGCCTGGTCCACAAAGTTCTGCAGGCGGGATACCAGCCACTCACGTTTTTCATCCTGTGAAGGCACAATTTCCAGTACATCCACAATGGCCATGGCATACCAGCCTAATGCACGTGACCAGTGATTAGCAGAAAGACCGGTGCCTTTGTCTGACCATTTCTGATCCCGCGACTCATCCCAGCCGTGACGGGGCAGACCGGTATTGTCGCTGTACAGGTGTTTTTCAATCAGCTCAAACTGCATGTATACATCATTAAGTTCTTCAGGGTCGCCGTAACGCATGATGTATTCGGCGTAGAAAGGTGCGCCCATGTACAGGCCGTCCAGCCACATTTGTGACGGATAACGCTTCTTGTGCCAGAAACCGCCTTCGCTGGTGCGGGGATGGTCGTTCAACTGGTCGCGCAGGGTGTCGGCAGCCAGTTTATATTTTTCATCACCGGTTTCGTCGTACAGGAAGAACAGTACTTTGCCCGGATTGATCATGTCGATATTAAACTTGCTGCGGACGTAGGTATTGATGGTGCCGTCTTCATTCACAAAACGGTCGTAGTAGTTTTTGATGTAGGTGAAATACTTCTGATCACCGGTTTTTTCATACAGTTTGGAGAACGCCAGCAGGTTCAGACCATGCACATAGTCCCATTGAGGATCTTCATCCCAGTCGATCATCCACGCTTCAGGAAAGCGTACCATTTCCGATTCGGCCATACGTACAGACCAGGGTTGGGTGTTGTCTAAGTAACTTGATGAATCCGCTGCCATAACACTGGCCGGGGCGGTGCAGGCCGCCGCGATAAGCAGTACGGAACTAAAGAGCTTACGCATGGAGATCTCCAAAATTAACAATTTAAATACTTAACGTGCTACCGGTAGCATAATGAGGGGTGAGATGTATGTTGTCAAGTTGTTATAGGTAGTGCGTAAGGGTTAACATTCATCCCCTGTGATCTATATAAACAGGGCGCCACGTGGCTTCCATCTCCATACGTATCAATTGGTCTAGCCAATTATCCAGCGGCGCATCAGGCGGTTTCTTAGTCTTTAGTATTAGTTAAACTGTTGTTTACAAAAAATACACAAAAAGTGTTGCCACCGGTAGCAATTGGATCTAGGATGTAAAACAAATGTAAGGCAGGCCTCTGTATCTACCACAGCCTTACATGGAAAAATAATAGCCACGACGGGTAAAATCCTGTGAACGTGGCAGAGAGGATCCGGGCTGCACGGAACATGACATGTAAGTGTAGCGAAATAAAAACGTAGAAAGACCCGTGAGGAATACTCATGAAATTTGCCAAAGGTTTTAAAAAAGCGCCACTCAGCTTAGCCGTTACCACCGCAATTGTAACTTCCGTATCTGCCTGGGGACAAACAGCTCCCGCCACACCGGCAGATGACGACATTGAAGTTATTTCGGTTCGTGCCACCAGTTACGCAGACAGCCTGGCGAAAGCCCTGTCTCTGAAGCAGTCATCAGCCGGTGCCGTAGATACCATTCTTGCAGAAGACATTGCTGACTTCCCTGATCAGAACCTGGCAGAAGCGCTGCAGCGTTTGCCGGGCGTAGCGATTACCCGTGAAGCCGGTGAAGGCCGGGAAATCACCGTACGCGGCCTGAACTCGACGTTCACCCGTGTGCAGTTAAACGGTATGCAGGCCCAGTCGCTGGCTGCCGGTACCGGTGGGGTAAGAACCAGCCGTGGTTTCGACTTTAACGTATTTGCCTCTGAACTGTTTAACCAGTTAAGTGTGCATAAAACTACCTCGGCAAAATTAGATGAGGGTTCCTTAGGGGCCACGGTATCTCTGCGTACCGGTCGTCCTTTTGATTTTAATGAAGATGTTGTGGCGGTAAATGCACAGGGTTCGTACAACGATCAGTCTTCAGAACTGACTCCCCGCTTATCCGGTCTGGCATCATGGACCAACGAAGACGATTCATTTGGGGTACTGTTCTCGGCTTCCTTGTCGCAACGTATCGTCAATAACGCCGGTTCAGACACAGGCCGCTGGGAAGATGACACCTTCGGTGCGTGTTCAGCCTGTGATTCAGAAGCCGATGTGGCTGCCGTCAGCAGTGCATGGCACCCCCGTTTCCCGCGCTTTGCTGATAAAACGCACGATCAGGACCGCGTTGGTTTAACTGCAGCTGTACAGTTTGTACCTTCTGACGACACACTGATTTCAATTGATGCCCTGTATGCAAACATCGATTCACGCCGTGACGAGCCGTTCATGGAAGCGATTTCTCTTGCGCGTACCGGTGCCACCGGTGTCCAGCAATCAGACGTGACCGCGTATCAGATTGACGGCAACAACACTATGTACGCCGCGACCATTGCCGATGTTGATGTGCGTTCTGAATTCTTTGTGGCTGAGTGGGAATCTGAATTTACCCAGTTCAGTGTGAACATCGACCATCACTTTACTGATGAACTGAGCATGAGCTTCCTGGCCGGTACGTCTCAGTCGACGCTGGACAACCGCGAATCTACGGTTATTTATGAGCACTTCAGCGATAACGATGAACGTAAGATGCTGGAGTACGCAGAAGCCAGCTCAGCAGTAAGCTATGACTTCTCAGATATGCTGTCTCCGTCTATCGGCTACAGCTTCGATACGGCGAATCCGGCGAACTGGGAAGTGTCTGAATTCCGTGACCGTATTTATGATGCCGAAGCATCTACAGACACAGCCCGTCTGGATTTGAACTATCTGCTGAATGATGAAGTGACGCTGAGCGGTGGTGTCACCTGGCGTGAATACGGCTATGAAATTGCCGGTGTACGTGCCGATGCGTCTTTTGCTTCCCGTGATGAAGCAGACGGTACAGTTGACGGCAACGCCTGTGGGATCAGTAACGTAGTCACAGACGCCGACGGTGAAGTGGTCTCTTTCGGCGGCCAGAGCTTCTTTATGGCTGACGGCGACAAGATCAACAACTTTGTAGACAGCGGTTGCTGGCCTTACAACGTGCGTCCGGGTGATACCCGTGCCGTAACAGAAGACAGCACAGGTATTTACGCTCAGGCCGATTTCAATACGGAAGTGGGTGACAAAGTACTGCGCGGTAACGCCGGTGTGCGTCATGTGAAAACGAACCTGGAATCTACCGGTATCATCAACGGTACTGAGGAAGTGACGGTTGAGCATGATTACACAGACACATTACCGTCTGTGAACCTGGCGCTGGAAATGACCGACGAGTTAATTCTGCGTGCAAGCTGGGCGAAAGTAATGTCCCGTCCGAATCTGGGTACGCTAAGCCCGGGCGGCAGCGTGTCGATTTTCGGTGATTACCGCGTGTCTTACGGTAACCCTTACATTGAGCCGTTCCGTGCTGATGCCACTGATTTCGCTGTTGAATGGTACTTCGACGAAGGCGCATTGTTATCACTGGCGTATTTCGTCAAAGATATCGAGTCGTTCCCGACTTCAGAAACGCAGTTCCTGAGCTGGGCAGAAACCGGCTTACCTGAGTCATTACTGGGCGCAGAGCGCGACAACCTGATTGATGAGACCTTTGAGGTTCGCCGTACTGTAAACGGTACCGGTGGCGACCTGAGCGGTTTTGAAATTCAGTATCAGCAGC
Organism: Alteromonas sp. AWJ4_197; assembly: GCF_056160285.1. Taxonomy (NCBI): domain Bacteria; kingdom Pseudomonadati; phylum Pseudomonadota; class Gammaproteobacteria; order Alteromonadales; family Alteromonadaceae; genus Alteromonas; species Alteromonas sp. AWJ4_197. Next base: position 209,956 of record NZ_JBSWWW010000003.1, on the reverse strand, counting down.
CGCTGACCTTCCTGCCCGGTCCTGAGTGGATGCAGAAGTTTGGTGTGCTGGCTAACCTGACACTGGTTGATTCTGAAGTGACTTACGGCGCAGACCGCACCGGCCCGCTGACCGGTCAGTCTGATGAATCAGCTAACTTCACGCTGTACTGGGAAGATGATGTATTCAGTGCACGCCTGTCGGCTGCTTACCGTGGTGAGTTCTACACTAACCTCAGCAGCACAGACGAGCGCAAATGGCGCATTATGGATTCGACTACATACGTTGATTTCTCAACCAGCTATAAGATTTCTGAGAACTTAAAAGTTTCCCTTGAAGGTATTAACCTGACCGATGAAACCATTGATGAGTACATCGATGCGGATGCCATGCGCATCATCAACAGTCAGTCTACCGGGCGACAATTCTTTCTGGGCGTGAGCTACAGAATGTAACACAGTGGTAGTGTGTCCCTTGGGCCATCAGCAATGATGGCCTTTTTTCGTTTAACATAAGGATTTTTCATGAAAAAGCTGATTCTTTCTCTCTTCTTTGCAGCAACGGCCTTCAGCGCTGCAGCGCAGGATCCCACCCGCACAACGTTGCACCTCATCGGCGATTCCACCATGTCCATCAAACCAAACCTGGCTTACCCGGAGCGCGGCTGGGGCATGTTATTACCGGCGTTTATTTCACCTGAGCTGGAGATTCTGAATCATGCAGCCAATGGCCGCAGCACCAAACGTTTTATTGATGAAGGGCGCTGGGGAAAGGCGTTATCTGAAATGAAAGAAGGGGATTACGTGCTGATCCAGTTCGGCCACAACGATCAGAAGAAAAGTGACCCTGCCCGTTATGCCTCTGCAGAGAAAGACTATCCGGCGTATCTGCACCGTTACATCAAAGATATCCGCGATAAAAAGGCCACACCGCTGATTGCCAGCTCTATTTGCCGCCGTCACTTTGATGAGCAGGGCAACCTTAAGCACACGCTGGATGACTATGTGAATGCGGCCCGCAAAGTGGCACAGGAAGAAGACGTTGCGTTCTTCGACATGAATAAACACACCTGTGATTTCTTCGAACAGGAAGGAGATGCCGCCTCGGTGAGATACTTCCTGCGCATTCCGCCAGGCCTGTACACCCGTTACCCTGACGGCAACGAAGACAACACTCACCTGAACACGCTTGGTGCCGCGCTGGTAGCTCAGTTCTTTATTAAGGATTTAAAAGCGCAGCAACACCCGCTGGCAAAATACGTGTACCGGGAAACGCTGTAAACGTGCGCTGATCATGAATGGCAGGGCGAATGGATACCGTGCTGCCGGTTTCATTGATATCGAATTCCAGCATGCTTTCAAATCTGAAATCCTCAGGCAGGCGCACAAACTGACTGCTGCCGATCTTGTACAACTTATCTTTATCCATGGTCTGTTACTTTGACAACGTTATATTAGAAAAGTAGTAGAGCCCGGAGGGAAGTCAAGCGGGGAGCTGATTAAATAACCCTGACCCGATAAATTCTCACCGTCACAAAACCTTCATCAAAAAAACTGTCTGCTTTTTTCGTCTGTTGACTCATTACATGTGTTACCCGCGCGCACCGGTACGTTTACCTTTTATTTTGCACATTTAGGAACACACATGAAAAACCGATTTACGAAAACCACACTTGCGTTAAGTGTACTGTCGGGTTTAACGGGCATGACGCCAGCCATGGCGCAGCAGGCCCCCGCCGCAGACGATTCTCTTGAGGTGATCGAAGTGACCTCATTTCGTCGCTCGTTGATTCAGGCAAAAGACCTGAAGAAAGATGCAATTATCTCCCGCGATACCATTTTAGCCGAGGATATTGCAGACTTTCCTGATCTTAACCTCGCTGATTCGCTACAGCGGGTACCGGGGGTGACTATTACCCGTGAAGGCGGCGAAGGCCGTCAAATCTCTCTTCGCGGGCTGGGACCTGATTTTACCCGGGTGCAGGTAAACGGTATGGAAGCCATGGGGACGTCAGCTTCACCCATGGATGCCCGTGGTGGCGTAAGCCGGACCCGGGGCTTTGATTTCAACGTTTTTGCTTCCGAATTGTTTAACCGTATCGATATCAGCAAAACCTACTCAGCGGATCAGGAAGAAGGCGGTATTGGTGGTACGGTAGGTTTGTTTACCGCCAAACCGTTTGACTACGATGGCTTTAAAAGCGCTTTGTCTGTGCGGGGCGGCTACAACAGTAACAGCGAAGAAACCGACCCGCGCATGGCAGGTTTGATTTCTAATACGTGGGACAAATTTGGTGCTCTGGTATCGGTAGCTTACAGTCAGCGACATACCGCTGAATACGGTACCAACACCACCCGTTGGCGTCGCGAAGGTGGCAAAACAGCGGCCGACCCGGCAAATACAGATCTGCAAGCCGATTTAGATTCAGGAGAGTTGTGGTTTCCCCGCGGGCACCGTTTTTCCCGTTGGAACAACACGCAGGACCGGCTGGGCATAACCGCGGCTTTTCAGTACAAACCCTCCGACTCGCTTTCCTTCACGCTTGATATTATGCACGCAGAACTGGAAAACAATACTGATGAACATCACTCGGCCGTGAAGGACAATAGCGTAGTTTCTGACCTCATCTGGGAAGAAAACAATGGCCAGAAAGAAGTGGTGTATGCCATGTACGAGGATGCAACCTGGCGTAATGAAAACTCACGACGCTACAACGAATCGGTGTTTGACCAGTATACATTAACCATGGACTGGACGATTACCCCGGCGTTGTATGCCACTGCGGTGATAGGCACAAGTTCTTCTGATTTTGACCAGCCCGAAGTGATTAAGTCGAATATCCATGCGAAACGTATTGTCGATATAGCAACCGATTTCAGACAAGACCGCTTTTACGGCATTAGCTCGTCGCCTGATTTCGATACGACGCAAATCGACGGCTATGAGATGAAAGACATCTACCTGCAGGAAGACTACATCACCAACGATTTTGATACCGCAAAAGTAGACTTTACTTACCTCCTTGGTGATACCGGCGAATTGCAGTTTGGTGTGAATTACAAGAAATTCGAAAACTCTGCCTGGCAGTTAACCCAGAGTAATGCGCAAAACATCGCGCCACAAAATACAGGTATCACGGCCTTAAATGATGCACTTGTTAATGTATACAACGAGCATCCTGACACTAACTGGTTGCAAGGCGATCTGGACGCGTTACTTAATTTCTATGGCCTGACAGGCTACCAGATTGATGACAGCGGGTTAACGCAAAACGATAAATCTCCCGTTACCGAAGAAACGCTGGCCATGTACGTGCAATACGGTTGGGAAACGGAACTGGCGGGTAAGCCCCTGTTAGTCAGCGCGGGCCTTCGTTATTTCGAAACCGATATTACCGCAGCCGGTATTTCTTCCGGGGTCGCTATCGAAACCACCCGTTCTTATTCTGACGTGCTGCCAACCTTAAACGTTGTGTATGAACTGCAAGACAACATTCTCTGGCGTGCAGCGGCTAGTAAGAACATTACCCGGCCGTCTTTAGGCTCACTCAGTTACAACGCGTCAGTGTCACAAACTTCAGGCGAGGCCATTACCAGCGTAACCATGGGAAATCCCATGCTGGAGCCGTTCGAATCTTTGAACCTGGATACGGCACTTGAATGGTATTTTGATGAGGTGGGTTATGCCGCCGCAGCTGTCTTCTATAAAGACATCGACAACTTTATTGTCGATACTACCAGTGAGGTGGTGTATTCCTCATTAGGGTTACCTGCCGCATTACTACCGGCAGACAAAACCGTTGACAGCCTCTTTTACTTGCAGCGCCCGGAAAATATGGATGCATCGAAAATAAAAGGTGTCGAGTTAACCTTCTCCCGTGACCTGGATTTTCTGCCGGCGCCGTTTGACCACTTAGGTGTTATCGCAAACTATACTTACGCAGATGGTGATGCGCTGTACCGCAATATCTACGGTGAAACAGGTAACGATCAGGAAAAAGCATTTACCGGCTTATCGAAAAACAGCTACAACTTCACGATATACTACGAGCAGGAAGGGTGGGGCGCGCGCGTGTCAGCTGCCTATCGTAGTGCGTACCTCACGGGCGCATCATCGAGCGGTGATCAGGATGAGTCAGGCTATCATGGTACGACATTCATCGACTTCTCTTCATTCTATCAGCTGACCGACACGATTAAGCTGAGCTTTGAAGGCATAAACCTGACCGACGAACGTCAGGAGTTATACAGCGACTCTCATGATCGTGCTTACAACAGCACGACCAGCGGCCGCACTTATATGCTTGGCGCTACTATGCAGTTTTAAACCAGGCCGCATACCGGGCTGGTCCCGGTATGCGTTTTTACAAAGGAGATTTACATGGTACTAAAGCCTTTTCCGGTGGCAGTATTGGCTGGTGGATTATTCGTATTGTCAGCCTGCGTGTCAGTTGCGCCGGATGATTCCTCCGGCAATGACTTTTTACCTGATGACGGAAAGACCTGGCTAGCCGGCGATCACCATATTCATGGCAAGTTTAGCGCACAATGGAATTGGAATGATGATCCCCCGTCCCCCATTTTCTTTGGTGATGCACATTACTTTACTGCGTTAAACGCCAGGATGGCGGCATTTCATCAGCTGGACTGGATGGTGACCACCGATCACGGCGGCCCTAATCACAGTGTTATTAACCGCAATCTGGCTTATCCGGAACTCGTTGCCTCACGAGCAGCAGTGCCGGACATCATGCAGTTTTACGGGATGGAATTTGACACTCCCGGCGCGCGGCACAGCACGTTGATTATCCCGAAAAGTGAGCAGGAAGCAGATCAACTGTTTACGCTGGAAAGCCGGTATAACCGCAGAGAAATTTACCCGGACGAATCTCCCAGAGATACACAGGCGTTCATGTTAGAGGCGTTATCTGCTATGCAGAACATGTCGCCACGGCCGGTGCTGACAGTGAATCACCCTGCCCGGAAAGCTACCGGATTGAATGAATATCAAAAGATAACTCCTCAGAGAATGCGCGAGTGGCAGGACACGGCGCCGGATGTGGTAACCGGCATGACGGCTATTCCCGGCCATCAGGCCGCCACCATAAACCCTGACGGCTCGAATGATCCGGACGCGCCACGTGCAGAATATTTCGGCTACCCCACACATGGTGGCACCGACCAAATGTCGGCTATCGTTGGCGGTGTTTGGGATAAGCTGTTGGCAGAGGGCCGCCGGTGGACGGTAACAGCGGTGTCTGATAGTCATGCGCATTACACCGAAGGCCGCACTGATTTCTGGCCAGGCGAATACGCCAAAACCTATGTACGGGCCACCCGTGACTACGACAGCGTGTTAGCGGGCATACGTGAAGGCAATGTATTTATTACCACAGGTGATTTAATTGACGAACTTTACGTCAGTATCCGGCAGGGGAAGCAGCGGGCAGACATGGGAGAGGTGCTGAATCTGCACGGCGGGGAACCTGTTACCGTTACGGTTGCGTTTCACGATCCGCAAAGCGCTAACTTTAATCACCAGTTTCCTGCCGTCGCGCGCCTCGATGTTATATTTGGTGAGGTGGTGGGCACGTACCCTGAAACAGACAGGGCACCAACCCGCGTGATCCGGCGTTTTTACCCGCAAGACTGGGAACAGCAGGGTGCGTATAAGGTTGTGCAATTTCAGATACCCGCCCCCAAAGGCAGCGCCTATGTGCGTGTGCGGGGCACAAATGTAAAAGATGAACTGGAACCGGAAGTTGATCCTGCGGGAGAAAATCCCTGGGATGACCTGTGGTTTTACAGTAATCCGGTTTATATACAGCATAATGATAATGGCCTGGCGTTCCGCTGCAATGAATCTGTCACCGGCGCATGCGATGATAAGTGATCAACAAATTCATTTAGTCGTACCGTCGCTGCATATGTCAGATAAAGCCTCCAGTCCTTCGTTGCAAGCACTGATCAATTCCAAAGTACTTAAGCAATACTTGCACAGGCATTCCGTAAACAGCGAAGAAGCGGCGGACGTTTATCAGGAGTCCATTGCCCGCGTGTTAGAGCAGTCCCGTGCATCGGTCATTGATAATCCTCTTGCTTATGCATTCCGTGTTGCCCGTAATCTGCTGGCGAAGCGCCGGACACACGAAACTTGTGACATTGAAGAGCAGCACTGTTACCGGCAGAACCCCGAACTCTATCTTGAAACGCAGCAGCGGATAGAGCTTATTGCTGAAGTGATTAATGCCATGCCAGAACAACGCCGGCGGGTTTTCGAGATGCGGCGTATTGAGGGTCAAAGCCGGCAAGACATTGCTGCGCGTCTGAATATCTCCGCTGAAGCTGTGACAAAGCATATTTCACGGGCAATGGCAGACATCCAACTGCAACTGGATAAGGCGGTTAAGTAATGGCAAATCAACAGGAACAAGTCTACCTGGAAGCCGGGGAATGGATTGACCGCCTTGCCGACGGTGAACTGGATGCATTAAACCGGCACCGGTTCGTGCGCTGGTTAGAAAAAAGTGAGTTACACCGCGCGACGCTTGAAAAAATGATCGCTACATGGGAAGACCCGACCCTGCAAGCCGCCTTTCTTTCCGCGAAAAAAGCGTCACACCCATCACGAAAAGGTACTCTAGTAACATGGGGGAGTGCCGTTGCAGCGTCATTGTTGGCTATAGCGATTATCTGGCCTGGTTATCGGGGGGAAACAGTTGCACCTTCACCACAATTGCTGACCGCCGCGCATGAAGCGTTAAGTGACGGCAGTGAGGTGCAATTGCAGCCCACCAGTGAATTAGCCGTATTATTTTCAGATGATACGCGTTATTTAAACCTGAAAAAGGGCCAGGGGTATTTTGATGTAGCTAAAGACCGCAGCCGGCCTTTTGTTGTGAAAGTCGGTTTATCTTCAGTAACAGCGGTGGGTACAGCGTTTAACATTGACCGGCAGGATCAACGGGTGGATGTAGTTGTACACGAAGGTATTGTTGAAGTGCGCGGTAATGCAGACAGTGCTCCGCTTTTACTCAAGGCGGGCGAGCAACTGACTATAGAAAACGGGGTGGCGGGGCCTGTGGAGAAGGTTGATCTGGCACAGCGGGTAGACTGGCGCACCGGATGGATTGAAGTCGAAGATGAGTCTCTGAATTATTTATTTGAACGGCTAAACCGGTATGCGGAAAAACCCATATTGCCGGTGGACAGTGCTGTAGGAAATCGACGTGTTGCAGGGCGATTTAAATTGGAAGAAACGGCACAGACGTTAGCTATGTTGGGTTCATTGTATAACCTGGATATTACTGACACACGCTCGGGTTATGAAATAAGCCGGCAAGCTGATTAATTCGCTATGAAGAACCGGAGTTTTAAAACGTTTGGAACCACGGTGTCATGGGTTTCAGGGTGTTTTGTCTCCGGTTGCTTTATCTTCAGTTTTTCGCAGGGCTGTGTGGCTGCTGGTGAATCCCTGCCCGCCGGGAACATCCCTCCGGTCACGTTGGCTCAGATTGTTACTGAGTTCAGCCGTGACGCCGGGGAAACTGTCGCATTTGATCCTGCGTTACTGAAAGGGTTAACGGCTACGCCGCCGTTGCGACATACATTGAGTACGCAAGAGATCTCTGCCTTGCTTCGACCATTTTCCCTTTGTCTGGAGCCAGTGCAAAATGGCCGGATTATCCGCCAGTGCGATTCTCCGCTCAGCGATAATACTGGCAGCTCCGGCGCCACGCCCACAGAAAATAACGCCGTAACCCGCACTCATCCTACTGTAGAAATTGAAGTTACCGGATTTCGCCAGTCGTTGATCCGTGCCAGAGAGATTAAGCGTCTTGCGATGGTGACGCAGGAAACGATTTTGTCTGAAGATATCGCTGATTTTCCTGATTTGAACCTCGCCGATTCTTTGCAGCGTATTCCCGGAATCACTATTACCCGTGAAGGTGGAGAGGGGCGGCAAATATCCTTACGAGGATTGGGACCTGACTTTACCCGCGTAAAGGTGAATGGCATGGAAGCGATGGCTATGACGTCTTCTGCCATGGATGCCCGGGGAAGCGTAAGTCGGACCCGTGCCTTTGATTTTACACTTTTTGCATCAGAGCTTTTCAACCGTATCGATGTGAGTAAGTCTTACTCGGTTGAGCAGGACGAAGGCGGTATCGGCGGCACGGTGATGCTGCATACGCCGAAACCATTCGATTTTGCAGACAGCATCAATACTGTTGCTTATAAGCAAAGCTACAACGGAAACAGCAAGGAATCTGACCCCGGCATTCTTGGCTTATTCAGCCGCCGGAATGACACATTTGGTGGACTTATTTCCGTTGCTTACAGCCAGCGGCATACCACTGAATTTGGCACCAATACAACGCGATGGCGGCAGGAGAAAAAAAGCTATAGCGGAGAGACGGACAGTGAATTACAGCAAGCACTGGAGCAGGGGGAATTCTGGTTCCCCAGAGGACACCGTTATTCGCTCTGGAATAATAATCAACGCAGAATTGGTGTGACGACATCCTTGCAATACGCGCCGGATGATAACTGGCAACTGACGTTGAATGGCATGGCCAGCCGGTTACACAATTCCCTCGATGAACATCATATTGCGGTGAAGGACAACGACGACGTGAGTGTTGTGGTATGGGAGCAGAACCGGACTGACAAGGAAGTATTATTCGCCAAATACACCGACGCAACATGGCGGATAGAAACCCGCGAAGATGAAAACACATCGACATTCTATCAGCTGAGCCTGGACAGTGAATGGCAGGTATCACCGGCACTTCGTGTCGATTTTCTTGTGGGTACCAGTGCCAGTGATTACTCGCAACCTAAAGTAAACAAAGTAAATATTCGCAAAACGGGTGTTGATATTATTACAGATTTTCGCGAAGACCGCTTTTACGGCGAGAGCTATTCTACCAACATGGATACGGCATCGCTAAGCGGTTTAACGGTAAAAGATCTCTATTTTCAGGAAAATGCCATGCGCTCGTCATTTCATAACGCAAAAGCATCGTTGCGTTATTTGCTGGAAAGTGGCGATGCGCTGTCGGCGGGTATTCAGGTTAAATCATTTAAAAATACCGGCGTTGACCGCGCCCGCAGCGTATACCCTGCACAAGGTGATGAGCAGATATCTGCCGCACAGTTTTCGCTGTTTAACCGACACCCGGACAAAGCCTGGGTACAGGGAGATTTGGCGGCTATTCAATCTTACTATGGTTTGGCAGATATCAAGCTGACGGACGACGACATTGTTGAAAGTACTAACTTTGATGTGAAAGAAGATACTTACGCGTTATATGGCATGTACGACAGTACCGGAAGCTGGCTTGGAAAACCGTTCTACACGCAAAGCGGAGTCCGGTATTTTTCTACCCGCTTTTCTACCTCAGGCCTGCAAAAAGGCGAGCCCGCGACCGTTTCGAAAACTTACGACGATATACTTTTCAGTATGAACGCCGTTCTGGAATTAAGCGACGGCTGGCTTTGGCGCGCCAGTGTGGATGAAAACATCACGCGTCCTTCCATCCACGATGTAGCGATTACTGCCGAAGTCTCTCAGGCATCCAGAAATGAGGGTGATATTGGCCGGATTTTTATTGGCAATCCTTATTTGAAGCCACTGAAGTCAGTGAATGCTGAAACGGGCATTGAGTGGTATTTTGATGAAGGGGGCATACTGGCGATTTCCGGCTTTTTCAAAAAAATAGACAACTTCGTGGTTGAGGAAGTTAAAGCTATGCCATACCGGGCGCTCGGTCTGCCGGCGAGTTTGTTGCAGGAAGGAGACAGCGAAGATGATATCTTTTATGTCAGTACGCCTCAAAATACCGATACCACTACGTTTAAGGGTTTCGAATTAGCATATTCCCGCGATTTGACCTTTCTGCCATCTCCCCTTGATAGTCTGGGCGTTAACGCAAACTTTACCTACGCTGAAGGCAAAACACTGTACAGGAACGTGCAGGGAACTGGCGGGAATCAGGTTAAAACCTTTGCCGGTTTATCAAGGCGTAGCTACAACTTCACCCTTTATTACGATCAGCAACACTGGTCTGCCCGTGTTTCTGCAGCTTACCGCAGCCCCTATATTTTATCCGTTCAGCCCGGAAACACCGATCAGGATGAATCCGGCTACCATGCGACTACTTACATTGATGCCTCAGCCAGTATTCAGTTGTCCGGGTCATTGAAAATGACCATTGAAGGGTTAAATCTGACTAACGTAAGAGAAGAACTGTATAGTGATTCGAACGACCGGGCCTACAATACCACAACGAGTGGACGGACATTTCTGGTAGGGATTACTGCGGAGCTATAGCTTCTTGTGCTGAAAACTAACGCCCTCCAATCAGGAGAGCGCTGCTATATGCTTATGAAACGCGTCTTTTTCCACAATCGCGCCGGGGTAGCTGATGACTGTGGCGGCGACTTTTGCGCCGAAGCTGGCGGAGTCGGTCACATCTTTACCAGACAGACGTGCTGACAGGTAGCCGCCATTAAACGCATCACCGGCTGCGGTGGTATCGACAACGCTCTCTACACGCTCTACCGGTACGATGCAATGGCTGTCCTGTTCGTAGATGTGCACGCCAACAGCGCCGTTCTTCACGATGATCTCTTTAACGCCGAGGTCAGCAACATGCTGGTGGATAGCATCCACGTCAGTGTGGCCATATAACGCCAGATGATCATCACCGCCCGGAAAAGCGATATCTGAATGAGAATAGGCTTTATCTGTCCATAACTGAGCATGTTCAGGGCTTGGCCAGAGGCGGGGGCGATAATTAGGGTCAAAGACCACCTTGCCGCCTTTCGCACGAAAACCATCAATTAAATCGAACAGCTTCAGGCGCTGTACTTCATCCAGAATGGCTAGCGAAATGCCGCTGAAATAAAACACATCCGCGTTGCTTAAATCCCCGCGCATGAGGTTCAGTGTTTGGGTAGCCGCTGAGTTTGCCCGCCAGTAGGCGAAAGTACGTTCGCCGTGCTTATCCGTGCGCACCATGTACAGGCCGAGATTACGGTCTTCGCTGCGGTATACCTGGTCGGTATTGATTTCCTCGTCGCCCATTTTAAACAGCAACTCGTCACTTAAGAAATCCGCGCCGATAGCGGTTAAGTAGCTTACTGAAATATCACGGGCGCAGCGCTTCAGGTACACAGCGGTGTTGTAGGTGTCGCCGGCGTAGCCTTTAGACAGCGTGTCGGCACCACGGTTAACCAGCTCAACCATGCACTCGCCGAAAATGACAATGCGGCTCATGGTCGTAACCCTTCAAATGCCTCCAGCGCCTGCTTGCAGGTGTCTGTGATGCCTTGCCAGTTTTCTGCTTTTACCATGTCAGACGGGATCATCCACGACCCGCCTACGGCAAATACATTTTTCAGGCTCAGATAGTCGTTCAGGTTACTGCCGGAAATACCGCCGGTGGGGCAGAACGAAATATTCTGAAAGATGCCGCCCAGTGCTTTTAACATTGGTGCGCCGCCGCTTAAGTGGGCCGGGAAGAATTTGAGTTCAGTAAGGCCGTATTCGCTGGCCATCAGAATGTCTGCAGGATTACTGGTGCCTGGAATAAACGGCACGCCTGAACTCATTAGTCCGTCCAGTAAACGGGGGCTGACGGTGGGCGTCACCAGAAACTGGCTGCCGGCATCTACCGCTTCTTTTGCGTGCTCAGGACTGAGCACAGTACCCATGCCTACAACCATATCCGGAAATGCTTCACGGATAGCAGTCATAGAAGCCGCCGCTGCGTCTGTACGGCGCACCACTTCCAGGTTTTTAAGTCCGCTGGCTTCCACTGCTTTTGCAATATTCAGGGCTTGTTCTACCGAATCTGCCTGCAAAATTGGTAAAATCGGAGCGCCTTTCACAATGTGTTTAATGCCTTTCATTATAGCTCTCCCAGGCATGCAGCCATTGTTTCAGGTGTAATGTTGCTGAGTTTTTCAACCTGACCGTGCACAGTGTCGCGGAATGCCTGGTTGTCAGACAATTCAGCAAAAACATCACGTTCATTCAGTACTGCATCCGTCAGTGCTTTCGTATCGCCGCTGTGTTTTTCAGCCAGCGACAATAAACGCTCAGCCATCGGGTCGGTAATGGTTTCACCCGCCGCCTGACGCTTAGCGATAAACAGAATCCACGCAGCAACAGGCACGCTCAGCAGATTAAAGCTGGCTTTGGCTTTAATGCGGTCACGTACGGTATTCAGAATGCGGAAAGGCAGCTTTTGTGAGCCGTCCCAGGCAATCTGCGCCAGTAAATGACGGATATGTTTGTTGTGATAGCGATTCAGAATGTCACCGGCGTAGGCTGATAAATCCATTTTGTCACCGGCATCAATGGTTGGCAGAATTTCTTCTTTCAGCAGGCGGCGGATGAAGGCTTCCATATCAGGCCTGCTGATGGCTTCAAATACCGTGTCGATACCACATAATGTGCCGGTGTAGGCCAGCGTGGAGTGGGTGCCGTTAAGCACACGCAGTTTGGCTTTTTCAAACAGATGCACATCGTCGGTGAAGGTCACGCCTACTTTGTCCCAGGCAGGGCGGGGACCGCTGAATTTATCTTCCACAACCCACTGGGTAAAGGCTTCGCGTTGAATCGGCCATTCGTCGTTCACACCCAGTGCAGCAGCCGTCTGGCTCACCAGCGCCTCGTCGGTAGCCGGCGTAATGCTGTCTACCATGGTGTTAGGGAAACAAATGTTCTTGCTGATCCACGCTGCCAGTTCGCTGTCGAGTAATTGTGCGAATACCACAACGGCCGCGCCCAGTTTGCTGCCGTTATCAGACAGGTTGTCGCAACTGACGATGGTGATTTCGCTGGCACCGCTATCCTTGCGTACTTTAAGGGCAGCAACCAGTAATCCGATAGCCGATACCGGCTCTTCCGGAAAATCTTTATCGTGCAGGATGTCCGGGTGGGCGGCATCAAGTTTGCCCTGATTGTCCAGGCAATAGCCTTTCTCAGTAATGGTCAGCGTAACGATGTGTGTGGTGGGCGCGGTCAGCGACGCCATAATGGCATCACGGTCTTCACCTAACACGTACACGTTATTCATTGCGCCGATGATCTGGGTATATGGCTCGTTATCCAGTACAACCAGTGAATACAGATTATCCTGGCCGGACAATTTTTCTTTCAGGCTTTTACTGCGCATAGACACGCCGTCAATACGCCAGTTTCCGCCGTGGGCCATTGCCAGATCGGTATACACCGCCTGGTGGGCGCGGTGAAATGCGCCCGGGCCAATATGCACAATGCCGCTGGTGGTGGCATTCACATCGTATTGAGGCTGTTTTACCTCTGACGGCAAGTCCGCCAGCGTAGAGAAATTCAGACGTGCCATGCGGTTACCCCAGTTTGTAAGCGTTTTTTGCCAGATTATAAGACAGCTGCTGCGCCAGTTCGGCGGCTTCCCAGTCGGCAACGCGGTGTTCAACCACCAATTGCGCCAGGAAACGGCAGTCGATACGACGGGCCACGTCGTGACGGGCCGGAATAGACAGGAACGCGCGGGTATCGTCATTAAAGCCAACAGTGTTATAGAAACCGGCAGTTTCAGTAACGTTGTGACGGAAACGCAGCATGCCTTCCGGGCTGTCGTGGAACCACCACGCCGGACCCAGCTTCAGACACGGATAGTGACCGGCCAGTGGTGCAAGTTCACGGGCATACACGGTTTCATCCAGGGTAAACAGGATGATATTCAGATTCGCTTCGTTACCGTACTTGTTCAGCAATGGCTTCAGTGCGTTAACGTAGTCAGTCTGCATAGGAATATCGTGGCCTTTATCGCGGCCGAATTTCTTAAACAGGCTTTCGTTATGGTTACGGAATGATCCCGGGTGGATTTGCATGACCATACCATCTTCCACACTCATGCCGGCCAGTTCGGTAAGCATCTGTGCACGGAACAGTTCCTGCTCTGCTGCTGAGGAATCCCCTGACAGCACTTTCGCAAACAGGCTTTCGCATTCAGCGGCAGATAAGTCTGCGGTGGCGGCAGTCGGGTGGCCGTGGTCTGTAGCGGTAGCACCGTGTTCACGGAATACCTGACGGCGCTGACGCAATGCGGCCAGATAGCCCTGCCAGCTGGTGGTGTCTTCACCGGTGATATCACCCAGTTTAGCGATGTTATCTACGAAATCTTCGCGGGAAGCATCTACCACGTCGTCAGGACGGAAGGTGGTGATAACGCGCTTGTCCCAGCCGGTGCCTTTAATCGCGCCGTGATGAGCCAGCGGATCCAGTGCGCCTTCAGTGGTGGCAATTAACTCAATGTTAAAGCGGTCCATCAGTGCACGGGGCTTGTATTCAGGTTTCGCCAGCTCTTTGGTGATGAACTCGTAGTAGTCCATGGCGTTGTCTGAACACAGCATGTCGGTAAGGCCGAACACGTTTTTAAATACAGTGTCGAGCCACATGCGCGACGGTGTACCGGGAAACAGGTAGTAGTGGTCAGCGAACAGCTGCCAGATTTTACGCGGGTCTGCTTCAGACTCACCGCCATCCCAGCGGCGGATGCCTAACTGCTCAAGGGTGATACCCTGAGAATACAACATACGAAAAACGTAGTGATCAGGCAGAATAAACAGTTCGGTAGCGTTACCGAAGTTTTCGTCGTAGGCAAACCAGCGCGGATCAGTATGTCCATGAGGGCTGATAATAGGCAGGTCCCTGACAGACTGATACAACTCACGGGCGATGCCGCGGGTCTTTTCATCAACCGGAAAAAGCCTGTCTTCATGAAGTAAAATCGGTTTCATAACATTCTCTTTTTTAAAGGGTTACGCCTCGTTTCCAAATAGCAATTTCATGACTGCCATTCTTCTCATTACAGGTCAGTTGTCCTGACGCTGTAGTGAGACAAAGTTGGTACAACTGTGCTGCGCAGTCGTCAATACTGACGCCTTGCAGCACTTGTCCCGCATTGAAGTCAATCCAGTGTGGTTTTTGTTCTGCTATTCTGGAATTTGACGATATTTTTATTGTGGGTACAGGGAACCCGAGCGGTGTACCGCGCCCGGTGGTGAATAAAACAATATGAGCGCCACTGGCGGCCAGGGCCGTTGAGCTGACAGCGTCGTTACCCGGCGCCTGCAGCAGTGACAAACCTTTCTGGTGAACAGGTTCACCGTATTTCAGTACGCCGCCGACAGCCGCCTGACCGCCTTTCTGCACCGCACCGAGGGATTTTTCTTCCAGTGTCGTTAAACCGCCGGCTTTGTTACCCGGGGACGGGTTTTCGTATACAGGCTGGTTATGGTCGAGGAAGTATTGTTTGAATTCGTTGACCAGTGAAACAATGTCGTTGAACACGGGCTCAGACACGGCGCGGTCCATCAGCAACTGTTCTGCACCGAACATCTCAGGGGTTTCTGTTTGCAGTACAGTACCGCCGATGCCGGTTAAAATGTCTGTCATGCGGCCAACCAGCGGGTTAGCGGTAATACCGCTGAACGCATCACTGCCGCCGCATTTTACGCCCAGAACCAGTTCCGAGGCGGGGATCAGTTCCCGTTTGTCAGCACCCACCGGTTTCAGCATTTCGTAAACCAGGCGGATCCCTTCTTCAATTTCGTCGCCTACTTGCTGTGAGTTGTAATAACGCAGGCGGTCTTCAGGTTTATCTACCAGCTCCAGCATGGCTGAAAGCTGGTTGTTCTCGCAGCCAAGACCAACGATTAAAACAGCACCGGCATTAGGGTGGGAAGCCAGTGCAGCCAGAATTGCGCGGGTATCTGTTAAATCGTCGCCCAACTGCGAGCAACCAAAGGGGTGGGTGAAAGCGCGGAATCCGTCACATTCGTTGGCAAAACGGCGCTCACACTCTGAAGCAATGCGCTCTGCAGTGCGGTTTACGCAGCCAACGGTATTGATAATCCATATTTCGTTGCGGATCCCAACCTTGCCATTTTCTCTGCGATAGCCCATGAACGTGCCATCTGTGGCATTGCTCCCGGTAGCACTTTTCTTCAGGTCTTTCCACGTGTATGCTTCCTGACCGCTGAGATTGGTTTTCAGGTTGTGGCTGTGAATATGGGCACCGGCGGCAACATCTTCTGTTAAATGACCAATGGGAAAGCCATATTTAACAATGTTTTCACCGGCCTTCATGGCCTTCAGGGCAACCTTATGTCCCGCGGGGATAGCATCAGCCAGGGTAAGCCCAAGATCATTGTTTTGGATACCCGCCTCTAAGTCCATTGTTGCTACGGCAACATTGTCCTGCGGATGAACCTGAATCAATTGGGTTTGGTCTTGCATACTTACACTCCTGCTGGCGAAAGGCACCGTTAATTCTGTTAAGACAATGGGAACAGTTTCTTAACATGAATGCCACCGGTGGCATTGTAGGTCAGAATAAACAGCGGATCAATCTTCATCAGTGAAATTCTTTTACTTTTCTGCTTTGCGGGTGGACTCACGAATGATCAGGTGAGGTTTCACCAGATAACTTTCCATGTCGTCCGTCGGTTTGTTTTCGATCATCGCAATAATTTTCTTCGCAGCCAGTGATGCCATGGCCGTTACCGGGCGCTTCACTGTGGTCAGTGACGGGATCACTCTGGCAGCCAGCAAGTTATCATCGAATCCGGCAATAGAAAGTTCTTCCGGCACGCGAATACCCATTTCATGAGCGACTTTCAGTACGCCGGCGGCCATTTCGTCGTTGTTGGCAAAAATGACTGCAGGGCGGGATGACTGAATAAGCAGACTGCGGGCACATTCGATACCGCTTTCATAACTGTTTTTACCTTCGATAACGCGGTTATCGGGTAAATCGATGCCCAGCTCGCGCAGGGTATCGAGGAAACCTTCAAGACGTTCAATGGAAGAGTAGTAAGCCTGCGGACCACTGATGATGGCAATGTCGCGGTGTCCCAGAGACACCAGATAGCGGGCGAGATCGCTGATGGCAGCACGGTCGTCAGACACCACAATGTTCGCGTGGTCGTCTAAATCCACTGACGCCATACGTACATAATTGATAGCCTGATCGCGCAGGGCGGCAGCCAGTTCTTTGGCTTCAGACACCGGCGGCAGGATCACCACGCCGTCGATATTCGAGCGTTTGACGAACTTTATACAGTTGTCGATGAAATCCGGTGAGTTGTAGTGGCAGGGATGAACAACCAGTTCATAGCCTTTTTCTGAACAGACGTTCAGAACGCCCCGTTGCACCTGGTCGATATACAGGGCATCCGGGTTATCGTAAATCATACCGAGCAGAAATGAGCGGGAGGCAGCGAGGCCACGGGCCTGCTTATCCGGAGAAAAGCCTAACTCATCAATGACTTTCTGGATTTTTTCCCGGGTGGCCGCACCCACATTGGTGGCGCCGTTGATCACGCGGGAAACCGTACGTTTAGACACCCCTGAAAGGCGGGCTACATCATTGATAGTCGGACGTTTATCCATGTTTTTCACTTATTATTATTAGCGTTAACGCTGCTCGTTTTATTTAATCATTGTTGCTCTTTGCACCTCTGACACCTGCTGTTCCCCCTTTAGGGTATCCTGCGGAACGGTCAGGTCGGGTAAGTTTAGCCTTTTACACTGCGGATTCACAATCTTAATACGTACAAGCCCTACCAGTGGCAGGGCTTGTTAATGCGCATATCAGAACCCCAGTGCTGCGGGCAGTGCTTCTGAGAACCACGCCACATAGGTGACTAACATCAGCACCACAAACATCGCGGCATAAAGTGGCAACAATGGCCGGATTATATTTTCCAGTTTGGTTTTTGCGATGGCACAGGTGATAAACAGTACTGCACCTACCGGCGGTGAACACAAACCAATAGACAAATTAAGCACAATCATAATGCCGAACTGCAACGGGGACATACCCAGCTGCATGGCAACCGGCAGAAAGATTGGCGTAAAAATAAGAACGGCCGGTGTCATATCCAAAAATGCACCCACCACAATCAACAACAGGTTGATAAGCAGTAAGATGACAATAGGGTTGTCACTGAGTTCCAGTAATGCGGCGCTGAGCGTTTGCGGAATATTCTCAAACGACAGTAACCATGACATCGCTGTAGACGCTGCAATCAGCAACATAACGATAGCGGTGGTCTCTGCAGACTTAAGCAGAATGCCGGGCAGTTCTCTGGTTTTTACCTCGCCGTAAACACCCACAGACAGAATGAGTGAATACACCACAGCAATGGCGCCGGCTTCTGTTGCGGTAAATACGCCGCCGACGATACCGCCGATCACCAGCACGATAAGAAACAGACTGGGAATAGCGGCCAGTAGTTTTTCGGCGACCACTTTCATGGGTAAGCGGTCTGACAGCGGGTAGCCTTTTATTTTTGCCCAGATGTAGCACACCACCATGAGTGCCAGACCCACCATGATGCCCGGAATGTAGCCCGCCATGAACAGTGCTGCAATAGATACACCGCCACTGGCAATAGCATAAACAATCAGGATATTACTTGGCGGGATAAGCATGCCGGTCGTTGCCGCCGCCGCGGTAACCGCCGCTGAAAAATTAGGGTCATAGCCTTTTTTCTTCATTTCCGGCAGCATGAAACTGCCGATAGCTGAACAGGCCGCTACCGCAGAGCCCGAGATGGCACCAAACAGCATGCAGGACACCACGTTCACTAGGGCGAGACCACCCGGCAGCGCACCGATAAGTGCCATGGCACATTCAATCAATCGCTTGGCAATACCACCGCGCCCCATGATCAGACCTGACATTACGAAAAAAGGTATTGCAAGCAGCGCAAAGCTGTCCAGTCCGCCGGCCATACGCTGAGCCATCGTAGTCACTGCCGGTTCAAACTCGATATTTATCAGCATGGCTACCATGGTTGCGAGACCAATGCTGATAGAAACAGGCACATTAATCAGTAAAAAGAAAAAGAAGCCAACGATGAGGATTATTGCAGTCATTTCCATTACAGCGGCTCCTGTGACTCGTCTATCCAGAGGTTATAAATATTGATGATGCTGTAGAACACCATAATGACGCCGGAAATCGGAAGAACGGTGTAAATCCAGCCCATTTTTACGCCAAGTGCTGCAGAAATCTGATTAAGATCCAGGGTCAGGCTGACCAGTGCGTTACCGCCGACAATGAGTACCAGCACACAAAAGGTAACAACCAGCACTTCAACGAAGGTCATAATAAGTCTGCGCACAGTTTCTGACTGACGGTTTACGATGAGATTAAAGCCCAGATGGACTTTCTGACGGTATGCGTAAGCAGAACCTAAAATGCCAATCCAGATAAGCAGGAAGCGGGATAACTCTTCAGTTACCGAAGCGGGATCTTTCAGCAGGTAGCGGGAAATAACCTGCCACACCACCACCAGAAGGATAGCGGCCATGGCAGCAATCAGCGACGCTGCAAGACTCTTATCAATTAACTTTACTAACTGTCGCATGATTACATCGCCTTAATTTTATCTAGCAGATTACCCACTTCAGAGCCGGCATAGCTGTCGTGGAAAGGTTTTACTGCATCCACAAAGGGTTGCTTGTCGGGATAAATCACTTCCACACCATCAGCAATCACTTTTTCCAGAGACTCTTCTGTAGACGCCTGCCACAATTTACGCTGATACACCACGGAGTCGGCCATGGCCTGATTGAGCCAGCCCTGCTGCTGAGGTGTAAGATTGTTCCAGGTACGCAGCGACATCAGCATGACGTCAGGTACAGAGGTGTGCTCATCCAGCGAATAGTAACGGGCGATTTCGTAGTGGCGGGACAGGTAATAGCTGGGCGGATTGTTTTCCGCACCGTCAACAACACCCTGCTGCAAAGCTGTGTACAGTTCGCCCCAGGAGACCGGTGTGGCTGCTCCGCCCAGCGCACGTACGGTTTTCACCGCTGTAGGGCTGTTCAGTACACGGATCTTTAATCCTTTTAGATCTTCCGGCGTGCGGATAGGGCGGTCAGTAGTATAGAAGCTGCGGCTGCCGGCGTCGTAGTAACCCAGGCCCTTCAGCTTGAACGCTTCCACACCAGAGAGCAAATCTTTGCCCACGTTACTGTTAAGCACGTTCCAGTAGTGCTCATTGTCACGGAACACATAGGGAATACTAAAAATCTGCATTTCCGGCGCAAAGCCTTCCAGCGGACTGGCAGACACTTTGGTCATGTCCAGCGAACCGATTTGCAGCAGCTCAATCATTTCCCGTTCGGTGCCTAACTGGCTGCCGGGATAAATCGCTACCTGCATGGTGCCGCCGGAATATTCGTCCAGGCGTTCACCTAAAAAGACCATGGCTTTGTGCACAGAATGCTGGGGATCCAGAGAATGCCCCAATCTGAGTACCACCACGTCACTGTCCTGCTTACTGCCACAGCCGGCAATCAGGCTTGTGATGAATACAAGCAGCAGTACCGGTACAACTTTAAGGCGCAACATACTTACCTCAATACTTATCTGAGCTGGTCTGGCGGGAACTTGTCCATATCGTCATAGTCGAGGTTTTCCCCGGCCATGCCCCAGATGAACGCATAGTTCGCAGTACCCACACCGCAGTGAATTGACCAGGGCGGTGACAGCACGGCCTGCTCATTGGAAACAAAAATATGACGGGTTTCCTGTGGCTCACCCATAAAGTGGCAGACTGCCTGTCCGTCGGCTAAGTCGAAGTAGAAGTACACTTCGTTACGACGGTCGTGCTGGTGGGCCGGCATGGTATTCCACACACTGCCCGGTGCCAGACGGGTTAACCCCATTTGTAATTGACAGGTATCAACCACGGTGTTGATAAGCAACTGATTAATATCACGTTCGTTACTGGTTTCCTGACTGCCAAGATGCAGCACATTGGCGTCGCCTTTACCCACTTTTTTGCATGGGTAAACATGGTGCGCCGGTGCTGAATTCAGGTAAAACTTCGCCGGATTAGCCGCATCGTCTGAAGCAAACACAACGGATTCGTTATCTTTACCGATATACAGAGCTTCTTCTTTTTCCAGCGTGTAGACAGTGTCGCCTACAGTGACTGTCCCGGTGCCGCCGATGTTAATAACACCCACTTCACGACGGGCGGTGAAGTAACTCATTTTCAGCTGGTCATCCAGCGTCTCCAGTTTCAGTGGCGCAGAAGTTGGTACTGCGCTGCCCACCATGAAACGCTCATAGTGGCTGTAGACCCAGTAGATTTTGCCGTGCTGCATGAGTTTGTCAGCCAGAAAGGCTTCACGCAGTTCATTGGTGTCGTAAGACTTAACTTCCCGTTGTCCTACGGCGTAACGGATTTCGTGTTCAGTAGTCATGGTGCCTGTCTCTTGTAGGGTTTGTGAGGATCAGCGGGCAAGGAAGCCGCCGTCGACGGCTAACACATGGCCGTTCACGTAATTGCTTGCATCACTGGCCAGAAACACCAGTGCGCCTTTTAAGTCTTCCGTTTCGCCCCAGCGTCCGGCCGGGATCCTTGAAATAATTTCCTTGCTGCGGCCTGCATCGTCCTGCAGAGCCTGCGTGTTGTCGGTACGGATATAGCCGGGCGCAATAGCGTTCACCTGAACGTTGTGCTTGCCCCATTCATTAGCCAGTGCTTTGGTTAAGCCGGCTATAGCGTGCTTGCTGGCAGTGTAGGCAGGCACTGTGATGCCGCCGCTGTAACTGAGCATAGAGGCGGTATTAATGATTTTGCCGTAACCCTGCTCAATCATGTTGCAGCCGATTTTCTGGCTGAGCAGAAACGCTGAGTCTGTATTTACGCGCAACACGTTCTGCCATTCCTCCAGTGGGAAATCCACGGCCGGGCTGCGGAAAATTGTACCGCCGTTATTCACCAGAATATCGATACCTCCCCAAACAGCCTGTGCGTCATCAGCCAGCTTCTGAACCGCTGCCATGTCTGACAGATCGGCATGCAGGGAGGTAACTTCCACGTTGCTGACGGCGCGGATTTTGGCGAGGGTTTCTTCACATCCGCCTTCACGGGAACTGGCGCAAATAACACTGGCGCCGGATTCGGCCAGAGCGACGGCCATGGCTTGTCCGATACCGCGGCTGGCACCGGTGACCAGCGCACGTTTTCCCGTCAAACTGAAGTTAGGCATGACATTTCCTTTTTGCGTAAAAACGATGAATTTTGCGGGTGTTGTAAATGAACCGGAAACGCATTTTCCGGATAAGCGATGAAACACCACACACAGTTTACAATGTTAACAACATTTAAAATAATTGCCACCGGTGGCAATTGTCAATATATTAGTGCAAAGTATTTCCCCGAATAACGACCTCTAAACGACGAAATCACGGAGCGCAATATGAAGAAATCAACCCTGCCACTGAGTATCATTCTGGCGTTATCCGCTGCCGCATGCAGCCCTGATAAAAACCCGTCTTCTAGTCAGGAAAGTCAGGAAAAACAATCATCTGCAGAATCTGTTGTGAGTAAGGTCAGCGTGAGTAATCCGGCCAGCGGCGCAGCGCTTCCGCAACTTCTGCGTTTTCCGGCAAGCGCTTTTGATGACGACAATGCAGTGACAAAAAAAGTGACAAACTTTCCTTCTGAGTGGACAAAAGATCAGCAGGGAAATGATGTTCTTAACGTTTTAGTCACATTGGATGCCGGTGAAAAAGCCACAATTGCTCTGTCAGATTCAGCCCCGGATGCACCGGATGTTGCTTACACTGAATTGTCGGTTCGTCAGGGCGGTGAATGGGATGGTAAAGAGTACAAAGCAGACGGTTTCAGCTTTGAGAATGTGGATTCTTTTACTGCGCCTCCGCAACTGACTGATCATTCATACTATTTACGTTATGAAGGACCGGGCTGGGAAAATGACCTGGTGGGGTACCGCTTATATCTGGACTGGCGTAACGGCACGGATATCTTCGTGAAAACCGGTAACGAACCCGTGCTGCATCAGGTTGGGCAGGATGGCTACGACAGCTATCATGATTTGTCTGACTGGGGCGGCGATGTGCTGAAAGTGGGTAAAGCGCTGGGTCTTGGCTCTTTTGGCCGTATAGAAGGCGACACGGTAATGCATATGCAGAACGTGGACGAGATGTCCTGGGCACTGGGCCATGACGACAGGCTGTCTGCCGGGTTCACTGTTAATTACAATGGCTGGGATGTGAATGGTAAGAAGCTCGATGCCAGTGCAGATTACGAAATTCACGCCGGTGACCCGTCAACCACGGTAACTGTGTCGTTAAGCGGGACAGCAGATGACCTGGTAACTGGGATTGTTAAGCATGACAACACCCAATACATCGAACTGGAAATGAATGGCTGGGGCGTCATTGCCACCTACGGTAAGCAAAGCTTGCTGGGCGCAGATGACGAGCTGGGCATGGCACTGTTCTACAAAGTGGACGATATCTCCCGCAAGTTTGAAGCGGAATATGACTATTTGATTCAGTTCAAACCTGCAACAACCATGGAATATCAGTTCATGGCAGTATGGCCTTCTCACCCTGACAGCCCTGACGACGAAAGCGGTTTTACAGAACTACTGAAAACCAAACTCAAAGCATTAGCCAGCCCTGTAACAGCGGGGTAGGTTGATCCGGGAAGCAAGCCGGACGCATGAGCTGGGAAACCTTGATGCGTTTCAAACACGCTGTGAACCCATCCATGGGAGCTCCACAGCCGCATCCCTGCGGCTGAGGGTTTGAAACGCATTCAAAGCTTCCCTTTTGCCCGGGCTGCTTAACGGCCGAATGCATTCAGCCAGTCTGTCCATACGGGGTCGAGTCCTCGGGCGGTGAGGCTGTTTGCCACTGCACTGGCTGAGCGGGTGTCTTCGGTTGAGAATTGCTCCAGTGCTGTTGTGGGAGCGCTGTATCCACCAGGTTGAGTTTGCGATGCGGCAGACAATTGATTAATGGCCAGTGGTACTACGTTGTCGCGAAATGCCGGGGATTCCCTTGTGGAAAGGCTTAGTTCCACTTCCGGAAAACACAGCCGGTAAGCACAAATCAGTTGTATGAGCTGTTTATCTGATACCTGACTTTTCTGCGTTGCCTGGTCACCGGCGCAGGGCTTGATGCGGGGGAACGCAACAGAGTAGCGGCTTTTCCAGTAGCGCTGTTGTAACAGAGTTAGATGTAACGCGGTAAATGCGCTGTCTGTCCGCCATTCGGATAACCCGAGTAATGCGCCGAGACCGACTTTGTTCATACCAGCTTCGCCAAGCCTGTCCGGTGTTGCTAACCGCCAGTCGAAATCCTGCTTTTTGCCCCGCAGGTGATACTCCGCATAATGGGTGCGATGATAAGTTTCCTGATAAACCAGCACACTGTCAGTTCCGGCTGCAGCAAGGGCACGGTATTCATCTGTAGAAAGCGGTTGCACCTCCATGGCAACATGGCTGAAGTGAGCCTTTACTAACTCCACTGCTTGAAGAAAGTAATCCATACCCGCTTTCGTTTCGTGCTCGCCGGTAACCAGCAAAACAGAATCAAAGCCCATTTTCTTGATGGCATAAACTTCCTCTGATATTTCAGCCATGGTCAGTTTCGTGCGTTTAATTTTATTGCTCATAGTAAAGCCGCAATAGGTGCATTCGTTGGCGCACAGGTTTGACAGATACAAGGGCACGAACAAAGACACGGTATGCCCGAAACGCTGGCGCGTGAGGGCCTGTGCCTTAACAGCCATATCCGGCAGAAATGCTTCTGCGGCAGGGGATATCAGCGCAAGAAAATCCTGCCAGTGCCGGACGGGGCGTTGTAGTGCTGACATCACATCTGCCGCGCTTTTGCTGTAAAGCGCAAGCCTCACATCGTCCCAGTCTGTGCGGGACAGCTCTTCTGCCACTGTCATGATAACCCTGCCAGAAACTGTGTGAACGGGCTGGTGGCAGAAGCTCGGGAGTTAACCGGTGCGGCACCGGCCAGCCAGGCCTCGCGGCCGGCATCCACGGCTTTTGCAAACGCACTGGCCATGGCAACCGGTTGGGTAGAGGCAGAAATGGCGGTATTTACCAGTACTGCATCAGCGCCCATTTCCATGGCTTCGCAGGCATGAGAGGGAGCGCCGATCCCTGCATCAACCACCACCGGGATTCCGGCCTGTTCAATGATGATATGCAGGAACTCGCGGGTTTGCAGGCCTTTATTGGAACCGATAGGTGCGCCAAGTGGCATCACTGCTGCGCATCCGGCTTCTTCTAAGCGCTTGCACAAAATAGGATCCGCATGACAATAAGGCAGCACGTTAAAGCCTTCTTTACACAACACTTCAGCGGCTTTGAGTGTTTCCACCGGGTCTGGCAGCAAAAAACGCTGATCGGGATGAATTTCCAGTTTCAGCCAGCTGGTACCTAACAGCTCTCTGGCCAGACGGGCCGCATAAACCGCTTCTTCCGCTGTCGCCGCACCGGAAGTGTTCGGCAGTAATGTAACCGGCAGCGAACGTAGAACGCTGAGGGTAGGGTCGGGCACGTCGCCTTTTGAAAGCCGTTTAAGTGCCAGCGTAACAAGCCGGGTCTGGCTGGCGACCAGGGCATCTTTCATGATGTCAGGGTGACTGAATTTCCCTGTACCGGTGAATAATCTGGATGTAAAAGTAGTGCCGGCAATTGTCAGCATCATTAACCTCCCGCTACCAGAGTAAAGAGTTCTACGGCATCGTCAGGTTGCAGCTTATGATGTTGCCACTGGCTGGCCGGAATGATTGTCTGGTTTACCGCTACAGCCACTGACGGGGTTTGCTGCAGATAGTCACTGATCGCATCGGCGAGCAGGCTGCCTTCTGGCAGAGTAAGCTTGTCACCGTTACACAATATGTTCATGGTTTTCCCCCGATATGATTTGAGCATGCCGGACACGCCGGATTTTTATTGATTCTGAAATGCCGCAGGGTGAGGGCGCGGCCGTCGTAGACGTGAAGTTGTCCGAAATCCACAGGCTGAATGCCGCACAGGTAACTGAGTGCAAGGCTGGCCTGGAACTGACCGGCAATGGCAACTACAGGACTAAATATTCCCTGCTCTATGCACGTTTGTGGGTGCTCACTAATCTGTTCCATGCATTCATAACAGGCCGAACCGGATACCGGATTCTGCGCCAGCGCCGTGGCGGAAAAGCCTGCGGCACTGGCGGAAATGAGCGGCAGCTTATGTTCAAGGGACAGTCTATTGACAAATTTTCTGCTGGACACGCTGTCTGTGCAATCCAGCAGTAACGAACAGTACGGCAGGTGAGTGGCAAGTCTGACGGGATCGGCAGGGTCGTAGATACATCTTATCTGACACCTGCCATGCATGGCTGTCAGTCGCGACCGTGCAGCATAGACTTTCTTTTGTCCCGCATCGGCTTCGGTAAACAGCCACTGGCGGGGTAAATTACTGATTTCCACCATGTCATGGTCGATCAGCACAATTTCGCCCACACCGGCAGACACCAGTGCCATGGCTACCTGACAACCCAGTCCTCCGCAGCCGAACAGCATGACTTTTGATTGCATGAGTTGCAGCTGGGCTTCCTCATCAAAATTATCCAGCAGTAAATGACGGCTGTAGCGGGAATACAGTTCAGTGGTCAGCACGGCGGCACCTCCCGCGCAATGCGTTGACGGCGTCTTCCGGGTTATCGCTTTCTGTAATAGCCGTTACGACGGCAATGGCATCTGTGCCTGTGGCAGCCACGGTGTCGATATTACTCAACTTAATACCGCCGATGGCCACAGTAGGAATGCCGTGATATTTGCAAAGTGACACGTAGTCAGCCAACCGCGCCGGCCCTTGTGGTGCAGAGGGCATATCTTTCGTTCTGGTAGGAAAAATATGACCCAGCGCTATGTAAGAAGGCCGGATTTGAATGGCGCGGCACAGCTCTGCATATCCGTGAGTCGAAATGCCCAGCCGCAACCCGGCACGGGCAATGGCACTCAAATCGGCAGTGGCGAGATCTTCCTGCCCGAGATGCACACCATATGCCCCGTGTTCAATAGCCAGTTGCCAGTGGTCGTTGATGAAAAGCTGGGTGTTGTAACCGGCAGCCATAGTTACTGCTTCGCGGATGGTTTCACTCAGCGCTGTACCGGCGGATTTTATCCGCAACTGGATAATCTTAAGATTTAAAGGGAGAAGGCGCTGCAGCCATTCAAGGCTGTCGACCACCGGGTAAAGCCCGGGCGCAGAATCCAGCAAGTTAGGGAAAGAATAGTTATTCTTTGCCGGTATCAAGCCTTCAAAAACTGCCGGGAAGTAGGGAAGCAGTGAGGCGGGAAGCGACGGGGCCTGTTGTTCAACGAGCATCCCACGTTCAGACGGTGGGCGATGAAGGACAGCCGTTTCAGTCAGAACAAGCTCAGCCTGTTGCCAGGCTGCGGCAACCACAGCTGCGGCCAGCGAAACCGCATCTTCGGTAAAGTATTGCTCAGCCAATGCACCGGCGATAGCCGATGCAAGCAGGCAACCGGAACCCCTTAAATCAAAAGGCTGCCGTGCTTTGTGCACAAAACGCCGGACGTTTTCTTTGCTGTACAGCACATCACAGATTTCCGCCGCGTTCCCGGAGTCGGGCCGGAGCGATGACTCTGGTCTGTGACCGCCTTTTACCAGTACCTGATCGCAGCCGGAAGCGATAAGCTGATGGGCTGCTGCCAGCTCATCTTTGGCTTGCCGTAACGTAAAGCCTGTCAGCCAGGCCAGTTCACCATAGTTCGGCGTGATGAGCGTGACGTAGGGCAATAGTCCGGCGATAGCATCAAACGATAATTCACCGAGCTTACTCTTTGATGATGTCTGTAATACAGGGTCCCAAATTACGGGAATTTGCGGATATTCAGACAGTTTCTTAATAAGCACACGGATCTGTTCATCATTCGCCAGCGCACCCACCTTTATCACCGCAGGGATCTGCGGCTGAAAAGCGACTTGCAGTTGTGCCGAAAATGACGCCGGCGATACCGGAGAAACGTGCAGCACGCTGTCATGAGTTTGCGCGCTGACCAGCGACACCACATTGAGCTGGTGGACAGCAAAACATTGCAGCGCACGCTGGTCCTGCTGTAAACCGGCGGCGCCGGAGCTGTCGGTGCCGCCAATGGTTAAAACACGGGGTAACATTATTCGCCCTCAGCAACGGCAGCATCAACGTAGAGAGCGCGGCCGGAGGCAGAAAACTTCTTCGCCATATCGGCCATGCCCTGTTGCTTCGCTTCTTCCGCCTGTGCATGGTCACGGACTTCCTGAGAAATCTTCATGGAGCAGAATTTCGGACCGCACATGGAGCAGAAGTGCGCCACCTTGCTTGAAGCTTGCGGCAGGGTTTCGTCGTGATAGGCGCGGGCGGTAAACGGATCCAGTGCCAGATTAAACTGGTCTTCCCAGCGAAACTCAAAGCGGGCTTTCGACATGGCATTGTCGCGTATTTGTGCGCCGGGGTGACCTTTTGCCAGGTCTGCTGCGTGGGCGGCAATTTTGTAAGTAATCAGGCCCTGCTTCACATCTTCTTTATCCGGCAGGCCAAGATGCTCTTTGGGGGTGACGTAGCAAAGCATGGCACAGCCATACCAGCCAATCAGTGCTGCGCCGATCCCGGACGTGAAATGGTCATACCCCGGGGCGATATCCGTTGTCAGCGGACCAAGGGTGTAAAACGGTGCGCCATGACAATGAGATAACTGCTCATCCATGTTCTCTTTGATCAGGTGCATAGGCACGTGGCCCGGACCTTCTATCATCACCTGAACGTCATATTCCCACGCGATAGCTGTGAGTTCGCCTAAGGTGCGCAGCTCGGCAAATTGTGCTTCATCGTTGGCGTCTGCAACGGAACCGGGGCGCAGACCGTCACCCAGTGACAGGCTTACGTCATATTGAGCGCAGATTTCACAGATTTCGCGGAAATGTTCATACAGAAAACTTTCCTGATGATGATACAAACACCATTTCGCCATAATGGCACCACCACGGGACACGATACCCGTAACGCGCTTAGCGGTTAACGGTACAAAGGGTAAGCGCACGCCGGCATGGATAGTAAAATAATCCACCCCTTGCTCTGCCTGTTCAATCAGGGTGTCACGAAAAACCGGCCAGTCGAGATCTTCAGCGACGCCATTGACCTTTTCCAGCGCCTGATAAATGGGCACTGTGCCAATGGGCACCGGGCTGTTACGCAGCAGCCATTCACGGGTTTCGTGAATATTGCGGCCGGTGGATAAGTCCATGATGGTGTCTGCGCCCCAGCGTGTGGCCCAGACCAGCTTTTCCACTTCCTCTTCAATGGACGAGGTCACCGCGGAATTACCGATGTTGGCATTCACTTTGACCAGGAAGTTTCGTCCGATAATCATCGGCTCAGCTTCAGGGTGGTTGATGTTGGCCGGAATAATCGCCCGGCCTTCTGCGACTTCACGGCGCACGAACTCGCCGGTGATTTCCGGTGGTATGTTTGCGCCGAAGGCTTCTCCTTTGTGCTGCTGGTTCAACAGTTCATTTTTGATCGCAGCGCGACCCATATTTTCGCGGATCGCGATGTATTCCATCTCCGGCGTCACTATGCCCAGGCGGGCATAGTGCAATTGCGTT
Source organism: Alteromonas sp. AWJ4_197 (assembly GCF_056160285.1). Lineage (NCBI taxonomy): Bacteria > Pseudomonadati > Pseudomonadota > Gammaproteobacteria > Alteromonadales > Alteromonadaceae > Alteromonas > Alteromonas sp. AWJ4_197. The sequence continues at coordinate 180,460 of NZ_JBSWWW010000003.1, read as the reverse complement.
ACTACCTTGCCGGCAGCGGCTTTACGGATGGTATTTTTCGCCTGAAAACGAATAGATTCTGAGGTGATGTCTGCATCCCGCGCCTGCGTATAGGATGATTCAGATGCGGCAATGGCTTGCGTATCGCTTCGTGCGTTAATCCACTCAGCGCGGCAATGCGGAATGCCTCTGGTCACATCGACTTCACAGGCCGGGTCGCCAAATACACCGGAGGCGTCGTATACGGGAATATCCGGATTGATTTCTTCTTCCTGTTCGCTGATGCGGGTAGGAGACTGGGCAATCATCCGCATGGGCACACGAATGGACGGGACAGATCCTTCCTCGTACTGGCGGAAAGAATTAGGAAAAGCTTCACCTTTCAGTGATTGTATAAATGTTTGTGCCTGCTGGCGTTTCTCGCGTCGTGTTGACATAGCATTTGTTCCTTTTCGGGTGATAAATGCTTGTCAGGAGTGAGTACACAAGGGGCAACACCGGCAAACAGACGGTCGTCTGTTGTGATGGTGGAACGGTGTTGCTGCTTGTTCCCTTCGCAGGTATTAGCCTGATCAGGTTCTACGGATCCCGCAATGCGGTCTCAGCTTGCTTTCATGTGAAAGACGAAGCACTCCGACAAGTTCTGTTTTTACTATAATCATGGATTAGAAAAGAAAACAAGCTTTGTCTTAACGACAGAGTTGGGGCTTTCAACGTTGCAACGCAGAAAGTATCTGGTTCATATCTCCACTTTCTTGTACTCTTCCAACAGATTTTCAGGTCCGGAGCACCGGATTTTGCTGTTCGGTAAAGAATAGGCAAACAGCACTTACTACAGAGACATCCTATGACGTTGTGGGAACTTACTACCAAACAGCAGGCGTTAATCAGCTCGGTTAATTCAGACCTGGCTGAGAATGTGAAAGAGCGGCTTTCTGAAATGGGCATTCAAGTTGGCAGAGATATTCAGTGTGTCAGAAAAGGCCCGCTGGGTGGGCCAATCGTGATGCAACTGGGTGGCAGTGTGTTTGCTATCGAAGAAAATCTCGCCGCACAAATCGAAGTTGAAGTGCGTAACTAACGCTCACTTTTCCGCTGTCGCCAGTAACAGGATACCTCTTTTTCATGCAACGCATTTTAATGGTCGGAAAGCCCAATTCCGGTAAGAGTCTTTTATTCAATCAATTAACCGGTCTGCGACAAAAAGTCGCTAATTATCCCGGTGTTACCGTGGAAGTTAAACGGGGTCAATGTCAGGATTTTGAAGTGGTGGACTTGCCCGGCACTTATACGCTTCGTGGCCTGAGCCGTGATGAAGAAATCGCAATTAAAGAAATCACCGCATCGGTAGAACGTGACGATACCTCTCTTGTGGTTTGTGTACTTGATGCCACCCGTTTAGAGCGCAGTTTAGTGCTGGGGCTGCAGGTGCAGAAACTGGCAAAAGCCAACAATAAAGCTGTACTCTTTGCCCTCAACTTCATCGACGAAGTCCGCAGGATCGGCGAAGATATCGACACAGAGACGCTGAGTAAAGAATTGGGTAGTCCGGTAATGGCACTGTCGGCAAGAACCCTGGACGGGTTACACGAATTTAAGCAGACCATGCTGTCTGTTGCCAGAGCGCCGTCAGGTCATGTCCCGACGACATCCCTGGCAGAAGGGGAGTCCGCGGTAAACCAGAGTCAGGCACTGGCTTCAAAGTACGGCCTGCAACTGGATGTTGTGCTGAAAAATCAGAACAGCTTCGACCGCTTCCTGTTAAACAGCTGGACCGGCTCTCTGGTATTCCTCGGCGTCATGTTCGTACTCTTCCAGAGTATTTTTACCCTCGCAGCCCCCCTGATGGACGGCGTGGAAACGCTGATCGGCAGCGTTGCTGAAGGTGTCAGTGCCATTACGCCAGAAGGTATTGTTACCGACTTTTTTAACGACGCCATATTCGGCGGCTTAGGCTCTTTCCTGGTGTTCGTACCGCAAATTATGGTACTGACCTTCATTATCGGCTTGCTGGAAGACAGCGGTTATCTTGCCCGCGCGGCGCTGATGTGTCACCGCCCGTTGAGCGCAGTGGGTTTATCAGGCAGAAGTTTTATTCCTTATCTTTCGGGTCATGCCTGCGCCATTCCTGCCATCATGGCGGCCCGTACTATCGAGTCGCCGCACAAGCGCCTTATCACCATGCTGACCATCCCGCTGATGTCCTGTTCAGCCCGTTTGCCGGTTTATGCCTTGCTGGTTGCGGTACTGGTGCCGGAAGACGGTACTTTCCTGGGCATTTTTGGTCTTCAGGGGGCTGCCTTCTTCGGCCTGTATTTCTTCGGTATTATTACGGCCCTGATTGTCAGCCAGTTTCTGTCGCGCTTCTTACCGGGAGATCTGGAAGAGTCAGACATGCCGTTCATTCTTGAATTACCCACTTACCGTTTACCACACTGGAAGCCATTAACCTTCCGTGTTATCGACAGCGGGTTGCAGTTTGTCCGCCGCGCTGCACCGATTATTTTCGTGGTGTCGGTGGGGATCTGGATCCTGGGTTATTTCCCAATGGGTTCTACTCTTGAAAACAGCTGGCTCGGGCAAATCGGCCATGTTATCCAGCCTGTATTCGAGCCGATGGGTCTGGACTGGCGTTACGGCGTGGCAATACTGATGTCGTTTCTCGCCCGTGAAGTATTCGTCGGTGCGCTGGGTACATTGTTCGGTATGGATGACGCTGAAGACAATGTGAATGGTCTGGCCGAACGTATTCAGGCTGACGGACTGACAACCGGCGCCGGCCTTGGCCTGGTGCTGTTCTACGTTGTGGCGCTGCAATGTGTGGCAACCGTTGCCATGCTGAAAGGTGAAACCGGCAGTAATAAGCTCGCATGGGGCCTGTACGTCGGATACGGTATCCTGGCCTATGTTATCGCCGTACTGGTGAATATGTTGTACTGATAACGGGTAAACAGCACGTTATTAAGTGTGCTAACCAAAGAGCGGGGAACTTGATGAGGTGCTGTTTACACCAACCGTTAACGGTCATACACCGTAACTTTGTTTATATCTGTTTTTTCGATTCTTGCTTTGCCTGAACTTTCTAAAAAATTCAGCAGAGACATCGGGTCATTGGTTTCAAATACACCGGTTACAGACATACCTGATAAGTCCGCAGAGGCGATGGTGACCTGCAATGCATTATAGCGATTAAATTCGCGAACTACGTTATCTAAACGGTCGTTCCGGAAAATCATTTCTCTGGATTTCCAGGACGTCTCTCTGGCTACATCCACCGATGCTTCTGTATGAATATTACCATTGTCCTGAAGCACAGCTTTTTGTCCCACAGTCACCAGCAGAGGCCTGTCTTTAGTTAAGTCCGGTGCAGTAAAGTCAGTCAGCTTGATGCCGGTGGAGCGAAACGGAATCAGTTGTTCTTTTTTCGCTTCTCTTGCCAGTGCGACTTCTCCGGTAAGCACTGTCAATGCAACACTTCCGGGTTCACTGCGGACGTTAAATTCGGTGCCCAGCGCCTGAAACATTGTGTCGTTAACCCAGACCCTGAAGGGCTTTTGAGGATTATGTGCAACTTTGAAAATTGCTTCTCCCTGATGCAGGACGATGTTTCTGTATTTCTGCGTATAGTTAATATCTACAGCAGTCAGCGTGTTCAGGTAGATAATCGAGCCATCTTCCAGCGTGATGCTTCTTTGCTCGCCCAGTGATGTTTTGTATTGTACAGGCTGATTTTGCGCGACAGGCGTTTCGCCGGCGCTTTCAACCGGCAGCATCTGATAAGCGAAAATAGCACCAGCCAGCAGACAGGCAGCAACCGGAAGCCAGCGGGTTTTCCGGGGGCGTCCGGACGTTTCGTGATCCGAATTATTACTGGTCAGGTTCTGATGTTGAGTGATAGGAGTCACCTTACTGCCCGCTGCTGATTCTACCTGAGCGAGTAATTTGTCGACGGATAACTTTTTACCCTGATCAACATCTGACATCAGATCCAGCAACACGCATGCGTGGATAAATTCCTCCACGTGAGCAGGTCCCATCAGCAACCAGTGCGTCAGTTCACGGCGATCTTTTTCGCTCAGTTCTCCATCGTCCAGCAATACCGCCCAGTAGCTAGCTTGTTCAATGATCAGAGAATTAGATTGTTTAACCATATTCATGATGCATCACTCGCAATTTGCGCTTTGCGACATTCTGTCATAGCACGGGTTAAGTATTTTCTGACGGTGTGAATAGAAATTCCCAGTTTTTCTGCAATTTCCGCATGATTAAGGCCATCGCGCTTCCTCAGCAGTAATACTGACTGATAAACAGGTGGAAGTGTAACTAGTATTTTCTCCAGTTCTTGTATAGCTTTCTGCCGCTCAAGTTGCAGGTGAGGGTCTTCATTGCCGGGAAAATTTTCCAGACCATCAGTAAGAGGTGTTTCATTTTGAGCAATCCGCTCATTCTTTGAACGCATTTCATGCACAAGATTTGCGGCAATACGAAACAAGTAGGCTTTGGGTTGTTCTATGAGATCTTTTCTTTCTACATTCATCAGCCGCAGGTAAGTCTCCTGCGAAAAATCCTGAGCCTGCTGATTGTTATTCGAACGACGCATGAAGAAGGCAAACAGTTCCTTATAAGAACTGTCGTAGAGCCCTTTTACAAAGCTGCTGCATTTACTCTTTTTATTCGTCGCAGTGTGGTTGCCCATAGAGAAAGATGTCTTGTGCCGGAATTCAGAGGGGAAGATGAATTAATACTTATCAAAATCAGATTAAAACTTCGCGGAAGTTTCAAGATAAAAAAAATAAGTACCTAAATCCAGCACTTTCACACTCTTTATTTATTAGTGGGTTTTCTGCCCGCATAAATAAAGGCTTCGCAACGAAGCCAATGATAATTATATGTAGTACGGATATAGGAAATACAAGCATGAGAACTCGTGTCCCCAAATTTAAGAAGAAGCCAGTCGTCTTGTCAGTGATGCTGTCACTGGCCGGCAGCTTTGGCGTTGCTGCAGAGAATATTGAAAATCAGGAGCAGTTACAGGTTACGGTGGGGCAGGTTCCGCTGGACCGGGCTTTGCAGAGCATCGCAAAACAATATGGAAAGCAGATTGTTTTCTTCTCCAATGTTGCAGACGGCCTGACAACTGAAGCGTTTTCCGGAACGTATAGCGAAGAAGCTGCTTTTAATAAGCTCCTGGAAGGGACTGCGCTTAGTTATCGCTATATCAATAAGAAAACCATCGCTATTGAAAAGAAAAATGTGGATGAAACCGTTGAGGGAAAAAAGCCCGCAGCGTCTACTGACGCCTCTGCGCAGTCAGCCGAAGCGAATAGCGGGGCCGTTAGCAAAACAAGTAAGGGAAAGGTTGAGAACATTACCGTTACCGCACAACGCCGTACTCAAAATTTACAGGAAGTACCGGTTTCCGTTTCTGTCATGAAGCGTGACCTGATTGAAAGTGCGTCGACCGCCGGTGACGATATCCGTTTCATGTCAGCCCGCATTCCAAGTCTGAAAATTGAATCTTCGTTTGGCCGTTCTTTCCCCCGCTTTTATATTCGCGGTCTGGGCAATCAGGATTATGATGTAAATGCCTCTCAGCCGGTATCATTGATCACTGATGATGTGGTTCAGGAGAACCCGCTTTTAAAAGGTTTCCCCGTCTTTGATGTGGAGAGTGTTGAAGTGTTACGGGGTCCTCAGGGTACGTTGTTTGGCCGTAACACACCTGCAGGACTGGTAAAGTTCACTTCGAACCGTCCTACGCAGAATTTCGAAGGTTATATCAGCGCGTCTTATTCGTCTCTGGACACATTGTCTACCCATGGTGCTATTAGCGGTGGCCTGACAGACACTGTGTCTGTGCGTGTGTCTTTACTTAACCAGACGCGTTCAGACTATATTGATACCCGTGCGCCGGGTTTTGAACAAAACGATATTCTGGGCGGTTATGACGATCGAGCTGCCAAAGTGCAGGTGCTCTACGAGCCAAACAGTCAGTTCTCGGCGTTATTTAACTACCACACCCGTGATTTGGATGGTACGCCCACGGTGTTCAGAGCCAGTGCAATAAAGCCCGGAACCAACGACTTCGTTGATGGTTTCGACCGCAATGTGGTTTATCACGATGCCGCGCAACGTGCTACGCAAACGGTGAAAACCGAGGGCGGAAGTATGAAATTGGAATATTTCACGACTGATTACACGTTTACCTCTGTAACGGGCTATGAAACTGTGGAAATGTACTCACAGGCCGATGTCGATGGTGGTTACCGGGTAAGTAGTTTTGCTGATCCTTCCGGCTACACCGGCGAATTGGGCACTGTTCCTTCTTTCTCAGTTGAAAGTGCCGACGGTATTCCTGACCACAGCCAGTTCACTCAGGAGTTGAGAATGGCTTCAAACGAGTTGGGTGCGTTTGATTATCAGGCTGGTGTGTTCTTCTTCACAGAAGATCTGGATATCGACACCTTCCACTACAACGAAGACGGCAGCTTAAAGCGGTATCTGACCCAGAACCAGAAAACTGATGCATGGGCTGTGTTCGCCTCCGGTGATTACGAAGTCAATGACAAAACCAGTGTGACTGCGGGTATCCGGTATTCTAAAGATAAGAAAGACTATTTCTCTCAGCGAATCATCTCGACCGCCAGCGACGGTGAGTTTTTTGACCCTATGTATGCTGACACGAAAGATTCTGCTATCAGCTGGGACTTGAGCGCAATGTATCAGTATTCGGATGACACTAATCTGTATACCAGGCTGGCAAAGGGGTTCAGAGCACCAAGTATTCAGGGCCGTGTTGTCAGTGGCAGCGACCCTAAACTCAGTGTTGCAGACTCAGAAGTTATTCACTCGGTAGAAGTGGGTGCTAAATCAGACCTGCTGGACAATGCAGCACGGGTAAACTTCAATCTGTTTTACTTCCAGATGAACGATCAACAGTTAACGGCTCAATCATCTTTTGATGAAGGGGCTGCCAAAGAGTTAGTTAATGTTGATAAGACAGTAGGCTACGGGTTTGAATTTGAGGGCGAATACGCTATCACTTCTGACCTGCTTACAACGTTAGGGGTCAGCTACAACAACACTGAAATTAAGGATGAGAACGTAGCTATCTCAACCTGTAGTTTCTGTACAGTGTTGAACCCGGTGGATGAAAATGGGCTGATTAGCGTTGACGGTCTTTCTCTTCCGCGGGCACCTGAGTGGATTGGTAATTTCACTATGCGCTACAGCACCGAACTTGGCGATGGTGAGTTATACCTCTACACCGACTGGTCCTATGCCAGTGAAGTGCGGTTCTCACTTATTGATGCACTGGAAATGAGACAGGACCCTTACCTTGAAGGCGGCGTGCGGGTTGGCTACCTGTTCATGGTCGACAATTATGATGTGGAAGTTGCAGGTTACGGCCGTAACATCACAGATGAAACAGCGTTAATTGGTGGCGTGACGATAAATAACCTTGCCGGTGTGGTGAATCAGGGCAGAACCTGGGGAGCCGACGTTAAGGTGAAATTCTAATCTGTTGATCACTCTCTGATGGTTGTACTGCCGGGTCAGCCCCCGTAGCAGTACAACCTTTTTCATCTCCCCGTAAGGTGTTTTCTTATGAAATTTACCCGCGTTATTACACTTGTCTCACTTATCGGCGCTTCATTGTCTGCATCAGCGGCGCAATCAGTCGATATTCTTATTACCCGTGGGCATATCCTCTCTATGGACAGTGCTTTGACAGAGTATGAATCCGGTTTTGTGGCTGTTAAAGACGGGCGTATCGTGGCGGTCGGTCCACAAGAAAAAGCATCAGATTACCGTGCCGGCACTGTCCTGGATGTGGACGGTGATCTGGTTTTGCCAGGGTTTATCAACACACATACTCATGCCTCGATGTCCTTATTGCGTTCACTGGGTGATGATGTGCCTGACCGGCTGCATAAGTATATGTTTCCTCTTGAGAAGCAATTCGTTTCCCGTGAAATGGTAAGGTTAGGTGCTGAGCTCGGTAATGTTGAAATGCTTAAAGGTGGCGTGACCACTTATGCGGATATGTACTATTTTGAAGATGAAGTCGCAAAGGCTGTGGACGAAATTGGTTTGCGCGCTGTTTTAGGACAAACCGTGATTCAATACCCTCAGGCCGATGCTAAAACCGCAGAAGAAGGGATTGATTATGCGGTTAAATTCATTAAAAGCTATGCGGATCATCCGCGAATTACTCCCGCTTTTGCGCCTCACGCTCCATACACGAATACCACCGGCACTTTGCAGAAAATTTCAGCACTTTCTGAAGAGTTCGGTGTGCCTGTACTGACGCATCTTGCTGAGTCTGAAAGGGAGGAGGAGGTGATTGCTGAGCGCAGTGGCGGATTATCTCCGGTGGCCTATTTAGAAAGTATCGGTGTGCTTAACAATAATCTGATAGGGGCCCACGTCATCAGAGTGAGCAATCAGGATATTGCCCTTCTTAAAAAGCATCATGTTGGTGTAGCGCATAATATGAGTGCAAACATCAAATCAGCAAAAGGCGTGGCGCCGGTGACAGAAATGCTGAAACAGGGCGTTGATGTTGGTCTGGGCACTGACGGCCCGATGTCAGGCAACACACTGAGCTTAATTGATGAGTTTAATCAGGTAGCTAAACTTCACAAGTTGTGGACGAATGACCGGACTAATATGCCAGCCGTCGAAGTGATAAAAATGGCAACCTCAGGCAGTGCGAAAGTGCTGAATATGGAAAATGAGATTGGCTCTCTGGAGAAAAGCAAACGGGCAGATATCATCGTGATTGATACCAAATCGCCTAATATGACGCCTGTTTATAATCCTTACTCTGTGCTTGTGTATTCAGCTTACGCGACAAATGTAAGGCACAGCATTGTGGAAGGCAAACTGCTGATGAAAGACAGGAATGTTCTCACTGTAGACGAGCGCGATATCGTTAAAAGAGCAACTGAATTTAGCAACAAAATAAAGCAGGCTTTAAAGGCACAGAATAAGCCTGTTTTATAGATTGCAGGCTTCTGTTTACTTCTCTTATGTTGCCCCGCCGGAATCGCAAGACTGCGCGGGGCTTTTATTTTCCGCTACGAATTATTTACACCAGCGCGTTCTGACTGACTTCCATACTACGTTTGTACATGGCAAGGGCGCCGGTGGCATCCTGCTTGCGCTCACGGATTTCTGCCAGTGCGATAAGATCCTGCTGGTTTTCATGTAGTTTGATGGCTTTTAGCAGCACTTTCTCTGCAAGTATGTCGTCGCCGGCGTTCAGTGCTAACTGACCCAGGCAGGAAAACAGAACAGGGTTGGTGTCGTCGTGTTTTATCCACTGTTCCAGTGCGCGGATTGCATTTGCCGGATTAGGAATACTGATTTGTGCCATGTAGGGAAGCAAGATCGGATCAGGGCCCTTCTTCTGCCACTCAACCAGGCAGGTTTCTGCTTCTTTGTGCATGCCCTGTTCCAGCAATTGCTGTGCGTAAGCAGCACGGTACGCGTTGTCTGCACGGGCTTTGCGGGGCATGTTTTCCCAGTGTTGCTTCAGTGCATTGGCACCTTGCTTACTGGCAATTTCAGCAAACTTTCCTTTCGCTATTTTCTGCGCCCACAGTACGTAATCGTCTTTTAATGGTTTGCGCCATTGGGGCAAAACTTCTTCCAGTGACTGCCACTGACCCAGTTCGCCCATAGCACGGGCCTTAAGCCGGATAACCTGCGGATTCTTCTGCGCTTTTTCATCCAGTCCGTTCAGCTTGTCCAGTGCATCCTGCTGGTGTCCCTGTTCGAGGTCGAGTCTTGCCAGCGCAACATGGGCGGCTACTTTAGCGTTGTTAAACTCTGCAGCGCGGTCCAGTAAATATCGTACCCGTTCCGGTTCGTTCAGCGCCTTGGCCACCTGTGCAGCAGCCAGAAAATTCACGCCGTCGAAATCGCCGTCAGTGGTATCCTGCAGTGCTTTTTTCGCCGCGATGAAATCGCCTTCAACCATTAACTGAAGACCATTGTAAAAGCGTCGCTGGCGCTTACGGCGGGAAAGTCCGCCAAACCATTGTCTTGAGCCTTTAAATAACCCGAGAGTGCGGGAAAGTAACCGCCAGATGATCCACAAAGCCAGCAGACTGAAAAAAACGGTAATACACAGGCTGACAACTGACATTTCAATGTGTAACTGACCCATGGAAATCAGCACATAGCCTTTGTCGCCAATAACCTGCGGCGCAATTAACATTGCGGCAAGTACCGCTATAACCAGCAGAATTGCGTAAACTAACCGTTTCATTGTGCTGCCTCTCCTTTGCCGTAAGCGGCTTTAACGCGGGATTCCAGCAAGCGTTGAAGCGGTGCCATAGCACTGAGTTCTTCCGGCAGGTTTTCCTGAACGTTGGCTTCACCAAGGGCATCCAGGGTAGACAGTGCGCCATTAATTTCCGGTGCATCAGTATCAAATTTATCATTCAGCAGGGCTTTAGCGTTTGCAACCGACTGTTGATACAGATTGTCTTCACCGCTCATAGCAGCAGACTGTGCCTGCATGATTTGCAGTTTAAGCTGCTCTTTGTACAGCCACATTTCTTCAGCAGTCATCATAGGTGCAACAGGCGCATCAGTGCGTCGTACTGAAATAAAATCGTCAACAATAGAATGCCAGACTTTCGCCAGATTACTTTTCCAGTCGTCTACCGATTCAGACAGCGCTTCCTTGCCTGTATTTTCATCCGGACGGGTGAAGGTTTTTAACGGCAGCGCGTCTACCTGAGACAGGAAACCTGACAGGGTTAATGCAAGTTTAACGGTGTCCGTGCGGTTAACCTGACGCAGTGTCTGAATGTCCTGTGCAATCAGCCCGCGCACCGGGATCACTGACGGATCGGAAAGCTCTTTTAAACGCTGGTCGGCATTTTCAAGCAGCAGTACTGCGGTATCTGTATCATGTTCAAGCCACACTTTACGGCCGGCCATGCGTACCAGATAATCCGCTTCAGCCAGCAACCAGTCTGACGGGCGGCGGCCTTCCATTTCACCTAACTGTGATAACAGTTGTTCGGTTTGCAGTTGCAGGGACTCTGTTTTTTCCGTCAGGCTGTTCACCGTGCCGGCAAGTGCTTGCTTACTTTTTTCCAGTTCGATGAGCTGACGCTGGAGTTGTGCGTTCTCATCGTTCAGGTTGCCCAGTATTGCCTTTTGCGCCGACTGCTCGTCTGCCAGTGCGCTCTGACCACTGTCTTTTTGCCACAAAAACCAGTAGCCCGCCGCTGCTGTACCGGCTGCAATCAACAAGGTGAGGATAATGACAATCCATAAGCCGGCGTGGGACGGATGTTTGGAAGTAGTTTCATCGCAGGCCTTGTCTTTGCCGGATGCCGTTGACGACGGCGTGATGTCTTTTTCTTCAGGCAACACCAGTGTGGAATCCGTATTGTGTTTATCGTTGTCAGCCATGGTTTACTCCCAATTTTCCTTTATCCACGCACATAGCGTGTTGTCACTGGCGTCACTGCAAACGGCAACCTGCGTTGCACCTGAGGCGCTGATTTGTGCTGCTACTCTGTCGCTGACGGTCAGCCAGCGTTGCTTTCGCAACATGTTAGTATCATAAACGCGAAACAGCTGCTCTGCCATTTCGCCGCTGGTTGCCACTATGCCTGTAATCTGTGGCCACTGCCAATTATCTGTTTGTATAGGTTTTTCCAGCAACAGGCGCTGGTAGACCGCAAATTCTTCTACGTGGTTTTGCTGCAATAAGAGCGTGTCCCGTAAAGTGGTTCGACCACCTTGCCCTTTAATAATAACGATTTGTCGCCGGTTTGCACTATTGAGTTGTGATAACGCCAATAAACCTTCTGAATTTTGCTGCTCCGGCACTGCTACAGACAGGCCATATTCCTCAATCATCCTGGCGGTTGATGTGCCTACCGCAAACCAGCGGGAGGGCAATGCTGACAGTGGCAACGCAGATAACAATTGCGCGGCAAAGGCACTGGTAACGATGATGTAATCTGCAGGCTGCGTTGCAAGATGATGTGCAAGACGGCTAAGTTCTTCTTCGCATGAAGTGATGGTCAGCGGGGCGACACCAGAACATGAAATACCCGCCAGGCGAAAGGCTGCGACACTTTTCGCCAGCTTCTGCTCAGGGCGGGTAATCAATATCATAGGTTTAAATGATTAGTCGTGCAGGGCGCTTAAGATCTCGCCGGCACCCTGTGACAGTAACGATTCTGCCACTTCCACACCCAGCGCTTCTGCCCGTTCGCGATGTCCGGTTGCAGATGCATACAGTAAGGTTGCGCCGTCGACGCTGCCGACCATACCGGTCAGTGTGATGGTGTCGTTGGCCAGCGTGGCATAACTGCCGATGGGTACCTGACAGCCGCCTTCCAGACGGGTATTCATGGCACGCTCGGCGAAAACCCGGTCTGCGGTATCTGCGTGGTTGAGCGCACCGAGCAGGGCAATCAGTTCGATGTCGTCGTTGCGGCATTCTATGCCGACAGCGCCCTGGCCTACCGCCGGTAAAGATAGCTCGGGAGACAATTCATGGTTGATGCGGTCCTGCATCCCCAGGCGGATAAGTCCGGCGGCGGCGAGAATGATGGCATCGTATTCGCCGTTATCCAGCTTCGCGAGGCGGGTATTCACGTTGCCCCGTAAGTCTTTAATCTTTATGTCAGGACGATATTTACGTAACTGGCACTGACGGCGCAGGCTGGACGTGCCCACGACCGCACCCTGAGGCAAATCATCAATGCTGGTAGCGGTATTCGACACAAAAGCATCGAAGGGATTCTCCCTGGGACAAATAGCGTGTAAACCAAAGCCTTCGGGAAATTCCACCGGCACATCTTTCATGCTGTGTACCGCAATATCTGCACGGCCTTCCAGCATGGCCACTTCCAGCTCTTTGATAAACAGGCCTTTACCGCCAATTTTGGCCAGCGGCGTATCGAGAATTTTATCGCCCTGGGTGCTCATGGGCACCAGTTCTACGTGCAGGCCGGGGTGGGCCATCAGCAGTTGTTCTTTGACATAATCTGCCTGCCATAAGGCCAGCGCACTTTTGCGGGTGGCAATACGGACGGTAGTTCGGGAAACGGGTTGTTCACTCATGGGTAAATCCTGAAAAGCTTAGTCGAGCACAGTTTGCAGCCAGCGGCTGATATCCTGAATTTCCTGTACACATACATTATGTTGCATAGGATAGGTTTGCCAAGTCGCTGAAAAACCATTGTCTTCAAGTGCGGTATGAGCCATTTTGCCCAGCGAAGCAGGCACCACTTCGTCATGGATGCCATGGGCCACCATCACCGGCGTAGACTTGTTTACGTCACTGGCTTCTTCCGCCAGCTTGCCCGGTTTGCACATATAGGTAGACAGCGCCATGATGCCTGCTATTTTATGCCGAAGACGGGTGCCCAGATGCAGCGCAATCACACCGCCCTGAGAAAAGCCGGCCAGCACCATTTTTTCATACGGGAAGCCGGCTGCATGCTGGGCTTCAAGTAGTGCATTTACCCTCTCTGCAGATTCGATGACGCCGGCTTCATCAGCGCGGTTATCGAGATCCATGGTTTTAATGTCGTACCAGGCACGCATACGCATACCGCCGTTGATGGTTACCGGACGCTCCGGCGCATGAGGAAACAGAAAACGTACTGGTAAAGCCGCCGGTATCTGCAGTTCGGGGACAATAGGGGCAAAGCCGTGTCCGGAGTCACCTAAACCGTGCAGCCAGATAACACAAGCCTGCGGGTTGTCACCCGTATTTGCTTCTACGTAGGGTAATAAGGCTTCTTTCATAATGTCGCTTCTGTTACTCAATTCTTAGCGCTATGCTACCATTGCCGTCTGAAATCACCACAACATGATGACAAAAAGCAAGATTATGGCTTCTCTACTTGGTAATTTGTTTATTCTCGCAGCCCCTTCTGGTGCGGGAAAGTCCAGTTTAATTAAAGCATTGCTGGAAAAGCATGACGGAAATCAACAATATCCCATGCAGGTGTCAGTTTCTCACACCACCCGTAAGCCACGGCCCGGAGAAGTCGACGGCGTACATTATCATTTTGTCAGTCATGAGCAGTTTGAAGCACTCATCGAGCAGGGCGTGTTCTTCGAATATGCTGAGGTGTTCGGTAACTACTACGGCACGTCCCGTGTGACCATTGAGCAAACTTTGCACCGCGGTATTGATGTGTTCTTAGATATCGACTGGCAGGGTGCCCGTCAGGTGAAAAAAATCATGCCGGATACCTGTGGCATTTTCATCCTGCCGCCTTCTACAGAAGTGCTGCGCCAACGGCTGACAAACCGCGGGCAGGACTCAGACAGCGTTATTGAAGGACGCATGCAGGAAGCGGTATCTGAGATGTCTCATTATGCTGAATTTGACTACGTACTGGTGAATGATGATTTCTCTGTGGCGCTGGCAGAATTAGAAGCCATTGTGTGTTCCAGGCGCCAGCGTACTGTTAAGCAGCAACTACGTCACAAAGCACTGATTGCAGATCTGGTGGGATCGTAAAAGATCTTGCTGATTAAACCTACAAAATACTAGGACTTGAAAGGCATGTGTTGTATACTGCGCGGCCATTTTGAGTTTTACGCTTTTATTCATTTTCGGAGAGATACATGGCACGCGTAACCGTAGAAGACGCCGTTGATAAAGTTGGTAACCGCTTTGACCTCGTACTGGTTGCAGCACGACGTGCTCGCCAGCTGGCAACCGAAGGTAAAGAAGCACAGGTTGATGTGCAAAACGATAAGCCGACGGTTACCGCTTTACGCGAAATCGAAGAAGGCCTGGTTACTGCCGATACGCTGGATCAAGATGATCTGCGTGATCAGGAAAGACAAGAAAGCGCGGATTTCGCTTCTGTAGCGAACATCCTGTCTGAGCAATAATCAGCGGATCGCTGCTGTCATTCAGACTATACAAACGCCAGTGAGCTTTTAATCGGGTTCACTGGCGTTTTGCTATTGGCATTCCCTACAATACTTCATTATTCTGTTTCTATTGGCTTTATTCGCAGGAAAGTTGTCTACACGTGTATTTATTCGAGGGTTTAAAACAAAAAATCTCTGAGTATCTGTCAGCAGAACGGGTTCAGCTGGTACAGGACAGCTTTGTTTTAGCTCATGAAGCCCATGACGGACAGATGCGATCCAGTGGCGATCCCTACATTACTCACCCTGTTGCTGTGGCCGGTATTCTGGCTGATATGCATCTTGATCACGAAACGCTGATGGCTGCGCTGCTGCACGACGTGATTGAGGACACCCACTACAACCAGGAAGATCTGGCTGAAGCCTTTGGCGATACTGTTGCCGAGCTGGTGGAAGGGGTAAGTAAGCTGGACAAAATTGCGTTCAGCAGCAAGCAGGAAGCACAGGCAGAGAACTTCCGTAAGATGATGATGGCGATGGTGCAGGACATCCGCGTGATCCTCATCAAGCTGGCCGATCGCACTCACAATATGCGTACGTTAGGGGCGCTGCGTCCCGATAAGCGACGCCGTATTGCCCGTGAGACGCTGGAAATCTATGCGCCGATTGCCCATCGTCTGGGTATCCACGATATTAAGAACGAGCTGGAAGATCTTGGTTTTCAGGCCATGTATCCCATGCGTCACCGTGCCCTGAAGTCTGCGGTGAAACAAGCCCGCGGTAACCGCAAAGAAATTATCGATAACATCCGTCAGGAACTGGCTACCCGTCTCGGCGAGCACAAAATTGAAGGCGATGTCATCGGCCGCGAAAAGCATCTGTATTCAATTTACCGCAAAATGAAGAACAAGGAGCTGATGTTCAACGAAGTAATGGACATCTATGCCTTCCGTATTGTGGTTGAAAGTGTGGACAACTGTTATCGCTCGCTGGGTGCCATGCACAGCCTGTACAAGCCCATCGAAACACGCTTCAAAGATTACATCGCGATTCCGCGCACCAACGGTTATCAGTCGCTGCACACGTCGTTAATTGGTCCTCACGGTATTCCGGTGGAAGTACAGATACGCACGCTGGCCATGGATCAGATGGCAGATAAAGGGGTCGCAGCCCACTGGCTGTACAAAGAACCGGGTGACAGTGACACAACTGCCCAGCTTCGTGCCCGTAAATGGATGCAGTCACTACTTGAACTGCAGCAGAGCGCCAGTTCCAGTTTTGAATTTATCGAGTCGGTGAAAACAGACTTATTCCCTGAAGAGATTTACGTATTCACGCCGGACGGCCGTATTATCGAGCTGCCCATGGGCGCCACTGCCGTAGATTTTGCCTATGCTGTTCACTCGGACATTGGTAACACTTGCGTGGGTGTGCGGGTAGAGCGTCGTAACTACAGCCTGAGTAAGCCGCTGGAAAACGGCCAGACGGTAGAAATTATTACCTCGCCGAAAGCCAAGCCGAATGCTAACTGGCTGAACTTTGTGGTCAGCGCCCGAGCCCGTACCCGCATCCGCCAGTATCTGCGCAGACAGCATTCGCAGGAAGCGGTGAATATGGGTAACCGTCTGCTTCGTCATGCGCTCGGTACAGCGAAACTGGATGATATCAGTCAGGAAGATATCGACCGTGTGGTTGCGGAAACCAAACATCAAACCTTCGAAGACTTGCTGACAGACATTGGTCTGGGTAATGAACTGAGTGCCATTGTTGCCCGGCGCCTGTTGGGTGAATCGGCAGAGATCCCGGATAAGAAAGGCAATGTGGCTATCCGCGGTACAGAAGGCCTGTTGGTGCACTACGCCCGCTGCTGCCATCCCATTCCTGATGATGAAATTGTGGCGGTACTCAGCCCCGGCCGTGGCATGACGATTCACCAGACGGGTTGTAAAAATATCCGTAAACTGGCTAAAGAAGAGCCTCAGCGTGTGCTTCCCATGCAGTGGGACGATACGCCACAGGGCGAATTTAAGGCTTCGCTGCGTATTGAACTGTACAATCACCAGGGTACACTGGCGAATCTGACCAATATGATTTCCAGCTGCGATTCCAACATTATTGGGCTCCAGACAGAAGAAAAAGAAAGTAATATTTATTTCATCGATATTGAATTAACGACACATAACCGCGTGCATCTGGCGCGAATTATGAAGAAGATCAGAACCATGTCAGAAGTGCAGAAGGTCTCGCGTCACAGTCAATCCCGACACTAATTTACACAGGATTCAACATGGCTAAAGCAATTATTCAGACCGATAAAGCGCCACAGGCGATCGGCACATACAGTCAGGCAGTTAAAGCAGGCACCACCGTTTATTTGTCTGGCCAGATCCCGCTGAACCCGGAAACCATGGAAATCGTATCTGACGATTTTTCCGAACAGGCTAAACAGGTTTTTGAAAACGTGAAAGCGGTTTGTGAAGCTGCCGGCGGTACTATCAACGATTTGGTTAAGGTAAATATCTTCCTGCCGGATCTGTCTCATTTCGCCACGGTAAACGAAATCATGGCGCAATATTTCACTAAGCCTTATCCGGCCCGTGCCGCCATTGGCGTGAAAGAACTGCCAAAAGCATCGCAAATTGAAATCGACGGCATCATGGAATTGCCTGAGTGATTTCACAGGTATAAATATGAAAACCGCACGTAGTTGCGGTTTTTTTATGCCTGAAGGACGGACGATTTCACTGTTTATCTCCGGAAATGAAAATAGTTTGAAAGATAACGCTACAGGCGCAGGTCTCTTTAAATTCAAAACCTGAGGAGAGTGTTATGCGCTTTATTTTTATGTTGTTACTTATTGTTGCCGGCGGGCAGGTGTTCGCGGCAGCAATGCCGTCAAAGGCCCCGGATGAAGTTCGTCCTTTACTGGAAGGCATGGCTGTGCCCGATGTAGTGGTATCTGATACAGATGGTGCGCCGTTCAGTTTAAAAGCGCTGTTGATGCAAAAGCCGTCAGTGGTGTTGTTCTATCGCGGCGGCTGGTGTCCGTATTGTAACCGTCAACTGGCGGGCCTGAAGGATATCGAAAAGCCACTATCAGATCTTGGCTATCAGATCCTGGCAATTTCACCCCAGTCATTAGAGCAGTTAACGTCACAAAAACTGGAGAGTGAATTTGCAGCAAGGCTGTTGTCTGATGCAAAACTGAACGCCCTGAATGCGTTCGGGATCAGCTACTATGTGGATGATGAAACAGCAAAGCGTTACAAAGGCCACGGCATCGCCCTGACATCCGATGAGACAGGAAAGCCCGTCCTGCCGGCACCTGCTGTGTTCATCGTTGATACTGAGGGTAAAATTCAGTTCAGCTACGTTAATCCTGATTATAAAGTAAGGCCGTCTCCGGCATTGATCCTCGCTGCAGCAGAGGCAATTGCCAAATAAACCTGTCTTTTCTGACAAGGGCTGCCGGACCTGAACCGGCAGCCCCTCGCAAACCTGCTATGAATGGCTTACACTGCGCCTATCCGCAAATAAATATGCCTTAATTATCATGCAGTCACTCGCTCAAACACCCATCACCACGTTGAAAGGCGTCGGCGCAAAGGTGGCTGAGAAGTTAACAAAAATAGGTCTGCACACCGTACAGGATGTCCTTTTTCATCTGCCATCCCGTTATGAAGACCGCACCCGAGTTTACGAAATTGAAGATTGTAAGCCGTTTACTCACGTGAGTATTCAGGGTGAGGTAAAAACCGCCGACATTCAGTACGGCAAAAAACGTATGTTTGTGGTGAAGGTGTCTGATGGTACCGGCACCATCACGCTCCGTTTTTTCCATTTCGGCGCGGTTCAGCGCACCATGATGACGCCTGGCAACGAAGTGCGTTGTTTTGGTGAAATCCGGACGGGAAAATGGGGGCTGGAGATGATG
This sequence comes from Alteromonas sp. AWJ4_197, assembly GCF_056160285.1. Taxonomy (NCBI): domain Bacteria; kingdom Pseudomonadati; phylum Pseudomonadota; class Gammaproteobacteria; order Alteromonadales; family Alteromonadaceae; genus Alteromonas; species Alteromonas sp. AWJ4_197. The sequence continues at coordinate 161,664 of NZ_JBSWWW010000003.1, read as the reverse complement.
CACCCTGAATTTGCTCTCATTGGCGAAGACGACGGCGAAACAGAAGATACTTTAACACCGGTTTATCCCACCACAGAAGGCGTTAAGCAGCTAACGCTGCGCAGCCTTACCGACCAGGCGCTTAAACTGCTGGAGAAAGGAGCACTGAGCGATCTGCTCCCGCAAGGCATGTATGAAGGACAGGTGTTGCTGGCAGATGCACTAAAGCTCGTTCACCGCCCGCCACCGGATGTTCCGCTGGAAATGATGGAAGAAGGCCGGCACCCCGCGCAGAAGCGTCTTATTCTCGAGGAATTACTGGCACACCACCTGAGCGTACTGAAGTTGCGTCAGCAGGCACAGGCCCAGCCGGGTATTGCCATTCAGATTAATCAGTCTCTGATTGACCAGTTACTGGGGAATCTGCCGTTTTCGCCCACCGGCGCACAGCAGCGGGTAGTCAGCGACATTCAGAAAGACATGGCCATGAATTGCCCGATGATGCGGCTGGTGCAGGGAGATGTGGGCTCAGGGAAAACCCTGGTGGCAGCACTTGCTGCATTATCCGCTATCGGTGCCGGTTATCAGGTTGCCCTGATGGCACCTACAGAACTGCTGGCTGAGCAGCATGCCAGCAACTTCCGTGACTGGCTGTCGCCACTGGGCATTGAAGTGGGCTGGCTGGCCGGCAAGTTGAAAGGTAAGGCCCGGCAGGAAGTACTGACACGACTGGCGTCGGGTGAAATACAAATGCTGGTGGGCACGCATGCAATATTCCAGGAGCAGGTGGAATATCAGCAACTGGCACTGGTCATCGTGGATGAACAACACCGCTTTGGTGTACATCAGCGTCTGGCGCTAAGGGAAAAAGGTGAAAAGCAGGGGCGCTTCCCCCATCAGTTGATTATGACGGCTACGCCTATTCCCAGAACGCTGGCGATGACAGCCTATGCAGATCTTGATACGTCCGTGATTGATGAGCTGCCCCCCGGCCGTTCACCGGTAACCACGGTTGTTCTTCCTGATACCCGCAGAGGGGATGTCATTGCCAGAGTCTATGAAGCCTGTCATAACCAGGGGCGTCAGGCTTACTGGGTGTGTACACTCATTGACGAGTCTGAAGTGTTGCAGTGTCAGGCGGCTGAGGACGCTGCCATTACCCTGAGAACCGCTTTGCCGGATTTACGGGTCGGGCTGGTACACGGTCGCCTCAAGCCGGCAGAAAAGCAAGCAGTCATGGATGAATTCAAACGCGGTGAGCTGGATTTGCTGGTGGCTACCACGGTTATTGAAGTGGGCGTGGATGTGCCCAACGCCAGTATTATGATTATCGAAAACCCTGAGCGCCTTGGTCTGGCACAATTGCACCAGCTTCGCGGCAGGGTGGGGCGTGGCGCGGTAGAGAGTCAGTGTGTGCTGATGTACTCAGCCCCGTTATCCAAAACAGCGACGCAACGTCTGGGCGTGCTCCGTGAATCAAACGACGGCTTTTACATTGCCCAGAAAGATTTAGAAATCCGTGGTCCGGGGGAATTAATGGGGACAAAGCAAACCGGTATTGCAGAAATGCGTATTGCCGATCTCGTCCGCGACGCGCAGTTAGTGCCTCAGGTACAAGCTATCGCTGAAAAATTGTGGCAGGACTATCCAAGCCATGCTCAGGCGATAATTAACCGCTGGATTGGCTTTAAGGAACAATACGGTAATGCATAACATTCCGGTGTTTATTGACGAAACGCAAAGCGAAGAACAACAGAACCAGTTAAAAAGGGTTGCAGAGCTCTGGCAGTTCAGTGTGCAGAATACGCTGCCAGCCGGGCTGGCACTCACCCTGGAAGACGGCAAGCTGGCAGTAAAAGATTTTTCCGAAGCAAAGCAGCAGGGCGTGTTTGTGGATTTCCTGTCTGGTAGCAGCGTGTATCGCCAGCAACATGGCGGCGGTAAAAAGGAACCCATTGCCAAAGCGGTGGGCGTGAAAGGTCAGGAAGTGCCTGTAGTTCTGGATGCAACGCCCGGGCTCGGGCGGGATGCCTTCGTACTGGCGTCGCTGGGCTGCCGTGTAGTGATGATGGAACGCTCTCCTGTCGTCGCGGCATTACTGGCCGACGGCTTGCACCGTCTTTCTATGCAAGTACCTGAAATGGTAGAAAAATTCAGGCTGATTCACGGTAACAGTATTGAAGGAATGAATACATTGGATGAGCAAATAGATGTAGTTTATCTTGATCCAATGTTTCCACATCGCAAAAAATCTGCTTTAGTAAAGAAAGAGATGCGGGTCTTTCAACAATTACTGGGCAGTGACGACGATGCTGACAGTTTGTTAGCGCCGGCCAGGGAACTCGCCGGAAAACGTGTTGTTGTAAAACGTCCCGCGTATGCAGAACCGCTGGCTGATGTGCCGCCTGCTATGGCCATCACCAGTAAAAAGCACCGTTTTGACGTGTACATTTCCACTCATTAGGAGAGAAGTATGATTAACGTTGGCAGTACATTGCCTGAAGTAACCTTTGGTTTGTTGAAGGATGGCAAGACAACCAACCCGCACACCAATGATATATTTGGCGGCAAACGCGTTGTAGTATTCGCCGTACCCGGCGCTTTCACCCCGACCTGTTCTGCGGCGCACCTGCCCGGCTATGTCGCCCTTGCTGACAAGATCAAAGCTAAAGGGGTCGATGATATCGTTTGTATTTCAGTAAACGATGCTTTTGTAATGGATGCGTGGGGAAAATCAGCGAATGCTGAAGAAATCACCATGCTGGCTGACGGCAATGCTTTTTTCACCCGTACAATTGGTCTTGATATGAACACCAGTGACTTTGGCGGTGTGCGCAGTATGCGTTATTCCATGCTGGTTGAAGATGGTGAAGTAGTAAAACTGAATGTTGAAGATCCTGGCCGTTTTGAGGTGTCTGACGCAGAAACAATGCTTAACAGCCTGTAAATAGTCTTAATGCATTCAAATGATGGAGTTGACTAATACTTTAGTCGATTTCATCACTTATCTCCCTCCCTTTATTGTTCTGTATCTACCAGAAATTCATTGATTTTATAAATGTTTAGTAAGCGCTATCTATTTATGCGTTTTTTACAACATTTAATGTACAGTATGCGCCATTCTGCTATTCTTAAGGAATAGAGCGGTATACCTTTGCAGGTGAAGATTATTTGGTACTTCACGAAGAAACCATTAATCATCCGTGCGCTCATGCTCACAGGGTAAGTTGAGCAGCTCAAACGGAACCATGGAGGGAAAGTATGTTGAGCAAAAACCAGAAGTTTGGTGTCTATCTGATATCCAAATCATTATCTTCAGATGAAGCTAGCGACGAACAGGTCATCCTTTTCAAGCATCTTTTGCAAACCTGTGGTTATGAAATCACAGAACTCACATCTATAGAACAGTTAGAAACCACCTCCAATCAGGACCTCATTTTTTACGATGCCGCTAAGGCTGAAGAAAAAATGGAAGCGTTTTACCGTTATCAGGGCTTTGCCCGCTGGATTCTCTTTAATCTGGAACACGGCGATATTGATGAATGTGAGGCCATCATTGCGGGTGTGGAGGGAACCTTCTATACCTCTGACTCACCTGAATTATTACTGAAAGGTGTGCGCCGGCTGGCCAAAATGGATGTGTGGTTTAAACGCAACTCTATTAACGAGGCATTACGCCGGTTACGGCAACAAACCCGTAAAGCCAATGCGGCTATTGCCCGTCCCAAAGAGTTAAATAAAATGGCACTGCATCCCAAGCTTACCAAGCGGGAAGTGACCATTATCGAGCTGGTGGCACAGGGTTCGCAGAATCAGGAAATCGCTGATCAGCTGCATATCAGTGTGAATACGGTAAAAACGCATATATACAGTATTTTCCGTAAAACCCATTCGAGAAACCGGATTGAGTTGCTCTCCTGGTCACAGCAATTCGTCAGCGAGTACTCCTGACGCTTCAAGAATCTTACCGGGCACACTATAATCCGGCTTTTGAATTTGCCGGAGTCAGTTTGTGATCCAGAAAGATGTCATTGTAATCGGTGCGGGCGCTGCCGGATTGTTCTGCGCAGCGCAGGCGGGTAAGCGTGGCCGCCCTGTCGCTGTGCTGGATCACGGAAAGAAAGTCGGGCGTAAAATACTCATGTCCGGCGGCGGACGGTGTAATTTCACCAACATGTACGCTGAACCGGCCAATTTTCTGTCTGCAAATCCTCATTTCTGCAAATCTGCTCTGAGCCGCTATACCCAGTGGGACTTCATTTCACTGGTGAGCGAATACGGCATTCCCTATCATGAGAAAACCCTCGGCCAGTTGTTCTGTGATAACAGCGCATCAGACATCGTAGATATGCTGGTAAAAGAATGTGATAAAGCCGGTGCTGAAATCGTTACCCGCTGTGAGATTCTGAGTGTGGAGAAAACAGAGACCGGCTATGCGCTGAGCACTTCGCTGGGCGATTATGTTTGCGAATCCCTGGTTATCGCTACCGGCGGTCTGAGTATGCCTAAAATTGGCGCTACGCCATTCGGCTACAAAATTGCAGAACAGTTCGGCCTGAAAGTCCTGCCAACGCGAGCTGGCCTGGTGCCCTTTACATTGCACGACAAAGACAAGCAGGCGCTGGAAGCATTGAGCGGCATCGCTGTCGATACGTCAGCAAGTTGTAACGATACATCTTTCCGCGAAGCGATGCTGTTTACTCACCGGGGTTTAAGCGGCCCGTCTATGCTACAAATATCGTCTTACTGGCATCCGGGGGACACCCTGCATATTGACTTACAACCTGCCATGAGCGCCGCTGAATATCTGACAGCCGCTCAACAGGATACGCCCGACGCGCAGCTTTCCACGGTACTCAGTAAGTTCTATCCCAAACGGCTGGCACAAACCTTTATCGACATCCGGCAGTGGCCTAATGAACCGGTGAAACGCCTGACCCACAGCCAGATAGCGGAAATCGATAACACCTTATCTGACTGGCAAGTCACGCCCAATGGCACAGAAGGCTACCGCACCGCAGAGGTGACGCTGGGCGGCGTAGATACAGACGAACTGTCGTCGAAAACCATGATGAGTAAGAAAGCCGAAGGCTTATTCTTCATTGGCGAAGTGGTAGACGTCACTGGCTGGCTCGGCGGCTACAACTTCCAGTGGGCCTGGAGCAGCGCCTGGGCCGCCGGGCAGTATGTTTGATGATCTGAAGTAATTAAAACGAAGACAGATGAAATTAGAGCGAAGACGAAGCAGGGCTTTTTAGCAAGAGTTATTAACTAGGTTTTTGAATTTCATTTTAAATTTGACTTTGTCTTCGCTTTTGATGTTGATCGACTGACGAGTTATCAGAGGAGAGAAGGTGGAGCTACAAGAACATGGTGTGATCGGGACGGTGTTGTGTTTGCAGGTGTGACCGTTGTATCAGGATGAATTTTTTGCTGAATAGGGATTACTATTTTGCTTTAATATACATGAGGTTATGTTTGAAATTTTCGTTGTGTTGTGAGTTAATACTTTGAAGATAATAGATGAATGTGGTTGACGGGCGGCATGCATATCACTACTATTATAAGCAACACGCCCGCCAAGCCTCTTAACAATGCTCAAATTGTGCGGGCTTTTTTATGCCTGAATTTTACGTCATGGAAGATAAGGCATAATGAATCAATTCAACAAACCCGCGGTTAGTATTACAGAACAAATCGGCATTCTTCAGCAACGCGGTCTAGCCATCCAAAATCCAGAGCGTGCGGAAAGATATTTAGAAGTAATAAGCTATTTTCGCCTTAGCGCATATATGCGCCCATTCCAAAAGAATATAAACGAACAAGTTGTAGATCATCAATTCAAAGATGGAACTGAATTTAAACAAATAGTGGACTTGTACGCTTTTGATAGAGAATTGCGGCTGCTCATTATGGACGCTATTGAGAGAGTAGAAGTTGCAACCCGAGCTACCTTGAATAACGTTATGGCTAACAAGCATCAAACTGATTATATATGTAGTGGCTCCCACTGGTACTTGAATGAATCATTATTTAAATCCTCATACCAGCACAAACGACTGTTGAAAGAAATCGAAGACAAGCAATCAAAAGAATCCAACGATCTTCAGAGAGATGTAAAAAAGATTGAACGAACTTCCGTTTCTGCCGAAGTTAAAGATCAGCGGATTGAAAGAAGAGCCCGAGAGAATTATGCCCGCTTCTACCAACATACATATGATTCTCCAAAGTTAATGCCAGGTTGGGCGATGGTGGAAGAATTAACACTTGGGAGTATATCTCACCTATATCGAGGGCTAGCAAAAGATAATGACCGTAAAGACATCGCTAGAAGATTTGACTTACCTCAAGAGGTTCTTGAAAGTTGGTTACATACGCTAAACTTTGTGAGGAATTGTTGCGCACATCATAGTCGACTTTGGAATCGAGAATTGTCTGTTCAGCCTAAGATTCCAAATGGTGATAATTGGCAGTTGCCAGACAGACTTGAGCCCAGCCAAGTTCAGCCTAAGCGTCGTATTTATATGGTGTTACTTATGTTAGGTCACCTAATGAGGCAGGTTAGTCCAGATAGTCAATGGCATAATAAAGTAAAAGCGCTAGTTACACTTCATCCCGAAGTGCCAAAATTTCCTATGGGCTTTCCAGATGATTGGCTCAACCACGAATTTTTCAGTAGTTAAGTATCGCGAGACATCAAAAACATCTCGATGAAATACGGGTTTTGCAAAGTCCATGTGAGATTCAGTAAAATTAATTCATACTAGAATGTCTTCGTTTTAATTTGATATTTATAGAAATCGAATGGGGTTTATTGAAAGGTATATAAGACAACTTTGTCTTCGTTACAGTTAAAAAAGTTCATGATTCTTTTTTAGCATGTTCTAACTTTTTATATTGGGAGTAAAAATATAGGCTTTGGTACAGCTTACACATAATAAGTTGCTGCGGTATGTTAATCACGTATCCGGGCAACTTTCGGAATATGCCAAAGTGATACTCAGTTAGATAACTATAGGGAAATTTATTATGATTGAATTGAATCAAGTTGAAATTGAAGAAGTGTCCGGAGGTATTGTCGTAGCTCTGTGGGCATTATTAATTACAGGTTATGGATCTGGAGCCTTTGATCGAATCGGTAGTGAAATTGGCGCAGGACTTTATGATGGCTTACATAAGGTGCCTTAAAATATGAAAGATTTAACTAACGAAGAAATTCTGGTCGTATCCGGTGGCGAAGGTCTTTTCTACTATGTAGGTTATGGTATAGGAAGTGGAATAAGAGGTTTGAACCAATTTGGAAGCTGGCTTGGTTCAGAAGTCTACGACTTAACTCATAACATTCCATGAGTTACTTAACTCTAATAAAAATAGTCAATTTAGAGGGAAATCGATGTGGAAAAAATATTCAAAAATTGAAAATATAGGTTTTTGGTTTATTCTTATCTTTATTTCTTTGATGTTAGTTGACTATTTTTTCTTTGGTGGTTAACTGAATTGCAAGTAGGGTTTTAATAAACTCTCTCAAGATAATATTTTCACATCATTGTGCAAGAAATAATGTGTTCATTTTAAAAAGTGACTTTTAAATTAAAAGTCACTTTTTTATCTCGATATCAGCTTGGACTTCAGTCTATTGCTCTAGTCGTTTTATGATATTTGAGTGGATGAATGTTTTCACCATCCCGGATATGGGATGGTGACTTTACCCGATCAGGCCTTGGGCTCGTTGATGTTGGTGGTGAGCTGTTCGGCTTTGGTTTCTATCTCAACTTCAACGGCAGTGCTGCCCTGAACCGCATTCTTTGTAACGCTGGCCGGGGTTACGGCGCTGATGCCTTTCAACAGGCGGCCAAGAATGTCCGCTCCGGTGATGATGCGGGGTTGTGCGCCCCAAACCAGCACCACGTCAACATCGATGGTGCCATCATCGTGGGCATCCAGTGTTTCCTGCGCTTTCAGGTGCCACAGCACTTCGGATAACATCAGAGATTCATCCCGCACGATTAACGGGCGGTGACAGAAATCATAGATATCAAACGGTTTGTCGGTATCAAAAAGGGCGGCCCGCAAAGCACCGTCAGCATCAAGAATGAGCAACGGGTTATTTTTCTCATCGGCGAGTACCACCCATTTGTGCCCGCTCTGGTTAATTTTCTTCAGAAGTTCATCTGAGCTGTTGCGCACGAATTCCGGCACAATGGGAAAGTCCAGTTTGGCGGGTAGCTGAATAATGGACTCCGGCTCCAGTAATTCACCCTCCTGCATCACCGATACTTCATCGATGGCAAGGAAGTTAAGTGCGCCGGTACCTTCCACATGGTCAACCTCTGCTTCTTCGGCGTCCACGTGCTGCTTAATCACCTTACGCAGATCGTTATCCCGCATGTATTCAACGCCTTCGCGGCCCAGCCAGCCATCAAGCAATAAGGCGGAGGGCTTGGAAACGGGGTACAGAATGATCTGATAGAAACGCATTACCGGTGATAATACTGACGCCATGCGCATGGCATTTCTGGAGAAATAAGCCTGCGGCATGATTTCACCGAAAATGGTAATAAAACCGGTAGAAAACAGGAACGAGGCTGCGCCCGTTAGCACAGAGTCTGACAGCAATGCCAGCAACACGTTGATCCCTACGTTACCCCACAGAATAGTGGTGAGCAGGAAGTTAGAATCCTGTCTCAGCTTAAGAATTTTCGCCGCAGTTTTATCTCCGTGGCTGACTTCCATTTCCAGTTGCAAACGGCTGACTGAAAAGAACGCCAGGTTAAGTCCGGAGAACATGGCCGACTGTGAGATACAAAAGAGGATCCCGAGCCATACGTAAAGTTCCTGATTGCTTAACGCAAAATCCATAAATAAATACTGCCTGATAGTAAACGGGTGGCGAGTGTAAACCGGTAAAGCAAATTGTGTTAACCGGAATTTTTATCGACACGAAAGAATATGGGAATCGTAGCGTATTAAACAGGAACTGCCAGTACAATCAAGCGCAAACGGGGATTGGGCGTCATATCATTAAACGGATAACAGGTAATAAGCTGGATTTCGTCTTTGTGCCGTTCGATGAACCAGCGGTGGTTGTGTGAATCGACAATATTGGTCTTACTTACCCGGTAGGTACGCCATTGTCCGTGACTGCCCTGGATCTGAAAGGTGTCTCCTGTCTGCACATGCTGCAGAAAATTGAAATGGGTGTCACGGTGACCGGAGTACACCTGCGTGCCGCTTTCCCCGGGCAGTGCTGTACCGTCTATGTGGCCGGGGCCAAAGGCGAGGCTGCTGCCATGACTCCCCGACAACATATACAGGCGCTGGTTGTGGCCGGGAAAGGTCAGTACGGCCACGGGCCAGGTGTCTGACCATGACCATGGTTTAACGCTGTGGCCGGTTGCCAGGGTTTCCTCCCAGGCATCTGCAATAAGCCGTTGCGCTAATACTGCTTTTGCCGCAATCCATAATGTATTGCCAAAACACAGGATGCCGGTTACCAGAAGCAGAGCGGGGAGTGCTGTCTTCAGATAGTTTGCTTTTATCCTCATTGCACGGCCACCTTATCTTACTTTTATCCGTTGCCAGAACAGTAAGGCGAGGCCGGCAACAATACACAGTATACCCAGCCAGAGTGTCAGTTCCGCTGTGGTGGCGGTTTTCGGATATTGCAGTAGCTGATGTGACATGCCCTGCGGCAGTTGATTCGCTACCCGCAGACGGAGCGGTGGACGGGGGCTGTTTTCATAAGTCACCGGTGACTGATCGATGGCAACAAATGAGGTAAAGCGGGACAACAGACTGTGTTGCAACGCCACCGCTGTCACTTGGTCTTTAACGTCTTCTTCACTAAGCGAGCCGCTTCGCCCTTCATCTTCAATATGGGCAATTTTCTGTCTGGCCCAGCGTGCGCCGGCGCCGCTACCCTCCGGCATATCCGATGACGTGAGCGTTTGCGACCAGAGCTGACTGGCGGTTTCACCGCTTACAGTGACACTGCTGACAGGTGCTTTTGTGGAGGCAAAAGACAGCAGGGGTTCGTTAAGATACAAATCCGGTGTATTTGCAGGATATACCTCTGCATCTTCCGGCCAGCCCGGCTGGATATTTTTGGCTACACTGTGATTAAGCTTTGCGAACAGGCTGTTCATCTGCGGGGCAATATCCTGCGGGCTGGCAATGAATTCATAGGTGCCACGGCCAGCCTGCGCTGCTTTGTGCATGAAGTAACTGTTGGGAGCAGAGCCAATCCCCACTGTGAATAACCGCGATGTGCCTGCAAAGTTACTGATCAGGCTGAACAGCTCTGCCTCGTTACCCACAGCTCCGTCAGTGATGAATACCACCTGGTGGAGGCGTTCATTCCGCGGATTCTGTGCAAAGGCTGCAGTCAGCGCAGGTACCATTTGAGTGCCGCCATCGGCCTGCAACTGATTTACCCATTGCCGCGCCGCTTGTCTGGCGGGAGGCGTTGCAAAATTTGCCTCTGCGAACATCAGCGAAAAACGGTCACTAAACGCGATGACATTAAAACGGTCGGTATCCTTAAGTTTATCAATGGCTGTAATCAGACTGGATTTAGCCTGAATAATTGACTGTCCCTGCATCGAGCCTGATGTGTCGATGACAAATGTGATGTCGCGGGGCAGTGTTTTCGGCTGTGTGATGGCCGGAGGCATCACCATTAACAGGGAAAAGTAATCATCACCGGATTGCCCGGTAAAAAGGGCTGCGACCGGTTCTGCAGAAGGGGCAGGGAGCCAGCGAAGCACAAAATCACGGTCCATTTCACTGTGACCCTCTTTAAGGGTGATAGTGAACTTGTCGTTTTGCCTTGTCAGATCGATGTCATGATACAGCGCATACACCGAGGTAAGTGGCATACCACCGTTCAGAGAAATAGTGAGTGCCAGAGGATTCGTTTTTCCACTGTCCGGCAGAATAAACGGCGGAAACAGAGCTGCAGGCTCTGCATACCCGGTGGTTGCCGGGGCCTCCGTTTCACGGCTGCTCATGTTCATACCCGGCATGTACCTGGGTGTCAGTGTTGTTGGCAGCCTCCACGAAAATTCGCCCCGGCGAAACTCTGCGATATCAAGAAATTGCAGTGTAACCTCGATGGTTTCTCCCGGTGCGATATGACTGACTTGCTGCGTAAATAAATTGGGGCGCTGCTGTTCTGTCAGTGCAGCCCGTTTTCCCTGTACCACTGCGTCGCGGTAAAGGCGCCGGGCTTCCTGCCGTGGCTTGATGATGCCTTCAATCACCCGTGAGCCGGTACGGATGGTCATATGAGTAACAGCCGCCTTGTCCGGCAGCGGAAAGGTGTACACACCATTGGCCGGCCCGTCGCTCTGGTTTTTAAAAATCTGCCGGTACGTCACGTTCACCAGTACACCGTTGATCTGAACATCTGCATCCGTGAGTACATGTAAAGCGGCCTGCCCGTTTGCGTTGTTGCTTTGTAACATCATATTACCGGACTGATAGCGGGGTAGTGTGTCAGCAAACGAAGCAAAAGCCGGCCACATGAAGAGTATCAACAGCAACAAATTAAAGTGGCTGCGGGCAGGGCAGCGGCGGCTGGGGTTCGTGAGCATGAGCGTCTTCCGTTACGGTGTGTAGGATTATTTCAGCACCGTAATCTGGCAAGCTTGCGGAGGATATGTGGCGAAGAAGCAATGAATTCAGGCGAATTATGGAGTAAAGTGAAAGATAATCCTCTACACACAGCAACACGGTTCTGAGTTATCTATGTCGCACCGGACTAGCCGTAGAAACAGCATGTTAACAGCACCTTACCGGTGGTGTTTAATGCTGGGTGCCTGTGTGAGTCTGACGCTTGGGTTTATTGGAGTGGTCGTGCCGGGTATGCCGACAACGGTCTTCGTGCTGATTGCTGCCTGGCTGGCGGCCCGCAGTTCACCGTCGCTGGCTTTATGGCTGGACAATCACAAAGTCACCGGGCCGATAATTCATCACTGGCGAAACGGACGCTGTATGCCGCGCAGTGCAAAATATGCTGCCACGGCAGGTATGTCATTGTCAGCGGTGATCATGGCAGTAACAGCTACGCCGGTTTGGGTGATGGCCGGTACGGACATCATGATGTTGTGTGTGCTTATCTGGTTGTGGCGTCTGCCGGAACCTGAGTTGCCGGATGGCAAAGCCTGACATGACACTCTCCGCTGGTCATGAAGCAACACTCAGACACTTACAACTGACACTCTATGCGATGCAAAGCCGGTTTGAAGCGGGGATCAGCGAATTTGAGCTTATCAGCCTGTTACAAAAACCACCGTATTCGCTTTTCGATGAAACCGCTTTGCGCGACAGCCTGGCGCTTTTCCGTTGTCACTTTATTCTGTTCCATTGTCTTTACCGTCTTCAGGATGAGTGGCTGGCGGAAAAGCAGGGCTTACTGAACATCCACACGACGGCCATCCGGCTGGAACCCTTAGCGGAATCAACAAAAACCCCGGCACTGGCGGATCCGCTGCGGGATTATTATCTGAACTGGGATAATTTTGACAGCACCGGCAAAGAAGATGTGGATGCGCTGATAGACAGTTTCTGGGTCAAAATGGGTAGCGGCTTTCACATGCCTGCAGACGAAAACACGATTAACGAAGCACGCAATGTGCTGGAGATCGCACCGGATATACGACTGACCCGCAGCCTGATAAAGAAACAGTATCGTCATTTACTTCACAGGCACCATCCTGACAAAGGCGGGGAGAATCCGGTTGCTGCTGAACTGGTTAGGGCCTGTGAAGTATTACTGAGTGCGGTTAAGCAGGAACCGCTGGCCTAAACATTACCGGTACGTAATCCGCCGAAATAGATTTTCATCAGGATGGGGGCTTTCGTGGTGATGTCGAAGGCTTCCGGCGCTTCCAGATATTCTGACAAAATACCACGCATAAAACAGTTCATCGCCAGGGTGTAATCTTCCGGTGTGATATCTGCAGACAGCTGGCCTAATTTAATAGCCCGTTTGTAGTAGGCAGAGAACGCCTGAATCTTTTCGTATTTTGCCGTAGTGTGCTTTTCCTGACTACACTTTAAGTCACCACTGTAATCACATTTTAACATGAAAAGTGTAAGTGTTTTACGTAGTTGCTCATCTTGATCGAGATCGAGGAATATGTTCGTACATAACTCCTGTAACTGACCGACAGGATTGGGGTGTTCAGCTTCCAGTCCTTCCATGATCCGTTCGATAAAAGGAGTATGCAGGTTCTCATGGAGCGCATCGAAGATCTCCATTTTGTTTTTAAAGTGCCAGTACACGGCACCCCTTGTCACATCTGCCTTGCGGGCGATTTCTTCAAGGGATGCTTTGGCGACACCGCGCTCTGTAAAAACATCGACAGCGGCCTTTAATATGGTCTGTTTTGTGAGCTCAGCATCTTCTTTTGTTCTGCGCATCGTATTCTCCGCGAGATTGACAACATACATACAAGAACGTATCTTTAGAAGGTAAACCTTTAATGTGCAATTGTCCAGCCCCCGTGGCTGTATCAGGAAGACTTATTGTTATGAAAAAACTGTTTTTAACTGCCGTCACAGCGATAGCGCTGGCCGTTGCCGGTGGCTGTTCTGACCAAAATGGGCAACAGGCCGCTCAGGCAAGCCAGGGTGGTCAGCAACCCGCACCTTCTGTGTCTGTAGTGACAATTGCCAGTCAGCAGGTAGAGCACACGGTTACACTGCCCGGACGTGTAAGCCCGATGCGCCAGTCGCAGGTGCGTCCGCAGGTAGAGGGTGTGCTTACCGAACGCTTGTTTGAAGAAGGTGCACTGGTGGAAAAAGGCCAGCAACTTTACCAAATCGATGACGCTCGTTTTGCTGCGCAGCTCGCCAGTGCGAAAGCTGATCTGAAAAGCGCGCAGGCGAGTTTGAAAACGCTGGAAGCCCGCTCAGCCCGTTATAAAGATTTGCTCAGCCGCAACGCCGTCAGCCGTCAGGAGTATGATGATGCACTGGCTGAGGCCGAGCAGGCAGAAGCGCAAATCAGTGTCGCCCAGGCCGCGGTAGATTTAGCCAAAGTGGATTTAGACTACACCAAAGTGTATGCCCCTATCAGCGGTCAGATTAGCCGAAGCTATGTCACCGTCGGTTCGCTGGTAACAGCCAATCAGGAACAACAACTGGCTACCATTACCCAGTTGAATCCGGTTTATGTTGATATGCAGCAAAGCGGCAAAGGTGTTCTGACACTGCGTAAAGCGATGCAGCAAAGTGGCACTCTGCCGGTGAAGCTGATTCTGGATGAAACCACAGGTGAAGCGTATGAACATCAGGGTGAACTGAAATTCTCTGAAGTGACGGTAGATGAAACAACCGGTGCAGTTGCACTGCGTGCAGAACTGCCTAACCCTGATTCACTGTTGATGCCGGGTCTTTTCGTGAAAGCCACCGTGGTGCTGTCTAACACCGATGAGTTACTGGTACCGCAACGTGCGACCACACGTCAGCCAGACGGTTCGATGGTGGTCATGACGGTGAATGCGTCGGACAAAGTTGAGCCCCGCCAGATCACTGTATCAGGTGCATGGCAGGATCAGTACATGGTGAAAGGTGGCGTGCAGGCTGGTGACAGAGTCATTGTGACCGGTTATCAGAAAGTGCAGCCGGGTATGCAGGTGAATGCTAAACCCTGGCAGGCCGGTAACGCTCAGGCGAAAAACGGACAGTAAGCGCGACTAATTTTCAGGCAGGAACACATTCTTTATGGCACGTTTTTTTATTGATCGCCCTGTGTTTGCATGGGTGCTGGCTCTGATCACAATCATGGCCGGCCTCTTGTCTATACAAGGTCTTCCCATCGAACAGTATCCCAAGGTTGCCCCTCCCTCGGTAACTATCAGTGCGTCTTATCCCGGCGCCTCTGCGGAAACTATCGAAAATACCGTCACCCAAATCATTGAGCAAAGCCTGTCGGGTATCGACAATCTGCGTTATTTCACATCAAGCAGTGAAAATACCAGGATGACGATTACCCTGACCTTCGAGCCTGGCACTGACCCGGACACCGCGCAGGTTCAGACTCAGAACAAGGTACAAAGCTCCGTCTCCCTGTTACCTACACAGGTTCAGCAGCAGGGCGTAACCGTGACTAAATCAAACGATACTTTTGCTGTGGTTATCGGTTTCTACTCAAAAGACGGGCGCTTGTCTCAGTTTGATTTGAGTGACCTGCTGGTATCAGAATATCAGGATCCCATTTCCCGTGTGAACGGCGTGGGTACAACCCGTGTATTCGGTGCCCAGCGTTCTATGCGTATCTGGCTGGACCCTGACAAACTGTACAGCTACAACATGACGCCTGTGGATGTTCAGGGCGCAGTACAAACTCAGAATACAGACATTTCAGCGGGACAACTGGGTGGTCTGCCGGCCATTGAAGGTCAGCAAATCAATGCCACTATCACGGCGCAGTCTATCCTGCGTACCGTGGAAGATTTCGAAAATATTGTATTGCGGGTTAACACTGACGGTTCACAGGTGCGCGTGAAAGACGTGGCACGGGTTGAACTGGGCTCTGAAAACTACAGCTACATTGCCCGTTATAACCGTCAGCCGGCGTCCGGTATGGCAGTATCGCTGGCAACAGGCGCAAATGCACTGGACACCATTGAAAGGGTAAAAGCCAAAGTAGAAGAAATGGCAGTGAACCTGCCTGACGGTGTTGAAGTGGTGTATCCGGTTGACAGCTCGCCGTTCATCAAACTTTCCATTGAATCAGTGGTTAAAACCCTGCTGGAAGCCATTGTTCTGGTATTCTTCGTGATGCTGCTGTTTCTGCAAAACTGGCGGGCGACACTGGTACCCACCATTGCCGTACCTGTTGTACTGATGGGAACATTCGCGGTTCTATTTGCCTTCGGCTACAGCATTAACGTACTGACCATGTTTGCCATGGTTCTGGCCATCGGTCTGCTGGTGGATGATGCCATCGTTGTGGTAGAGAACGTTGAACGTATCATGGAAGAAGAGGGGCTTTCTGCCAGGGAAGCAACCCGTAAATCCATGGGACAGATCACCAGCGCGCTGGTGGGTATTGCTGTGGTGCTTTCCACAGTGTTTATCCCGATGGCTTTCTTCAGCGGCTCTGCCGGTTCGATTTACCGTCAGTTCTCAATCACTATTGTTGCAGCCATGACCTTCTCGGTACTGGTGGCAATTATCTTGTCCCCGTCTTTATGTGCCGTACTGCTGCGCAAAAAAGATGTGATGAACAAGCGTGAAACAGGCTTCTTCGGCTGGTTTAACCGTAACTTCAACAAAGGTCGTGACGGCTACGAGCGCGCGGCTGTGGGTATGGCGGGTAAAATCAAACGCTTCCTGCTGATTTACGTGGTACTGGTTGGCGGCATGGCATTTATTTTCAGTCAACTGGCAGGCTCGTTCTTACCGGATGAAGATCAGGGGCGGGTAATGGTACTGGTTAATGCTCCTCCGGGCGCAACAGCCGGCCGTACGCTGGAATCGATGAAGACGGTGGAAGATTTCTTCCTGGACACCAAAGGCGATGTGGTGAAAGACATGTTTACCATTGTCGGCTTCAGTTTCACCGGTGCTGCGCAGAACTCAGGGATGGCCTTTGCTCACCTGGTCGACTGGGAGAAACGGGACGAGTCCAGCAGTGCGTTTACCGTTATTAACCAGGCCTACGGTGCTCTGGGGCAAATCGAAGATGCCATGGCATTCCCGATTTTACCGCCACCAATCCGTGAACTGGGTAACGCAACAGGCTTTGACTTCCAACTGGTCGATCGCGCCGGTAACGGCCACGAAGCTTTGATGAATGCCCGTAACCAGTTCCTGGGCATGGCGGCGCAGAATCCGAAGCTGGTCGGTGTACGTCCGAATGGCCTGAGCGATGTACCTCAGTTCAAGATTAACATCGACAGTGAAAAAGCGTCTGCACTTGGCTTGTCACTCAGTGATATTAACAGCACGCTCAGCATCGCCTGGGGTTCTACTTACGTGAATGACTTCATTGACGCCGGACGTATCAAGCGTGTGTATATGCAGGCTGATGCCGCTTACCGTATGGATCCTGAAGATCTGGAAAAATGGTTCGTGCGCAACAGCGATGGTGACATGGTAGCGTTCAGTGCGTTCTCTACAGTAGAGTGGAATTACGGCTCACCTAAACTGGAACGTTTCAACGGTGTGTCTGCTGTGAATATTCAGGGTAGTCCTGCACCGGGCGTATCGTCTGGTGAAGCAATGGCCGTGGCACAGGAACTGGTGAAGCAGTTACCACCGGGCTTCGGTCTGGAATGGTCCGGCTTGTCTTATGAAGAACAGGCCGCCGGCTCACAGGCGCCTATGCTTTATGCATTGTCTATTCTGGTGGTATTCCTGTGTCTTGCTGCACTTTATGAAAGCTGGTCTGTACCATTCGCCGTTATGCTGGTAGTACCGTTAGGTATATTAGGTTCGGTAGTCGCCGCGTGGTTATTCGGTTTGCCGAACGATGTTTACCTGCAGGTAGCGTTCTTAACCACAGTGGGTCTGGCAGCGAAAAACGCCATTCTGATTGTGGAATTCGCTAAGGAACAGTACGAGCACGGTATGGACTTGATGGAAGCGGTATCGACTGCCGCCAGGCAACGTTTTCGTCCTATCCTGATGACGTCAATGGCCTTCATTCTGGGTGTAACGCCGCTGGCTATTTCCTCCGGCGCGGGCTCTGAAAGCCAGAACGCTATCGGTATCGCTGTAATGGGTGGTATGTTCGCCGCAACCTTCCTGGCTATCTTCTTCGTACCTATGTTCTATGTAATGGTCGTGAAGTGGTTTGGCGCAAAGAAAGCCACTGAAGAAGAGTAATCCGTAGCACTTCTGAATGACGCCGCCCTGCAGCTTGCAGGGCGGCGTTTTTATTTCCCGCCTTTTAAACGTCTTGCGTGTCTGTTCCGTGTCCGCTTTTAGTCTTAAAAATTAATTCCGATCAATACCTTCAGAGCAGAATATGGCAAGATGCCGGTCATGCTGTAAAACGTATTGATGCGGAGAATGCTGACATGGCTGTGGTTTTACCTCCAAAACCGGTATGGAACCAACTCATCAAATCGGGCTGTCGTGTATTTGTAGGCGGTAATGCCTCTGTACCTTATGCTCTCATTCAGGATCTTATCGATCACAGTACAGGCTTCAGTGACATTGAAATGGTGCACATGCTGGCGTTGGGCGACACACGCTGGGCAAAGGAGCAACACCGGCAACTATTTAAGGTAAACACTTTTTTTATTGGCGGCGAAGAAGTGCGCCGTGCTGTGGATGAAGGAAGGGCTGATTACACGCCTGTATTCTTATCTGAAATATCCAGTCTGTTTACTGACGGCACACTGCAACTGGATGCGGTGCTGGTCAACGTGAGTCCGCCGGATGAGCACGGTTACTGCTCGTTAGGTGCATCGGTGGATATATGTATGTCGGCTGTCCGGCATTGCGATATTGTGATTGCGCAAATCAATGAGTCTGTTCCGCGCACATCAGGACATTCCTATATTCATATCAGCGAAATTACAGCATGTATTCAGGCGGACCAGGAGCTGGTTGAGGTAGCCCCGCCACCCATAGACAGTATTACTGAAAGGATTGGGCAATATGTGGCGATGCTGGTGGAAGACGGCTCAACCCTGCAATTCGGCATCGGTAAAATTCCCAGCGCCACATTAAAGTACCTGCTGCACCATAAAGACCTGGGCATTCACAGTGAAATGCTCACAGACAGTATTATTGAAGTGATTGAGTCCGGTGCGATTTCCAACCGGAAGAAGACTTTTCACCCTGGCAAAGTGGTGACCAGTTTTGCTATCGGTACCCGCAAACTATATGACTTCATTGATAACAACCCGCATATTGAGTTTTACCCCAGCAGTTATGTGAATAAGCCTACCAA
Source organism: Alteromonas sp. AWJ4_197 (assembly GCF_056160285.1). Taxonomy (NCBI): domain Bacteria; kingdom Pseudomonadati; phylum Pseudomonadota; class Gammaproteobacteria; order Alteromonadales; family Alteromonadaceae; genus Alteromonas; species Alteromonas sp. AWJ4_197. Next base: position 142,769 of record NZ_JBSWWW010000003.1, on the reverse strand, counting down.
CATCGCCAAAAACGACAAAATGGTAGCCATAAACAGTGCTCTTGAAGTGGATCTCACCGGACAGGTGGTGGCTGATTCCATTGGTTACGATTTTTACAGCGGCATTGGCGGGCAGGTGGATTTTGTCAGCGGCGCATCTATGAGTAAAGGCGGTAAGCCCATCATTGCTTTACCTTCTACGGCAAAAAACGAAACGGTATCCCGTATAAAGCCCTGTATCACAGAAGGGGCGGGCGTGGTGACCAGCCGCGGAAATGTACACTACGTGGTAACTGAATACGGCGTGGCGTCTTTGCGGGGCAAGAGTATCCGCGAACGGGCCATGGAGCTTATCCGTGTGGCGCACCCGAAATTCAGGGGGCAGTTACTGGAAGAGGTCCGCAAGAATTACTGGGTGCCCCATTATCAGGAAAAGTACCCTACGGATATTCCTGAACTGGGCGCAATTCAGTTACAAAAACTGGTGATTCAGGGGGAGACCTATTATCTGCGGCCGCTGAATCCGGCAGATGAACGCCGTCTTCAGGAGTTTTTCTATTCCCATACGAAAGAGACGCTGCGCCTGCGTTACAACTATGACCCTAAACAAATGTCACGGGAGAAATCCTGTAATCTGGTGAGCGTGGATCAGCGCACTGATGCGGCCTTATGTATTGTGCGTCAGGAAGGTTCGCGGATCACGATTCACGCGGTGGGCCGGTTCTACTTTAATCCTGAAGATAATTCCTGCGAAGCGGCATTTGTTACCCGTGAAAATCAGCAAGGGAAGGGCATGGCTAAGTTGCTGTTGTCCCGCCTGATTGATATCGCCAAAGCCAGAAAGATGCGTCGCATGCTGGCCTATGTGCGGGCTGAAAATAAGCCGATGATTGCGATTTTCGAGAATGCTAATTTTAAGCGCCTGTTTTCCAGTGATCCCAGCGATGTTGAACTGGAATTGAAACTGGAGGATGAAGCGTGACAGTGAGGATATTTCGCGGCAAGGATTGCCTGCATCATGATGTGGGGCATGACCATCCGGAATCCCCGGACCGCTTGTATGCCATCGACGATCAGTTACTGGCGTCAGGCCTGGAAATGACCTGCCAGCATGCCGATGCCAAACCTTGCAAAAAGGAACACCTGGTCTTAGCTCATGACCCCTACTATGTCGACAGTATCTTTGAACGCTCGCCGAAAACGGGTCTGGTGTGGGTGGAAGACGATACCGGTATGACCCCCATTACGCTGAGCGCTGCGCTGTATGCTGCCGGTGCCGGCATAGACGCTGTAGACTGGGTAATGGACGGAGAAGACCGGCAGGCATTTTGTGCCGTGCGCCCGCCGGGTCACCACGCAGAATACGCATCGGCCATGGGATTCTGCCTGTTTAACAATATTGCTGTCGCCGCCCGTTACGCATTAAAGCAATATGATTTAAGCCGGGTAGCCATTGTGGATTTTGACGTACACCACGGTAATGGCACGGAGAATATTATTGCCGGCGATGAGCGCATTATGATGTGCTCATCGTTCCAGCACCCGTTCTATCCCCATAGCGGCGCACCGGTTTCTGCCAGCAACATTCTCGGAGTGCCACTGGACGCCGGAGCGACAGGTGAAGCATTCCGGGAAAAAGTGTCTTACTGGTTCGATGCACTGAAGAACTATAAACCCGAGCTGATCCTGATTTCTGCAGGGTTCGATGCCCATGCAGAAGACCACATGGCGCATTTACGCTTGAGGGAAGACGATTACAAGTGGATCTCCGCAGAACTGCGAAAAGTCGCTGATGCCTGTTGCCACGGCAGAATCGTGAGCACACTGGAAGGTGGTTACAACCACAGTGCCCTGGCCCGCTCCGTTGTCGCTCACATTAAAGGCTTACAGGGCGACGCAAACGAAACCGGCGGCGCGTGATTCTGATTAGCATCGGTGGTCGTTTTCGCTAGCGGGGAGAGGTGTTGCCTGCAAAACTCTTTACAGAAAGTTAGTCTGCCTGGTGTTCGTAAAGAGCCGCAGGGAGCAAAGTAACCCGCAAAACCGTCAGCCGCATGGATGCGGCTGCCGAGCTTCCAGGGATGGATTTACAGCGAGTTTTGCGGGTTACTTTGCTCCCCGCTCTGCGCACCACTCCGCCGTCAGCTTCTGACTGCGCAATAGCAGCCTTCGCCGGCTATGTTCAGCATGGCGCCGTTGAAATCCGGTTTTTGTACTTCTGCGGCGATAGTGGTGACAAGATCATCGCCGGTATAGCAGCCGAGTCCTGTTGCATAAGCACCCAGATACCGGAGCTGGTTTTTACTGTCGATGACGGCAACGGCTGGAAAGCTGGGGATTTCAGCAACGAGCGAAGAATATTCGTTGATGTTAAGTGTTTTAAAATCGTAGCCACTATCCTGCAGCAGGTTTGTCAGCTCTTTCTGATGCTGCCGGCTCAGGGAATTGCAGAAACAAGGCGTGTCTGCTTCAAAGTGAACGATGGTGCCGGGAGTGATGCCGGCCTTTGCCATTTCAGAAACAAAACGTGTATCGAAGTCTTTGTCCTGCGAAGCGGACGTGAGGGTAAGGTCGGGATCAAAAGGGACTGTCTGATTCCCGCCGTATACCCACAGACCGGTCATTAGTACGCAAAGCCAGACAATCATCAACAGCCAGCTGGCTTTGCCCTTCATCATACGCTGAATTTCTGTATGGCTGCCTGCATGTCCCTGCATAGTGAAGAAAGTTGTACTACCTGTTGCTCAAGTTGCGCTGCTGTGGCGGCTTCTTCCTGAGACAGTTCGTGCATCTTCGCCGTACTTTCCGCAATAGACTGGGAAGCGGCTTCCTGTTCAACGGCAGAACTTGCCACTTCAGTCATGTGCTCAGAGGCCGACGTAATTTGTCCTTCAATTTCAGACATGGCTGAGCTGGCATTGGAGGAATCTTCTACGGCCTTGTCTACCAGAGTAATGCAGGTCTGCATCTGCTCCACGGAGCTGGCGGTGCTGGCAACTAACTGTTCGGTAATGGTGGTGATTTCATCCGCACTTTCTTTCGAGCGGATTGCCAGAGTGCGAACTTCGTCTGCTACCACAGCGAAGCCGCGACCATGTTCGCCGGCGCGGGCTGACTCAATTGCCGCGTTCAGTGCCAGCAGGTTTGTTTGCTCGGCTACCGCGGTGATAGAGCGCATGGCATCTGAAATGTTACTGCACCGTTCATTGAGTTCGGCATTGGTTTTCGCTGCCTGAGTGAGCACGCTCTTAAGTGAGGCGATGGAGCTTGCCGTCGCATCTATGGCCTGCTTTGAATCGCCGGTGAGTGAGGATGCCTGACTGGTTTTATCGTTGGCAAGCTGGGTTCTTTCTGTCGTCAGTTGCATCGACACTGCAATTTCTTCAGAGGCGGATGAAACGCTGCTGACCTCATTGGCACTTTCGGCACTGGTACGGCTCAGTTCTACCGTGGCTGACTTTATGACTTCACTGGACGAGGCCACTTTGTCAGTTAACTGGCGGGCGTTGGCTACCAGAGACTTAATTTGCATGAGCAAATCAGCAAACTGACTGATGCCTTTGTTGTCCTGCGGGATTTTAATAGTCAGGTCAATGTTGTCCCGTTGTGCGAGTACCTGAGACACGGTATTACTGAGGGCAAACGCATTGACGCCTTCGTCGTGGGAGCGTTTGGCTACATACATAAGTGCCACACATTCAGCAATAGCGAACAGGGCATGTAAAACCAGAATGAAGAACGTGATGTGCCCTTCTTCAAAGATGAAAACACCCGCTCCCTGAGTCTGCAGTACGAAGAAGCCGATGTGATGAACCGCAACAACGGCGGTAGAAATGCCAATTACCAGCCAGTCGCGGAATACGACAAGGATGGCCAGAAGAACGAATATTTCGAAGTGCCACTCAATGAGGCCTAAGGTCTGGTTAATGTGCAGCGCTGTCATCAGCTGCACGGCAATGGCGATTGTCGCCCGGCTTAGCAGAGAGCCCGGTTGGGTAAAACTGAAAAATAGCGGCAGTGCAACAATAGGTAAGCCGAAGATAAAGGCGGGTAACAGTTCGCCGGTATACAAGCCGATTGCAACAGCAAGCGCAAACTGTACTGGCAATATAATGCGAAAGATTCTGTGACCGTCAAGAATCCAGGGATATTGCATGGGGCGTCCTCAATGTAACTATCTACGCACTGAGTATAGGTTAACTTTTTGTTAACGATGTGCGCCAGATCAAATTAACGCATAGCATAGTACGCATATGTGTACTGCTCCATTGCACTCATCAATAGGGTAAACGCGCCCGGAGATTCTGTCCCCGGCAGTCCGGCTACATTCATGCCGAATACGCCGGTAAGAAAAGACAGTGGCAGGAAGATGGCGGTGACCATGGACAGTACATACATTCGCATTCCTTGCTGGTCAGCAATCCGGTTTCTCAACTCGTCTTGCAGGACAACAGCACGCCATGATCCAGCTGCATAGCCCTCGGGCGGGTTTCAGGTGCGCACAGCGCATCACTGATGGCACTGGTTACTGATAAATCTGCCAGAATAGCCGCTGAGTCAAGTACGTCACTTTGTACGTGCACCCATTTGTATTCATCAGGCTGGCAGGGCTTTGTCAGCTCGTTTTGCTCAAGCGCCCGGGCGTGGCCGTCTGCTGAAATAATATAAGCGGTTAAAAATGCTGTACCCGTCGTAATATGGGCTCCCTGTGCTGCGTTAATTTTTGCGTCTGTGTTAAAGTAGCGCGAGCTAAATTTACCACGAGGTCTTATGCGTAATCTAACCCGTTTCACCTTTGCGTTAACTGTAGCAATGATGTTTTTTGTTACGCAGGCACAGGCATTTACGTTTCGTTTGTCTCAGCAGGACCTGAATCAGGTTGTGCGGATGACCTTTCCGCAAACACAGTATTACCAGGATATGAAGGTTGTTATCAGCGACCCGTCATTGTTTCTGCAAGCTGATAATAACGTGGCTGTAGAAGTGAATTTGCTGGGTACGCAGGGCGGTCAGAAGATGGAAGCGGCAGCCAGATTAAGTGGTGAACTGTTTTATGACGGCAGTAAAGGCGAGTTGCAGATCATCCGCCCCAAACTGGATGATTTTAACGTGTTGAGCAGCACACTGGAAAATGAGAAGGACATCCTGCGCTGGGCTGAACAGCTTAAAGGGCAGTCTGCACCGGTGATCCTGCTGGTGAATTTTAAAGATCTGAACCTGTCCATACTGGGTAACCGTTTACCACGGGATATGCGTGTGGAAAGTGGTCAGCTGGTTATCGAATTTTAATCTGTCCGGACGGAGTAGTTATGTCTGTGATTGCTTTTCTTTCAATGGATACGTCGGCCCTTGAAGATTTCTTCGTTTACGATGAAATGCTTATCCCTCATTTCAACGCACATGGCTACGATGTTGAAACCGTTGCCTGGCGGGATGGATCCGTGGACTGGAACAGATTTAGCCATGTGATTGTGCGAAGTCCCTGGGATTATCAGCAGGATCCTGATGGATTTATGGCGTGCCTTGAGCGCATTGAAGCTTCACAGGCCACGCTTCACAACCCCTTGTCTCTCATGAAGTGGAACATTGAAAAAACGTATCTGCAGTCGCTGGAAAGTCAGGGCGTACCGGTAGTGCCTACAAGTTGGGCAGACTCTTTTTCGGCAGACTGGTTTGTTAAGCAATTTGAAGTATTCGAAACAGACGAGCTGGTGATCAAACCGGCGCTGAGCGCTAATGCTGACGATACGTTTCGCATTCATCGTCGTGATGCAGCAAACTACACCGCTCAACTGAGTGAGCTTTTTCATAACCGTAAGTTAATGGTGCAGCCTTTTTTACAAAGTGTTACCGGCGAGGGTGAGTACTCACTCTTTTACTTTGGCGGGCAGTACAGTCACACTTTGTTGAAGCAACCTCAGGAAGGAGACTTCAGGGTGCAGGAAGAGCACGGTGGCAGGTTATCCGCTTTTACCCCTGATGCTGGCATGCTAAGTGTGTGTGAAGCAGCACTCAATGCTATGCCTGACAGCTATTTGTATGCGAGAGTCGACCTCATCCGGACTGATTCAGGCTGGGCAATTATGGAGCTGGAACTCATTGAGCCATCGCTCTATTTTAATATCGATGAATCCTCCGCCGCCCGTTTTGTTGATGTGTTTGTAAGCCGTCACGGTGAAGGCTGAAGAAAACAAAAAAGGGCTGCAGCCGGACTGAGCCCTTATTAATAAAACGCGGCGTTAATCTTTGTCCCGCATTCTCGCGCCGTTACTTACTTTCTCCCGGCTTTGCTGATGATATTGCGGCCGTGGAGCCGGTTGTTGGCGGGAGACATTATTTTTCCCCGCATACTGATTTCTGCTCACGGCTGCGTCTTTGCCATTTCCCTGTGCGGCGTAGCTGTTCTGAGCCCTGTACTGTTTAACCTGACGTTCCTGCTGTACCGGCTGCGTGTAGCGCTTTACGTCCGGCGACTGGCGTACAATGTTGTTAGTCTCCGGTCCTTTGGCCCGTGGCTCAATTTGACGGTATTGTTTGTCCGGAGTACTGCGCTTAACTGTTTCATTGCCGGTATACTGTTTCACATGTTTCTGATTGACCGGCTCCTGTCTGTTAACAACAGAGCGGCTTGCTACTGCAGGCGCGTTGCGGGTAGAACTGTTGTAGTCCACTTTATGCCTCACAGGTCGGGCGTCATTGATGTAACGGGTGTTTTTCGTGCTTACGACACGGTCTGAATAGCGCACCCGGCGATGCTCCGCACTATGTTGCCATGGCTGATAATCACGGCTGTAAGAGCGCTTGATGTCACTACCATAGTAAAAGCGCTTCACCGGCCGGCGGGTAACAATCACATGGCGATCGTGCCAGCTGATACCACCGAAATAGAAGGTAGTAGACAGCCGGATCCCGGGATTCCAGTAGAAAGACGCGGTTTGATGGTAGTGAACAGGGTGATGCCAGTACACAGGGGCGATGGCCGGATGCCACCAGCTGCCGTAAACTACCCGCGTATCGTAGTAGGGAACATACACAATTTCTTTGCGTACCGGTTCAATAACAATCACTTCACGGTCACGCTTAATGCGCTGATATTCATTGTTTGTCAGTGTGCCGGCATTCAGTGCGTGCTGACGCAATACCTGAACTCTGGCCAGTACACGGCTTTGACTGATTAGTACATTGTCGCCAAGGGCCTGTAGCCAGTCGAGATCATTGCTTAAAGTATGCAGTATGTCGCTGAAAGGTACGATTGCTTTAACGCTGGGATCCCAGTTGAAATCTTCAATTGCGTCTTCCACTTCCTCACTGTCCATTTCTGCATGAGCCTGACGCCAGCGGTCAGCAGCCACCACTTCCAGAGGATAAGTGGATGCAATGAGAATGTGGGTAAGAATGGTGTCCGGATAGAGGGCAACCGGCGCCAGCAAACTGTCGAGTTCAGCATCGGTATAGGTCGCATTCTGCTGCTGTATCTGCTGTGTTTCAGCACTGAATGCTGTGGATGGCAGTACCAGGGTTCCGGCAGCCAGAGAAGCGATAACGGCAAAGGTAACAGGTTTCATAGTCACTCCGTTATTCCGCAAAATGTCACGGAATGTAGTCAGTATATGAAACGTTATAGCCGGTTATACATTAACCAAACCTGAACCAACCCGTTACGGGTGGTTCAGGTTTGTCAGAATTATTTGAACATGTGAGGGTCGAAAACGTGGCCGAGCTTTTCGGTTTTTGTTTTCAGGTAATGTTTGTTGTCTTTTGTCACGCCGTGATCGATGGGCTTTCTGGCAACAATTTCAACGCCTAAGTCTTCCAGCGCTTTCAGTTTGCGGGGATTATTCGTCATCAGCTCTACTTTGCCGATTTTCAGTGTATCCAGCATGAGTTTACAGATATCGTAGCTGCGTAAATCTGCATCAAAACCCAGATGCTCATTCGCTTCTACGGTATCCATGCCGCTGTCCTGCAGGTTGTAAGCGCGGATTTTATTCAATAGGCCAATACCCCGGCCTTCCTGGCGCAAATACAGAATCACACCGAAACCGTGGTCGACAATATTTTGCATGGCCTTTTCCAGTTGGAAGCCACAATCGCAACGTGTACTGAATAAAGCATCACCGGTAAGGCATTCTGAATGAATACGAATCGGTACGGTGTCGCTTTCTTTCCACGAGCCGTAAGATAATGCCACATGTTCCTGTCCGCTTAATTCAACAAAGCCGTGAATGCGGAATTCACCCATACGGGTAGGGAGTTTGGCGGAACTGATATATTCGTACTTCGGTTGCTTACTGGTCATTGCACTTCTATGCCTGCTGTTACATCCACGATAATGTGGGGATGATGCGCTATTTTACAAGATTAGCGCCTGAGCATTATAGCAATTGTTTATGGATTAGTGCTGAGTATCACAACCTGACAAAATTATCCAGCGGAGCGGGGTGAGCAATTGCAAAACCCTGAGCGAAATCCACACCAATGGCACGCAGGGATTCCATCGCCAGCGCGCTTTCTACGTATTCGCCGACTGTCGACATGCCAATGGCCTTGGCCACATCATTGATAGACGACACCAGTACCTTATTCACCGGACTGGTATGCATGTCCTGAACAAAGCTGCCATCAATTTTCACGCAATTAACAGGCAAATCCCGTAAATAGCCGTAGGACGAGAATCCGGTACCAAAATCATCAAGGGCAAATTTACAGCCTAACTGTTTAAAGGTGCGGATAAATTCTAATGTTCTGTCCATCTGCACAATGGCGGCAGTTTCAGTAATTTCAAAACAAATTTTACTGTAAGGCACATTGTATTGCTCAAAGGCTTTCAGGATTTGCAGTTTCAGATTTTCATCTGCCAGTGCCGTGCCGCACAAATTAATATTGCACTGGGCAAGGTTAGCCAGTTGAACGGGATGCGCTCCCAGCCAGCTGAGCGTATGGGTAACAACCCACTGGTCGATGAGGGGAGAAAGATCGTATCTTTCTGCTGTTGGCAGAAATGCCGCCGGTTCGTAGATCTGGCCCCGGTCCCCCTTCATACGTACAAGAATTTCAAAGTAATCACCGCCGGCTTCCGTTTGCAGAGGCATGAGCGGCTGGTAATAAAGTTCAAAGCCGCCGGATTGCAGGGCAGACTGAATGCGTTTTACCCAGTCGAGTTCTTCGGTGTAACGTTGCAGCGCTTCATCATTGCCTTTTAACTGATGTATGCAATTTCTGCCGTTCCGCTTGGCCATATAACAGGCATTATCTGCCAGACTTAACAGATGCTCCGCACTGGCATCGATTTGATCACTGTTCACCATGCCGATACTGACACCCAGGTTAAATACCTGGTTATCCCATACAAACCGGTAAGCCTGCACCGCATTCAGCATCTTGTTACCACACAAGAATGCTGATTCTTCTGTTTCAGTTGTGTATAAAGCCGCAAATTCATCGCCTCCCAGCCTGGCCAGCAGACCCCGGTTGCCTAATGTGGATTTCAGCAAGCTGGCAATTTCTTTAATGAGTCTGTCACCTGCTTTATGACCACAGGTATCGTTCACTGTTTTAAATCTGTCCAGGTCGAGGTATTGCAGGATAACCGGCGGAGAGTTTTCTGTACGTGCCTGCATCGCGCTGGCCAGTTGCAATTCAAATTCTCTGCGGTTCATCGCGCCGGTGAGGGAATCGTGGCTGGCGAGGTATTGCAGGCTTAAGTCCATTTCTTTGCGGCTGGTGATGTCAAATACCGAACCGTAAAGGTAAATATCATCACTTTCCCGTTTTAACTGACAGGAGAGTGAAAACCAGAACTCACTGCCATCAGCCCGGGTACCGCGGATTTCTTTTCCCAGAATCACATTTTTCTCAAGCAACTCGGCGACCAGCGCCTTACGGTCATTTTCATCTGCATAGAAGGTGGCTGTGTTGGTGACAGATTTGAGCATATCGCCTTCACTGTCATAGCCAAATACGGCACACATAGCAGGGTTGACCGTTTTGAGCTTGCCATCAAGGGTAGAGGTATACAGCCCTTCTGCGGCAGTGCGGAACAGATCGTAAAAGCGCTGGAGATCAGATATCCGGCGGCGCTGGGTAGAGAGCTGATCATCACTTACCGTGCGCTCCTGTATTTCAGCACCAATTCCCAGTGCCATCACCGACAGCACCACGATAAGGATTTCCATGACCGGTGAAACATCGTCAAAAGATATCCCGTTTACCATGTTAGAAAAACAATGGGTAAACGCCACCATGAACAGCCCCCAGGCGAGCAGGTATATGAAGGTGAGGGACGGAATACGGCGATCGCGATATATCAGTGCTTCAAGGGCAAACAGAGTGGTAAATGCAGGCATTACAAAGCAGCCTGTACTGAACGTGAATAACGGATTACCTAATGCCAGTGCGGCAATAGCCAGTGCGCCAAGGGCGATACTTTGCAGAAGATGGACGCGCTGAGGCACACGGGTGAAGAAGTGGCGGGTCAGTTTCAAAAGAACAAAGCATACCATCAGCATCAACAGAGTGAATATAATTTCAAAGTGTTGTTGCAGGCCGCTGGTAGTAACCAGTTCCCCTTGTACCCAGACCAGAATTAACAGGCAATTTGCGGCCAGTGCTGACAGCCAGAATCTGCTGCGGGTCTGTTTATACAACCAGGTCAGCAAGAAATAGCCGAACAGCACGGTCAGTGAACCTGTGGTAAGGCCGAAAAGAAGTAAATTATTTTGTTGCCGCTCCGCCAGCTTTTGGGTGTCCCACAAATACACCGGAAATGCGCGGAAGCCATGATCTTTCAACCTGACGGCCAGTGTGGTGGTGACGCCAGCCTGTAACGTAACAGGAACAACCAGTGCGCCCTGCCGGTAATACTCTGCTACCGGTTCAGAAGCGGTTAGAACCGTGGCGCTTAGCAGGTTGCCACGGGCGTCCAGCGTGTAAACACCGGCCTCATCAACGCCGGGCTTTTCAATACTGACTACCAGTGACGACGCACGGTCGAGAACGGAATGGACATCAATGAACTGCCATAACGCCTCGCCATCCTCAAGGGGCATTAATGAATCGCTGACAGGCAGGTTTGAGCGGTTCTTCAGGGCTTCTGAGGGGGTGAGGTTGTCGCCGGCAACATAAACCGGTACTTCGGCATTCAGGTTGACTGACACAAAATCGCGGGATAGAAGTTTATCGGCGGCAATACTGCACAGCGGACTGAACAACAGCCCGGTTATTATCAGTAACACTGTGACAAAAAAATTGCCGGCTCCCGCCCGCTCAGCACGTCTCATTCCCTGCTCGCACCATCTTGTTTTGATTGTTTTTTATACTAATACAAACCTTGCAGGATCACGAATCCTATTTTGAGTTGATGTGCTGCCATAAAGTGTCTGTATTACTCGCGACGCCGCCAGCGGGCTCCAGCCACATGGCATCACATAACCATTCAATGCAAAGGAGAAAACGTAATTCTCCGGCAGAATAAATAACCTGCATACGATCAGCGCCCCATTCAGGAGGCTGAGGCACAGCATCCAGTAGTGCACCTAACCGGTTAGCAAATTGGGTTGCTCTGGCCGGTGTATCAGGCAGGGGAAACGCCAGTAAAATAAGTTCGTCCTGCCTTTTGGCTTGTTGTTTCAGAGCTTCTGCTGTTAACTGCTGCACGACAGCATACCTCCGCGGGTTTGTTTTGATGGTGTACTGAAAGGGTGGCTGTCCCATCGCGTATCGAAGGGCGAAATACATGCCTCCAGCAATTGCTCACAGGTTGTAAAGTCGCCGCTTTCTGCATCTTCAATGGCTTGTTGTAGAAGATGGGTTCGCGGGATCACCGCCGGATTAAACGGGCGGATATCCTCAGGCTGCGTCGACTGTTCAAACCGTAATGAGCGGTAATTTTGCCACCAGTTATCAAATGTCTCACGATCAATAAAATCATCACGTAGCTGACAGCTAATGTCTGAGAGATTTGTAAGTGCTAACTTTCTGAAAGAATATGTGTAGTCTGACAGTTGTTGTTCCAGCATATTAAGCCACTGATTAACCACAGGCATGGAAGAGGGAGAGGTGCTTTCCAGTCCCATCCGCCGGCACATCGCATTGCCGAACTGACTGATAAACGCCGGTTCGTAGCGTTGCAGAGCAGAGCGGATTTCGTCTACGGAGCAGTGGTCAGAAAAGCAGTGCGCCAGTACGTTCAGATTCCACAGGCCAATACCAGGTTGCTGATCAAATGCGTAGCGTCCCTGATGATCAGAGTGGTTAAAGACGGCATCAGCCTTAAACCCGTCCATAAATGCGTAAGGCCCGTAATCAAAGGTAATCCCGTGCACAGACATATTGTCGGTATTCATCACGCCATGGGCAAAACCGTGAGTTTGCCACAACGCAATCAGCCGTGCGGTACGTAAAGTGATGGCCGTGAGCAGGGCCAGATGAGGATTTGCAGCATCGAGGCATTCCGGGAAGTGGGTAGCCAACGTGTAGTCAAACAGTGCATTGAGCTTGTCTTTTTCGCCGCTGTGGAAGAAGTATTCAAAATGCCCGAAGCGTATGTGACTTGGGCAGGTGCGGATCATCATCGCTCCCTGTTCCGGCTGCTCCCGGAAAACGGTTTCTGCGCTGCTGAAGAGGCACAAACTTCGTGATGAGGGAATACCAAGGGCATGCAATGCTTCGCCGCCAATGTATTCGCGGATCGTTGAGCGTAATACCGCGCGGCCGTCTGCGCCTCTGGAATAAGGTGTCGGACCGGCGCCTTTGAGGTGCAGGTCTGTTACTTTGCCTTCTGTATCCACCGCTTCTGCCAGCAGTAAGCCGCGGCCGTCGCCAAGAAAAGGGTTCCACTGGCCAAACTGATGACCACCATATTTCTGAGCCACTGCGCTTTCGCAAAGTGCTGAGCTTTCATCCGCCAGTAACGTGGTAATGTGATTATCTGTCCACCATGCCTCAGGCAGGCCCAATTGTGCCGCCAGTGGCCGGTTCACCAGGCGCAATTGTTGTTGCTTAAGCACTGCCGGTTTTACAGGGGAAACCATGGATGACAGTGCGCTGGCATAACTGTGAGTAAGCTTCATGGGGGCCTTAAGAAATTCGGGAAAATTAGTCTGATGTGTTTTGATACTGATTTCCAGTTAACATCAGGCTATGTAGATTACTAAAAATTAATTATAAACTCAGCCCCGGAAGAGAGCGTAATCAATAATAATCCCACTAACCACGGCAATCCCACTCAACAAGGAGTATTGAGACGTGTTAACGATTCATCATTTAAATAATTCGCGGTCGCAACGGTTACTCTGGTTACTGGAGGAGCTGAATGTTGAGTACAAATTGGAGAAATACCAGCGGGATGCGAAGACGGGTCTTGCGCCGGTGGAGCTGAAAGCGGTACATCCACTTGGCCGTTCTCCGGTTCTGACCACTGAGAATGTGTCTCTGGCAGAGTCCGGCGCCATTGTTGAATACGTGGTGCGGCATTACGGAAATGGCGCATTTGCTGTGCCGGAGGAAGAAAGTAGCTACCAGCAATATCTGTTCTGGCTGCATTTTGCTGAGGGATCGCTGATGCCTCCCAGAGTGGCGATGCTGGTGTTCTCAAAAGCAAAACAGAAAGTACCGGCGCTGTTAAGACCACTGGCGAAAAAAATCCTCGACGGCATTATGGACGCTTACTACAAGCCGAATCTTATCCAGAGTTTAAAATTCACCGAGTCCCATCTGCAGAATCATGCCTGGTTCGCAGGTACGGAACCCACCGGCGCTGATGTGCAGATGCTGTTTCCGCTGGAAACACTGGTTGCCATGGGGCAGGCTGATGATTATCCGGCGATTAAGGCGTGGGTGAAAAAAATTCATGACCGGCCTGCCTATCAGCGGGCGCTGGAAAAAGGCGGTGAGTACGATTATGCCTGAGATTTCAGAGGTAACGGTGTGCCGGCTCAGTCGTTCAGAGTACTTTCGAGATAATCGTTTATCATCTGCAGGAACGCTTCACCATAGCGTTCCAGTTTGGTTTTACCCACGCCGCTGATATCCAGGAAATCGTTAACCGTAGTCGGGGTTTTCGCCGCCATATCTGCCAGCGTTGCATCACTGAAAATAACGTAAGGCGGTACGCTGTGCTCTTCAGCCAGTGACTTACGCAAATGCTTAAGGCGCTTGAACAGTGCTTTATCGTAAACAGCGGGCGCTTTACTTACCCGTGCATCAGGTTTAAAGCTGAGCCTTGGCACTGCCAGTTCAAGAGGGACTTCCCCTTTAAGTACAGAACGGGCATTCTCGTTTAGTCTGAGCATGGCACCGGCGGTTAAATCGACTCTCACCAGACCTTTGTGGATTAACTGGTTAATCATACTGTGCCAGTATCCGTCAGGCTTTTCTTTACCAATACCATAGGTGCTGAGCTGGTGGTGGCCGGCTTCCTGAATGCGCTTCAGTGCCTTGCCCCGTATCACGTCGATAACATATTGCGAACCGGCCTGTTGATTCAGGCGTAAAATACAAGACAGGATCTTCTGGGCGATAACCAGCCCGTCAATCAGCTTCGGCGGGTCAATGCATATATCGCAGTTGCCACAGGCGGTATCACTGTACTGAGAAAAGTAATTCAGCAGCACCTGACGGCGACAGGTTTGCGCTTCGGCAAATGCTTCCATTGACGCAAACTTTTGAATCTCCACATCCAGCCGGTCCGTTGCTTCTCCCTGGTCAATCCACTGGCGTACCCTGGCGGCATCTTTTTCATCGAACAACAGCATGGCTTCAGACTCCAGCCCGTCACGTCCGGCCCGGCCTGTTTCCTGATAGTAATTTTCAATACTTCGCGGTACATCATGATGCACCACGTACCGCACGTTAGATTTGTTAATGCCCATACCGAAAGCCACGGTGGCAATGACAATGTCCACCTGATCATTCAGAAAACGGCGCTGAACATATTCCCGCTCGTCTGCATCTTTACCGGCATGATAGGCGGCACAGCTGATGCCTTCGCGGTGTAGTTTTGCATGAAGGTCGTCCACTTTCGCGCGGCTGTTGCAATAAATAATACCGCTGCCATCCTGCTGTTTTACGTAATCCCGTACCTGGTCAAAGGCTTTATATTTGGGCATGACACGGTAGCGGATATTCGGCCGGTCGAAGCTGCCTTTGTATACAAACGGATCCTGAAGATTAAGCTGCACCAGAATATCGGCTTGTGTGGCTGCATCTGCCGTGGCGGTTAATCCGATTACCGGAATAGAGGGAAAACGTTGTTTCAGCAGACCGAGAGCACGGTAATCCTGTCTGAAGTCATGACCCCAGTGAGACACACAGTGCGCTTCATCCACGGCAAACAGTGAAACCGTTTGCGACTGCAGAAAAGACATCAGCCAGGAAGTGAGCAATTTTTCCGGCGAGACGTATAACAGTTGCAACGTGCCACCGGTAATGCGGCTGAGTACTGATTGCTGCTGTTCCTGATCCTGTGTGGAGTTGATGTACGCAGCACTCACCCCGGCTTCCCGCAGTTGTTCGACCTGATCCTGCATCAGTGAAATCAATGGAGAAACTACTACCGCAACCCCTTCTCTAACAAGCGCAGGAATTTGGTAACAAAGGGATTTACCGCCGCCTGTGGGTAATAACACCAGAGCATCCCGGCCATCAACCACCGCATTGATAACGGCTTCCTGGCCGTCTCTGAATTTGTTGTAGCCGAATACCTTCGACAGCACTTCAAGAGGTGTCGCAGTATCGCTTTCCGGCAATTTTTCAGGGGTGGGGGATTCGATAATCGTCATTGCCGGGGGATTTTACGTGTTTTCGCGCAAGTGTTCACGGCATTTGCAGTACAGTTTGCTATATGTTGTTGTGTTAGCGGAAAAAAAAGCTAACATCAGCAGCATCGAATGTGAAGGAGAGTAATATGGCTGAACCGTTACCCGATCTGATTGAAGAACTCGTATCAGAGGCGCAAAACGACGATCCCGCTGCCGTATTAACCACACTGGCCAGTGAAGACGATGTTTCTGTTGCAACAGTCCTTGAATCGTTACCGGTAGAGCACCGGATTGCCACCTGGGAAGGCTTGCCCCGGGACAGAAAAATCGACGTGCTGGTAGAGATGCGTAGCGATCCGCGGGAAATCCTCATCGACGCCACGCCTGACAGTGAATGGTCACTGATGTTTGCCGACATCGAAGCTGAATCACTGCTGGAACTGATGGATTCACTGCCGTCACGGTTGATTGACCTCGCATTTAAAGCACTGGATACCCAGCAACAGGCATTCTTCCGTGAAGCGACACAGTTCAGTGATGACGAAATCGGTCACTGGCTCTCCCACGAACAACTGGTATTGCCTATCAACGCAAAAGTGCGTGATGCATTGCGGCTTATCCGCCGTAATGTGCCGGGGCACTGTGACACCCTTTTTCTGACCAACCGCTCCGGTCAGTTTTCAGCAGCGGTAAAGCTAACCAAAGTGTTCGGCGCGCCGGAGCATGTGCCTCTGGTGGAGTTGACGGTTGAGAATATGCCTGTGCTTAAGGGGACCGACGATACCACCGCGGCGTCTTTGCAATTACAACGTTCGGGCTTTGCATCATTACCTGTGGTGGATGACTGCAATAAGTTACTGGGACGGCTGGATGTAACGTCCGCCAGTGAGCTGGTGAATGAAAATTATGAACGTCAGGTGATGGCATCTGCCGGTATGGATGAAGACGAGGATTTATTCTCGCCTGTCGCGAAGAGTGCCCGCAACCGTGCACTCTGGTTGGGTATCAACCTACTCACAGCGTTTCTGGCGTCCTGGTTTATCGGTATGTTTGAAGGCACGTTACAACAGGTTGTGGCACTGGCGGTGCTGATGCCGGTGGTTGCCAGTATGGGCGGCATTGCCGGCAGCCAGACACTCACACTGATTGTCCGTGGTCTGGCACTTGGGCAGGTAACCAAAGCTAACTTCCGTGCCCTGATGATGAAAGAGCTTAAAGTTGGCGGCCTGAACGGCGTGATCTGGGCCATCATTATTGGCATAGTGGCCTCTTTCTGGTTCTCAAGTGCGGCGCTGGGCGTGGTGATTTGTCTGGCAATTCTGGTGAACATCGTGTCAGCAGCCCTGGCCGGTGTATTTCTGCCTGTGTTGCTGGAAAAACTGAATATCGACCCTGCGCTCAGCGGCTCGGTGATCCTCACCACCGTGACCGATATTGTAGGATTTGTTGCCTTTCTTGGTCTGGGTACCCTGTTTCTGCTCTAGCGCCGGCAGACCATCATAAGTGCCCGGCATTTTACCGGTACAGACTTGCTTCGGTTTGTACCGGCAGGAGACAATGCAACTTTCTCTTCTAACAAGGAACGTCATTGAACGACTTGCAAAGCCTTGCAGCATCCCGCGCTACCCGTACCGGTGTAATTTGTGCCATCGCGGCCTACATTATGTGGGGCGTAGCGCCGGTTTACTTTAAACAGCTTCAGGTTCTGCCGGCCATGGATGTGCTGATGCACAGAATTATCTGGTCTGCGGTCATTCTGCTGGTGTTAGTGCTGGCACTGAAGCAGGGGCCAAAGGTGATGGCAGCACTGCGCAGCCGCAAAGTGATGCAGGTGCTGTTTTTTGCGGGTTTACTACTGGGAGCAAACTGGCTGCTTTTTATCTGGGCGATTAACAATGACCATTTGCTTGATGCCAGTCTGGGTTACTATATCAATCCGCTGATCAATGTGTTCTTCGGCCGTTTGTTCCTGGGTGAAGTATTGCGTCCGGCGCAGAAAGTGGCGGTTGGTCTGGCTGCAACCGGCGTCACTATTCTCATTGTGACTTATGGTCAACTTCCCTGGATTGCGCTGGTGCTGGCGATGACTTTCAGTGTGTATGGTTTGTTGAGAAAGAAAGTGGCGGTGGACTCATTGCCCGGACTCTTCATTGAAACAACCCTGTTGTTACCTTTCGCGCTGATTTACTGGGTAGGGTTTGCCAGTGAACACAGCAATATGTTGCATAATGACTGGCAACTTAATGCACTGCTGTTTGCGGCGGGTATTGTAACCACTGCGCCATTGCTGTGCTTTACTGCCGCAGCCCGCCGTATCATGTATTCCACGCTGGGGTTCTTCCAGTATATCGGACCGTCAATCATGTTTATGCTGGCGCTGTTTGTTTACGGCGAGCCCTTTGATATGACCAAAATGGTTACATTTGTTTTTGTGTGGCTGGCTTTGGTGGTATTCAGTACCGATTCGTTACGGGCCTACCGTCAGCAGCGGAAAAAGCTTCAGATTGCGCGGGAGCAAACCTGATTACGACCCTGAGATTTGGCGGTGTAAAGCAGTTTGTCTGCATCGCCGAGCAGGGTTTCAAGGTTGTCATCGAAAGCACTGATTAATCCGATACTCGCTGTCACACTAAGCAACTTATCTTTGTAGAGTACCGGAGTTTCTGCAACTACCGCGCGGAAATTTTCCATCCGCCTGAGGGCATCTTCAGAAGCCATATCCGGCAGATAAATACAGAACTCTTCACCGCCGAATCGTGCTGCCGGTACATCGTTAAACAGCGAGCTGATTAACTCTGCCACCGTTTTCAGCACGGCATCACCGGCATCGTGGCCGTAGGTGTCATTAATGCGTTTGAAATGGTCAAGGTCTACAAGGGCCAGTGACTGGCGTTCCACATGCTGGCGGTAGCGGGTGGCTACCGTGTAGAAAAAGTGACGGCGGTTCGGCAGGCCTGTCAGATAGTCAGAATTGGCGACCCGGCGGATGGTTTCCACGCTTTCCAGCAATTCAAGGTTTTGCATCACCCTGCACAGAAACTCTTCGTGACAGAAGGGGCTGCGCAGAAAGTCATTGGCACCGCTTTTGAGGAATGTTGCCGGCAAAATACCGGATTTTCCTGACGCAATACCGATAATCGCCATTTCTTCTTTAGCATATGCGCGGCGTAATTCCGCAATGTACTGGACGCCCTGGTCATCATCAATGCTATAGTCGATGAGCATCAACTGAATGTAGGGGTGTTCAGCAAGGTGCTCCTGCGCCTGCGCTTGTCCGCTGGCTGAGTAAACCAGGAAGTTATGTCGGCGGAGCAGGGATACCATGGCCTGACGACTGCTGCGCTTGTCGTCCACCACCAGTACACCCACACTTTTGTTTTTATCGAGTCTGGCCAGAAGGCGGCTCAGATAGTCATAGATCTGATGATTTTCCTTCACCAGATAATCAACAATTTCTCTGCTGAGTATCGCTTTGCGGGTATCGTCGCTGGCGTTGTCGGTAACGACAATGGTGGGCACAAAAGCATTGATGGTGAAATCAATGGCTTCTCCGTGAGGAGCATCAGGCAGCGCATAGGCTACGACGGCACAAAGATACTCTTCAGGCATAGACGCAGAAAAGCGCATCTGTGCTTCGCTGAGGGAATTTGCCCCTTCGGGAATTAAACCGGCCTTTTTCACCAGTTTGGACACGAGCTGCAAGCTTTTCTGGCTATTTTCAATGACCAGTACTTTTCTTTGCATATCGTGCCTCAGTTGAATGAAATCGCTGCTTTAGCGGTTAATTAAATAATATCGGCTGACCGCAGGTGAAATTTAGAGTGGCTGCAATTTAGCATAGGCCAGTACCAGCCATTTGCTGCCGAATTCGTCGAAATTCACCTGCACTCTGGCGTGATCGCCGGAACCTTCATAGTTCAGTACCACGCCCTCACCGAATTTGCGGTGCATGACACGCTGACCCAACTGAAACCCGGTTTGTTCAAAACTTTCGTGAGACGTTGCCCTTGAAAAGCGGTTATGAACAGGGCGGGATACCGTTGATTTTAGCCGTACTTCTTCCACGCATTCCGAAGGAATTTCGCGGATAAACCGTGACGCCGTGTGATACTTGTCCTGACCATAAAGCCGGCGGCTTTCCGCATAGGTAATAAAGAGCTTTTTCATGGCCCGTGTCATACCCACGTAGGCCAGACGGCGTTCCTCTTCCATACGGCCGGGCTCATCATTGGTCATCTGGCTGGGGAACATGCCTTCTTCAACGCCGGCCATAAAGACCAGCGGAAACTCCAGGCCTTTGGCGGTGTGAATGGTCATCATCTGAACCGCGTCCTGGTCAGTATCTGCCTGTGTTTCACCGGCTTCCAGCGAGGCATGAGCCAGAAATGCACTCAGCGGCGTCATTTCATCGGCTTCTTCCGGCACGATAAACTGCTTACAGGCTGTGACCAGTTCCTCAAGGTTTTCCAGGCGTGCCTGTGCTTTTTCACCTTTTTCAGCCTGATACATGGCATATAAGCCGGAATGTTTGATAGCTTTGTCGGCCTGTTCTTCCAGTGGTAAATCTGCCATTGCCTGTTCAAGATCGGTTATCAGTACAATAAAACTCTGCAAGGCGTTAGCTGCACGTCCTTTCAGGGAACCGTCGGTAAGTAACAAATTACTGGCCTGCCACAACGAGCAGTTGTGCGTTCTGGCCGTCTCACGGATAGCTGACAGCGTTTTCTCACCCATGCCGCGGCTGGGTGTATTAACTACCCGCTCATAGGCAGCGTCATCATGAGGGTGATTAACCATGCGCAGATAACCCAGCGCGTCTTTAATTTCCTGGCGTTCGAAGAATCGCAGACCACCGTAAATCCGGTAAGCCAGTCCTTCATGCAACAGCGCTTCTTCCAGTACACGGGACTGAGCATTATTGCGGTATAGAATGGCACTTTCACTGAGGGCATTACCCTGCTGCAGCCAGCTCTTAATTTGCGACACAATAAAGCGGGCTTCATCCAGTTCGTTGAAACCGGCATATACAGATACCAGTTCACCGTCAGCACCGTCAGTCCAGAGCTCTTTGCCGAGCCGGCCGGTGTTGTTGTCGATCACCGCGTTTGCGGCTTTCAGAATTGTGCTGGTGGAGCGGTAATTCTGTTCAAGACGGATGGTTTCCGGCTTCGGGAAGTCCTTCAGAAACCTATGTATATTATCGACATTTGCACCCCGCCAGCCATAAATTGACTGATCGTCGTCGCCCACGATCATGATGGTGTTTTCGCCGGTGCTGCACAGCATGCGAAGCCAGGCATACTGAATGTTATTGGTGTCCTGGAATTCGTCGACCAGTACCGCACGGAAACGTTTTTGATAGTGAGCCAGAATCTCCGGATTACGGGCCCACAACTCATGCGCCCGCAAAAGCAGTTCGGCAAAATCAACCAGTCCGGAGCGGTCACAGGACTCCTGGTAGGCCGCATAAATATCGCGCATCTTCTGCTGGGTATGATCGTTATGGGTATCGATGTGCTGGGGTCTTAAGCCTTCATCTTTATTGCCATTGATGTACCACTGTACCTGTCTTGGCGGCCAGTGTTTCTCATCCAGATTCAGCGCTTTCAGAATACGGCGGATCAGCCGGTACTGGTCGTCAGAATCCAGAATTTGGAAATTTTCCGGCAAGCCGGCTTCGGCGTGATGTGCTCTGAGTAGACGATGCGCCAGGCCGTGGAAGGTACCCATCCACATGGTGTGCATGCTGCGCTTCATCAGATGTTCAATCCGGCCGCGCATTTCCTTGGCTGCTTTATTCGTGAAGGTTACCGCCAGAATTGAAAATGGCGCGATGTTCTCTACTTCCATCAGCCAGGCGATGCGGTGAACCAGTACCCGTGTTTTGCCACTACCGGCGCCTGCAAGCACCAGCATGTTCGACTGAGGGGCAGCAACGGCTTCGCGTTGTTTGTCATTTAGGTCGTCGAGAAGTAAAGATACATCCATCGGGCAGATCACCAGCGTAATTAATTTCAGACCGGCAGATTATGCCAGAGCAGGCTGTGAATTTATACAGTAAGGCAAAGGGAATCATTATTCTACCGTGCCATGTGACTGATGTTAAAAAGAAGTCTCAAAATTAGACTAAAGGCTAAGTGTGTGGAAAATATACACTTTGTTAGAGTTTACCTGTACAGTGCTATTCACACAGGAAATAGTATTCAAGGTGTCGGGTGCGTAGCGTAAATAAAATGGCTATGCGCGGAGGGTAGGAAACCTTGCCCTTTTTGCGCCTTAAATGACGGGATAGTCATGGATTACAACGTAGATAACGAAACCATTGATTTCGATAAACTGATTATCGAAATTTATGACGCAGCACTCACCCGTAAATGGGGCAGGGTGCTGGCGCAGTGCAATAAAGTGTTTCTGGCCAACAAAACATTTCTCGTACTTCGCGATGTGATCAACGACAGAGAAGTTGCCTGGCGTATGAAGACCGCCGGTGAGGGTTGCCCGTCTTTTCCACCTGAAGTGGATTTATCTTCACTTTCCGCCCTGAAACCTTTTTTCTTCCGGCTCCATGAGGGGGATATCTTTGATACCTGTTCACCAGCATTTCGAAGTTCAGAACATTTTACCTCTATTGCAGGGAAAGTACTGACCCCGCTGGATGCAGAAAAAACACTGGCAGCACTGGTGTTGCGGGACGAACGCTACGAAGCATATCTAGGTGTATGCCGTCCGGAGCAGGATGACGATTTTTCAAAATACGAAGAAGTTGCTTTCAAACGTTTAGTGCCGCACTTTGTCCGCGCAGCCCGTTTCTTCCGTGATGAAGAAATATTTCGTCAGCAAAGACAACTGGCGCAGGGCGTTTACGAACACATTAAAACGGCATTTGTGGTGTGTGACAGCCAGTTAAGGGTGCAGGCCTGTAACAGTCAGGCAGAGCAATACCTGAATTCAGGTAAAGCCGTTGCGCTTAACAAAAAACGCCTTGTTTTTGCCATGCCACATCAGCACACCCGTTTTTGCGACAAAGTTCAAGCTTGCCTATCAGGCGCTGAGAAGGACGAAGTGGTGCACGTTGTTGATGATAACGTGGACGTGATTGAAATCTTCCATATTCACCGGCTTGCCTCTCAGGCAGAAGAGGAGCGGCGTGAGCCGTTAGCCGTTGTAAATATTGTATCCAGAGGAAAACCGGACTGGCAGAACATTCAGTCTTGCTACGCGCTTAACAAGCGGGAAGTATTGATTGCGCGCATGTTGTATAAGTGCGCTTCCTACCGTGATATTGCAGCGGCTGCGGGACTGACTACCGGTGAGGTGGATATTCAGGTACAACGTCTGATAAAAGCCATGGGCGTTAAAAATGAAGAAAACCTTATTGATAAGCTGGCCATGTTTTCCGGTACCGCACCGAAGTTCGCTTAATCTGTCTGCCTGTTCTTAAATCTGTTGTCGTGGTGCTTGTCGTAAGAGGAGTAACCGCTATCGCCTTGCATGGTGTTTTCGGACACTGGTTTGCACCATCTGCTGTAAAGTACGTATGAAATGCATATCTTCGACTCCGGAGCGTGCGAGCAGTGCAACTTTT
Organism: Alteromonas sp. AWJ4_197; assembly: GCF_056160285.1. Classification (NCBI taxonomy): domain Bacteria; kingdom Pseudomonadati; phylum Pseudomonadota; class Gammaproteobacteria; order Alteromonadales; family Alteromonadaceae; genus Alteromonas; species Alteromonas sp. AWJ4_197. The sequence goes on along the minus strand of NZ_JBSWWW010000003.1, from coordinate 119,447 downwards.
CAAATCCCGCGAGGCATCTTCCACCGATGCCACATCCCTGACAGATTTTTCTTTGCTGGCGTGGTGGCAAATCCTTAAACGCACATACAGCAAACAAAATGCTCATAATTTATCGCTGGTGGCCGCCGGAGTGGCTTTCTATTTCCTGCTCGCCGTATTCCCGTTGCTTACTGCCGTTATTTCTCTGTATGGTTTGCTGGTCACACCGGAACAGTTGCAAAGCCACATGGCACATCTGGTGGATGTGGTGCCTGCTGACAGCCGTTACATTGTTGAGGAGCAACTGACCAAACTCACCGGAAATTCTGACTTTGCGCTCAGTTGGGGGGTCTCTCTGAGCTTGCTGCTGACAATCTGGAGCAGCAGTAAAGGTGCGAATGCGTTAATCACGGCGTGCAACATTACGTACAACGAACCTCACGGCAGGATGTTTCTGAAAGGTTTGCTGGCGCGGCTGGTACTGACCATTGGTATTATCGCCTTCGTGATCGCCGCATTACTGTGTATTTCTGTGTTGCCCGAGTGGATAAGCTACTTAGCCGGTTCTGTACTGAACGAAAAGGCGGCAACCTGGCTCACATGGCCTGTACTTATATTCCTGTTTAATGTCGCACTGGCAGCACTATACCGGTACGGACCCCACCGGAGACCGGCAAAATGGCGCTGGGTAACCGTAGGCTCGGCGTTTGCTTCGCTGGTGTGGGTGATTGCGTCTTTTGCGTTTTCTGTGTATCTGAACGAATTTGCTTCGTATAACAAAACCTACGGATCGCTGGGAGGGATTGTTATCCTGCTGATGTGGTTCTATCTGAGTGCTTACATCATTTTGCTCGGCGCGGAACTCAATTCAGCTACCGAATACCAGACCGATAAAGACAGCACTGCCGGCGAGGAAAAACCGAAAGGAGAGCGTGGGGCTTACGTGGCTGACCATTCACCTTCCGATAGTCAGACGAAGTGATCAGCACGCGGACAAAAAATGGAGCGCATTGAGCGCTCCATGTGAGGTATTAAGAGGGGATGATTGCTACTAGTTGAAGTAACGGTCCACTTCTTTTTCAGCTTCATCGCGGCTTTTGCCATAAGCTTTCTGAATTTTGCCTACCAGTTCTTCACGGCGGCCATCAATTTTATCTACATCATCGTCGGTGAGTTTTCCCCACTGTTGCTGAACTTTACCTTTTAACTCTTTCCAATTACCTTCGATACGATCGCTGTTCATATCTTTCTCCTGTTTCAAAGTTTAATGATGTTACAAAATTCTGTCCGGACCGGTTTAACGGGTCCGGGCATGATCTGTCTGACGCACTGTGCAATCAACTTATTGCGAAGTCTTACGCCGGCAGTTACCCATACACAATCAACTCTTATTCCAGTTTTCTGGTGCTGAGAATAAGTCTCTGAATTACGGTTGTTATTTTATATTCCTTTTCGCTATAGCCGGAGAGAGCGGGCAGGCGTAGGATGTAGAACTTTCACGGTGCCGGCCAGTGATTTCACGGTCTGCGGTGATATTGAAATTTTGTAATGTGCGATCGGTTTGCCGGTGATGTGAGTAGAAATTGATGTCGTTGAACGATAATCCTCACCGGTTGATAACATGATGCTTGATCTGTGACGTTCAGCCCTTATCTTTCAGGCTTATTTCGGGGCCTTTAAGCTTTCACGCACTTACGCCAAACCAGGAACACCTATGCAAGTATCAACAAGAAACGCCGGCTTCTGGCTTACGCTTAAAAGCGAAGCGCAGCACATTGCTGACAACGAACCTTTGTTGGCGAGTTATATACATGCATGTATTCTGACCCATCATAATTTTGAGTCTTCACTGAGCTTTATTCTGGCGAATAAAATGGCTGACGATGTGATGCCGGCCATTGCTATCCGTGAAGTGTTTGATGAAGCCTACCTGCTTGACCCGTCTATTACGGAAGCGGCCATTGAAGACATCAAAGCCGTGTTTAACCGTGATGCTGCGGTGAAAGATTACTTAACGCCTTTGTTATATTTCAAGGGCTTTCACGCCGTGCAGACTCACCGTATGGCGCATTACCTGTGGCAGCGGGGCCGTCATCAGCTGGCATTGTTTTTACAAAGCCGGAATTCAGAAACATTCGGTGTCGACATTCATCCCGCTGCAAAAATTGGGAAAGGGGTGATGTTTGATCACGCTACCGGCATTGTGGTGGGTGAAACCGCAGTGGTAGAAGACAATGTCAGTATTTTGCAGAGTGTAACGCTGGGCGGGACGGGTAATGAATCCGGCGACCGTCATCCGAAAGTGCGCCAGGGTGTGCTGGTAGGTGCCGGTGCAAAAATTCTTGGCAATATTGAAATTGGTGAAGGGTCAAAAGTGGGAGCCGGCAGTGTGGTGCTGAACGATGTGCCGCCGCATGTGACTGTGGTCGGTGTGCCCGCTAAAGTTGTGGGTAAACCGGCCTGCCAGCGCCCCTGCGATTCCATGCGCCAGAATTTCCTCGAAGACAGCGAAGCTGCAACCGGTAAATAGTTTACCTGCCCGGTGCACAGCAGTGCCGTCCTGAAGTCGTTTGCTGTGCTGTTAAAGGCGTTTACTGTCAGGTAAACGCCAGCAATTCATCCAGCGACGATAATTCCACATGAGGAAGCAATGTGGCTGCCTCACGGTTCAGGAGCATGTCGCGGTTTGCTGCAAGCCATGCCGCCTGATATCCCGCTTTCACTGCACCCATAACGTCTTTTTCCAGATTATCACCCACGTGTAAAATCTGGCCCGGCGCTAACGACAGCATCGCCGCCGCTTCATCGAACATATGAGCGGACGGCTTGGCCGGACGGGTTACACTGGCGTGCAACACCACATTAAAGTACGCTGACAGTCCGGTTTTATGCGGGTCAACATTGCCATTGGTTATCGCAATCAGCGGCATTTTCTCTGCCAGTTGAGCCAGTACGCTGTGAACGCTGTCATCCAAAGTGAAATCGCTGCGGGCGTCATAAAAGCAGTCAAAACACGCTTTCGCGGCTGTCTCCAGTGCTTCGGGATCCTGAATATCCTGTTCCAGCGCCTGCCTGAGTGTATGCATGCGCAACTGACCCATATCTGAAGCCAGCGCGGGCTGTGCCTTGATCAGACCCCGCTTTATATCTGTCCATTCCTGCGGCGAAAGCTTTGCCGTTTGCGGATATTCCGCAGCAATATAATGCTTAAGGGTTGCTTCCGCCCGTTTGATAATGGGGTCATTGTTATAAAGTGTATCGTCCAGATCGAATGTCATGGCTTTCACTGGTGCTACAGGCCGGTAAAATCGCATGGGACCTCGGTGTTAATTAATAAGTTATTTCTTCCTGGCGCGGGGGTGCGCGTTATCGTATACCTTCGCCAGGTGCTGAAAATCCAGATGCGTATAAACCTGCGTGGTCGATAAGTTCGCATGACCAAGCAATTCCTGCACTGCCCGCAGATCACCGCTTGATTCTAATACGTGAGTAGCAAAGGAATGGCGCAGTTTATGAGGATGTACAGTCTGATTCATATTCTGAGACTGAGCTAACTGATTGAGACGGTTTGCCACCTGACGGTTTGAGATCCTCGTCCCCCGTTTGCTCACAAACACGGCCGGCTCATAGGGCGATGCATACTGGCCCCGTACTTTTAACCAGGCATTCAGGGCTTTGGTCGCCGTGCGTCCAAGTGGCAGGATGCGCTGCTTATTTCCCTTACCGGTGACTTTAAGCGTCCCGTCGCCCTGACAATCAGCCAGGCGCAGGCCGGTCAGTTCATTCAGGCGTAACCCGCATCCGTAAAGTAATTCGGCCATTGCCATATCGCGACATTCTATGCCTTCATCCTGTGGCGAAGACAATAACTGTTGCATGTCATCCACACTGATTTGCTTTGGCAGAGGCTTGCCCTGTTTCGGCGCCTGAATACCCTCCACAGGGTTGCTGAACAGTTGTTCGTTACGCATCAGGTAATGACAGAATGTTCGCAGGGCAGAAAGCTGTAACGCAATGGAGCGGGCGTGCTTGCCCTGTCGTTTAGCGATGGCCATGACCCGCTTAACATCTGAAGGGGTCAGTCCTGACCAGTCTTCAAGGGCCAGTTCAGTGGCAATGGCGGTAAGCTGGCGGCGATAATTGGAAACGGTATGCTCTGATAATCCCCGCTCGATATCGAGATGCAAAAGAAATTTGTCCAGCCATTGCTGGCATGCATCACTGAGGCGAGGTTCGGGCGCCGCCGGTTGCATTAATATCCCAGCATGCCCGGCATGGTAATGTTCAGCACTTCCTGCAACTGTTTCAGCAGCAGAGTATCCATATCCGGCGTAAAGTGGGAGGCATCGTCAGAGCCTACAGCCAGAATGCCCATATCGTGATTGTCACCCAGTAAAATCAGTGCGACAGATTCTGCGGTTTCTTCACCAAAGATCACTTGTCTTTCGTGCTGGCTTAAACGGCCGAAGAAGAAGGTACTGTCTTTAAAGCGTTTTTCGATGATGAGTCTGCGTTGCAGCTCCTGCATGGCATGAGGGCCTTTAAACAGTTGCAACACTACTGAGTGAAGATTAAGACGTTCCTGCAGAACAGATTCCAGTTTGTACTGGATTTCCGATACAGATTTACAGCGTAACAGTTCGACATTCAGATCCGTATAAACGCGGTAAATTTTTTCGTTTTGTTTGGCCACGCCGATGAGCTGGTTGAGTTTATAATTTAGCTGACGTACCTTCTTGCGAAGCTGTTCGCTCTGGCGTTCAACTAAAGATACAGCCCCTTTTTCCTCATGAGGAATCACCAACCGTTCAAGAATGTCCGGATTATTGGCGAAAAAGTCGGGATGCTTTAATAAAAAAGCACGCACTTCTTCTGCTGTCAGTCCGAACGCTTCGTCGTAATTGGGTTCCAGTGTTACCGGTCTTTTACTTTGACCTGAAGCATCACTCATAGATTAATCTGTCCGTCGTAAATGTGCTCAGCGGGCCCGGTCATCTTGAGTGCCGAGTCCTCGCCCTGCCAGCGAATACGTAAACTGCCGCCGGGTAAATCTACCCTGACTTCCTTATCCAATTTTCCCTGAACCTGTCCGACCGCTACAGCGGCACATGCGCCGCTGCCGCACGCCAGGGTTTCCCCTGCGCCACGTTCGAATACCCTGAGCTTCACATGGTCTTTCGACAGTATTTGCATAAAGCCAACGTTCACCCCTTCCGGAAAACGTTCGTGACGTTCCAGTAACGGGCCGACTTCATGCACACCGGCGGTATCGACATCGTCGACTTCCATTACACAATGGGGGTTACCCATGGAAACGGCGCCTAAAAATACTGTACGTTCCTCAACACGGAAAATGTAGGTCTTTTCCTGTTTATTGGCGACCAGAGGTACTCTGGCTGGTTCAAAGTCAGGTACACCCATGTTCACGGTGACCTGTCCGTCTTTTTCCAGGTACAACACCATTTTTCCTGCCTTGGTGCTGACCTTAATTTTATTGCGGTTGATTAACCCTTTCATTTTGACGAAACGGGCAAAACAACGGGCTCCGTTTCCACACTGAGAAACTTCCGAGCCGTCTGCATTGAAGATGCGGTAATGAAAATCCTGTTCAGGATCATAGGGAGGTTCTACCAGCAACAGCTGGTCAAAGCCAATACCAAAGTGCCGATCAGCGAGTTGCTGAATCTTCTCCTTTGAAAAGAAAACGTTCTGGGTAACGTTATCGATGACAACGAAGTCGTTGCCCAGCCCGTGCATTTTGGAAAATTGAACTTGCATTAAGCGCACATCTTTCTTATTTGTATTTCTCTAGTTTACGTAAGTTTGCACTCACCTTTCCAGAGATCTTTTTGATTTTCTCGTTCACGCACCACAATTACCTGGTCACCATCCACCATAATTTCCGGCGGGCGGCAGCGGCTGTTGTAGTTTGAGGCCATAACAAAACCATAGGCGCCGGCGCTGCGAACCGCCAGTAAGTCTCCCGGTTTTATTGCCAGTTCACGGTCTTTACCGATGAAATCACCGGTTTCACAAATCGGTCCCACCACATCGTAAATACGTGGTGTGGCATCGGTTTCCTGCTCAACACGTACGATGTTCTGCCAGGCTGAATATAACGACGGGCGGATTAAATCATTCATCGCAGCGTCAACGATGGCGAAGTGTTTTTCATCGCCTTCTTTCACGAATTCAACTTCGGTGATCATAATGCCGGCATTCGCAGCAATAGCGCGGCCGGGCTCCATGATCATCTTTAAGTTTTCGCGGCCAGCCATCTTTTCTACCATGGCGGCGGCGTATTCTTTCGGATGAGGCGGTGTTTCGTTATTGTAAGTTACGCCCAGGCCACCACCCACATCGAGGTGGGAAATGGTAATACCTTTAGCGGCAAGCTCATCAATGAGCTTTAATAATCTTTCAAGGGCATCAACAAATGGCTCAATAGAGGTCAGCTGAGAACCAATGTGGCAGTCCATGCCCTTTACTTCAAGGTTTGACAGACTGGCGGCCAGTTCGTAAGTCGCAACGGCACGTTCGCGGGGAATACCAAATTTATTCGCTTTCAGTCCCGTGGAGATATACGGGTGAGTTTTGGCGTCCACATCCGGATTAATACGCAATGAAATAGGAGCTTTTACGCCCATTTCTGCGGCAACGCTGTTAATGCGCTCCAGTTCCGGTTCAGACTCAACGTTGAAACACAGAATGCCTTTCTTCAGCGCATAACGAATTTCTTCAGGCTTTTTGCCTACACCGGAAAATACCACTTTCTTTGCATCACCACCGGCTTCCAGTACCCGTGCCAGTTCCCCGCCGGATACGATGTCAAAGCCTGAACCTAATTTTGCCAGGACGCTCAGCACGCCTAAGTTTGAATTGGCTTTTACGGCGTAACAAATCAGGTGAGGGTGTCCGCCCAGTGCCTGGTCAAATGCATGCCAGTGACGCTCAAGGGTGGCGCGGGAATAAATATACGCAGGTGTACCGTGTGCTTTAGCGATGTCAGATACTGCTACATCTTCAGCAAACAGTCGCCCGTTTTGAAAAGCGAAAAAATCCATTACTGAGTGTCTCCGGATTGGTCGGCGGGTGTTCCGGCTGGAGTTTGCTGGTTGTCCTGAGACTCTTCTGGAAGATAGAGTGCCCCGCGATAGCCGCATGCTGACAGACCACTAATGAATATCAGCAGCACGATTAAAAAGAAGGGTTTTCTGCGCACAACGAACCCGCATAGAAAGACTAAAATTGCTGCTATGATGGCACTGCGGTGCTAAATTGCAAGCGTCAATAAACGCTCTTTCGTTTTATCGCCATATTCCACTTGTTCCCACAGTGCATTGCACAGAGAACGGGTGTCACTGAGGTCACCCTGTTTCAGCCAGTTGAGCAGCAGTGACGGGTCATGAGGGAACTGAATGGCCTCATTTTCAGGTGCATCCAGCCATTCTTCCACAATGTCAGTGTCGAGCTGAAAAAGGGAATGACATAGTCCCATTTTATCTAACGTGAGTACGTTCGATAATTGTTCAAACTGGCCGTGTAACGGCTTAATCAGCAGCTTTTTGCCCAGATGTAATGCTTCACTGGACAGCTCAAAGCCGCCGTTGGCGATCACGCCATTACAATGCTGTAAGTGATGCTGAAAGCCTGCCTTGGAAGGGGGATTCCAACTGATATGGCCACTTTCGTAATGGCCCTTGATTGACGGGTGGTAGCACACAAATTGCTGGTCGGTTAACGGCTCCAGCATCAGGCGGATGTCATCCACGTGTTCAAAAGGCAGATAAACCAGAACATGACTCTTTGACGGTGAGGCCAGACGCTCATCTGCGACAAATGGCGGCACGATGGGCTGGTTAAAATGAAACCAGTGTACGCCCAGCTGTACCTGCGTGGGTGCAAAGTATTTCAGGATGAGCTTGTTGATAATACCGTCGCCGGCTTTCGGGACGGTATAAGTGAAACATGCCTGATGGCTGATAGAGATAGAAGGAAGTCCCGCACGTTTTGCAGCCCAGGCGGTGACCGGTTCAAAGTCGTTGATCAGAAGGTCATAGCCGGTGACATCAAAGTTACGCACATCCTGCCAGAACTGACCGGGGCGGTTTGCTTTGAGTGTTGCAATGCGGTCTACCTGACCGTGACTGGTAATAAAAGTAAGACCACGGAAGGTGCGGTACGGACCAAATACCTCCATGTCGAAGTACTTGTCTTCATCCCGTCCGGAAAATACAAAATCAACGGTGAAGTCGTCGCGCTGTGCAAAAGCTGCAGCCATGATGCGTGCGCGGGCAATATGACCGTTGCCGGTCCCCTGCACGCCGTAAAGAATTCTCATACTACCCCAGTATCATTAAGCTCGCAGAAGCAATGGTTAAGCCCAGAAGTGCACCGGCTATCACGTCGGTAGGGTAGTGCACACCCAGCAAAATACGGGACAGGCCAATGAGCGCAGCCCAGCTGTAAGCCAGAATGGCAAAAGGCGGATAAAAATGCGCTACGATGCTGGCCATCAGCCAGGCCGCGGCGGTGTGGCCGGATGGCAGACTGAATTTATCTGACGGCGTAACGTGAGCCGTGAAGTTATTCAGTAAATCGCAGGGGCGGGGACGCTTGAACATACGTTTCAGCACCACATACACCGGCAGTTCGAGTCCGTAGGCCATCAGTGCGGTATACAGGAACAGCTCGCCGTGTTCAGGCTCGAAAGCCCACAGCAGCATACCGATGATGAAGTACAGATAGCCGTCTCCGGTTTTTGACAACCAGATAACCCCGGTACAGTTACGCTTTTGTGTGAGTCGGTAAAGCCAAAAAAACAAATCAGTATCAGCTTTGGTCAAGGATTTCCGGTTCAGCACGGCCCTGGCCTCATTACAATTGATTACAATATAAGCTAATCAGCATGTGTGAATCTGCCGTGACAAAAAAAAGAAACCTTTATGACAGGCCGCAGAGATTTACCGAAATAAGCGGAAGCGAGGTATTTTTATTATGGTAATTAGTGCTATGCTAACAACAGTTCTGACAACGCATCTTCTCTTTCCAATCAATCACCTTAGTAAACTTCCATGCCGTTTTAAAAACGGATGCAGTGAGGGTGTTGGCGGAATCGCGGGTCAGTGTTTCTTTTCCGGTAATTAAGGCACAGTGATGGACTATAACACTTCTGAATTATGCGATTTATTTGCAGACAGCGTAGATGTGGTCGACCCCATGTTTGTCAGTTATGGCGGACGTTATTCGTTTGGTGGTGAAGTCACAACCATTAAGTGTTTTGAAGATCGCGGGTTGATAGACCGCGTACTGGCGCAGCCAGGTGCAGGAAAAGTATTGCTGATTGATGGTGGCGGTTCTACCCGCCGTGCATTACTTGATGCCGCTTCAGCCCAGCTTGCAATCGATAACGACTGGGAAGGCATCGTTTGTTACGGCAGTGTCCGTGAAGTGGATACTCTGGCAGATTTAGACATCGGTATTCTGGCTGTGGCGTCTATCCCGGTGAACGCGGAAACGGAAAGTACCGGTGAGGTGGATGTGCCGGTTAATTTCGGTGGTGTAACCTTCCTGCCGGAAGATCATCTTTATGCTGACAGCACAGGCGTTATTTTATCGCCGGAGCCGCTGGATCTAGACTAAGCCTGCTGGCTTCACTGAGTTTTCAAAAGAAACCTTCCCGGTTTGACCGGGAAGGTTTTTTTTATGGACTTATTTCGTGTTTGCAAACACGTTGTTCAGGTACGCGGCAATGCGGACACCGGCCTGCTGCAAACGGGTTTTTGCTACGGGCAGAAAGTCGTACACATAGTCATAAGACATGTCGTTGGCGTCTTCAGGATAAATAGTATCGCGGATTTCCGTGCTTTCCTTTATCCACACGTTGGCATCAAGCGCCTGCCAGTCTTTCAGGTTCTTCGTGGTGATTTTCTTATCCAGCCAGTCTGTCCACTCCGTGTAGGACAACTGCTTTGAGTCCAGCATTTTTGAGTCCCACACGGTATGCAGGTTACTGTCCTGCCAGAAGAAGCGTACTTTGACCGAGTTGCCGCCTCTGTCAGTCCCGTTACCAGCGTGCAAAGGCTGATGGAGATCGCCAATGATATGCACAATAAAGCGCAGCGCGACCTGGCGGTCTTCTCTGCTGGCTTTGGTGTCTTTCAGTACCGTGGTGAAATGCTGAAGTGCCGTGTACGCATCTCCCTGTTCAGGTGCTCCCACTTCATGATATTCATGACCTTCCGGCACAGTAACATAGTGCCACGGGGGCGAAGTTTTACGCCAGAATTCACCGGGGGCTGAACGCATTTCGTCAGGATACGTAGACGCTTCAGCCAGAGATTCATTTGGCAGAAGCTTAACAATGGCCGCTTTGGCAGCGGGAGTCAGATGTTTTTCTGCAATTGCGCCGGTAACACGGTGACCGGTTTGTCCCCAGCCAAAGGCGGGCAGGCTCGTCATCATGGTCGATGCCAGGCAGAAAGAAAGTGCAATAGTCCGTTTAGCAAACGCCTGCATGAAAGTTCCTCTTTTATTTGTCGTTATGGTGTTGATAGCCCCAGCGCATCATTAATGTCTGATCGACGCCCAGGTGGTCCAGAATTCTGGCTACCACGAAGTCGACCAGGTCGCTGATTTGTTTTGGATTATGATAGAAGCCGGGCGAAGCGGGCATGATTGTCGCACCGGTTTGTGACAGTTTTAGCATATTTTCCAGATGGATAGACGAGAGCGGCATCTCACGGGTAACAAGAATAAGTTGTCCCCGTTCTTTTAACACCACGTCGGCAGCTCGTTCGATAAGATTGTCGCTGGCACCTGTTGCTATGGCTGACAGTGTGCCGGTTGAACACGGGCACACCACCATCTGTTTAGGTGCTGCAGAACCCGATGCCACAGGTGAAAACCATTCTTCCTTGCCACACACACGGATCTGGTTTTCACGGGCACCGAAGCGTTCACTGAAAAACGCACTGGCGGCATCCGGTTTCGACGGGATTTTCACTTCTTCTTCGGTAGCAAAAACAACTTTCGCGGCTGACGAAATCAGTACAAAAATGTCGTAATCGGCTTTGACCAGTATTTCCAGCAGGCGCATGGCATACGGTGCACCGGACGCACCAGTAATCGCCAGAGTGATGGTTTTATTTGTCATAGCGTTTTCTGCTTCCTCAGGAATGTGTGACTTCAGCACTGGCCAGTGCATCCAGCAACCGTTGGTGAATGCCTTCAAAACCACCGTTGCTCATCACCAGTACATGGTCGCCCGGCCGGCTGATGGATTTCACCTGCTGCACAATACTCTCTACGTCATGATAGCAGTAAGCCGGTGTGTCACTGTGTTTGGCGGTCTCTGCCAGTGACCATTTCATCCCGGCAGGTTCAAACAGCAGCACTTCGTCAGCCTGTTGCCAGCTGTTGCCCAGCGTATGTTCGTGTACACCCATTTTCATCGTGTTCGAACGGGGTTCCAGAATAGCGATAATGCGGGCTTTACCCACTTTGTTCCGTAAACCCTGAATGGTGGTGGCAATGGCCGTGGGGTGATGGGCAAAGTCATCGTACACCGTAATGTCATTCACGGTACCTTTGGTTTCCATACGGCGCTTCACGTTTTTAAATGTGGCGAGGGCTTCGATAGCCTGCGCAGTTGCCACTCCGGCATGATGCGCTGCTGCAATAGCCATCAGGGCGTTATTCACGTTGTGCTGGCCCACCAGTGACCAGTTAACCGTACCGGCTTTCTCTCCGCGGAAAAGTACATCAAAAGCACTGCCATCAGGAGTCAGCAGATTGGCTTCCCAGTCTTTTCCGGTAAATTGCTGTTCAGACCAGCAACCTTTATCCAGTGTGGCCTTCAGCGGTTTGTCTTTTTGCGGTGACAGGATCAAACCATTTTCCGGCACCATGCGAACTAAGTGATGGAACTGGGTTTGAATGGCTGCAAGATCAGGGAAAATATCTGCATGATCGAACTCAAGGTTGTTCAGGATCAGCGTACGCGGACGGTAGTGAACAAACTTAGAGCGTTTATCGAAAAAGGCACTGTCGTATTCGTCCGCTTCGATGACAAAAAATGGACTTTCGCCAATGCGGGCAGACACACCGAAGTTCTCCGGAATACCACCAATCAGAAAACCGGGCGCCAGGCCGGCATGCTCAAGGATCCACGCTACCATGCTGGAGGTGGTGGTTTTACCATGGGTGCCGGCGATACCGATCACCCACCGGGAGGTAAGCAGGTTGTCTAACAGCCATTGAGGACCGCTGGTATAGGGAAGATTGCGGTTTAAAACATACTCAACAGCAGGATTGCCCCGGGACATGGCATTGCCGATGATAACCATATCCGGTGCCGGTTCGAACTGAGCGGGGTCATAGCCCTCTGTTAACTCGATGCCCAGCGCTTCCAGCTGAGTGCTCATTGGCGGATAAACATTGCGGTCGGAACCGGTCACCTTGTGGCCTAGCGATTTGGCGATTGCGGCGATACCACCCATAAAGCTGCCGCAAATGCCGAGAATGTGAACGTGCATAAGAATCCTGTGTACGATTAAGGTGGCTACTTTAGCAGAACTCCCGGTGTGCACGCCAATACCAGAGTACGCAGCAATGTAAGAATAAGCCGTTTCCCTGTGGTCCATTCGCGGTTACAATCGTTTTAATTACATTTGCTACCAGCCAGTGGAACGAAAACACCGGCATACAATAATAAAGCAAAGTGATTCAGATTGGCTTTTGGACACTGGCGGGAATGCCGGCGCAAAGCGAATCATTACCCTACATAAATAAACAAGGCTATTGCACACAATGAAACGTTTAAATTCTCAACTACAACAAGACGGCGCTCCTCTTGAGCTTATTTTGCTTATCCGTACATTGCTGGCGGGCTGTAAGGAAATTTCTTTCCGTGTCAGTCAGGGCGCTTTGGCGGGGGTATTAGGTTCGACGTTGAGTGAAAACGTTCAGGGGGAAACCCAAAAGAAGCTGGACGTGATTTCTAACCAGATATTGAAAGATACTTTACGGGATTCCGGCTATGTAAAAGCCATTTCTTCTGAAGAAGAAGACACGGTGGTACCGTGCAACCCTGAAGGCAACTACCTGGTAAGTTTTGACCCGCTGGATGGCTCGTCAAATACTGAAATCAACAGTCTGATTGGTACTATTTTCTCTATCGCCCATGCACCGCAGTGGATGGAGCCCGACGACCCGTCTGCGTTTTTACAGCCCGGTACACAAATGGTTGCTGCCGGTTATGTACTGTATGGTCCGTCAACCATGATGGCGCTGACTACCGGCCGTGGCACACACATTTATACTCTGGATAAAACCCACGGTGGTTTCCTGTTAACGCACCCCAATGTGCAGGTGCCTGAGCAAACATCCGAGTTTTCAATCAACGCGTCTAATCAGCGCCACTGGGAAGCGCCGATGAAAGCTTATATTGCTGACTTGCTGGCGGGCACAGACGGTCCCCGTGAAAAGAATTTCAACATGCGCTGGGTGGCGGCGATGGTGGGCGATATTCACCGTCTGCTTTGCCGGGGCGGTATTTTTATGTATCCCTATGACAACCGTAACCCGTCTAAAGCCGGTAAACTGCGTTTATTATACGAAGCCAACCCGATGGCATTTCTGATGGAACAGGCCGGTGGCCTGGCCGACACGGGTACAGGACGTATCATGGAAGTGATGCCCACCGAAATTCATCAACGTGTACCGGTGATTTTAGGTTCCAAAGAAGAAGTGGAAACGTGCCTGAGCTATCACGCTAAAGCGGAATAGCGCACATTCAGCACAAAAATACTGAAGACTGCTTAAGACTTGGGTCTTAAGCAGTTTTTATTTTACGGTAGTCACCGTATACTTAGGCGCGATTTTGCCGTGAAAGGGAATACAGTGTGTTTGTTTTCCCGGACAAATCCCGTTTTTAATTTAACAAATCAAAGGATTATTTCATGAGCCTTAACAACGTTCCTGCTGGTAAAGATATGCCAGAAGTGGTGAATGTCATCATCGAAATCCCAGCTCACGCTGACCCGGTAAAATATGAAGTAGACAAAGACACCGGTGCAATGTTTGTTGACCGTTTCATGGCTACCTGCATGCACTATCCGGTAAACTACGGCTACGTGAATAACACACTGTCTTTAGACGGTGACCCGGTTGACGTACTGGTTATGACGCCGTTCCCGATTATCAGTGGTTCTGTGATCAAGTGTCGTCCTGTTGGTGTTCTGAACATGACTGACGAGTCAGGTACTGACGCGAAAGTTCTGGCAGTGCCGGTAGACAAGCTGTCTACGATTTACCGCGACGTGAAAGACATCAACGATGTGCCAGAGCTGACTAAACAGCAAATCGAGCACTTCTTCTCTCACTATAAAGATCTGGAGCCTGGCAAGTGGGTTAAGATCGACGGTTGGGCAGATGCAGAAGCAGCGAAAGCTGAAATCGTATCCAGCGCCAAGCGTTACGAAGAAGGCGAATAAGCCTTTCTTTCCGCAGATTGAAAAAGCCCGGTTCGCCGGGCTTTTTTGTGCGTATTGGATCGCGATCTGATCTGTAGCTGCACGTTGAGACATTGAGACTGCCCCTTCAGATCCCGATGTAGTAGGATTATTTCCACAAGCCAAACTTTTATGGTATTGGCGGAAAGCAATCAAAAAAGCGTTGACTATTGATTATTGTCGAATTGATAGACACCTTATGGTTTCTGCGCTGTGTTGGTATCAAAGGCTTTAATTTGTTGGCGCCGGAGGGGCTGACAATGCAGTCATCAACGCCATGTATACAAACAATGCACAAAGTTATCCACAGTCTTGTGCATAAAAAAGACTTGATTTGCGGGTAAAAATGATCAAAGCGATCCCCGGATCAAACCGGAGGACAAATGTTTTCGCGGTTGATTGTGATCCCGGTGTGTACTTTGGAATAAATTCGGGGTTCAGGCCGTGTAGTTTGGACAACCCGGAGCTATGCTTTAGTTCAGGGTTTGTATATGATTTCAGAGCAGACTGTGAAATCCGTTGATCGTGCGGATTTGGCGTCCGGCTGCCGGAGATTAATGTGAGTTCAGATATTCAGAAGTTGCAGCAGCAAATTGCATTGTTGCAGAGAAAATTGAGTCGTGAGCAGCTGGCGCGTACGGCGGCTGAAGACATGCTCAATAATTACTCCCGCGATGCCTATCTGGCAAACCAAAACCTGCGCCGTGCTCTCAGCGAAACCCGCGCTATATATCATCAGTTGCTGTCTCAACTTCCTGACAGTGAGGCTGATACATTTAAGCAATCAGCCAAGCCTTCCTCTGACAGCATAGCCATGGTGGACCGTATGACACTGCTTAGTCAGCTTGCTGCGGGTATTGCTCATGAAATTAATAACCCCATCGGCTTTATCAAAAGTAACTGTGAAATTCAGGAATATATGCTGAAGGATGTGTTCGATGCCTGGGATGAACTTAAAGATGAGTTAAATAAGGACAGCACCTCTGCAGCCACATTACCCGCAGACATGGAGTTGAAATACTTACTGCGGGATGTGAGAGAAATGCTTTCAGACATGCAAAAATCATCTCTGGAAGGCGCTAACCGTATTGCTGAAATTGTTTCCTCACTGCAGATTTTTTCTTCTCCGGTTACCGTGGAACGTAACTGGGAAGATGTAGACGATCTTCTTGAGTTTGGTCTGGAGGATATCATCAAGCGAATTCCTGCAAATGTTTCTCTCAATTTCGATGCGTCGGATTCCCGCTTGCAGGTACTGGTTAACAGGAAACAGATCAGGCAGGTGCTTGAGGCAGTAGTTGAAAACGCAATTGATGCCTGTGTATCCGGCGGCACAATCAGTATCGCTGTTGCTGATCTGCCTGGCGCAGTTAAAGTGTTTATAAAAGACAATGGTGAAGGAATAAAGCCTGAGCACATGCCATTAATTTTTACGCCTTTCTTCACTACTCGTCCTCCCGGCAGCGGCACAGGCCTTGGCCTTTCTGTGGCGCAGGCTTTGATGGAATCTCATAATGGTTGGATAGATATTCAGAGCGATACCGGTTCCGGAACCACTGTGACCCTCAATTTCCCTCTGCAGTGATAACTCTATGTATTTACATTAGTAAATGCTGACTTTTCAAACTCAGTTCCGGGCTGTAAACTCCGTTCCTTCTATTTTTTTATAGGTCAATTACTCGAAAGTCTAAATATAGGCTAAGGTTAATGTGACCCTTAACCAATTTCTGAGAACGCAGGGATGTGAGTCAATTATATGCGAAATAATCAACCGGTTACCCAGAAGCTTTACAACATTCCTCAGCACTACCGGCTCATTTCATCTACCGATACACGTGGTGTGATCACGCACTGCAATGATGAGTTCGTTGAAGTCAGTGGCTTCAGCCATGATGAACTGATTGGAAAAAACCATAATATTGTGCGCCATCCGGACATGCCGCCCGGTGTGTTCCGCGAAATGTGGGATACCTTGTCTGCTGGCAATATCTGGATGGGACTGGTAAAAAACCGGCGCAAAAACGGAGACCATTACTGGGTTTCGGCGTTCGTGACCCCGGTTTTTGAAAATTCTCAGATCACGGGCTATGAATCAGTACGTGTGCCGGCCTTGCCGGACGAAATTGCCCGTGCAGAATACTGTTACGAGCGGCTACGTGAAGGTAAGTCCAGTACGTCAACCGGTGAACTGGCCGTTCACTACATGAAAAATTACCTGCCATTTATCGTGATGGGTCTTATTACCGTGGCGGCTTTATTCGCCACGGCAGGTGTGCTGCCGGCCGGTATCGCTGCCGCAGGTTTTGCGGTGTGCAGTTTCTGGATGGCCTCTAAAATTAAAGGTGACTGGCAGGCGCTTATTGATATTTCTCCTGACAGCTATTCGAATCCGGTGGTATCGCAAACCTATTTTGCAGACTTCGGTAACCGGTCACGTGCCAAACTGGTTTTGGGATGCGAACTTGCGCGCAGCCGCACAGCTCTTGCCCGCATTCAGGATGCCGCCGGGGGGTTGGATACGATTGCCAACACCACCCATCAACAGGCCGAAATCACCAGTACGGCTGTCGTGCAGCAAAACGAGGCAACGCAAAACATTGCTTCAGCCGTTAACGAGATGTCGCAGGCTATTCAAAGTGTATCAGAGCGGGTTGACATGAATGCCGACAGCGCCCGTTCTGCTTCTAAAAATGTGGAAGCCGGTAATCAGAAAGCGGATGAGGCGTTATCTGCCATCATGGCGCTTAAAGAAGCGGTCAGTTCTATTTCGGTCACCGTGCAGGAACTGGCGCAGTCCACGAATGATATTGGTGAAGCTGCCAGTTTAATATCGACCATTGCTGAACAGACAAACCTGCTGGCACTGAACGCCGCCATTGAAGCAGCCCGCGCCGGCGAGCAGGGACGAGGCTTCGCTGTAGTTGCTGATGAAGTACGGTCACTGGCATCAAAAACCAGAGAGTCCACAGATAAAATTCATAATATTATCCATGTTCTGGCTGAGCGGTCAGAACGTGCTGTCAGAGTATCCAATGACGGTATGGCATCAGCCGAGCAGGGCACGGCCATTGTTGAAGATACCCGCAAAACACTGGCAGACATTAATCAGGCCGTGAGTGTTATTGCAGATCAAACCTTCGAAATGGCCTCCGCTGTAGAGCAGCAAAGTTCTGTGGCAGAACACATCAATCAGCAAGTCGTAGAAATTGCCGATGGTGCCAAAGATACCCAGCGGGCATCAGAATCATCATTAGATGCCAGCCAGCGTCTGCGTAAAACCGTTAACGAAGTACACTCGGTTATCACCCGCTTTACCAATAAGCGGAATGTAGTGTAACCCGCTTTTAGTTTTTACTGTTTGCCTGTAGCTTTACCACTTCTGCTGATTCGGCGTCGAGGACGTCATCAGCAGAAGCGCCTTTGAGCAATTTGCCTACGGCATCTTTATTCTTTGCCAGCATGACAGACAGATTCTCAATCACGTCGTCTTCCAGCTTGATACCTTTCGCACCGATGTAAGCAGCCAGATTATCTGCCGCATCCAGCATTTTGTCATACTGATCAGCTTCCTTCTTGTCTGTAGTGACCAACTTTTCTACCCCTTTATGCGAAACAACATATTGCACTGTAATAGCCATGATGGTTCTCCGATGTCGAACGTAAAATGAAATTTAATTTTAACCTGATTCATAATTACTGTATAAATAAACAGTATCTGAGGCAACTGTTTTTTGTACTATGTTGAGAATTATTCCGGTTATTGCACAGGCTGGTATCACCGGCTTCGAGTCCCCGGCAGCCGAATACCGACAGCTCGGGCTTGATCTCGACGAGCTGCTTATAGACCATCCCACTGCTACATTTATTGGACAGGCACAGGGAGAGTCGATGACCGGCGTGGGCATATTCGATGGCGATTTACTCATTGTCGACCGCGCTGCTGCACCCACTTCGCTGGATGTGGTGGTGGCTAATTTGAATGGTGTGTTTGTGTGTAAGCTATTCGATCGCAAAGCCATGGTTCTGGTATCGCCCGGCAAACACCAGCAACCTTACGTGTTGGGGGAGGGAGATACCTTCGAAGAAGAAGGCATTGTTATCCGTTCTGTCAGAATGCATCGCTATACCAGGCAGTTAAGACAATGTTTGCGTTAGTCGATGCCAACGGCTTTTATGCGTCCGCCGAAAAGGTGTTTGACCCCGCTATCCGTGACAAACCCGTGGTGGTACTGACAAATAACGATGGCTGCATTTGTGCATTGTGCGACAAGGCGAAAGCCCTCGGCGTAAAGAAATTCGGCCCGTACTACAAGGTACAGAAACTGCTGGAACAAAAAGGGGCAGTGATCAGGTCGTCTAATTATGAACTGTATGACTATTTGTCCAACCAGATGATGAATATTGTTGGCGGTTTTGCGCCTCACCAGCATGTGTACTCTATCGACGAGTGCTTTTTGTATTTTGATAACTGGCAACCGCCGGAAGGATGGAACGCCTACGGTGAAACTATCAGGCGTGCTGTCTGGCAGCAGTTACGTCTGCCTGTAGGAGTGGGTTTCGGGCTTACGCCGACGCTGGCGAAGGTAGCCAGCCATGCGGGTAAAAGACTGGGAGATAAATCCGGCATTGCGGTGCTTGCTGAAAAGACACAGATCCAGCGCACCTTACAGGAAATGTCGCCGCAAGATGTGTGGGGGATTGGCCGGCGTATCGCGGAAAAGCTGGAAAACAGTGGTGTGCGCTCTGCGTGGGAGCTTGCCTGCGCAGCGCCTAAAAGTATCCGTAAGCAATTCTCTGTAGAGATTGAACGTACCGTGCGGGAGCTTAACGGCGTTACCTGCATTGAATGGGAAAGTCATCGTCCTAAAAAACAGCAAATCTATGCTACCCGCGCTTTTGGCCACCCAGTTATGGACCATCAGAGTTTACGGCAGGCACTTTGCTGGCATGCTGAGCGGGTAGCTGAAAAGCTCAGGAAGCAAAATTGTACCGTGAAAACCCTTACCCTTTTTGCCCATGCGAACCCCTTTGCCGCCAGCGGACATTATCATAAAGCTGTACAGCACCGTTTTGCCATTGCCACGGCGGATACGCGAATGCTGTCAGAAGCCGCCGGTAATGCAGCTGATTCTTTATATAAAGAAGGCGTGTTGTTTCATAAGTGCGGCGTGGGAGCAATTGAAATTCAGGATGAAGATGTAAAACAGCCGGATTTGTTCGCACAAAGTGAAGGGAATACAAAGCTGATGGCATGCATGGACGCCATTAACAGAAAATACGGCAGCAGTACCATCGGCATCGCGGCGAAAGGTGACCATCAACCCTGGCGAATGAAGCGGGCGCATTTGTCTCCTCAGTACACAACTAACTGGCGGCATTTACCCCAATGTCAGTGTTGATGACATAAATGTTAGATTCAAAAGCGACATGGTTCGCTACACTAGGGATGTAGCAGATGCCGCATAATGAAGGAGAGAGAAGAGATGAAGTTAGATTTGACGAATGTCAGCGGAGTGATATTTGATTTAGACGGTACGCTGGTGGAGTCTGTCCTCGACTTTTCTCAAATGCGCCGGGAAATAGGTTGCCCTGCCAGCGAAGATATCCTTACCTTTATCGATAACCTGCCTGATGAAACCTCAAGAGCATCGGCACATCAGGTCATTCTGGAGCACGAAATGGCCGATGCTGAGAATGCGAAATGGTTGCCGGCAGGAAAATACATGGTAGATGCCGTCATCAATGCTGATTTGCCCGCTGCCATTGTTACCCGCAACTGCAAACAGGCCACAGCGCTTAAAATCAGCAACAATCAAATCCCCATTTCAACCGTACTCACCCGCGAATGCGCCCCTGCCAAGCCCGATCCCACGGCACTACTTATGATTGCCGGGCAATGGCAAATAGCCCCCGCACATATCCTTTATGTGGGAGACTATATCTACGATCAGCAAGCCGCAGAAAATGCGGGCATGCAGTGGTTGTTGGTTTAATCTAAACTTGAAGGATAAACAGGTAACTTAGGAGGAGCCTTTGGTATTACGGCCGAAGTCTGCTCAATCGTATTTGTCTCCGGTAACGTTCCTCCACTGATTACCTCCAAAATATCGGCATTACCCAACTCATCCGATGCGTTAATTTTATACAATATTTCCATTGTAATCTTCTCCATGTTTATGATTAATATAAATAAGAACTCATTAAAAGCGTGATGATTATCTCGTTTTTCAAAACAATGGATTGTCTTAAAAGGTCATGGAGTGTCCAAAATGAAGTTTTTTGGTGTATTTGTCCTATTTTGTATATTAAATGTCTCATTGAGTGTAATTGCCTCCGGTTTCCAGTCTGAACTTGACTATTCCTACGAATCTCCTGACCTGACCATAGGTATCCCCTCTGCGATAATTGTATCGGAAGACGGTGTCTGGACCGGCGGTGAGAATGGGTTAATGGATATAAGGGCCGGAGAATTATTAAAATTCTCAAAGGCAAAAAATAGTGCAGGAATATCGACATGGGTAACTGATATCGACCGCCTGAATAATGGCTATTTGCTTATAAGTGTTTATGGGAATGGCTTGTACTTAATGGATACAAGTAGCAACGAAGTAAGGCCTGTTAACACATCAGGTATTAAGAACAGAGGTTTTTGGAAAACAGATATCGGCCGCGACAAAATCATCGTTAGTACGCTCTCTAACATCCACATTTATGATATTGCGACAATGCAGGAGAGTTCAAATTTAAGGGGTAAAGGAATTGTCATTGGTGACCAGGTCGTTGATTTGGCAGTTGACGATTCATCAGACGGAATTTGGTGGATTGACAGAGATGAAGGACTTTTCTTCTATTCTTTTGCTAACGAATCGTGGGCACAATTTAATCTCTCAATCGAGCCTTCTCAAAAACTGCATACACTGACCATTGACGAAGAACACCTGTACATTGGCGCAGATAGTGGTGTGCTTATTTTTAATAAGATGACAAAAGGTGTGAGATTAGTCAGTTCCAGAAATATTCCCGACGAGGATTCACAACCAGTCCGTTCAATTTTCATCGATCAGAATGAGAAGGTATGGGTGGCAGCAGAAAATTTATATTATCTGGATTCGAAACAGGAACAACTGATAGCACACGAATTTTTGCAAGCTGAAAATGAACTTCTTATAGTCACAGATATGGCTGAAGACAGATATGGGAATTTATTTGCAGTTGATACAACCCATGGCCTGGTTGTCCTTTCTGATTTAATCACATCCATCTCCGCTACGAACCTGCCATTAACCGGGCAGGAGGTAATGTCTGTAGAATCCATGGCTAATTCAGATACTCTGCTTTTAAGAAATAATTCTCAAGTTGCTGTTACGAGCATTTCGGAAGATAGCGAAATGGAGAATACTATTTTCCAGGTTGAAGGAAGAAGGGTGCTCTATGGTCATGAGGCTGTATATCTGTTTGATGATGAAGTTAACCTTTATCCGTTAGATAAAGAAGTAACTGAAAGCCATTCCCCTTCCGGCATATCAGTAAAAATCGACGAAGTAGTTTTTAAGAGTGTTTTAGAGGCATTTGAGGTAGGCGGGATAATCTACGCGCTGGTTCAGGATTCAGAAGGGAACAAGTTGCTTAATCTCAGCCATGGCTACAAAGAAGTATTACCTTATTTCATTTCAAATATACGAAGAACGACAAATGATTCTTTAATCCTGACCGTTGACGGAGTGGGGATTTTCGAGATTGCAGGTAACTCCGGAATAAAGCAAATTGACTTCGGAATATCTCACCAATATCAGGTATATACATCTATTTATTCTGATAATGAAAGTTTACTGATCGGTACATCAGGTAACGGATTCCTCTTTAAAGATTTAATATCAGGCGACGCCGGGATAAAAAATTCCGGCCCCGGATTCATTCGTGATGTTGTTTCTTTGGATAAATACTGGCTTGTAGCTGCAAACAACGGATTATTCGCTATTGGTAAAGAGCATGGAGAAAACATTTTTATAGGAAAGAGCTTTGGAATTACCGATTCAGACTTTCAGTTTGACGGGATCGGGGTTACGAAGAACTTCATCTTGGTAAGGGGTGACAAGCAAAGCAATTTGCTTGAAAAAAATAGCTTTTTGGGAAATCTGAAGCAACTCAGTCAGAATAAGCACAACATCGATACATCAAAGATTAAAATTGAAGTTGCTGATAGTTCTGTGGAAATGCTGGGTAGCGAAAAGGGGATCTCCACTGTAGAAGACAGTTTTACAATTGGTCTTCCTTCGACAAATTATGTTGCCAGAGGTTTACTCAGCTACGAATACAAATTGACGGGCAGAGATTCCGACTGGATCAAATTAGCTCCGGAAGAAAGAATAATTACTTTAAGCGAGCTTCCTGTCGATAGTTACTCGCTGAAGATCCGCATCCACGATCCCAGAAGTCACGTAGAGCAGCCGGTTACTACTATCCCACTGAATGTACTTCCACCGTGGTGGCGCACGTGGCAGGCAATGATGGTCTATCTGTTGATAGTCATTATTGGTCTTTATCTCGCTTACAGAAGCTATTTGAAACGGGTTGATGAACAGGGGGCTATGCTTACAACGCTGGTGGAAGAGAAAAATAGTGTCATTCAGGATACTAACCAGTTTATGCAGCGGATGTTGCGGAATAAACAACGTGCCATGGCGAATTTGTCACACGAAATCCGTACACCACTTACGCTTATACTCGGGCCCTTGAAGGAAGTGCTGGAAGCGCCGGATTCAGACAAAACGGTGGAGCGGGTTGAGCTCGCTACGCGAAATGCAGACCGGATCAGTGTGCTGGTTGACCAGATGCTGGAACTGGAAAAACTGGAATACATCAAGACTCTGCCTCCCCAGCATTATGAGCTGGATCATGATATGCCCCGCATCATGTTTGACTTAAAAGCATACGCGGCGCTGAAAAAACACCAATTAACATGGCAGTGCTCTGGCCAGAAGCGAATTACGTTATTCACTGACAGTCTCGAAAAAATTCTCAGTAACCTGGTCTCCAACGCAGTGAAATATACACCTGAAGGCGGAAAGATCGGCGTATCGGTAAAACAGCGGCAGTTGCAGCTGGTCATCGAAGTCAGTGACAACGGAGCCGGCATGACTGAAGAGCAGGTGGATAAGATTTTCGACCGTTACACCCGTCTGGAAAATGAAGCCGAAGGTACAGGTGTGGGGCTGGCGCTGGTGAAGGAACTTGTTATTGCTAACGGCGGGCATATTAAAGTGGAATCTGAGCCCGGAGCCGGTTCCTGTTTTACCGTATTTTTGCCTATGACGGGATCAACAACAAAGTCGCAGGCCATAGCGAAGGAAGTGAAAGAGAACCCGGCACGTCATTACAACATCGATCGTGAACTGGTGGGTGAAGGAAAAGTCATTCTGGTAGTGGATGATAACGAGGAATTGCGCACCTATATCCGGGACTTTTTGGGAGGCGTTTATCGTTGTCTGATGGCATCGAATGGCAAAGAAGCGCTGGATATCATTGCCAGAGCAAAGCCTGACCTTGTTCTGACTGACTATAAAATGCCGGATATGGATGGTCTGGCTTTCGCAAAAGCCCTGCGCAGAGATGACTCTCTGGCGAAAGTGCCGCTAATTTTCATGTCTGCCTTTGGCGATCCTAAAAGTATACGGCTGGCACTTGAAGCCGGTGCCGACAGCTATATGACCAAGCCGTTAGAGAAACCGCTGTTGTTATCCAGAATAAGTAATTTATTTGAACGCTATCAACCTGTGGAGCCGGAGGTGACTGAACATGTCACAGAAGAACCAGAGGACGAATTACCCGAATTTGAAAATGAGCAGGGGCAGCGGTTCTATTTTAAAGCACTGGAATTAATGGAAAAACACTATGGAGATGAAGATTTCACAAAACCTGTGTTCGCTGAAATGATGGCGGTCAGTGACAGGCATCTTCAGCGCTTGTTCCTGTCGTCTTTTGACAAGCCATTCAATGCCGTGATCAGAGAATTCAGACTTGAAAAGGCCAGAGGCATGCTGGAAGAGGGGATGCAAATCACTCAGATTTCTTACGATACAGGGTTTGCTTCACCTTCCCACTTCAGCAGGGCTTTCAAAGACGTTTACCATACAACGCCGTCGAAATATCAGAAAGAGCACTATCACTTCAAACGAAAGGCGTAGAAGCGGGCTAAGCTACGCACACAGTCTTTTTATCGTTCTGCCCCGGATTCAGCTATTTGAATCAAATCCTGTTGCAACGGCCTTGTCAGCCAGTCCGTCATCGTCCGCAGTCGTTTCGTTTGCAGCTTTACCGGCGCATAGAGTAAGTGTACCGGCAGCGGGTGAGGCTCATAATCCGGAAGTACAATAACCAGTTTGCCTGCCTGCACCAGTTCCGCTACCTGATAGTGCAAAAAACGACAAAATCCCACGCCACTGACACAAGCTTCTAACGCTGCATCCACCTGATTGGTGGTAAGACGACTGCTGAGGGCAATCTTCTGACTCTTCCCGCCTTTTGTGAACATCCACTCTGACGGGCTTTCCAGTACGCTTAAATGAATTGCCGGCAAGCCGTTGAGTGAATCCGGTGACAACACTGACTGGTGAGCAGACAGAAATACAGGGCTGGCACAAAGCACATGGCGCATGGTGCCCAGTTGTCTGGCAACCAGATTATGATTACCGATGCGTCCTATCCTTACCGCTACGTCCACGCCTTCACTGAGCATATCCACCGGCCGGTCCAGCAGTAACAAATCTACCTGCATTTTCGGATACCGTGACAGGTACTGGCTGATCTTAGGCATGACATGGCGTTTGCCGAAGGTGACCGGTGCCGTCACTGTGACTTTTCCCTGAGGTTCCGTTTGCCGGTCTGTCAGGCGACTCTCAGCTTCTGTAACTTCGGCCAGTATTGTCTGACAGCGGGTGTAGTATTCGCGCCCCTCATCAGTAATGACAATACTGCGTGTAGTGCGGTGAAATAACCGCACTTCGAGATGATTTTCAAGGGCCGCCAGAGTGCGTACTACGGATGTCAGAGATGTGTTCAGATGCTCTGCTGCCCCGGTCAGGCTGCCCTTGTCTGCGATGGTCACAAACACCTGCATGGCTTTAAACTTGTCCATAACCCTTCTATTAGTGCGAAAAACGGTTTACTGAAATTAACTATCGCATCTTTATTGCGATATGCATACGGTTTAACGTGAAACAAATCGTTAACAACGTGGTGGAAAATACATGAAGCTTTATGATTTGGAATTATCAGGAAACTGTTACAAAGTGAGATTATTCGCGGCTCTGGCGAACATTGAGCTGGATATTGTGCCGGTGGATTTCATTAATGGTGAACACAAAAGTGATGCCATGCTTGCCCTGAACCCCTGGGGCGAAATTCCGGTGCTGACAGATGGCGATATTACGCTCAGAGATGCTCAGGCCATCCTTATTTATCTCGCCCGCAAGCACGACCTTGAAAGCTGGTTGCCGGCAGATGCTCAGGGTATGGCAGAAGTGCAGCAATGGTTGTCAGTGGCGTCGAACGAAATACAGCATGGTCCGAACGCCGCACGGCTGGTAGATAAATTTGGTTATGCGCTGGATAAAGTCACCACGCTGGGTACCTCTGAACGTATATTAATGTTACTTGAGCAGCGTTTGTCAGTGCACGACTGGCTGGCGCTGGAGCGTCCGACAATAGCCGATTGCGCGGTAATGCCTTACGTGGCGCTGGCCCCTGAAGGTGGCGTGAGTTTATCAGATTACCCTGCTGTGAACCGATGGATTGCACGTATCAAAGAATTGCCGGGGTTTGAACCTATGCCTGGTGTTGAATAATTCCCAGCTGTCATGCTGCGCCTGTCAGAAGGTGCAGCATCATATTCTGATGTCCTGCCTGATTATTGAACGAAAACACAGCAAACCATAAATAATTGCTTAACAGTGCATAAATATTCATTAATTTAGACTTTTTACTAATACGAAGGTCAGGTATATTTTTGATAAAAATGCGTCTCGCAAAAAATAAAAGCAATAAGCGCGACAAGGAGGCGTTTCCGATCCGGTAATCCGGCACGGGGTTGCAACCTACGATATGGAAATAAAAGACGCCACAAAGGCGCGATAAATCCAAACTCATTAAAAAATCAGGACAACATTATGCGTAACTGGCTTCCAGCTGTTGCTTTACTCTTGCCGTGCCCGGTATTTGCTCAGGCGTCTGCCGATACGGGCGATACCGCCTGGATCCTCACTTCAACTGCACTGGTACTGTTTATGACATTACCGGGGTTATCCTTCTTCTATGCTGGCCTGGTACGCAGTAAAAACGTGCTGTCGGTACTGATGCAATGTTTTGCTATTGCCTGCGGCGCATCGCTTATCTGGCTGATTGCCGGTTACAGCCTGGCGTTTGGTGAAGGAAACAGCTTCATCGGCGACTTTTCAAAAATGTTCTTAGATGGCGTGACGAAGGACAGTTTGTCCGGCACCATCCCTGAAGCATTATTTTTTATGTTCCAGCTCACATTTGCGGTTATTACACCTGCGCTGATGGTGGGCGGCTTTGCCGAGCGTATGAAGTTCTCTTCCGTGCTGATATTTGCGCTGGTGTGGCTGGTACTGGTTTATCTGCCAGTTTGTCACTGGGTATGGGGCGGCGGCTGGCTGGCTGAAATGGGACTGCTGGACTTTGCCGGTGGTACCGTCGTCCACATTACTGCAGGTGTGGGGGCTCTGGTGGCAGCACTGGTGATTGGAAACCGTACCGGCTACGGCAGTGCTTCCATGATCCCTCATAACCTGACGATGACCGTCGGCGGCGCTGGTATGTTATGGGTAGGCTGGTTCGGCTTTAATGGTGGCAGTGCTGTGGCTGCAAACGGTGATGCTGCAATGGCGATGCTGGTGACTCATATCAGTGCGGCAGCAGGTTCGCTGGCATGGATGACACTGGAATGGAAAAAATACGGTAAGCCTTCTGTACTGGGTATTGTCACCGGTATGGTTGCCGGACTGGGTACAATTACGCCAGCTTCGGGGTTTGTTGGCCCTGCGGCCGGTCTGGTTATCGGTTTATCTGCCGGTGTGATTTGTTTCTACTGCACCAACCTGATCAAACAGAAATGGAAAATCGACGATTCTCTTGACGTTTTCCCTGTGCACGGTGTTGGCGGTATTCTGGGAACGTTCCTTGCCGGGATCTTCTGCTCACCAGATTTAGGGCTGTTCAGTGGCTATGGTTTCGGTGGCGGCAACACCAGTATTTCTGAGCAGTTAACCGTGCAGGTGATTGGTATTGTGGCGGTATTTGCTTACACAGCCGTGATATCCTGGTTACTGCTTAAAGTGGTATCTGCCATGACTAACGGTCTGCGTGTGGATATGGAAACCGAGCAGAAAGGCCTGGATATCTCAAGCCACGAAGAGCGCGGATATAATCTGTAATCCCGCTGCTTTGTTGTGAACAGACGCCGCGTTATGACACGCGGCGTTTTTTCTTCACAAAGAATGCTGCTTACAATCATTCGGCTCATTCGTAATGAATAAAACCGTCTGATCAGGGTTCACATTCTGTGCGGAGCGTGTAAAAATTCTGTGAATGTTATCGGTAACGTTAAGCGTATTTTCCACACAAGGAACCAGTATGTATAAAAGATTACTCACCGCGGGGGCGTTAAGCTTCAGCTTACTTTCTCCTGTTGCCATGGCGATGGATGCCACATTTGCCAAAAATGGTGTCACTGTAAATGGTGCCGGTGATGATGCTGTGTGGCAGGAAGCGCAATGGCACCCGCTGGAGCATCTGATGGTAGGAAGCATGCCATCTAAAGAGGATTTCTCCGGTCGTTTTAAACTGGCATGGGACGAAAGCAAGCTCTATCTGCTGGTGGAAATTGTGGATGATGTTCTCATTGATACCCATCCGGATCCAAAGGATAAATACTGGGATGATGATTGTCTGGAAGTGTTCATAGACGAAGATGCATCAGGCGGTAATCACCAGTACAGTTATAATGCCTTTGCCTATCATATTGCGCTGGATGGCAATGCTGCAGACTTTGGTGATGAAAATGATGGCAATGGCGTGGTGTTGCTGAACGATCATGTGGAAAGTGAGTGGCACCGCGATGAATCATCACCGTATACCATTACCTGGGAAGTGGCGATTGATATTTATGATGATTCATTCAGTACCGCTAAGCCGGGCGAACCGCTGTCATTAGAAGAAGGTAAGATAATGGGGTTTATGCTGGCTTATTGCGATAACGACGGCAGCCCTGAGCGTGAACACTTTGTGGGTTCTCATGAAATTACGCCGGTTAACGGTGATAAGAACCTGGGTTTCATTGATGCCTCGGTGTTTGGCAAAATTACGCTGATGAAGTAATCAGGTAAAAGAAGTAGCAGCGGCGTACTGCTACTTCATTTTCTTTTTCAGTTCCCTGGCAACCTTTGCCGATTCAAAGGCTACACTTTCCTGATCGTCAAAATGAGGATGACGGGTAAGCTCACACATTAGTTTCGGGATGTCTTTTAGCGGCAGCACATGTGACGGATGGTCGTTCATCACAGCATTCAGCGGCAGGTAGGGAGCATAAGCATCTTCCGGTGACTGTGCCACGGTGATACCGCCCTGTGCCGATGTTTCCCGTAAACCCTGAACACCGTCGTCCAGATTCCCGGTAAGCAATATGGCAACCGTTCTGTCGGAATACTCCCGCGCAGCAGATTTAAACATCACATCGATAGCTGGGCGCCAGTAAGACTCATCAGGGGTTTCATAAAACTTAATACGGTTGTCCTCCACCCCTATGTGAAGATTATCCGGAGGCAGATAGATATGACCTGATCTGACAACCTCTCCTTCAACAGCGTTTTCCACGGTCAGCAGGGTTTTCGCCTGCAATACCATGCGCATATCACCGGCTTTGATATCGCTGTTTTTTATCCGGTGTAACAACAGGAAAACCGGAGCAGGAAAGTCGTCAGGCAGATTTTCCACAAGATGAATAAACGCCTTAACGCCACCTAATGAGGCGCCGATAAAAAATACCGGACTGACCTCAGGGTATCTGACCACGCTATCAACTTGATTTTCCATCCAAATATTTCTCCAGCAAGCCATGAAGTTTAGCTATTTCTACGGGCTTGGGAAGAAAATCGCTCATTCCGGCCTGTTTGCAGCGGTTGATGATGTCCTGATGAACATGGGCGGATACTGCTACAACCCGGGTATTCTGAAGCTTGTCACCGGGGAGTTTTTTAAACTCTTCGAAAAAGGTAAAGCCATCCATTTCGTCCATCTGCAAATCCAGCAAAATAAGTGCATAAGTGCTGTCTTTCACTTCATTGAGGCCTTCTTTACCATTGCGGGCTACATCGTACTGCACACCCAGCTCATCCAGGTAAGACGACAAAATGAAAATATTGGCTTCGTTATCCTCGATAATGAGTACCCTATGGTCGCCTGTATTGCGAAGCTTAAGCTGGCTCACCGGTACATTGGTGACGGCTTCCCTGACCACCTTGGGCGTTTGCAAGGGCAGATTAATTGTAAAGGTAGTGCCTTTGCCTTCTTCACTTTCAACGTCGATGCTGCCGGCCATCAGACTAACCAGTTCTTTGACAATAGACAGCCCGAGGCCGGAGCCGCCGAAGCGTCTGGCAATGCTTGAATCTGCCTGCGTGAACTTATCGAATATTTGTTTGATATGTTGCTCAGACATACCAATTCCGGTATCCGAAACTTGCAGAACCAGTTGATAAACCGGTTTGTCCCAGTGACCTTTAGCAATAATCTTTATTGTGCCGTTTTCAGTGAACTTAATGGCATTTGACAGCAGGTTAGTGACTATTTGCTGTATTCTTAACGGGTCGCCGATAAATGTGTCTGGCAGATCTTTGTCAAAAACAGCCGAAATTTTGCGGTTGCTGTTCACATTATCCATGGAATACAAGTCAATGAGATCGCGGATGATGGCTTTGGGCGAAAATTCCGTATATTCCAGTGACAGCTGCCCGGATTCCAGCTTGGCAAAATCCAGCAAGTCGTTGAGTAGATCCCGTAACTTCTTCGTGGCGTTATCGAGAATTTTGAGCAGCCTGGCCCGCTTTTCTTCATTATCAATTTGCAGGCCGAATACTTCATTTACACCCACAATAGCGTTGAGAGGTGTACGAATTTCGTGGCTGACATTAGCCAGAAACTCTGTCTTCGCCAGGTTGGCTTTCTGAGCCTGTTCCCGTTTCAGATCCAGCTCTTTTTGCTGATGCACCAGTTCGGTATTGTCGATGAAACTGAGGATCGCGCCTTCAATCGATTGGTTGGTTGCGTAGTAGGGGGTGATGTGCACCCAGAAATGTTTGTCTTTATATTCTGCCTGGATGGTTTGAGTACCGGCAGTAGACGCCACTTGTTTAATGACTTTATGCAGATCAAAGCTCTCGAACCGCTCCTGAAGACGTTCGGCGAAGTGTTCCAGATCCGTTGTTAAAGAGAAGAACTTTCGGGCAGCCAGGTTTGCCCTGACAGCATTCGAATCACTGTCAACACATACCAGCGGGAACTGCAGTGAATTCTTGATATTAACCAGTTGATTCGTCACCTGCTCCAGTGAGGTGGTTTTGTCATTTAACTGGTCGTTCATCGTCACTAATTCTTCATTAGTGGACTGCAGCTCTTCGTTAGTGGTTTCCAGTTCCTCGTTAGAGGACTGCAGCTCTTCATTGGATGATTGCAATTCTTCGTTCATGGACTGCAATTCTTCGTTAGATGTCTCCAGTTCTTCCACTACGGTCTGGATGTGCTCCCGCGCCATTGAAAGTTCGTCTTCCAACTCTTTAATGCGCTCTGACGATTCGTCATGAATTTCCTGACTTGCCGGCTTTTGTACATCAGCCGTTCTGGTAAAACAGACAAGCAGGAACTTCTCATCCTGCTCTTCTATTTGTACCGGCATCACCTTCATTCTCACCTGGCAAGGTTCACCGTCAATGGTCAGGCGGCGTAACTGACTTTCAGACTGCTTTTTGGTCCGGGTCACTTTATATACCAGAGGCCGGATTTCATGGCGGAACATTTCAATGACAATCTCGTTTAAGTTAAACGAGGGTTTGCCTTTGGGAAACTTAATATAGTGGGCACTGTTACCGTATATGTGCTCAACATCCAGGTTATCGTTAATTAATACACAGGCATCGCCGAGTTGCTCTACCAGTGCATCCGGTAAGCTCGGCGGCCGGGAGGTGTCTGCAACGCGCTGAGGTAACTCTCCGATAGATACAGAAGATTTGCCGCTTAAATGGAACCGTTGCGGATTAAAC
The DNA here is from genome assembly GCF_056160285.1 of Alteromonas sp. AWJ4_197. Classification (NCBI taxonomy): domain Bacteria; kingdom Pseudomonadati; phylum Pseudomonadota; class Gammaproteobacteria; order Alteromonadales; family Alteromonadaceae; genus Alteromonas; species Alteromonas sp. AWJ4_197. The sequence continues at coordinate 87,625 of NZ_JBSWWW010000003.1, read as the reverse complement.
GAAGTAACGCTGCGCTTCTGGAAGATTTTGTCCTGAGAGTTCACAGAACGGAATATATCCGTTACCTGTGATGTACTTTCAGATTTCCCTAAGAACAGGTGACCGCGTTCACGCAAGGCGTAATGGAAAATACGGTACACCTTCTTCTGTAATTCCTGATCGAAGTAAATCAGCAAGTTGCGGCAAGTGATCATGTCGATGCGCAGGAAGGGAGGATCGTCAATAATATTATGACCGGAGAAGAGAATGATGCGTTTGAGTTCGTCTATGACCTCATAAGCATTTCCTTTCTTTTTGAAGTATCTCTCTTTGTATTCTTTCGGCACATCCGCCATGGATGCTTCGCTGTACAGGCCGCGTCTGGCTACTGCCAGTGCATCAGTGTCTACGTCTGAGGCAAATATCTGGTGCTCTTCGCTACTGATTTTATCCGGCCCGCCAAGTGCTTCTGACAGCATGATGGCCAGACTGTAAGCTTCTTCACCGGTAGCGCAGCCAACCACCCATAAGCGAACCGGTTCGCCGGAGGATTTACCTGATGTAATGTCCTCAAGAACAGGGGCCAGTTGACTGAACGTAGCGGGGTCGCGGAAAAAGTTGGTCACAGAGATGAGAATGTCTTTGTATAACATCCGCACTTCTTCTGAATCGTGGCTCAGCAGTTCCACGTAGTCGTTAAACTCGTCCACCTTCCTGGCCAACATTCTGCGCTCAATGCGTCGCTGTAGCGTCGCCTTTTTATAGTGTTTGAATGATACACCGCACTGTTTCCTGACAATATTGACCAGGTCGATGAACTTATCCTGTACCTCGTCGGCTTCAATTTTTACTCTGAGTTCCTGTGGCAACTTGGTACTGAGATCTTTAAGGTGTTTGCCGATCCCGGAAGGGCTAAGACAAAAATCCACGCATCCGGTGTCAATTGCCGAACGGGGCATGCCATCATAACCGGCGGACCTTGCGTCCTGCGCATAGGTGATGCCACCATTGGCTCTGATCACCTTAATACCATGAGCGCCGTCAGTCCCCGTGCCTGACAAAATCACACCAACCGCATGCTCTTTTTTCGCTTCAGCCAGCGAGACAAAAAGTGCATTAACCGAAGGCTTGGCCAGAGAAGTAGTTTCTTTATCTGACAAATACAGTTTATCGCCCTGAACGGTGACGTCATATTTAGGTGGCGTGACATGAATGACGTTGGGTTGGGCAAGCATTCCGTTGGTAATGGTTTTGACTTTCAGCCGGGTATTACGCTGAACCAGTTCAGTCAGTTTACTTTCGTGTTTAGGAGACAGGTGCTGGGCGATGATATAAATCATATTTGAATCGCCGGGGAGCTCCTCACACAGATTTTGTATGGGTTCCAGTCCACCCGCTGAGGCACCAATACCTACCCAAAAATAACGCTGTTCAGGTGACGGAGATTGCATCTAACCAACTTGAAGATAAAGAAATATTGGCCTCATCTTATCATTTAGTCTAACGAGATCCATCAAAACTGGTGTTGGATTATGGTTTACGGAGCAGGGGCGGGCATCACAAGGTCATACAGGTCCGCCAGCGCAGGAGACTGCGCTGCAGCACTCTTTAGCAGCGCCGCATGAGGGTTCACTTCTGCAACGGTAAACAGCACATCGCCCAGTGTATTTTGCATGGCAAGGCCGGTGTAGGTTGTTCTGCTTAACGTGCGCTTTTTCAGCAGGGCGAAGGTGTCTCCGACGACCACGCCGTCTGCACTGCCCATACCAATCACCAGTTCACCTGACAGCTTGTCGACAACCTGCGTTACTGTGGCCTCGCAGGTGATAATACTGGTAATGTCGGACACGGCAGCATTCACAGTGTTCAGTGCCACACGGCCAAAGTCGCCGCGCCAGAACAGGCTGTTATTGGTATCTACACTTTGTCCTTCCGGGTAGCTCCAGTCCGCTTCGGCATGGTAGCTTTCCTGAAACAACAGGGAGTTTCTGAAGGCATCGACAACATACACATCCAGGGTAAAATTTCGCCGTCTTGATACATCATCATCGTCTTCAATGTTGATTTGTTCGAACAGGCTGATGTCGCGGATATAGCCAAACACAATGAACTGCCGCCCCTGGGTTTGTGCCAGATAGGAGGCTTTGTCATAAATAATCTGCGGCGTCAGTGAGTTGAATGCGCTGGTGGAGGCAAACGCCTTGTCCAGCAACTGCACATTGAGCTGTTGTTGCTGGCGGATTAGCTGTTGCTCCAGCCGTTTACTGATTTGGTGACCAAAATCGTAAATATCGCCGTGGGCGGCCTGTCTGGGTCGTAATAACTGAAATTGTGTCACCAGCACTGAGCGGCTGTATTTGTCGCTGTCACAGGCAAATATAGGTGTGATATTCACTTTCACGGAAACAGTGAGGTAGCCATCCTCTAATGTTTCATCAATGATTTCGACCCGCTGAATACGTCCGGTAGAGTGGATCTCGGCCTTGCTGCTGATGAGCAGTCCGTTTAAAACCACATCTTCAGCTGTAATGAGACTGCCTGATTTAAACGATGCATCGGCGATAGCATTTTTGATGGCCATAATGCGAACGTCGTCCAGCGGTGCATTTTTAACTGCCAGCTTTGCTTCGCCCTGAACCCATTCTGCATAGACGGGACAAGACAGCATAACCATTGTAGCGGCAGCAAGTAAACAGCGGATTAAATACATACAGCTACCCGAAAATAGAAAAGAGTTTGCTTAACAGGCTGCGTTTCTGATTATCCTGCAGCTCGCCTTTACCGCTGTATTCAATAAGCGCATTACCGACTTTTGCAGAGCTGACGGTATTGTTCACATCAATGTCTTTAGTCCTTACCTCGCCGGAAAAACGGATAAATTCCTTCCCCTGATTCATGGTGATCCACTTTTCACCGGCCACCACCAGGTTGTTGTTCGGGAGTACTTCTACCACGTAAACCGTGATCTTGCCCTCCAGGGTATTGGACTGGCTGGCATTAGCAGAGCTGTTAAATTCACCGCCCTGTTCATGGTCAACATTTAAATCGTCATCGCTGATGTGTATCGGACCTGCGTTCACAGTAAGCGGTTGGATCTGAAAGCTCGCGCTTTTGTCTTCGTTGTAGTCGACAGACTTTTGCGAAGATGTTTGTTCGTCCAGTTCTATCAGCACCATATCGCCTACACGGAAGTTGTGATGCAGCTCGTACAAGCCCGCTGCATTGTCCGGGTCAAACAGCGAACCTGTGGGAACACGGACTACTGACACAGTCTGACTGCGCGGTGGACGGAAAGTGGCTTCCCCCTGGGAGACTTCCTGCTGACTGGTATCAATGGCGCGCTGTTTTACTTTCGGATTTGTCGGACTGGACGCCACCACTTCCTCTTCTTCAGACAGGGTTGATGTGCAGCCTGCCAGAGCCAAATGTAAAGAAGCGAAAATCAGTAAATACTGGCATTGTAATTTCATAGCTGTTTAACCAAATGTGCTTGCTGTGCACGAAATTTATTATGTTTTATATGGAGTAAATGGCCGCCGTCCTTTGCGATTCGAAACAAATACTAACTGACAAACTCGTAAAAACACGCTCAAACATGAGCGATTTGCGAAACCTTTACAATGTTGACAAATGCCTGCCGGGTAGGGGGATTTATGCGTATTTTCGATGCAACTGGCGATTATTTTACAACAGCTGATGAGTCCGCTCAGGCCGTTTCAGACGTGGCAACTACCGCTGCGGAAGTGGTATCTGACAGTAACGGCTTTACTGCGATGCTGGCTATGCTCACATCCGCTGACGATGACACACAAACACAGGCGCAGGACGCGACGATTGCGGATATTCAGTCTCAGTTCACCTCTTCACTGGGGATCCCGGGACTGGATGAAGACGTGCTGTCATCGCTGACATCAGACTCCGGGCTGGCAAAAATGCAGAACGCATTTCTGGCTATGTTGCAGGCTGATTTGCTCTCTTCATCTGAGGCATCCTCTGAAGACACCGGAGAGACTGCGGCCTCAGATTCTGAGGCTGAAAGTATTGCGCTGGCAGACGGGGAAACAGGCTGGGACAGCTTCATGAATGCCGCTTTCGGTGAGGACGGGGTCGACTGGAACGATGGCTTTGATGCGGTGAATCTGCTGCATCATATACCCATTGTCGCCGATGTGTATCAGTCGGTATCGTCAACAAATATCAGTGCGGTATCTGATCTGGCTGGCAGCTTTATGTACGGTGGTCCGGCTGGCCTTGCGTACTCTGCAGCGAACCTTACCGTGCAGGAGTTTACCGGCAGTTCGATTACCACAAACCTGTGGGAACTGGGTTACGACTGGCTGTTTAACCGTGACGTGACCGGTGGTAATGAAAGTTTAACTGAAGCCGTTGCCGGGGAAGGCGGAGAAGCTGTTGCCCATTCAGCTTATCAGTTTGCCAGACGGCAATTTGATGCTGATGCGGCGGAAGAAAGCGGCAACTGATTGCCGCATTTTTGATTGCTAGCCGGTGAAGTCTGCCGGAATTGCTGAAATATTATTCGGCACCACTGACAATCTGGACCTGCGCCAGATCGGTGTCGCCCTTAATGACTTTATAAATGGCATCCTGCACCAGCGTGCGCATGCCATCTTTCATAGCCTGTTCTTTCATATCAGACACACTGCCTTCTTTATATATCAGGCCACGAAGTTCCGGCGTCATCCCTAACAGTTCGTGAACGCCGGTACGGCCACGGTAACCTGTTCCGCCACACTCTTCACAACCGTCCGCTTTATGCAGCATCAGAGGGGAGGGCAGATCCAATTCGTTAAGATAACTCTCACCGTACTGACGTTTAATAAACGCAATGTCATTTTCCGATGCAGGATATTGTTGCTTACAGCTTTTACACAGGGTGCGGATAAGACGCTGGGCGAGAATTCCCACACAGGCATCAGAGAAGTTCACCGGGTCAAGACCCAAATCAAGCAGACGGGTTATCGTTTCCGGGGCTGAGTTGGTGTGTAGTGTGGATAGGACAAGGTGACCGGTGAGTGATGCTTCAATGCCGGCATGAGCCGTTTCTTTATCACGCATCTCACCGATAAGAATAATATCCGGGTCGGCCCGTAAGAATGCCCGCAATGCATTAGCAAACGTAAATCCGATTTTCGGGCTCACCTGCACCTGTTGCAGGCCGGCCTGGGTAATTTCCACCGGGTCTTCTGCTGTCCAGATTTTCTTTTCAGGGGTGTTCAGATAACCGAGTACGGCGTGCAACGTAGTTGTTTTACCTGAACCGGTGGGGCCTACTACCAGCAGAATACCGTGAGGCTTGCGGATCATGCTCTCCAGCCGGTTCATATTAGATGGTGCCAGGTTCATCTTATCGATGGGCATAGCGCCGCCGGAGGCAAGAATACGCATTACCACGCCTTCACCGGCCACAGTCGGAATGGTTGCTACCCGAACTTCAACCAGCTGACCATTCATCCGGAAAGCCAGTTTCCCATCCTGAGGTACACGTTTCTCTGCGATATTCAGATTGGACAGGATTTTAATCCGCGCAATAACCGCACTGTGGTGAGACTGAGGTATCTGACTCATATCCCGGCACACACCGTCTATGCGCATGCGGACCCGTGTGGGGCCCCCTTTTTCGGGGTCAACGTGAATATCGGAGGCATTCAGTCGTTTAGCGTCGTGCAGTACGCGGCTGACAAGGCGGACAACAGCCGGCGCATCGTCCGACATCTCATCGACCTGGTCTTCGCCTTCGTCATCACCGGCGCTGATTTCATCGAGGATCTCACTCATCTCGCCGGGCGCACCATTGCCACCGCCTTCACCCAGGTATTGTAAAACCTGATTAGGCAGCGCCACGGCGATTTCGTAACTGTCGATACCCATGGCGCTTTCAATTTCCATGAGCAGGGCGGCGTTATTCGGCTCTGCCATCAGAACAATAGGGCGCTCATGAACATCCGCAATCACGGCAACGAGGTTACGTTTCAGATAAGACAGGTTCAGGCGGCTGTCATTCTGAAACAGATGGTACTTTTCCGGCAGATAAGAGATATAAGGAACCTGATAATGCACCGAAAGGGTATTACCGATATCGTGTTCACGGATGCTGTGTTCAGACATAAGACGCTGCACAATCGTGCGCTGGTCGTTGGTGCTGTTCAACAGGTCTGTGAGCGCAGCGGGTGCTATCTGATTTTTATGCAGTAATAAGTCAAAGGGGTGATTAGTACCACCCAGCTCATAGCGGAACTTATTGCCGAGTAGCTCAGTAAGTTGTTTCGCGACGGTAAGGTCGCTGCCATTGAACGGACCGGTCTGCTTATTTATAAGCTGCATGACACCGAGCAGTACGCCGGCATTTAATACCGGTACACAAAGAATGTTGTTGGTCCGGAAGTTACTGCTCTTATCGAATTTATCTGCAAAGCGCAGGCGGGGATGAATGCCTTCGAGTTCTTCTTTATTATAGGGATCTGCAATGACGATGGGGCGTTGGGCAAGTGCCACGTAACCGGCAATGGACAGCGGCGAGATGGGTACTTTAATTTCCTGCGTCGCTTTACCGGTTTTGAACCGTGCTACCAGATCCTGGTGCTGACGTCTGCGCTGGAAAATACTCATTCGCTGTGCATCGAACAACTCAAGAATGATGGGTTCGATTTCACTGAAAGCATCTAATAATGACGAGTGCTTCGCCAGAATCGTATTAATTTTATCAAAAGCGAGCTGCTGACTACTATTTCCAAGCATAAATAAGGTATCTGTCTGTGACTTATAATACAAAAAGGCAGTGCTGCCCGGCACAACCCGGAACCGGTATACAAAGAAAAAACCGGTACCTATATAAAGAGGTTTCACAATAACCCTTTATGACCAAAGCGGCAACTTGACCGTCAGACCAGAAGCGACATTTACGCTTAATTACAGTCCGGGCCGCACCATTCTTTTCCGGTTCACACCCTGTTGAATAAAAATAGATCAGTTTTTCGCATTTGTGAGTTGCGCTTAACCGATAATTCTGTATAATTCGCGCCCACTTGCCCTGTACAACATGTAACAGGAGCATGGTTTCGGCCGCAGCTACACTGCTTTTAGGGTAGATGCCGAAGCTACAACAGCGAGTAATCGGTGACGTAGCGGGCGTGTCAGAAACAAAGAACAAGATTCCAATTGGGAATCACTGGTTTATACGCACATCTTTTCGTCCCATCTAAAGAGGGAGTGAGAAGATGATTTTTTTGTTCTTTCGATTGGAGCTTAATCGATGCCAAATCAAAGAATTCGTATTCGTCTGAAAGCGTTTGATCACAAGTTGATCGATCAGTCTACGGCTGAAATCGTAGAAACGGCGAAACGTACTGGTGCTCAGGTAAGCGGTCCTATTCCTCTGCCTACTCGCAAAGAACGCTATACAGTTCTGGTTTCTCCGCACGTTAATAAAGACGCGCGTGACCAATACGAAATCCGTACTCACAAGCGTTTGGTAGACATCATCGAGCCAACTGATAAAACAGTTGACGCGCTGATGCGTTTGGACTTGGCTGCTGGCGTTGATGTTCAAATCAGCCTGGGCTAATAAGAGAGGGTATTAACAATGGCGATTGGTCTAGTCGGTCGTAAAGTGGGTATGACCCGCATCTTCACTGAAGATGGCACGTCTATCCCTGTGACTGTTATTGAAGCGACCCCAAACCGTGTTACTCAGTTACGTACTGAAGAAACTGACGGTTATCGCGCTCTTCAGGTTACTGCTGGAACTAAGAAAGCGAACCGCGTAAACAAAGCTGAAGCAGGTCACTTTGCTAAAGCTGGCGTTGAAGCAGGCCGCACTCTGGTAGAATTCCGCCTGGAAGATAACGAAGGTGCCGAAATTGAAGTGGGCAGTGAAATCACTGTTGAAATCTTCAACGACACTAAAAAAATTGATGTAACTGGTACTTCTAAAGGTAAAGGTTTCCAAGGTGCAATCAAACGTTGGAACTTCAGTTCTCAGCGTATGACTCACGGTAACTCTTTGTCTCACCGTGCACCTGGTTCAATTGGTCAAAACCAATCACCTGGTAAAGTTTTCAAAGGTAAGAAAATGGCTGGTCAGCTTGGTAACAAGCAAGTGACTACCCAATCTTTGGAAGTAGTACGTGTTGACGTAGAAAATAACCTGATCCTGGTTAAAGGTGCCGTACCTGGCGCAACTGGCAACGATGTAATCGTAAAGCCAGCTGTTAAAGCGTAACGTCTGGGGAGTGAAGTGATGGAATTAACATTGAAAGATGCGCAAAGCGCTCTTGAAGTATCCGAAGCGACCTTTGGACGTGAATACAACGAAGCTCTGGTTCACCAGGTAGTTGTAGCATACGGTGCAGGTTCTCGTCAGGGTACTAAAGCGCAAAAAACGCGTTCTGAAGTACGTGGTGGTGGTAAGAAGCCATGGCGTCAAAAAGGTACTGGCCGTGCACGTGCCGGTACAATCCGCAGCCCAATCTGGGTTGGTGGTGGCCGCGCATTTGCTGCTAAGCCTCGTGACTTTGATCAAAAAGTTAACAAAAAAATGTACCGCGGTGCTATCAAAAGCATCCTGTCTGAACTGATTCGTCAAGACCGTCTGGTTGTTGTTGAGAAGTTCGCAGTAGATGCGCCTAAAACTAAGGCTCTGGTAGCTAAGCTGAACGAACTGGAACTGAACGACGTTCTGATCGTAACTCCTGAAGTTGATGAGAACCTGTTCCTGTCTGCACGCAACCTGTACAAAGTTGATGTACGTGACGTTGCGGGTATTGACCCGGTCAGCCTGATCGCTTTTGAAAAAGTGCTGATTACTGCTGATGCAGTTAAACAGCTTGAGGAGGCGTTAGCATGAACGAAGAACGTCTACTGAAGGTGCTGAAAGCACCTCACGTTTCAGAAAAGTCTACAATGGCGGCTGAAGCCAGCAACACTGTTGTATTCAAAGTAGCTAAAGACGCGAACAAAGCTGAAATCAAAGCAGCAGTTGAAAAACTGTTTGAAGTTGAAGTAGCTGACGTACGCACTGTGAACGTTAAGGGTAAAACCAAGCGTCACGGCATGTCTTTCGGTAAGCGTAGCGACTGGAAAAAAGCGTATGTATCGCTTAAAGAAGGTCAGGACATCGACTTTGTCGGTGGCGCTGAATAAGAAGGGGATTAGAAATGCCATTAATGAAAGCTAAGCCAACTTCTGCCGGTCGTCGTCACGTTGTTCAGGTTGTTAATCCTGATCTGCACAAAGGTGCTCCTTATGCGCCTCTGTTAGACAAGAACAACAAGTCTGGCGGCCGTAACAACAATGGTCGTATTACCGTACGTCACATTGGCGGTGGTCACAAACAGCACTACCGTATCGTAGATTTCAAGCGTAACAAAGACGGCATCCCTGCCAAAATTGAGCGCTTAGAATATGATCCTAACCGTTCTGCAAACATTGCTCTGGTACTGTATGCAGACGGTGAGCGTAAGTACATCCTGGCACCGAAGGGCCTGCAAGCTGGAGACACTATCCAGTCTGGTTCTGATGCTGCAATTAAAGCAGGTAACGCCCTGCCTATGCGCAACATCCCTGTAGGTACAACAGTACACGCTATCGAAATGAAGCCTGGCAAAGGCGCGCAAATCGCTCGCTCTGCTGGTCAATACGCTCAGATCCTGGCACGTGAAGGTAACTACGTTACTTTACGTCTGCGTTCAGGTGAAATGCGTAAAGTATTGTCTGACTGCCGTGCAACAATCGGTGAAGTCGGCAATGCAGAACACATGCTGCGTTCACTGGGTAAAGCTGGTGCGACTCGCTGGCGTGGTGTTCGTCCTACAGTCCGTGGTGTTGTAATGAACCCGGTTGATCACCCGCACGGTGGTGGTGAAGGACGTACATCAGGTGGCCGTCACCCGGTTACTCCATGGGGTGTTCCTACTAAAGGTAAGAAAACCCGTAGCAACAAGCGTACTGATAAGCTTATCGTACGTCGTCGTAACAAGTAATAGCGAGGATTCACCATGCCACGTTCTCTCAAGAAAGGTCCATTTATCGACCTTCACTTGCTGAAGAAGGTAGAGGCTGCAGTGGAAGCGAACGACCGTAAACCAATTAAAACCTGGTCACGTCGTTCGATGATCATCCCAGATATGATTGGGTTGACCATTGCGGTCCATAACGGTCGCCAACATGTACCTGTCATCGTAAGTGACGAAATGGTCGGCCATAAGTTGGGCGAATTTGCGCCAACGCGTACTTACCGCGGCCATGTCGCGGACAAGAAAGCTAAACGTTAAGGGGTAGGAAATGGAAGCATTAGCTAAACATCGCTTTGCCCGCACGTCGGCTCAAAAAGCACGCTTGGTTGCGGATCAAATTCGCGGCCTGCACGTTGAAAAAGCTCTTGAAGTTTTAGCGTACAGCCCGAAGAAAAGCGCAGCATTAGTTAAGAAAGTACTGGAGTCTGCTATTGCTAACGCAGAGCATAACGAAGGTGCTGACATCGACGAGCTGAAAGTTGCGAAAATCTTCGTTGACGAAGGTCCAACGATGAAACGTATCAAGCCACGTGCCAAAGGCCGTGCCGATCGTATCTTTAAGCGCAGCAGCCACATCACTGTAGTTGTAGCGGATAACTAGGAGTAGAAAATGGGACAGAAGGTACATCCTACAGGTATACGCCTGGGTATCAGCAAACCATGGACTTCGACCTGGTACGCTAATACTGCAGACTATGCAGACAACCTGTATAACGATCATCAGGTACGTCAGTATCTGACTAAGCAGCTGAAAAACGCTTCACTTTCTAAAATCGTGATCGAGCGTCCTGCTAAGAGCATCCGTGTGACTATTCACACTGCTCGTCCGGGCGTTGTTATCGGTAAGAAAGGTGAAGACGTAGAAAAACTGCGTAATCACGTATCTAAGCTGGCCGGTGTGCCTGCTCAGATCAACATTGCAGAAGTACGCAAGCCAGAGCTGGATGCACAGTTAGTAGCTGACAGCATCTCTAGCCAGCTGGAGCGTCGTGTAATGTTCCGTCGCGCCATGAAGCGTGCGGTACAAAATGCAATGCGCCTTGGTGCCAAAGGTATCAAAGTTGAAGTTAGCGGCCGTCTGGGCGGTGCAGAGATTGCACGTTCTGAATGGTACCGCGAAGGCCGTGTTCCTCTGCACACTTTCCGTGCGGACATCGATTACGCGACTTCTGAAGCTTTAACTACCTACGGTATCATCGGTACTAAAGTTTGGATCTTCAAAGGTGAGGTTCTGGGCGGTCTGCCTACAAACCAGGAGCCGGCTGCGCCAGCTCAACCTAAGAAGAAAGGCCGCAACGCTAAGCGAGAGGGCTAAATCATGTTACAACCAAAACGCATGAAATTTCGTAAAATGCATAAAGGTCGTAACCGTGGTCTTGCTATTGCTGGTGGCAAAGTAAGCTTCGGTACTTATGGCCTGAAAGCAGTTGGCCGTGGTCGTATGACTGCACGCCAAATCGAAGCAGCGCGTCGTGCTATGACTCGTCACGTTAAGCGTCAAGGTAAAATCTGGATTCGGGTTTTCCCTGACAAACCAATTACTGAGAAGCCTCTTGAAGTGCGTCAAGGTAAAGGTAAAGGTAACGTTGAGTACTGGGTATGCCAAATTCAACCTGGCCGTGTTCTGTACGAGATGGAAGGTGTTCCTGAGTCTCTGGCACGCGAAGCGTTTGAACTGGCAGCGGCAAAACTGCCATTTAAAACAACCTTTGTAACTCGGACGGTGATGTAATGAAAGCGACTGAACTGAAAGAAAAAAGCGTAGAAGAGCTGAACGCAGAGTTGTTAAACCTGCTACGCGAACAGTTCAACTTGCGCATGCAGCATTCAACTGGTCAGCTTGAAAAAACAGACCAGCTGAAGAAAGTGCGTCGTAACATCGCGCGTGTTAAAACCATTCTGACTCAAAAGGCTGATGCGTAATGACTGAGCAAAAAATTCGTACAGTACAAGGTCGTGTGGTTAGCAACAAAGGTGATAAGTCTATCACTGTTGTTGTTGAGCGTTTCGTTAAACACCCTATCTACGGGAAGTTCATCAAGCGTTCTACTAAGCTTCACGCCCACGACGAAAGCAACGTTGCTAACGAAGGCGATACAGTCACTATCCGTGAGTGTCGTCCTGTTTCCAAGACTAAGACTTGGACACTGGTTGACGTTGTAGAAAAAGCTAGCATGTAATTGCTCGTTCTTTTCTTAAAAAAGCCCGGTTAATCCGGGCTTTTTTGTGCCTGCAATTTGCCATTCATAATTACTTACATACTCTTCCGGCGCGAATCTCTGTTTAACGATATCCTTTGTGTTTTAAAATAGTGTTACTGTGCGTGTGCGAAAACACATATCTGCACTGACTTCACAGCGCAATAAGAAATAATAATGAATAACACGGAGACGGAAATGAAACCCAATATGAAAACCCTCGCAGGCTTTGCACTGAGCCTGGTAGCTGCATCTATCATCGGATGTTCACCTGCCAGCGAAAAGATGCAGGAAACCACTGCTCCTGTTGCAGCGGAACAAACTGCGCAATCAGAAACCGAAAGGCTTAATGCCTGGTTTGAAGAGCAGTATGAGAAGCAACTGCAAATGTCACCCATCACTCTAACCATGCGTGGCCGCAAAGAGCGCTACGGTGAAATTGATGATGCATCGGAAAAAGCTGCTGAAGAGCGTTTTGCCATGCTGGAAGCCGCTGTTGAAGAAATGAAATCCACCTTTGATTACGACAAGCTGGATGATGCGGCAAAGATCTCATGGAATATCCTGGTTTACTCCTATGAACAGGATAAGCTGATGAAGCCTTTTGAGCGCCGTGAATATATCTTTAATCAGATGTTCGGTATGCACACGTCTCTTCCTACAGTATTGATTAATTATCATAAAGTGGAAAGCGAACAGGACTTAAAGGACTACGTAAGCCGCCTGGGTGAAACCGGTCGGGCGATGGAGCAGTTAATCGACCGCGCGCGCATCAACGCCGATGAAGGTGTGAAATCACCGTACTTTGCCTATCAGGGCGTCATTGAACAAAGTAAGGGCATTATCTCCGGAAAGCCCTTTGATGACTCTGAGAACGACAGCGCACTGTATGCAGATTTTAAAGCCAAAGCACAATCTCTTGTGGACGCCGGTGAGCTGACACAGGAGCAGGCTGAAGGTTACCTTAAAGACGCCGAAACCATGCTTACCACTAAGCTTGGGCCTGCATATCAAACGCTGATTGACTGGTTTGAAGCTGATCTGCCTTCGCTGGATAAGAATGCTAAAGGTGTTTGGGCACTGCCGGACGGCGAAGCCTATTACAATGCCATGCTTGCACGCTCCACTACCACAGACATGACTGCGGATGAAATTCACGAACTGGGTTTAAAAGAAGTCGCCCGTATTCGTAAGGAGATGGAAAAGGTAAAAGCAGAGCTTGGGTTTGAAGGTTCTCTTCGTGAGATGTTTGATTACTTCCGTGAAGATAAAACCGATGAACGTCTCTATTACCCGAATACCGATGAGGGCCGTGAGGGTTATCTGAGTGATACCCGTACCTACATCAACAACATGAAAGAAATGCTGCCTGATTACTTTGGCCGTCTTCCTAAGGCAGACCTTGTGGTGAAACGGGTTGAGCCTTTCCGTGAGCAACCGGGTGCTGCACAGCATTACTATCCCAGCTCTCCTGATGGTAAGACGCCTGGTGTTTATTACGTGCACCTGATTGATATGACCATGATGCCAAAAAGCGAAATGGAAGCGATTGCTTATCATGAGGGTGTACCGGGCCACCACATGCAAATTGCCATTGCTCAGGAACTGGAAGATATTCCCACGTTCCGCACACAAATGTTCTTCACCAGTTATGTGGAAGGCTGGGCACTTTATGCAGAGCGTCTTGCCAGCGAAATGGGCGCTTACAAAGAACCGGTAAATAACTTTGGCCGTTTGCATTCTGAAATGTGGCGTGCAATCCGTCTGGTTCTGGACACCGGAATTCACGCGAAAAAGTGGACAGAGCAACAGGCTGTAGATTACTTCATTGATAACTCGCCAATTTCTGAAGGTCAGGCGAAATCAGAAGTACAGCGCTATTTTGTCATGCCGGGTCAGGCAACCGCTTATAAAATCGGTATGCTGAAAATTCTGGAGCTGCGTGAAAAAGCAAAAACTGCGCTGGGTGATAAGTTCGACATCCGCGGATTCCACGACCTGGTATTGGGGGGCGGTGCCGTGCCATTAAGCACGCTGGAGCTGATGGTAGACGACTGGATTAAATCTCAGTCTTAATGTTGCCAGAGGTTGTTCAGGGGCGTTCCCCTGAACAACCTGCTTCATACTATTGTCCGCGTTTAATTACGCGTTCGCATTTTCCCTTCCACTCATCGTCCAGTACATCCAGTTGCATATACTCTGCTGCTTTTTCAGGATTGCCCTTGTCATAAACGGCCGTCATTAAATCAGCAACGCTGACCGTTTTATCTGCTCTGGAAATCAGCTTTACTTCATCGCCGGTGTTCAGTGTGCCTGTTTCAATCACTCGGAAATACCAGCCGGTAATGCCTTCATTTCCGACGAAGCGATCAAGGTTCTTTATATCGAAGCGTTGGGAAATTTTATTACAGGGGGCACGGGGTGCACCAACCTGTACAACTATCTCACCCATCTGCCAGACGTCTCCGATGAATACGTTAGTGTCGTCCATGCCTTCAACTATCAGGTTTTCGCCAATGGTGCCCGGGACAAAGTTACCCTCAGGAAACGCTTCTGATAAACATTCATAACCACGGTGACTGAATTGATGGAGCACTTTCTCCGGGCCACCGTGCAGCTTTTTATTACCCTGTTCGTCTTCCTCAGTACCCGACATCAGTACAGTGAGAAAAGGAACGGGTTGTTTCTGAATGGCGCTGGGCGCTCCCCGCGGACCAAAGGGGACCGGTTTAGCTGCGTATAAAGCTTCGATATGCATGATAGTTTCCACAACAGAGAAGGGTCAGCGTGTTACTTTAAAAAAAACTGCAGCGTATTTAAACCTTTTACATGTCGTCTGCGACTAACCTGAAAACACACCGGATAAAACGGAATATGGACATGGCAGAGTCTGAAACGGAAGCACACTCCCGTTCAGAACAACAACAATTAAACAGACTCGTTGCATTGGCTGTAGCCGGCGATCGTGATGCCTATCGTCAGATTTACGAAACACACGTGAACCGGGTTTACGCCCTTTGCTACCGGCTAACCGGAGACACGTCGCTGGCTGAAGATGCGACTCAGGAAGTCTTTATACAGGTATGGCGGAAGCTCGGTAATTATCAGGGACAAAGTCTGTTCAGTACCTGGCTGCACAGCGTGACCGCGAATGTAACTATCAGTTATATGCGTAAGCAAAAGAGCTGGATGCGGCGGCTATTCGATACCATTGAGCAAATTGACAACGAGGCCGGTGTAACATCATGCAGCAGCGAAGTGGATCTGGAACGATATATCCGGCAATTGCCGGAGCGGGCACGGGTAGTGTTTGTGTTGCACGCCATAGAAGGTTACAGGCACGACGATATCGCCGTAATGCTGAATATTGCACAGGGCACCAGTAAAGCGCAGTTTCACCGTGCGCGGCAGCTATTAGAAGCGTGGATGGGAGAGAGTGATGTCTGATAAAGGGTCTGAACTTAATAAAGCGCTTAAGCGGCTGCCACAGGAAATTAAACCTGATCGTGATCTGTGGACCGGCATTGCGCTTTCTATCGAAGCCGGAGAAATGGAAATGCAGGAAGCCTCCGGAAAGGCGCCGGTGAACCGGTTGCGATATATGGCGATGGCTGCCAGCCTTTTACTGGTGACCTCCCTGTTTATCTTTATCAAGCCTTCTGAGTATTTCGGCAGCGACAGCGGCGCCGGAGATGCCCGGGGACAGGCTCTGGTGAATGTACTGAGCCGGCAACACGAACAGCAAAAACAACAACTGCTGGTGCGTTTTCAGGACCAGACAGCGGTCACTGACGACTGGCAGACACAAATTCAGGAACTTGAAGATGCTGCAGCAGCAGTAAAGCTTGCTCTGAAGCAGGATCCTGACAACACAGCGTTACTGGGTATGCTGCAGCATATTTATCAACAACAACTGTTACTGATTGAGCGGGTGCACGCGCCCAAATGGCAACAAATTTGATAAAAGGACCGACAATGCGGTTAATTCAACATTTACACCCCACAATAAAACAAACATTTCTGTTAGCGGTAATACCAGCAATCAGTTTCAATGCAATGGCCGGACAAAAGGTGGATAAAACGCTTACCACTTCCGCATCGCCTATTGTTGAAATAGAGCATGTGGCAGGCAAGGCAACGATCACCGGCTGGGATAAAAACGAAGTGAAAGTGACCGGCGAATTAGGCGAACGGACAGAAGCGTTTATCTTCGAGAAAAAAGGCGATGACGTCATTCTGAAGGTAGAAACGAACCACCGTAAAATTGACTGGCGGGATAAAAATCCGGGCGACGGTGATGATTTAACTATTTTTGTACCGGCTAAATCCGGTTTGTCTTACACCGCCGTTGTGGCGGATGTGGAAGCCAGCAGGCTGACTAATTCTGTTCAGTTCGATGTGGTCAACGGCGATATCGATGTGTCGGATCTGGCCGGTAAAGTGAAACTGGAATCAGTAAACGGAGATATTAAGCTGGATAACATTTCAGGGCTGCTTCAGGTCGAAACCGTCAATGGCAACATTTCCGGCAATCATGAAGGGGATAAAAGCACCCGGATCATCACGGTTAACGGTGATATCAAACTGAAAACGTCCAGCCCTGATGTGCAACTGGAATCCGTGAACGGCGATGCCAAACT
Source organism: Alteromonas sp. AWJ4_197 (assembly GCF_056160285.1). Classification (NCBI taxonomy): domain Bacteria; kingdom Pseudomonadati; phylum Pseudomonadota; class Gammaproteobacteria; order Alteromonadales; family Alteromonadaceae; genus Alteromonas; species Alteromonas sp. AWJ4_197. The sequence continues at coordinate 70,777 of NZ_JBSWWW010000003.1, read as the reverse complement.
GGAACTGTCTGAAATTGACGTGCTTTCTCTCACTACGGTAAACGGCGATATCACTGCCAGTTTAACGCTGGCAGAGAAAGGGGATGTGGATGCCTCGTCAGTTGGCGGAACACTGCATCTTAAAATGCAGAAAGGTGTGTCAGCGAGGGTAGAAATGCAGGCGCATGCCGGTGGCGATATCGTGAACAGGCTCACTGCAGATAAACCATCTTCAGCGAAATATGGTCCAAATGAATGGCTGGAATTTACGGCAAACGGGGGCAGAGCCACAATAGAAATGTCTACGGTTCATGGAGAACTCATTGTTGAGTAAAGGCTACGATGTTATTTTTATGTAAATAAACTGAACGAATCCTCTGGCTAAAAGACTAACTATCCGGAAACGACGATAAGCCGCAGGGTATGCGGCTTGTCGTTGAACTTTATACCCCCATATTCGTATACGTATGAAAATTATGGAGAAGTAGATGACAGCGCGTCGATTAAGCGCAAGAGGATGGTCACCGGTAGCCTGGTTCGCAGCCTTATTCTTAACTGCCGGCTCAGTGCTGATGAGTTGTGCCGTAAAGGAACCTGCCAGCGTGGAAGGTACCTGGGTAATCACCTCGTCGGTAACACCTGGCATTAGTGCTATGTTACCTGAGCAGGCGGAAATGTGGCTGGGTCAGTCATTTCAGTACACCCCCGATAACGTGATCCTGGGACAAACGCAGTGTGGTCCCGCTGAGTGGAAAGAAACCTCTCTGTCCGGCGATGATTTTCTTCGCGAATATCATGTGTCGTTTGAAAGACTCGGCATTGTTGCCAATCGTGTAGCCCGTTTCGATGTCAGTTGCCACGGCGAACATGTACCCGGCCAGTCAATACTGGTTGCCGGTAAAGACAAAGCGTTTACTCTGTGGGACGGAGTTTTCTTTAAAATGGAAAAAGCCGGACCTGACCCGCAACAATTCGCCGGATAAAAAGCCCTCAGGCATTGCTTTTCGCTCTGATTCACGGAAAATATCAGATCCCTGATTTTTGGATGTGCGTATTGTGAAAGCTGTTTCCACCTCAAAAGACAAAAATGTCGAAAAGCTGAAAGTACCGCCGCACAGCATCGAAGCTGAACAAGCGGTGCTGGGCAGTATGCTTATCGATCGTGAGAGCTGGGATAAAGTCGCAGAACTGGTCACAGACGCAGATTTTTATAATCATTCCCACCAGGTCATATTCAAAGTTATTCTGAAATTGCTGGGCGAAAGTCAGCCTGTGGATTTGATCACTGTTTCAGAAGCCCTGGAACACCGCAATGAGTTAGAAGACGCCGGTGGTTTCGCTTACCTGGCTGAGCTTGCCAAAAATACCCCCAGTTCTGCCAACGTGACGTCCTATGCGAAAATTGTCAGTGAACGGGCAATTACCCGGGAGCTCATTGGTGTAGCCCACGAAATTGCAGAAGTGGGATACAACCCCGAAGGCCGGGACAGTGCTGATATTCTCGACATGGCCGAGAGTAAAGTATTTGAAATCGCCGAGAAGCGTACCGGTGAAAATGAAGGTCCCCGTGACGTCGACTCCGTACTGGATAAGACTATCAAGCGGCTTGAGTCGCTGATTGAAACCAGTAAAGAAGTGACCGGGGTAACCACAGGTTTCAGTGATCTGGATAAGAAGACCAGCGGATTACAGCCCTCCGACTTAATCATTGTCGCGGCCCGTCCTTCGATGGGTAAAACCACATTTGCCATGAACTTATGTGAAAACGCTATGATGGCTGAAACAAAACCTGTACTGGTTTTCAGTCTTGAGATGCCGTCGGAACAAATCATGATGCGTATGCTCGCATCACTCAGCCGTGTTGATCAAACCCGTATCCGTACAGCACAGCTGGACGATCAGGAGTGGGCCAGGGTATCCAATACAATGGCTATGCTGAAAGATAAAGATAACCTGTTTATTGATGACTCCTCCGGTCTGACGCCCATGGACGTGCGTTCCCGTGCCCGTAAGCTGGCCAGAGAGCGCGGGGGGATCAGTCTCATCATGGTGGATTACCTTCAGCTTATGCGTGTACCTTCATTAAGTGATAACCGTACGTTGGAGATTGCTGAAATCTCCCGCTCACTGAAAGCGCTGGCAAAAGAACTGGAAGTGCCGGTTGTGGCGCTGTCACAGCTGAACCGTAGTTTGGAGCAGCGTGCTGATAAGCGACCGGTGAACTCTGACTTGCGTGAATCCGGTTCAATCGAGCAGGATGCCGACTTAATCATGTTTATTTACCGTGATGAGGTGTATCACGAGAACAGTGAGTATAAAGGTATTGCTGAGATCATCATCGGTAAGCAAAGGAACGGTCCAATCGGTACCAGCCGGTTAACCTTCCAGGGGCAGTTCTCCCGTTTTGATAACTATGCCGGTCCGGCATTTGATGACGAGTATTAATCAGCCCGGGGAAAGGTGAGTGCGTACCGGAAATGCTTAATTACTTTGCCAGATAAACAGACACAAAAAAGGCGCCGTAAGGCGCCTTTTGCATATCTGATTTGTTGAATTAACGCTTTTCAGGTACTTCAACAATCGCTGTTACGCGAATAGAGATACGACGGTTTACACGGTTAGCTTCTGCAGAGCTACCTTCCATCAGCAGTTCTGATTCACCGAAACCTTCAGTGCTCAGACGTGATGCATCGATACCATATTCGTTAACCAGTACATTTTTGAATGCTTCAGCACGACGCTCAGACAGCTCCATGTTGTAGCTTTCGGTACCTGGTGCAGATGCGTGGCCTTCGATTACCGCTTCAGTTTTACCGTAGCGCTTGAAGAAAGCAACGAAGTCTTCGATGTCAGCAGAGTGAGGTTCTGCAACTTCAGCACTTTCGTTTGCGAACAGTACACGCAGGTTGTGGGTTACTTCTTCTTTATCAAATACAGTACAACCGTCAGAATCAACTTTGTCGTTCATTGGTGTGTCAGGGCACAGATCTTTACCATCTGCTACGCCGTCTTTATCGCTGTCCGCGATAACAGCACAACCTTTAGAATCAACTTGCGTACCGGCAGGCGTGTTAGGGCACTGATCCATGCTGTTCAGTACGCCGTCATTGTCGCTGTCGCCGTCTACAACAGGCGCTGGCTTGCTGTAGCTTGAAGTCTTAGACTGGCCAAACGGGAATGCCAGACCTACTTTTACACTGTAATCGTAGTAAGAATCATCAAAATCACGGTAAGCAGCGATTTCAGTTGTCAGCTTAACGTCGTCATTGATGTCCCAGTGTTTACCAATACCAACATTGGCAAGGTTGTAGTTTTCGTCTAACAGTTGGCGCTTAACACCACCGAATACGTACCACAGGTCGTCTGGCAGGAAGTATAAAGCGTCAACACCGAACATGTGACCAGATATGCTGTCTTTTGAACCCAGCACTTGTTGGTAGTCTAAATCCAAAACAGTATATTCACCACGCACCGCCCAGCTCTCGTCGAAACGCCAGCCGTATTCGAAACCGAAACCAAAACCGTCGTCCATCAGATCCGGTGCTGGCTTAGTTTCTTCCGTGTTGTAATACATGCCATGCAGCCCTAACCAGCTGTCAAATGGCTTGCCGTCTTCCTGAGCCGCTACATTCGCAGATGCTGCAACAGCAAAAGCAAGAGCAGTAAATTTAAAAGTTTTGTTCATTTTCACATCCTGTATAACGTTGAGTGATTAGTAAAATCGAGTGGATGATAGCTCTTAGCACACGCCGTGCCAATAGACAAAAGAGCATAAAATAGATAATAACTAATATTATCGCCAAATTCCTTGCAAAGTGGCTATGATGCGCCGGTTGCCACCAGAATTGCGATGTTCGCCTAAAATTATGCCTTGCCAGGTGCCAAGTTGTAACTCCCCGTTTTTAACGGGAATTGTTACCTCACATCCTAATAAACTGGACTTAATGTGTGCGGGCATATCATCACTTCCTTCATAGGTATGTGTAAAATATGCCGTGCTTTCCTGTACAGTATGGTTAAACCACGCTTCCAGATCACTTCTCACCGACGGATCTGCATTTTCATTAATGGTCAGACTAGCACTGGTGTGCTGTAGCCAGAGGTGCAATTGCCCAATCTTTACATTGTGAAGTTCAGGCAGGGCGCGCTCTACGTGGGAGGTAATTAAATGAAAACCCCGCCTGAAAGCGGGGAGAGAGAATTCCTGCTGATGCCAGTTACTTGTCAAAGCAGATTTCCATATGCGCCAGACCCGCATCACACATAAACGGCATAATAAGCTTTGCACCATCTACCTGATGACTGATGGTATGTTGCTTTCCGGATACAACGATAGGCGTAGCCATACCAAAATCAAAGCCCTTTTCAGCAAGATCCCGTTTTGCGTTGCCGCAAATCATGTTGGTTACTTCACCCACCATGTCGCCAACTTCCGCATCCAGTTTCTCCGGACGTTCACCCACCATACGCTCCATAATGGTCAGCGCGAGACCTTCATCAAACGTAATCGACATTGACCCTTTTACCTGCGGGCCCACCATGCCAATTAACCCTGAGACATCACCCTGAGCTACATCACTTTGTTTTCTCTTGGGTTTTCCGGGCTTTAACGTGGTTTGTGCCATGGTTTCCATGACATTCAGTAAACCATTGATGAAAGGATTAACAAACTCAACATTCATGATTTTTTTCCTCAAGCTCCGCACTTTCTGCATCCTGACAATCTGCACAAAGGCCGTGAGCTTCAATTGTTTGCTTTGATACTTTGAATCCGTGCTGTTTTGCCTGACTGTCCAGCGTTTCCTGCAGCCCTTCTGACTGTATCTCGGCAACATCACCGCAACTGTCGCAAATTAGGAACTGTACCGGATGGTGACAACCAAAATGATGACATGCAACAAAAGCATTGGTCGATTCCAGCCGGTGAATGAAACCGAATTCCAGTAGAAAATCCAGTGCACGGTACACCGTGGCCGGTTTTGCGCTTGATTCCGTTTCCTTGAGGGCATCAAGTAATTCATACGCCCCCATAGGCCCGTGTTTACCCAACAAGATTTCATATACTTTTTCCCGCAGAGGGGTGAATCTTGCTCCCCGTTGTTCACAATAGGCACGGGCTTTATTAATGAGGGTAGTACTATTCATGATGTTTTACCGGCAAACGTCTGATTTTTTTTTGTCTGGTGATCATGCGATTAAACAGCAGACTGCGTTCAATGCATCTGATTTCTATTCTCAGTATAACATTGGCCCGTACCTTAACAATGATATCGCGTTGAGTGAAATGCATTTACTGTAAATTGTTGTGTAAAAAAACTAAACTGGGCGGCATTCTCAGCTCTCACCGGGGTATGTTCAATGATCAAAGCGGTATCTGACCGGCAGTTGCAATCTGCTCAGGCACACTGGCTGATATTCAGCCGCGATAAAATACTCGTTCCTAAATCCACTACTTCACTTTATCTGGGCGGCTGGTCTGCACTGGAATTTATTGCTCATCATCAGGCCAGCATTGTGGAGCTGCCGCCGCTTTCAGAACATCATGCTGTGGGCGCGCCTGTATACATTATTGATACGGGGGCAGAGCACATTGAACAGGATGACTGGGAACTGACATCCCTGCGCACCTTACTGGCGGCTGGTACTGATGAGCAATTTAATGTTCTGGCCAGAGCCTGGCAGTATGTGCATTTTCTGCGCACACACCGCTATTGCGGTCAGTGCGGGGCTAAGATGGAACAGGTTGACTGGGAAATGGCGATGCAGTGCCATCAGTGCAAGCACCGTGTTTATCCACGCATCTCGCCATGTATTATTGTTGCTATTTACCGGCATAATCAGATTTTGCTGGCCAAAGGGGTGAGGCACAAGGACACCAATATGTATTCCACCATCGCCGGATTTGTCGAAAGTGGTGAGAGCCTCGAGCAGGCGGTACACAGGGAAGTGGAAGAAGAAGTGGGCGTAAAGGTGAAAAATCTCACTTACTTTGACAGTCAGCCCTGGCCATTTCCTCACTCATTAATGATGGGTTATCTGGCAGAATATGAAAGCGGTGACATTGTGCCCGAAGAAGGAGAAATCGTTGATGCGCAGTGGTTCGATATTGATGCACTGCCGGACATTCCGCCCAAACTATCTATTGCAGGACGTCTTATTGAGGCAGTGTTGAATAAGCACAAAGGAGGATAACAGATAATAAAAAGCCCCGCGATGCGGGGCCTCAGGATTGTGCGTCGGTCCCTTTTAATGATGTTAAACAAAATTAAAGGGCTTCTTTATGTTGTGTCTATTATTATCGACATGTACTTAAGTAGCAAGACTAAAGTCTTATACTTTTGGTTATTTTTATGCCATTTGGTGTCAAAAACTGTGATTACTTGATCTGTGACCGCCGTTTCAACCTTATTTATTGGTATACTCCCGCCAGAATCAGTATTGAAAACAGAGGAAATGCATGACGGCTAACAGCCCTTCCACAGCGCGTCCGGCGCTGAAAAATGACAGATATCTACGCGCATTGCTGAAGCAACCTGTTGATGTAACGCCGGTTTGGATGATGCGACAGGCCGGTCGTTATTTGCCTGAATATAAAGCAACCCGGGCTGAAGCCGGTGACTTTATGTCGTTATGCAAAAACGCAGAACTGGCTTGTGAAGTGACTTTACAACCCCTGCGTCGCTTTCCTCTGGATGCTGCGATTTTATTTTCAGATATCCTGACGATTCCTGATGCAATGGGATTAGGTCTGTATTTCGAAGCCGGAGAAGGTCCGCGTTTTAAAAATCCGGTTACGTCAAAAGCGGATGTGGACAAAATTGGTGTCCCTGATCCCGAAGGGGAGCTTCAGTATGTGATGAATGCTGTGCGCACCATCCGCAGAGAATTAAAAGGTGAAGTACCGCTTATCGGTTTCTCAGGCAGTCCCTGGACGCTGGCTACTTATATGGTAGAAGGCGGATCAAGCAAGGCATTCACGAAAATTAAGAAAATGGCATTCGCAGAGCCTGCGATACTGCATGCGCTGCTGGGCAAGCTTGCCGACTCTGTCACCAGTTATCTGAATGCACAGATTGCTGCGGGCGCGCAGTCAGTGATGATTTTCGATACCTGGGGTGGTGTACTTTCTCCCCGGGATTACAAGGAATTTTCTCTTCAGTATATGGCACGTATTGTCGAAGGGCTGACCCGTGAGAGTGAAGGGCGCCGGGTGCCGGTGACTCTGTTTACCAAAAACGGTGGCATGTGGCTGGAAGCAATTGCTGCGACAGGTTGTGATGCAGTTGGTCTGGACTGGACAATTGATATTGCAGATGCCAAAGCCCGCGTGGGGGATAAAGTCGCGTTGCAGGGCAATATGGATCCGTCCATGCTGTACGCGCCACCTGCGCGTATTGAAGAGGAAGTGGCGGGCATTCTGGCCGGCTTCGGTGAAGGCTCAGGGCATGTGTTTAATTTAGGCCATGGTATCCATCTGGACGTGCCGCCTGAGCATGCCGGCGTTTTTGTTGATGCGGTTCACCGTCTGAGTCGTCAGTACCACAAATAAAAACGACGCTGTTTTTCTTTTTGGAAAGGGCTACGCATCACGCGGCAGCCCTTTTTTTATTACCCGGGTGAGACGCTGCTGTTGCCGGTTGCTGACTGTTTCCCTGTCTTGCTTCCCTGCCTGTTGGGCCAGCGCCCAGTCAATGTGTTCCTGAACCATCTCTGACACACTTCCCGAACGACCTTCAAGAGCCGACACAATGGCTTCACTGGCCGATGCATTGCCCATGGCGACGGCAAGATTCCGTAACCATTTTTCGTGTCCTATCCGCCGTATAGGTGAGCCTTCAGTATTTTTCAGGAACGTGGATTCATCCCAGGCAAACAGGGTGGTCAGAGGCTGACCGTGCAATTGCTTGCGGGCGTGGAAGTCTGTTTCTTCTGTAATTGCTGCATAGCGGTTCCAGGGACACACCAACTGACAGTCATCACAGCCGTATATGCGGTTTCCCATCAGCGGGCGATATGTTTCCGGAATCGGCCCGTTATTCTCAATGGTGAGGTAAGAAATGCACTTTCTGGCATCAACGGTATAAGGCGCGACGATGGCTTGTGTGGGGCAAATCGTCAGGCAGGCAGTACAACTGCCGCATCCTTCTTCTACCGGCTCGTCTACAGGCAGCGGCAGGTTGATGAACAACTCGCCGAGAAAAAACCAGGAGCCGGCTTCTTTACTGATAGTGAGGGAGTGTTTACCTGTCCAGCCGGTACCGGCCTTTTCAGCAATAGCGTGTTCCAGCACCGGTGCGGAGTCGACAAAAGGACGCCACTGCGCATCCTCAAACTGCGCAGATATTTTTTCCCCCAGTTGTTTCAGACGTTGCCGCAGTACTTTGTGGTAGTCACGGCCAAGCGCGTACCGGCTGACATAACCAATCTGATCATCAGAAAGATGGCGGGCAAAAGACGCATCCGGAGGAAGATAGTCCATGCGCACACTGATTACTCTCACGGTGCCGGGCAGTAACTCTGCGGGCCTGGCTCTTTTGGTGCCGTGCGCGGCCATATATTCCATATCACCGTGATAGCCCTTTTCCAGCCATGCCATCAACTTCTCTTCATGCTGACTGAGATCAACATCACTGATACCCACATGCTGAAAACCTAGCGCGCGGCCCCAAGCCTTGATATCGTTTGTTAATCTATTGAGATCGATTGATTGCAACGCGGACATGGAAACTATGCTGGATACTAAACTCGCGACAAGCTTATCACATAAACTCTTTCGCGCCGAACAGGTAAGAGAACACGAACAGGCCGCAGCGGAGCAGTCCGGCTGTGATCTGGCCACCCTGATGGAGCGTGCAGGTGCTTCGGTATTCCGTCAGTGTCAGAGCCTGCTGCCAAACACCCACGTTTATCTTGTGATGGTAGGGCAGGGCAACAATGCCGGCGATGGTTATATCGCTGCACTGAAAGCGAAAGAAGCAGGCAAGCAGGTGCATGTGTGCGCCGTCGAACCTCACCGTATTCTTGAAGGCGATGCTGGCCGGGCACAAAAACGCTGGCTTGATGCCGGCGGAAAAATTGAAGTCTTCGATAAAGGCTTGCTGGATAAAGCAGGACTGGTTGTCGACGCGATGTTGGGAACCGGTATCACCAGTTATATCCGCAATGAATTTGCTGATATTATTGATGCTATCAATGCTCATGCTATTCCGGTGGTCAGTATCGATGTGCCCTCCGGTCTCGATGCCAATACCGGTCAGTCATTAGGTCGCTGTATTGAAGCTGATGTCACCGTCACATTCGTGGGTATTAAGCCCGGTTTATCTACCGGTGCCGGCAAGCAGTCCTGCGGTAAGTTAGTTTACGATGACCTCGGAATCGGTAAAGCCTTCTCTGAACTCGCCCGTTCGTCAGCCAGCTTACTGGATATCGAACAGTTTCGCGGTATGGGTCCACGTGCGGTACACAGTCACAAAGGTACATACGGCCGGTTATTGTGCGTTGGCGGCAATAAAGGCACTGCCGGGGCAATCCGTCTGTCAAGTGAAGCTGCGCTGCGAAGCGGTGCCGGCATGGTGCGGGTTTATACCCATGAAGCGTCAACCATTCAGGTCAGCGCCGGCCGTCCGGAGCTGATGGTGACAGATGAAAATCTGGAAGATGCGTTGAGCTGGGCGACCTGCGTGGTGATCGGACCCGGTCTGGGGCAGGATGACTGGGCAGAAACCGTATTTCAAACGGTGATGAAGCATTGTCAGACTCATCCGAAGCCGATGGTGCTGGATGCCGATGCGTTGAATTTGCTCAGCCGTCAGGCCACTGCGTATACCATTAATGACTGTATTTTAACGCCACATGCCGGAGAAGCGGCGCGCCTGCTGGGTGTGTCTGTGGATGATGTGGAAGCTGAACGCTTTAATTATGCCAGACAATGCGCCCAGCGTTATCATGCCACCTGTGTGCTGAAAGGCGCGGGAACCATTATTGATAACGAGCGGTCTACCTGGGTAAGCAAACACGGTAATCCGGGTATGGCAACGGCGGGTAGCGGTGATGTGCTCAGTGGTATCCTGGGAGCGCTGCTAGCGCAGGGGCTGTCACGGGATATCGCAGCAAAATATGGCGTCACTGTGCATGCTAAAGCCGGAGATGATCTGGCTGACTTGTACGGCCAACGTGGTATGATTGCCAGCGATTTATTTGACGCCGTCAGGGTGCTCATCAACCAGTAGTATTTGTTGAAGCAGAGTTTATGTCGTACGCAGAACATGTTTTCCGGTCAGATTCACCGGAAGCCACACAAAAAATTTCAGAGCAATTAGCCAGCGCTGTTAAGAGCAGACTGCCAGCCGGCCTGGTGATTTATCTGGAAGGCGACCTGGGCGCCGGCAAAACGACATTTTCCCGCTTTTTCATTCAAACACTCGGACACGCGGGGCACGTAAAAAGCCCCACGTATACCCTGGTGGAACCTTACGAACTGGATGAAGTCTCTGTTTATCATTTTGATCTGTACCGTCTGGCGGATCCTGAAGAACTGGAATTCATGGGGATCCGTGATTACTTCGGTGAAAAGAGCGTTTGTCTGATTGAATGGCCTCAAAAAGGGGCCGAGTTCTTGGCATCTGCGGATTTAGTGATTAGTATTAACTCACATGATGATGTGCGGACATTGCACATTGCCGCGAAATCAGCGGACGGTGATGCTGTTGTTTGTGCACTGAGTGCCCCATAAAAAATAAAAAAGCTGACGAAAGGAAATTTTCAGGGCGAAATATGTTGCGCGTAATCGTTTACACAATCTGTTTGTGGTCACTGGCATGCGCTGCCTGGGCACAAAACCAGATTAGCGGAGTCAGGGCTGCACCTTCCGGTGACAGGACCCGCGTTGTGCTCGATCTTAAAACGGCGCCTGAATTTACCTATTTTTCATTAGACAACCCTGCCAGGCTGGTTATTGACCTTGCGGATACCGATAACGGCAGCGATTTGTCACAGGCTGATATCACCGGTGACCTGGTAAAGCGGGTGCGCCACTCAACACCAAAGAACAGTCAGTCAGCCCGCATCGTTATCGAAATGGCGAGAAAGGCAAAGCCTTCCATTTTTCCTGTTGAGCCTGATGGTCCCTACGGACACCGCCTCGTGGTTGACTTAATTGATCCGAACCCCGGCCCCGCTGCGCCACTGGCGTCGACTTCCGTCGTGCTGGATACGAAAAACAACAGTCGGGACCGCGATATTATTGTTGCCATTGATGCGGGTCACGGCGGTAATGACCCCGGTTCTATCGGCCGTGCCGGTACTTACGAAAAACACATTACCCTGAGTATTGCCAAATACCTTGAAAAACTGGTTAATGCGGAATCCGGCATGCGTGCAGTAATGACACGGGAAGGCGATTATTACGTCGGGCTGAACCGCAGACCAGAAATCGCCCGCAAAAGTAAAGCTGACTTACTGATTTCAATACACGCTGATGCCTTTACCACAGCCGGTCCGAGAGGCGGATCTGTGTGGGTATTGTCAATGCGCCGTGCTGATACTGAATTGGGTCGCTGGCTGGAAAGAACCGAACAGCATTCTGAATTACTGGGCGGCGCAGCAGAAGTGATTTCTGATAACGCCAGCGAGCGTTATCTGGCAGAAACCATTCTCGGTTTGTCCATGGATCATTCTATGTCAGCCAGCTACGACCTCAGTCAGAAAGTGATAAAAGAGTTGCGTGGCGTAACACGTATGCACAAGTCTTCTCCGCAGGCGGCCAGTCTCGCCGTTCTGACAGCGCCGGATATTCCGTCAATTCTGGTAGAAACCGGTTTTATCAGTAATCCGCAGGAAGAAAAAAACCTGAACTGGAGTGAATACCGCGAGCGGCTGGCTACCTCAATGTTTGAGGCAATCAAGACGTATTTTCGTCAGGTCCCGCCGGACGGCACCTTATGGGCTTCACAAAAATCCCGTAATTTAATTCACAAGGTTCGCAGTGGTGAGTCATTGTCCTTGCTGGCGCAACGTTACAATGTCAAAATCAGTACCATTAAAGCGGCAAATAACCTTAGCGGCGACACCGTACAGATTGGTCAGGAACTGACCATCCCGAGAACCTGAAACAAAGTCTGGAATTCCCTTGCCTATACAGCTACTCCCACCGCAGTTAGCGAACCAAATCGCTGCCGGCGAAGTGGTAGAAAGACCTGCGTCTGTTGTTAAAGAACTAATTGAGAACAGTCTCGACGCCGGTGCCACACGTATCGAACTGGATATTGAAAAAGGCGGGCAAAAGCGCATCAGATTGCGTGACAACGGTGGCGGCATCTGCAAAGACGAATTACCCCTGGCGCTCAGCCGTCATGCAACCAGTAAAATTGCAACGCTGGATGATCTCGAACAAATCATGTCGTTAGGATTCCGCGGTGAAGCACTGGCCAGTATCAGCTCAGTCAGCAGGCTTACTCTGACTTCCAGACCGGAAGATCAGGAACAGGCATGGCAGGCTCACTGTGAAGGTCGTGACATGGAGGTCACCGTAAACCCGGTTGCCCATCCGAATGGCACGACTATCGACGTGGCTGATTTGTTTTACAATACGCCGGCAAGACGCAAGTTCTTGCGCACTGAAAAAACCGAATATCAGCATATCGAAGATGTGGTCCGCAGGATTGCACTCAGCCATCCCGACGTGTCCTTTTTGCTGAAACACAACGGCAAGATGACAAAGCGTTATCAGGCTTCGTCAGCTGATCCTCTGACCCGCCGTATCAGTGCGGTAATGGGGCAAAAGTTTCTGAGCAACGCGGTTTACGTGCAAACCGGCTATGACGGCATGACACTTGAAGCCTGGCTGGGCAATGAGACCATGCTAAGAAGCAGTACCGACAGCCAGTTCAGTTTTGTAAACGGCCGGGGTATGCGGGACAAACTCATCCTGCACGCAATCCGTCAGGCTTATGAAAGTGTGTGGGGTGTGCTGGAACAACCGTCTTTCGTGGTTTACCTGACCGTTGATCCCCGTGATGTCGATGTGAATGTGCATCCGGCTAAACATGAAGTTCGCTTTCAGCAAAGCCGTCTTGTACATGATTTTATCTGTAAGGCCGTGGCAGATGCGCTCAGTGACGGTGACACCGGTGAGACAGCGCAGTTTGATGAGCCGGAACACGATTACATTCGCCCCCTTACACCGGCGCAACCGCAGGGTACGCATCAGGGGCTTTCGCCGGAAAATAACGGATACAGCACAACAGCAACGCAATCCGTGCCGCGGTCTTCACAGTCTTTTGCTGGTTCCTCTGCCGGAACTGCACAGGGACGCTATCAAGGAAGCGGGGCGGCAGGAGGAACGGGCCGTCACCGCAGTGCACCGGTGCCTGCCGCAACGGTGGCCGATTACGGGCAGCGCTACAGCACTTTGCTCAGCTCACAGATTGATACGCAGGAGACCTCTGCGTTATCATTCTTGCAGTTAAATGAATATGTAAGAATTTACTGTCATAAAAACAACTGTTTGCTTTTATCTGTAAACGCTATAATCGCCCAGTGGGTGGCGGCTCAAATTGAGCTGGCCGGCACATCGCAACCATTGCTGATGCCGGTATCAGTGGCCAACACGAATGTAAGTGAACAAACCGTTGAGGTTTTGCAAGATCACCACTTTGAAATCAGTCTGGTGGCAGGTAAATACCGGTTACAACAGGCACCTTCAGGATGCAGACATTTTCCCTGGGTGAACTGGTTTCCGGCCATGCTGACTTCCGGCGGGCAGAACCTGAATGATGTGCTAAAGTCTTTAATATCAGTGACAACCGTACCGGCTGATATTCTTACAGCAGTGTGGCACGGATTTGAATCGATGCCTGTCAGCGAACAGATTACTGTGCTGGAACAACAGGGGCGCAGCCAGCCTGCAGACAGATTAATAGAGACGTGGCCGGAATGAGTGAAAGTCAGAATATGAAGCCCGTCGTAAGTATTATGGGGCCTACCGCTTCCGGTAAAACAGGTCTGGCGCTGGAGCTGTCACAACGCGTACCTTGTGAAATTATCAGTGTTGACTCAGCACTGGTGTACAAAGGCATGGACATCGGTACGGCAAAGCCGACCGCGGAAGAACAGGCGCTGGCGCCACACTGGCTGATTGATATTATCGATCCGTCAGAAACGTATTCCGTGGCGGAATTTCGCCGGGATGTCATTTCGCTGGTTAACGATATCCATCAGCGCGGCAAATTGCCAGTGCTGGTGGGTGGTACGATGATGTACTTTAATGCCTTGATAAATGGTATTTCGCCCTTACCTAAGTCTGACGATGAGGTGAGAGCGGGCATTGTCCGGGATGCCGGGGCGCATGGATGGCAAGCCTTACACGATGAATTATCTCGTGTAGACCCTGTAAGTGGCGCCCGCATTCACCCGAATGATCCGCAGCGTGTAACACGGGCGCTTGAGGTTTACCGGTCGACCGGCCGCAGCCTCACTGACTGGCAGGCCGAAAAAGGCGAGCCATGTCCTTTTCAGGTGACGCAATTTGCGATAGCACCGGAAGACAGAGCAGTGTTACACGGTCGTATTGAACAGCGGTTCGATATGATGCTTGAAGATGGCTTCATTGATGAAGTGAAGACATTGTTTGCCCGGGGTGATCTTCATGAAGATTTACCCTCTATACGTTCAGTAGGATACCGTCAGGCGTGGCAGTATTTACAAGGGCAACTCGACTATGCAGAAATGCGTGAGAAAGGTATTATTGCAACGCGTCAACTTGCAAAACGGCAGCTGACCTGGTTAAGAGGCTGGCCGGAACTGCACTGGCTTGACACGTTTGCTAACCATAATTTGACGAATATTTTGTCAAAAATCACACTTTAAGTGTTGGAGTGTGTTATACATTAAGCGCGGTGGCAAACGTATATGTTTGCCATGGAAATAATAAAAACTAAGGATATCAAATGGCTAAAGGGCAATCACTACAAGACCCATTCTTGAATGCGTTAAGAAAAGAGCGTATTCCCGTATCCATTTATCTGGTAAATGGGATCAAACTTCAGGGGCAAGTGGAATCGTTCGACCAGTTCGTGATTCTGTTGAAAAACACAGTTAGCCAGATGGTTTACAAGCATGCCATTTCAACGGTTGTACCATCACGTGCTATCACTATGCCTAGCTCAACCCAAGGGGATGCTGAAAATAGTAAAAGTGAATAATTTAAAAGGTACATTGCTTGTTTGACCGTTATGAAGCCGGTGAACAGGCTATTCTTGTTCATGTAAATTTTGCTGACGAGAACAGCAAAGAAGATCTCGCCGAGCTTGAATTGCTCGTATCTTCTGCGGGAGTGAATGCGGTAGACGTACTTACGACGTCGCGCAGTGCTCCACATGCTAAGTATTTCGTTGGTTCTGGTAAAGCCGAAGAGATTGCTGCTTCTGTGAAAGCGCATGATGCTAATGTAGTGATTTTCAATCATGCGTTATCGCCGTCTCAAGAGCGGAATCTCGAAGCCATCTGCAAATGCCGGGTCTTAGATCGTACCGGCCTTATCCTCGATATCTTCGCACAACGTGCCCGGACACATGAAGGTAAGTTGCAAGTGGAACTGGCACAGCTTCGACATATTTCTACCCGGTTAATTCGTGGATGGACACACCTTGAGCGCCAGAAAGGCGGGATAGGTCTGCGTGGTCCGGGTGAAACACAGCTTGAAACTGACCGCCGGTTGTTACGTGGCCGTATTAAAGCCATTCTCCGTCGGCTGGAGAAGGTACAGAAACAACGTGAGCAAGGGCGCAGATCGCGCAAACGTGCCGAAATTCCCACGGTTTCTCTGGTTGGCTATACCAACGCAGGGAAATCGACGTTATTTAATACCATCACAAATTCCCACGTGTATGCAGCTGACCAGCTGTTTGCCACGCTGGATCCTACTCTGCGCAAAATTGACTTGCAGGATGTGGGGCCGGCTATTCTGGCAGATACCGTCGGGTTTATCCGTCATCTCCCTCACGACCTGGTTGCAGCATTTAAAGCCACGTTACAGGAAACACAGGAAGCGGATTTACTGCTTCATGTTGTTGATGTGGCAGAAGCAAACTACCGTGAAACGATGGATGAAGTGAATGCGGTGCTTGAAGAAATTGAAGCAGATGATATTCAACAATTAATAATCTGTAATAAGATTGATAAACTTGATGAAATATCACCGCGTATAGATAGAGACGACGAGGGTGTACCTGTTCGTGTATGGGTGTCTGCTCATTCCGGAGAGGGGCTCGATTTATTGAGTAAAGCACTTACCGATTGCTTAGGACAGAGCATGGTAAGTTACACACTGCGGATCCCCCCGGCGCAAAGTAAATTGCGCGGGGTGTTGTATGATTTAAATTGTATCGCAAATGAGGCCTATGACGACGGCGGTGACTGGGTAGTGGATGTAAGAATGCCCACCAGCGACTGGAACCGTTTAGAAAAACGCCTTGATGACGGCTTGTCCGGCTATGTGGTACATCATTAAACGACAGATTCGTAACGACAGATTTTAAAATCAGATCCCAAAATAATTGAACGGCTGTTCATCGCGGGCAGCTTATTCAGTTATCGGGGGTTAACCACTTATGGAGTATCAGCATGGCTTGGAATGAGCCGGGTGGCAAAAATAACGACCCGTGGAAAAACCGCGGCGGTCGCGATCAGGGGCCCCCGGATTTGGACGACGTGTTCAAAAACCTGTTTGGTAAATTCGGAAAAATGGGCGGTGGCAACGGTGGTTCAGGTAAAAGCCTGGGCACAGTCGGCGCTGCTATTCTAATCGCGCTGCTGGCCGTAATCTGGGTGGTAAGCGGGTTCTATACCATCCGTGAATCAGAACGTGGTGTAGTGCTTCGTTTCGGTGAATATTCTCAGCAGGTAGAACCTGGACTTCGCTGGAAGCCAACCTTTATCGATACCGTTATTCCGGTTGATGTCACATCTATCCGCGACCAGGCTTCGAGCGGCTCCATGCTGACGGAAGACGAAAACGTGGTGCGTGTTCAGATGGAAATGCAATACCGCGTGGTAGACCCGTATCGCTGGACGTTTGCGGTAACCAGCCCTGAAATGAGCCTGAGCCAGGCACTCGACAGTGCAATCCGTTATGTTGTAGGTCACTCACAAATGGATGACGTATTAACCGATGGCCGTGAGGTTACCCGTCAACGTGTCTGGGAAGAGCTGCAATCTATTCTTGAACCTTACGATCTTGGTGTCACCATCACTGACATGAACTTCCGTGATGCCCGTCCGCCTGAAGAAGTGAAAGATGCATTCGATGATGCTATCGCTGCTCAGGAAGATGAACAGCGTTTCATCCGCGAAGCCGAAGCTTACGCACGTGAAATTGAACCCCGTGCCCGTGGTCAGGTTAACCGGATGAACGAAGAAGCACAGGCTTACAAAGAGCGTGTCATTCTGGAAGCGCAGGGTGAAGTGGCCCGTTTCTCTGAGCTGCTGCCTCAGTTTGAAGCTGCGCCTCAGGTTACCCGTGAGCGTATCTATCTGGAAACGATGGAAGAAGTACTGGGTAAAACCAGCAAAGTGCTTGTCGACAGCAAAGGTGGAAATAACATGATGTATCTGCCGCTGGATAAAATGATGGAACAAAAATCATCATCTGCGCCGGCCCGTTCATCTTCGTCTTATCAGTCGCTGCCATCTTCATCCGGCAGTAACTCATCGGGCTCAGCAACGCAGAGTTCCGGTTTCCGTGACAGTCGTTTCGGTAACGGAGGAGAATAACGCATGAAGAACTTACTCATTGCAGTAGTAGTACTGTTTGTTATTTTGCTGTCCGGCTCGTTATTTGTCGTAAGCGAAGGCGAAAGAGCAATTGTTATTCAGTTCGGTAAAGTACAACGTGATGACGCCACCGGCGAAACACGCGTATTCGAGCCCGGCCTGCATTTCAAATTGCCGTTTATCGATTCTGTCCGTCGTCTGGATGCCCGCATTCAAACGCTGGATGATGTGCCTGATCGCTTCGTTACTTCAGAGAAGAAAGACCTTATTGTCGATTCCTATGTGAAGTGGAAAATTGCTGATTTCGCAAAATATTACCTCTCTACACAAGGTGGTAATAAGTTGCAGGCAGAGGCGCTTCTGAAACAGAAGGTGAACAACGGTCTGCGTTCTGAATTCGGTGCCCGCACCATTGCACAAATCGTATCCGGTGAGCGTTCTGCACTGATGAATCAGGCAATGGAACAAGCCAGCGAATCATCTAAAGAACTGGGTATTCAAATCGTTGACGTACGGGTTAAGCAAATTAACCTGCCTAACGAAGTCAGTAACGCGATCTTCCAGCGTATGCGTGCAGAGCGTGCTGCGGTAGCCCGTGAGCACCGTTCGGAAGGTCAGGAACAAGCCGAAGTGATCCGTGCAGATATCGATGCAAAAGTTACCGTTATGCTGGCAGACGCGGAGCGTAATGCCCGTCAGGTACGTGGTGAAGGTGACGCACTGGCAGCACAAATCTATGCAACGTCTTACTCGAAGAACCCCGATTTCTATAGCTTCCTGCGCAGCATGGATGCCTATCGTAAGAGCTTCAATGGTAAAGATGACGTGATGGTGCTTGCACCGGACAGCGATTTCTTTAAATACCTGGATAATTCCAAGGGTAAATAAATCGTAACTTACTGAAAAACCCGCTTTAAGCGGGTTTTTTTATGCCCTTAAAACCCACTGTCAGACGTTTTTTTCGTCGTCCTAAAGTATGGAAAATAGCCGCTTTACAGCCCTTTTGCTGCGAAGACGCTGTTTATTCGCTATACTGTGCGCGACATTATTATAATCAGGCTGCATAAAATGCAGATCTGAATAAAAACGACAGAGGTTTATCTTGAGTTCCAATCAGTCTCAGGTGCCGTCCCGCGGGGATGCTGCACAGAGCGGATGGTTCGCACGATTTTTGGCTACCGTTGAGTGGCTCGGGAATTTGTTGCCGCATCCGATCACATTATTCGCATTACTATCTGTATTCATCGTCATCTTAAGTGGCATCCTGGGCTACTTCGATGTGGCTGTGGCTGATCCCCGTCCTGTAGGCGCAAAAGGCCGCGAAGCAGACGGCATGATTGAAGTCATCTCGCTGATGAGTGCTGAAGGCCTTCAGCGTATCGTTACCGGTCTGGTGACCAACTTCACAAGCTTTGCTCCGCTTGGTACCGTGCTGGTGGCATTGTTGGGTGTCTCTGTGGCAGAGCACTCCGGTATGCTTTCCGCGCTGATGCGTTCCCTGGTGATGGGTGCACCTAAGCGCGTGGTCACATTCGCCGTGGTGTTTGCCGGCATTCTTTCAAATACCGCATCTGAGCTGGGATATGTTGTCCTTATTCCGCTTGCAGCCATGATCTTTCATTCTCTGGGGCGTCATCCGCTGGCCGGGCTGGCTGCTGCATTTGCCGGCGTGTCGGCGGGTTACAGCGCAAACCTGTTACTTGGCACCGTTGACCCGTTACTTTCCGGCATCACTGAAGCCGCCGCGCATATGATTGACCCTGAATATGTGGTTGGCCCGGAAGTAAACTGGTATTTCATGTTCATCAGTACCTTTGTCATTGCCATCATGGGCACCTTTGTGACTGAAAAAATTGTCGAGCCAAGGCTGGGTAGGTTCAACGAATCGGATGCCTCTGTGGAACTGGAAGGCCAGTCCATGGAAGCGCCAACGGCTCTGGAAAAGAAAGGTCTGAAAATGGCCGGACTTGCATTCGTTGCAGTGTGTGCTGTGCTGGCACTTACCGTTGTACCTGAAAATGGCCCGCTGCGAAATCCGGAAACCGGCCTTATAACCGGTTCGCCTTTTCTTAAAGGTATCGTTGCTTTTATTTTCATTACCTTTGCTATACCCGGCTTCGTGTACGGCAGGGTAACTGGTTCGATGAAAAACGACCGCGATGTAATTAACGCCATGTCCAAAAGTATGGGAGCAATGGGTCTCTACATCACGCTGGTATTCTTCGCCGCCCAGTTTGTAGCCTTCTTTAAATGGACAAACCTTGGTACGTTCCTCGCCGTTAAAGGTGCAGCGCTGTTGCAGGCCGCGGGTCTTGACGGGCCGTCGGTGTTCATTCTGTTTATTTTAATGTGCGGACTGGTGAATCTGTCGCTGGGCAGTGCCTCGGCGCAGTGGGCTGTGACTGCGCCCATTTTCGTGCCCATGCTGATGCTATTAGGTTACGCACCGGAAGTGATTCAGGCTGCATATCGTATCGGCGACTCGGTTACCAACGTGATCTCGCCGATGATGAGCTATTTCGGTCTGATCCTCGCTATGGCGGCTAAGTATCGTAAGGATGTCGGAATGGGCACTCTGATTGCCATGATGCTGCCTTATTCTATGGTGTTTATCCTTGGCTGGTCGCTGCTGTTTTTCTTCTGGGTATTCCTTCTTGGTATGCCTGTTGGACCGGGTGCGGCAACCTTCTATACACCTTAACGAAATGTAAAGTCTCTGAGGCCGGCGAATACCGGCCTTTTTTATTGGCGACCCGCAGCGATAGTAATCGCTTAAACTGAATCAAATAATCGTTATAAATGTCTGATTCCGGGGATCAAAATTGTCTCAGGTTCAGTATAATTAATTGTCTTTTTGATTAGTTGGCAGCGATTTCAGGTAAAGCAGCATGAAATATATTAACTCTACCCATTTCACACATGGCCAGGCAGACCGGCTGGGCGTGCTGATCACCAATTTAGGTACACCTGAGCAGCCGACTAAAGCAGCGCTGAAGCCTTACCTGAAAGAGTTTCTTTCCGATCCCCGGGTTGTCGAAGTTCCCCGCCTGATTTGGTGGTTCGTACTCAACGGGGTGATCCTTAACTTCCGGCCCGGACGGTCTGCAAAAGCCTATTCCACAGTGTGGACAGACGAAGGTTCACCGTTAATGGCGATCACTAAGGCTCAGCATGCAGCACTGGCAGAGAAGTGCCGGGAGAAATACGGCGACGATGTGGTAGTTGATTTTGCCATGCGCTATGGGCAGCCGTCCGTGGCGTCTGCCATCGACAGAATGCTCAGTCAGGGCGTGAGAAAGCTGGTAGTACTGCCGCTGTATCCGCAATATTGTGCATCCACCACTGCGTCGACTTTTGATGCTGTGGCAGCCGATTTTACCCGCCGCCGCTGGATGCCGGAATTGCGCTTTGTAACGCACTACAATGACGAACCCGCCTACATCGAAGCGCTGGCTGCGAGT
This sequence comes from Alteromonas sp. AWJ4_197, assembly GCF_056160285.1. Lineage (NCBI taxonomy): Bacteria > Pseudomonadati > Pseudomonadota > Gammaproteobacteria > Alteromonadales > Alteromonadaceae > Alteromonas > Alteromonas sp. AWJ4_197. Next base: position 49,568 of record NZ_JBSWWW010000003.1, on the reverse strand, counting down.
GTCAGGCAGCATTGGAAGGAAAACGGGAAAGCTGATTTGCTGGTTATGTCCTATCACGGGATCCCGAAGCGTTATCTGACCAATGGTGATCCATACCACTGCGAGTGTCATAAAACATCAAGATTGCTGGCTGAAGCGCTGGATCTGAAATCAGACGAATACATGACCACCTTCCAGTCCCGTTTTGGCCGCGAAGAGTGGCTTCAGCCTTACACTGACGAAACCATGAAAGGATTGCCGGGTAAAGGCGTGCGGTCCGTGCAGGTACTGTGCCCCGGATTTTCTGCGGACTGCCTGGAAACCATTGAAGAAATCGGTGAGGAAAACAAAGACTACTTCATGGAAGCTGGCGGAAAGCGTTTTGAATATATTCCTGCGCTAAACGACTCACCGGCACATATAGATACGTTAATGACGCTCATCGAACGTAATCTGCACGGCTGGCAGGCTTCTGCACAAAACCGTAAACGGGAAGCACTGGCTAAAGCCCTCGGTGCAGACAGGTAAGCTGTCCGGTGATAAAAGCCGGATTAGCCCGGCTATTTATCGTTGAACAGGAGAATGACCATGGACAGTAATGTAAAAGCTCCGGAAGAGCTGCTCAAGGCACAAAAATGGGCAAACATGCTGGATACGGCGATAAAGTTGCCTGTTATTCCCTTCCGTATCGGGCTTGATTCTATTATCGGTCTCATCCCGGGCGCCGGTGACGCTGCCATGCTCATTGCCGGTTTTCGTATTATCTCTCTTGGAAAAAAGATGGGCATGCCATCCGGCTTGCTTAAAACTATGGTACGTAATTCTATTATGGACTTCGCTCTCGGCTTCATCCCGTTTGTTGGCGATATTGCCGACTTCTTTTATAAATCTAACAGTAAAAATGTGCAGATTATGGAGAAGTGGTGGATAAGTAATAATAAGGCTGCGGTCGACCGCGCCACGCAGGAAAAATTGTCAGCCTGGCAGGAGCAACTCACCGACTGACCCGGCGTTCCGGCCCGGAACTGTAAACAAACCTAATCGCTTTTAGCTTTCCCGCCGTAGCACACCTTACCTGCTAGTAAACGTAAGGAGCGACAGAACGGAATGAAAGCCTCAGACCTCTTTGTTAAAGCGCTTGAAGCTGAAGGTGTGGAATACATCTTCGGTATTCCGGGTGAGGAAAACCTCGATTTACTGGAATCTCTCCGCACATCTGACATTAAACTTGTGCTGACCCGCCACGAACAGGGAGCGGGATTCATGGCCGCCACCTACGGCCGGCTCACCGGTAAAGTTGGCGTTTGTTTATCTACTCTCGGCCCCGGCGCAACGAATTTAGTGACGCCCGCCGCCTATGCGCAACTCGGCGCTATGCCGGTGTTAATGATCACTGGCCAGAAGCCGGTAAAAACCAGCAAACAGGGGCGTTTTCAGGTCATTGATGTGGTAGATATGATGCGTCCTATCACTAAATACACAACCCAGATTGTCAGCGGTGACCGTATCCCGTCTGTGGCGCGTGAAGCTTTCCGCCTTGCATCAGAAGAACGCCCCGGCGCAGTGCACATTGAATTGCCGGAGGACATTGCTGATGAAAGCACTTCAGCGTCCCTGTTGAAGCCCAGTTATACCCGCAGACCGATAGCAGAGTATAAAGCCATCCGCGAAGCTGTTGAGATGATTGAAAGGGCTGCGTCTCCATTGTTACTTATCGGTGCCGGCGCAAACCGTAAACTCACAGCAAAAATGCTCAGAGAGTTTGTAGATAAAACAGGGATCCCGTTTGTCACCACCCAAATGGGAAAAGGGGTGCTTAATGAAAGTGATCCTCTGTTTGCCGGAAACACTGCGTTATCCGACGGTGACTTTGTCCACCGTGCCATCAGCCGTGCTGATCTCATTATCAATGTAGGCCATGATGTGGTTGAGAAGCCGCCGTTTTTTATGCACGACGACGGAAAGAAAGTTATTCATATTAATTTTGAGCCGGCCGCTGTTGACCCTGTGTACTTCCCTCAGGCAGAAGTTGTCGGCGACATCGCTAACAGTATCTGGCAAATAAAGGAAAAGGTATCGCCTCAGTCCGGCTGGAAGCTGGATTTTTATAAAGATGTGCACGATGCCTATGTCAACCACAGGCGGGAAGCGGAAGATGATGACCGGTTTCCGGTTCTGCCGGAACGTTTTGTCCGCGATATCCGCAAAGTGATGCCGGATGAAGGTATTGTGACGCTGGATAACGGCGTGTACAAAATCTGGTTTGCCAGAAACTATCCGGCTTACCACCCCAACACATTACTGCTTGATAATGCCCTTGCCTCTATGGGGGCCGGTCTTCCATCTGCTATTGCTGCAAAACTCGTTAACCCTGACAAGCCCGTAATCAGTGTATGCGGTGACGGTGGCTTTATGATGAACAGTCAGGAACTGGAAACTGCCGTCAGACTCAATCTCGATCTGACTGTCATTATTCTCCGGGATGACGCTTACGGCATGATCAAATGGAAACAGGCTCATATGTCTTTCGACAACTTCGGGCTGGACTACGGGAATCCTGACTTCGTGCAATATGCCAACAGCTATGGCGCCAAAGGCTGGCGCATCGAAGATACCACATCACTCAGCGAGGTTATCACCCGGTGCATTAATACGCCCGGCGTTCATGTGGTGGACTGCCCGGTTGATTACAGCATGAATGATGAAACGCTGAATCAGACAATCCGCGAATTAAGTGACAAGCTTTAAGGAGTTCTTACATGTTGAATGAAAGCTATCCCTACTATCTTGCAAGCAAACCTGTGTTTGCTAATACCGATCTGGAAGTTACGAACAAGTATACCGGTGAAGTGGCAACCAGAGTGGCCAAAGCCGGTGCTGATGTTATCGACAAAGCCATTGCTGCGGCAGAAAAGGCGCAACCGGCCATGGCGGCTATGAAGCCCTATGAACGTAAAGCGGTACTGGAACATTGCGTAAAACGCTTTACAGAACGTAAGGACGAGTTGGCAATGGCGCTGTGTATTGAAGCCGGAAAACCGATAAAAGATGCGCAGGGAGAAGTAACCCGCCTGATTGATACTTTTCAGATAGCGGCTGAAGAATGTGTGCGTATAGAAGGTCAGGTGCTGAACCTTGAGATATCCGACCGCGCTTCCGGCTACCAGGGCATGACAAAGCGGGTGCCCATTGGTCCCTGTTCATTTATTTCGCCGTTTAACTTTCCGTTAAATCTGGCCGCGCATAAAGTCGCGCCGGCGATTGCTGCCGGTTGTACGTTTGTTCTGAAACCTGCTTCAAGAACACCCATCGGCGCGTTGATTATCGGTGAAGTGCTGGCAGAAACAGATTTACCTGAAGGGGCATTTTCCATTCTGCCATGTAACCGTGACGGTGCGGATTTGTTTACTACTGACGAACGGTTGAAGCTGTTGAGTTTTACCGGCTCCCCCGATGTGGGCTGGGCACTTAAAGCCAAAGCCGGTAAAAAGCCAGTAGTATTGGAACTTGGCGGTAACGCTGCCTGCATCGTGGATGAAGATGCTGATATTGATGATGCTATCAAACGCATTATCGTTGGCGCCTATTACCAGTCCGGTCAGAGCTGTATCAGTGTGCAGCGTATACTGGTACACAAAAACATTTATGAAACCTTCCGTGAAAAATTCGTTCATGAAGTATCGGCATTAGTGGCCGGCGATCCTGCAGATGAAAACACGTTTATCGGCCCCATGATTTCAGAGTCTGAGGCGGAAAGGCTGGAGGACTGGATCCACGAAGCCAGAGAGGCCGGCGCAACGGTTCTGTGTGGTGGCACACGAAAAGGCGCTATGCTCGATGCCACCGTCATGGAAGGCGTACCGGCAGACTGTAACGCCAGTGCAGAAGAGGCTTTCGGGCCGCTCTCGGTTTTAGTGCCATTCGACGATTATGACGAAGCCTTAAAAGAGGTTAATAACAGCCGCTATGGTTTGCAGGCAGGCATCTTCACCCGTGATTTGTATAAAGCTCATGAAGCGTGGGATGTTCTGGAAGTCGGCGGCGTAGTGATCGGCGATGTGCCAAGCTGGCGGGTTGATAATATGCCCTATGGCGGGGTGAAGGATTCCGGCCTTGGCAGGGAAGGGATCCGCTATGCCATTGAAGATATGACCGAAACCAGGCTGATGGTTATCAGAACACCCTGATCCACCGTCAGTAAGGGAATAAACCCGGGCCGGTGTCACTACCGGCTGAAACCCTACGTGAGATTTTTTTCATTTGCTATCATCCGCCAGGTTGATTTAATAAAAGAAAAGTTGTCTCTATTATCCCTGATAACAGTGAACAGGCCTCAATATGTTAGATAAAAGTCAGTTAAGCCCACCGGTTGCGACAGCGAATGTGAACGCTCAGGAAATCGCCCGCTTTGATGCGCTGGCTGATGCATGGTGGGATCCTGACGGTAAATATAAAACCGCGCTGTCTTTCAATGCCGCGCGGGTAGATTTTATCGAACAGGCTATCAATAAGCATTTTCGTCCTAAGGGATTGGCCGATGCATTGTTTGAGGGCTTATCAGTATTGGATGTTGGCAGTGGCGGCGGGTTGATTTGCGAGCCTCTGGCTAAGCGTGGCGCAGACGTGACCGGCATTGATGCCAGTGCGACCAGTGTCGAAGTTGCAAGACGGCATGCACTGAAGCAAAACTTGCCTGTAAGCTACCACCATTGTCTGGCCGGTGAATGGGCAGATAAAGGACAACAGTATGATGTGGTTATCAATGCTGAGGTGGTAGAACATGTACCTGATCAGCAAACGCTGATTCAGGAATGCGCCTCCATGGTTAAACCGGGCGGGTTACTCATTCTGGCAACCTTAAACCGTACTTTTCGCAGTTTTATTGTTGCTATTGTGGGGGCCGAATATGTTATGCGCTATCTGCCGGTGGGTACGCACAGCTGGTCAAAGTTCGTGACACCTGAGGAGCTTGACAGCTGGACAGGCAGTCAGTTTGTACGTCACACACAAAGCGGGTTTAAGCTTAACCCGCTCACCGGACACTGGAAAACCACGCCTTCCATGGCGGTAAACTATCTCTGCTGCTATAAAAAGCAGACCTGACAGTGCGGTCTTCCCGTCCGGTAGTGGGTTGGTCAGCTTAGCAGCTCAGGTTGGGTGAACCTGGCGGTATGGACACTGGCTATGTGCACATCTTCCGATGAAATACTGCTTACGTATAACCAGTTAGCCTCTACCTCCTGAGGCGTAAAGGTCACTGTCATGTATCCTCTCAGGTTCAGATTGCAGTATTCAAGATCTTTCACCAGCAGGGGCAGAGCTTGTGCCAGGCGGTGTGCCTCATTGTTATCCATCGTCAGATAACTCTCCATTCCGGGAGACGAGACACTGGATGTGCCGAATTCTATACCTACAGCCTGATTGTTGCCGGTGGTCAGTTTGTTGCACCAGCCGTTGTGCGTATCGCCGGCAAAGACGATCGCCGCTTTTCCTTTTTCCCTGAACTGCTTATAAAGTGTTTCCCGTTCTGCCGGATAGCCGTCCCAGGCATCAAGATTATATGCCATCGTGGTGTTTAGCCGCGCGGTTTCTTCATCGCTCACCGGTTGTCCGGCAATTTGTTTGCGGCGAATATCAGCAAGAGCATGGATTTTTGAAGGAATTTCTTCCCGTGGTGTACCGGAGAAAATTTCTGCCGGGAAAAACATTTTTCCCATTAATACCTGTTGTCCCAGCACCTGCCAGGTCGCTTTACTCTTTTCCAGGGATTCAAATAACCAGTCCCGTTGTTGCAAGCCCAGCATAGTGCGGTCTTCTGCCATCAGCGCGGCAGTGAAGCCGATGTCATCAAACTGGCCGGTCTCTTCGTCAGTAAAAGCGGCGTAACTAAGTTGCTTATCCCGTCCGATAATACGGGTGTCCAGCATGTACAGTGACAGCAAGTCACCAAATTCGAACGTACGGTAGATTGTTGGATCTGTGTCGCTCACCGGTGGCCGGATGGGCAGCCACTCATAGTAGGCCTGTACCGCAGCGGCGCGGCGTTTAAAGAAGTCGCCTTCATCCGGCTGGTGGTTTTCGGCACCTGTGGTGTAGGTATCGTTTGCCACTTCGTGGTCGTCCCACACTACAATCCAGGGCTTATTCTGATGCAGGGCTTTTAAGCCTTTATCAGTGCGGTAAATCGCGTACCGGTTCCGGTAGTCCGCAAGGGTGATAATTTCTTCATTGTTATCAGTGGCGAATGTGCGGCCTAATTCAGCAGCACGCTCTGTGGCGTAGCCGTCCCCGGCATATTCGTAAATATAGTCACCGAGATGCAATACAAAGTCGATACTCTCATCTGCAGAAGCTGCCAGATAGGGCGTAAAAAAACCGGCAGGGTAGTTTGAGCAGGAGAACAATCCGAGTTTGACGTTGTCGACCTTTCCCGCCGGTAAAGTAAGTGTTTTCCCCACAGGTGATGTTTCTGTGGCAGTTGAAAACCGGTAAAAATAGCGGGTGGACGGTGATAACTCCCGTACATCTACTTTTATTGTGTAGTCACGGGCAGCGATGGCTTTGGCATGTCCCGAACGGATGATATCTGAGAAGTTACTGTCTGCTGCAATTTCCCAGAAAACCGTTGCCGAAGGGGAGTTGCCGGCAGGCACTGCTCTGGTCCATAAGATAATGCTGTCCGCAGACGGGTCACCACTGGCAACACCATGAGAAAAAGAAACCGGATTCTCCGGTAAGCCTGCAGTTGAAGTGCACCCGGTTAAACCGGTAGAAATAACCATACTGCCGCTCAGTGCGGCGGATAATTTAAGAAATAAACGGCGGTCCATGTGTCATCCTGAGCCGGGTAAAAGCTCATACTAGTCAGCATATATGACGAATTCGTGGCAGGTGGAGTTGGATAACTGTTGAACAGTGCAATGCTTTTGGCAAATAACTGTTATAATGGCGCCAAAGCAAAATCAATAAGTGAGTACATGAGCGACGATCCCCATTTTCAGCGAGAAAAAGAGAAATACGATAATCCGGTAGCCAGCCGTGAGTATTTAATGTCTGTCATGAAAGAGCAGGGCAAGCCCTTGTCTTTTTTAGAAATCTGCTCGCTGGTGGACGCGTTCGAAGAAGACAGCCGGATTGGCATTCAGCGCCGCCTGCGCGCCATGGAGCGTCAGGGCCAGGTGCAGTTTACCAAGCAGAAGAAATATGCGCTGCAAAACCGTGATGAACTGATCCGTGGCCGTATTATCGGTCACCGTGACGGTTACGGCTTCCTTCGCCCTGAAGACAACAGCGGCGATTTATTTATCAGTGCCGGACAGATGAATCTGTTCATGCACGACGATTACGTTGAAGCCCGTGAAAGCGGTACCGACCGCCGTGGACGCCGGGAAGCTTTCATCAATCAGGTTATTGAGCCCCGCAGTGAGCCCATTGTCGGCCGGTTCTTCGTAGAAAAGGGCATTGCCGTTGTGATGCCTGATGACAGCCGTCTTCAGCATGAAATTGTGATCCCGCCGGAAGCAACGAAAGGTGCCCGTATGGGGCAGGTGGTGGTTGTTGAGATCACTCAGCGTCCCCGCCGCCGCATCAGTCCTGTCGGAAAAATTATCGAAATCCTCGGTGACCACATGGCGCCCGGCATGGAAATCGAAATGGCCCTGCGTACCTTCGATATCCCTCATGTCTGGCCTGACGCTGTTGAGCGCTACGTTAAGCGGTTTACTGAAGACGTACCGGAAGAATCTAAAGAAGGACGCATCGATCTGCGTCAGTTACCACTGGTAACGATAGACGGTGAAGATGCCCGTGACTTCGATGATGCTGTGTTCTGTGAGCCGCTGGATGAAGGGGGCTGGCAGTTGTGGGTGGCCATTGCCGATGTGAGTACTTATGTGAAGCTGGGTACGGCCCTCGATAAAGAAGCACAGAATCGTGGTAATTCCGTGTATTTCCCTGATCAGGTTATTCCCATGTTGCCGGAAGTGCTGTCGAACGGGTTATGTTCACTGAATCCGGAAGTAGACCGCCTGTGTATGGTCTGTGAAATGACGATTACTGAGCAGGGAAAGCTGGATAAGTATCAGTTTTATGAAGCGGTGATGAACTCTCACGCCCGTCTGACCTACACCAAAGTGTGGCAGATCCTGGAAGGTGATAAGGAACTTCATCAGCGATACGAGGCTCAGGTGCCTCATCTGCGTAACTTGCATGATTTGTATCGGGCATTGAAACGTGCCCGTGCCCAGCGTGGTGCCATTGAGTTTGAAACGCAGGAAAGTAAATTCGTTTTCAATGCTCAGCGCAAGATAGAAAACATTGTACCGGTAGTCCGTAACGACGCGCACAAAATGATTGAAGAGTGCATGATCATGGCGAACGTCAGTGCGGCAAAAATGCTGGAGAAGCATAACCAGTCTGCATTATACCGGGTGCATGACAAACCTGATGCAGACCGTTTGACGGCATTTACCTCCTATTTAGGAGAAGTAGGCATTCCCCATCGTATCACTGAAGGGGCAAGCCCTGCAGATTTCACCGATGTGGTAGATAAGATCAGAGCCCGTCCGGACCAGGAGCTTATTCAAACCATGCTGCTGCGCTCTATGAAGCAGGCGGTTTACGATTGCGATAACGTAGGACACTTTGGTCTTGCGCTGGAAGAGTATGCACACTTTACCTCGCCAATCCGCCGTTATCCGGACTTAGTGGTGCACCGCGCCATTAAAGCGATTCTTAAAAAGCAGAAGCAAAAGGTTACCGGCCCGAAAGCGTATACCGTTGAGGAAGTGGAACAACTCGGTGAACAGTGCTCCATGACCGAACGTCGTGCCGATGATGCTACCCGTGATGTGGCCGACTGGCTCAAGTGTGAGTTTATGCAGGATCACGTGGGTTCTACCTTTGAAGGTGTTGTCAGTTCAGTGACTAACTTCGGTTTATTTGTGCGTATTACGGACTACCATATTGATGGCCTGGTTCACATTACGTCTCTGGACGATGATTACTACCGCTATGATGATGTTAAACAAACTTTGCAAGGTGAGTCCGGCGCACGGCAGTTCCGCTTAGGCGATACCTTATCGGTGAAAGTGGCAGCGGTGAACCTGGATGAAAGAAAGATTGATTTAATTCTCGACGGCACTATGCTGCGCGGCCGCGGTGGCAAAAAAGTGCAGGTGAGAACGGCAGCATCAAAATTTGCCGGTGATCGCAGGAACACGACTGACCGCAGAGAAGGCGGTAAATCGTCTGCCACCGGAAAAGGGCGTAAATCGCGGGAGAAAGGTAAAACCGATCGCCGTTCTGACAGTAAGAAGCCGGCAACCCGTGCGCCGAAGAAATCCCGTAGTAAATCAGGTAAAGGTAAGAAAAAGTAAATGGCGCAACAAGAATGGTTATATGGTCTGCATGCCATGCAGTCGGTATTGGAAAACGAGCCGGAGCGGGTACTGGAAGTACTGGTACTCAAAGGCCGTGATGACGACCGTCTCAAGAATATTATTAATCAGGCCAGACGGTTTGGGATCAGCGTGCAGTTTTGTCAGCGCAAGGTACTCGATGATAAAGTGCAGGGCGAACAGCATCAGGGCGTGGTTGCACGTGCCAAGCCTGCACGGGCGCTGGATGAAGCCGATCTTGATGCTATCCTGAGCCGTCACGCAGAACCTTTTCTGCTGGTGCTTGATGGTGTTACCGACCCTCATAACATTGGCGCCTGTTTACGTACCGCCGACGCTGCCGGTGTGCATGCGTTAATCGTACCCAAGGATAAATCCGGTGGCCTTACTGCTACAGCCAGAAAAGTTGCCTGTGGTGCCGCAGAGTCTGTTCCGCTTATTCAGGTTACCAACCTTGCCCGTACGCTCAAGCATTTGCAGGAAAAAGGCGTGTGGATTGCCGGTACTGCCGGAGAAGCAGAACAGCTTATTTATGATGTTGACCTGAAAGGGCCCACAGCACTGGTAATGGGCGCTGAAGGCAAAGGCATGCGCAGACTCACCCGTGAGCATTGTGACCAGTTAGTTAAATTACCCATGGCCGGCGCTGTGTCGTCACTCAATGTGTCGGTGGCGACGGGGGTGTGTTTGTACGAAATAGTCAGGCAACGCCAGAGCTGATTTTCAAATCAAGGCCACATTTTGTGGCCTTTTTTACACCCGCAGCCCGCACTCTTTCGGGCATTTACTCAAGTATAATATTCACTTATTTTAAATATTTAATTAAATATTTCTTAAAAAAATACTGAGAATCATTATTATTACCGCGTCAGGACCAACCAACAGGTAATAATCATTGTGAAAAAGTCTATTTTGTCACTCAGTATTCTCTCCGCCCTTTGTGTGTCAGGTAACGTCGTTGCTCAGGAACAGGCTAAGGTTGAGGCGCAGGAAGAAAGTGTAGAACGTATCACTATCCGCGGTGCCTTCTTCGGCCAGCAGGTCGCAGACGCGGTGAAAACACCCACGTTATTGCTGAATGTGCCGCAGTCAGCATCTATTATCGGTGAAGCACAAATTGAAGAGCAGGGTCTGTTCAGCGTTGCTGATGCTATGCAATATACCCCGGGTGTCAGTATCGGGTTGGGTGAAGATCACCGGGACCAGATCACTATTCGCGGTCAGAACACCACTGCTGACTTCTTTGTTGATGGTTTACGGGATGATGTGCAGTATTTCCGTCCGCTCTATAACATAGAGCGTATTGAAATCATGCGTGGTTCCAATGCACTGTTATTTGGCCGCGGTGGTGGTGGTGGTGTGGTTAACCGCGTAACCAAAACCGCTGATGTATCATCAGACTTCACAGTTCTGAGCGGGAATATCGATACGTTCAGTGCCGGCGGTATTACACTTGATACCAACGTCGTTATCGATAAAGACCAGGCATTCCGTCTGAATGCAGCGGCAGACAGTGTTGATAGTCACCGCGATTTCAAAGAGGGCAACCGTTATGCTTTTAATCCGACCTGGTATCTTGCGCTGAGCGACGTCACTTCTCTGAATGCATCTTATGAGTATGTGAATGATGACAGGCTGGTGGACAGAGGGATCCCGTCGTTGAACGGAAAGCCGTTAAACGGCGTTTACGATACATTCTTCGGTGATAAAGATTTCAACAACACCACGCTGGAAGCTCACATTGCCCGCGTAAAGCTGGATCATAAATTATCAGCTGAGTGGTCAGTGAATACTACTGTGCAGTTTGCTGACTACGATAAGGCTTATCAGAACTTGTATCCCACTGCCTTCGATGATGAATCCCAGTTTGTCACTCTCGACGGCTACCGCGATACCACACAGCGGGAAAACTTCCTGTGGCAGCTTAACGCTATTGGTCAGTTTGATACCGGGGCAGTTTCTCACACTGTACTGGCCGGTGCTGAATATGCTGATCAGAGCACAGAGAATGCGCGCATGGACAACCAGTTCCTTGAAAATGGCAGTGACAAACTGTCATTTATTTTCAGCGATCCCCTTGTTGTTCCGGCACACACATTAACGGCTCCGGTACGAGACCGTGCGTCTGATGTCAGTGTGGTTTCTGCATTTGTGCAGGATGAAATCGGACTGGGTGAAAACTGGGTACTGGTTGCCGGTTTGCGATACGACAGCTTTAATATTGATGTCACCGATCAGATTGAAATTAACGATGGCACAGAAGATGGCAACAACGGTTTGCTGTCCAGTGATGACAGTGAAATCTCTCCCCGCTTTGGTGTTATTTTTAAACCGGCGGAAGATATTTCACTGTACGCCAGTTACAGTGTGTCTTTCCTGCCACGCTCCGGCGATCAGTTCCTTACCTTGTCATTGAGTTCTGCGGCTCTGGATGCTGAAGAGTTCAGGAATACGGAAGTGGGCTTTAAATGGAACCTGACTGATTCACTGAACCTTTCTGCGGCCGCATTCAAAGTGGAAAGAGAAAACGGTGCCACAGTGGATCCGGACAATCCTGAGGTGTCACAACTGACCGGCACAGAAACACAGGGCTTCGAGTTGCAGTTGTCGGGATATATCACAGATTCATGGTCTGTGACCGGCGGTTACAGCTACCTCGATGGCAACCAGACCAGTGTTTCCGGCGCCGGTTCCGGTGAAGGTCAGCGACTGGCACAACTGCCGGAGCATATGTTCAGTGTATGGAACAAATTCCTGATTGACGAGAAGTGGCAATGGGGACTGGGTATTGTTCATCAGTCAGAGCAGTATGCGTCTTTGAGTAACAATGTGACTTTACCTTCCTTTACACGCTTTGATGCTGCTGTGTTCTATACTCACAGCGATGCATTGTCATTGCAGCTCAACGTCAATAACGTGCTTGATACGCAGTATTTCCCCTCAGCACACAATGACAACAACATCAGTACAGGCGCACCGCTGCACGCAAGAGTTGCAGCGACTTACCGCTTCTGAGCTGATTAATAAGCTTATTTTCAGCATACAGTGAAACGGCCGGTGTTTACCGGCCTTTTTGTTGCATAAATGGATCAAATTGTTCGATTCTTCAGTTCAATGTAAACAGTGCAAAGATTGCGTAAATCGTCGAACTGACGCGGGTTTCAGAGAGACTTAACGGGGTAAAATAACGACGTTCCGGTTAATCCGGACATCAATCACTACTTTCAGTTAAGGATTTACGTTTTTATGGTATCCCGCACACTTAAGTCGCTTATTAAGTTGTTTGCTGCCGTTGGCGTTGCTGTTGGCCTGACCGCCTGCGGCGGGTCAGACAGCAGTTCAGACTACTCGTACGCATACATTCAGTTTTACAATGCTTCACCTAACGGGGCAACTGTCACAATGCGTGAAGTTGACGGCGACGATTTAGGTTCTGCACAATTCGGTGACACAACCTCACTGATTTCAGCTGATTCCGGTGACCTGGAATTGGAATTCATCCGCACCGATTCTGACGATCAGGAAATCCTGCTTGAAGAGATGACGGTCAACCTCAGTACCGGTTACAAAACGTTGATCGTCCTGAGCGGTGATTTCAGTCAGCCTGAATTCATCGAATACAAATTTGAGCGTGAGTCTTTAGATGACCATTTCCGTCTGTTCGTTACCAGCATGATGGTGGATGAATCTCAGTACGATTTTTACCTGGCTGAAGACGGCGACCCGTTTGAAGCGGCAAACTATCTGGGTACTGTGTCTTATCAGGAATTGTCAGAAATGACTTTCTGGGATCCGGATGACGACAGTGAAGATTTTGATTCAGATGAATACACGATTTATCTGACAGAACCGGGCTCTACCGACGTGGTTTTCGAATCACAAACACTGGATTTCACTTACGATACTGAGTATGTGCTAGCTATTCGTGACGTCAGTGGTGCTATTCAGGCAGGTATGTCTATTGATACTATTTTGAATTCTTCATATGTGACAAATGTGACAGACGTAGATGCTGATGCACAATACCGTATCTACAACAGCACAGAATCCACATCACCGCTGACGGTTACCTTCGGTGGCAATGACGGTGAAGAAGACACAGAATTCACATTGTCTGCCGGTGAACTGTCTGACTTTACCGAAATCAAATACGGTGACTACCGTGTTACTGTGCAAACTGAAGACGGCAGTGCAACAGCGCTGACTAACAAGCTGATCACCCTTAATCAGGGCGAAAGTAAGGCGATTATGATTTACGAAGCTGACGGCAAACTGGCTGCAGCGACGTTTGTTGAAAGTGGTCTGCCCCAGTCTTACGACAAAACCGTTAACTTCATCAATCTGGTAAGCGATTTCGATAATATCGATTTCTATCTGGTGCGCAGCGATGAAACTATCGACACTGCCGATTACTACACCATGAATCTTGAGCTTGCTGAAAGCAGCACGCTGGTTCTGCCTTCTGACTACTACGAAATCATCGCAGTATATGAAGACGAAAACGATGAACAGGTACTGCTTGACCGTACTGCACTGTATGGTTTCACAGAAGAAGAAAACTACATCGTTACTGTAGAGCCTGCAGATACAGCAACAGGGTATGAAATCAACGTATTGTACTGATACGTGATTAACGAAAGCACCGGCGCCCCTTTCCGGTGAACGGCGGGGTGGAAACAGGGAATGTTTCCACCCCGTTTTATTTTGTGTGTTAATCTTTAAGGAGAGTCCTAAGCGTTCAAACGGGGCAATATGAAACTGATAAAAGCGTTACATGCTATTTCTGCAGACGGTAAAAGCTCGACTGAAGACAAATTAAAGCGGCTGTTACAGCTTGGTCTTGATGCCTTCGACATGGAGCTTGGCATTGTCAGTCATATCAAAGATGGCGTCTATACGGTCGTTTCTGCCATTTCTCCCGAAGATGCGCTCCAGAAGGGCGACAGTTTTGAACTGAAAAATACCTACTGCCGCGACACCCTGGCAGCTGACGGTATTGTCGCTTATCACGATGCTGAAAAATCCCCCGGCGTGTCTCATCCTGCTTATCAGGCTTTTGCACTTAAAAGCTATATCGGTATTCCTTATTTCGTCAACGGCGAACGCTACGGCACAGTGAATTTCTCCCGGGTTGATGCCAAAGAACGCCAGTTCGACAATGACGAGCTTGATTACATTGTGCTTCTGGCGGAGTGGGTGGGTACTGAGATTGCCCGTGAACATCAGCTTCAGGCCATCGTTGAACAACAAAAAGCATTACAACATCAGCATTTACTGCATTTACAGATGTCAGAGCTGGCGAGAGTGGGTACCTGGGAAATAAACCGCAATACCGGTGAAATCTCTTTGTCTGATTCTCTGGTAAAACTGTTTGAAATTCCCGAAGGGGATCACATCACCTTCGACACCATGCAACGGGTGGTAAAACACGATAAAGACGTGGAAATCTTGCGGGGACTCATGGAAAAGTCCGTTGAAGATGAAGCGCCGTGGTCTCATGAGTTTGAAGCTGTTTCACTGGGAGGGCGGCAATTCTGGGTGCAGACACAGGGGGCCGTGGACACCAGTGATCCTGACAATATCCGGTTTTTCGGTGCCACGCAGGATGTGACCCACAGAATACAAGTGGCCAGGGAACTGGAGAGCCGCCGTCATGTGGCAGAGCAGGCACTGGAGTCACGGAGTCTTTTTCTGGCGAACATGAGCCATGAAATCAGAACGCCCATCAATGGTATTGTCGGTATGCTGGAGGCCCTGAAGAAAACCTCGTTGACGGAGCAGCAAAACGAATTTTGTAAACTTGCGGGGGAGAGTGCGTCCAGTTTGCTGCAAATCGTTAACGATGTGCTGGATTTCTCAAAGATAGATGCCGGAGGTCTGGAGCTTGAAAGCATTCCGGTGAACTTAAGCCGCATTGCTGAAGAACAATACCGGCTGTTCTCTATGCCGGCTCAGAAAAAGCAACTCTCATTGACCCTCGATACCCGTGGTACTGACGATCTGGTTTTTCTTACCGATCCAACACGGATACGGCAAATTTTTACAAACCTCATCAGTAATGCGATTAAATTTACTGACCGTGGTGCAATAAATATCAAACTGAAAGCGATTAAGCAGGCCCGCCAGCAATATCTGGTTCAGATTATGATCCGTGATGAAGGAATTGGTATCGCACCGGAACATCAGGCGACCATATTCTCTCCGTTCAGACAGGGTGACAGCAATACGACAAGACGCTTTGGTGGCACAGGACTGGGCTTGTCTATTGTGTCTCAGATAGCCGCGCACATGCATGGCGGTATTCGTGTTAACAGTAAACCCGAAGAAGGGGCAACGTTTATCGTTGCGCTGAAGCTGAATGAAGCGTCAGACCATGAAAATGAAACAGAAGACGCCGGTGACATACTGAGACCGGCGGACCTGGCAGGAAAGCGGGTACTGGTAGTTGAAGATAACGAAATCAATCAGATAGTCGTAAAAGAGCAGCTCAAAGAATTCAGTATCGGGAGTGATATCGCCGGCCATGGCGCTGAAGCTATTGAGATGGTGATCAGAAGCATCGCTGGTAACCATCCCTATGATTTGATATTGATGGATTGCCAGATGCCGGTCATGGATGGTTACGAAGCATCGAAAAAAATTCGTCAGCTTGGCGGACAGGCGGAGATTGTCCCTATAATCGCACTGACTGCAAATGTGCTGGTGGGTGAACGGGAAAAATGCTTACTTGCCGGTATGAATGACTATTTAACTAAGCCCGTTGACAAAGAACAGTTTACCCGCTGTTTGCATCGATATTTACTCGCTTAGCATACCTATTCACAGCCACGGCCATTAAGGCGCACAGGCCCGGTACCACCGTAAGCAAATCGTCTAAAATTAATTCAAAAACGCACTATCACTTCCCAATCTTTTCTGTTATAGTTTCGCGCCCTTTTTATGGGGGTATGTACATAAAAGCGGCAATATCTGCTGCTTTTATCAGCGCAAACGACTCGAGAGAGTCTTAATTATCGAGCGGAGCACTAACATGATCCAAATGCAAACTAACCTGGATGTAGCCGACAATAGCGGCGCTCGCAGGGTTCAGTGTATTAAGGTTCTTGGTGGCTCGCATCGCCGTTATGCAGGTATCGGTGACATCATCAAAGTTACTGTTAAGGAAGCAATTCCTCGCGGTAAAGTAAAAAAAGGTGACGTACTGAACGCAGTGGTGGTGCGTACTAGAAAAGGCGTTCGTCGTGCAGATGGTTCTACCATCCGTTTTGACGCAAACGCGGCTGTATTGTTAAACAACAATAAGCAACCTATTGGTACGCGTATCTTTGGACCGGTTACACGTGAGCTGAGAAGTGACAACTTCATGAAAATCATCTCACTGGCCCCAGAGGTACTATAAGGAGTCACGATAATGGCTAGAAAAATTCGTCGTGATGATGAAGTAGTCGTATTAGCGGGTAAAGATAAAGGCAAACAAGGCAAAGTCCTGAAAGTGCTGGTATCTGAAGACCGTGTAGTTGTAGAAGGTGTAAACCTTGTCAAGAAGCACCAGAAGCCAAACCCTCATATGGGCGTAGCTGGCGGTATTGTTGAGAAAGAAGCATCTCTGCACGTTTCTAATGTTGCGGTAGTTAACCCTGCTACGGGTAAAGCTGACCGTATTGGTTTCCGTACTGAAGACGGTAAGAAAGTTCGTTTCTTTAAGTCTAACGGTGAACTTGTTTAATTAATTGGAGAGTACGATGGCGAAACTGCATGATTTCTATAAAGAAACGGTAGTAGCTGACCTTGCTAAGCAGTTCAGTTACCAAAGCGTCATGCAAGTCCCTCGGATTGAAAAAATCACCTTAAACATGGGTTTAGGTGAAGCCGTAGCTGACAAGAAAGTTCTTGAGAATGCGACTGCCGATATGGCTGCTATCGCAGGTCAAAAACCTATTGTTACCGTTGCGCGTAAATCTGTTGCGGGTTTTAAAATCCGTGAAGGTTATCCGATTGGCTGTAAAGTAACCCTGCGTGGCGAGCGTATGTGGGAATTCTTAGAGCGTTTGATTTCAATCGCAATTCCTCGTATCCGCGACTTCCGTGGCCTGAGTTCAAAATCTTTTGACGGTCGTGGAAACTACAGCATGGGCGTTCGTGAACAAATCATCTTCCCTGAAATCGATTTCGATAAAGTGGATAAAGTACGCGGTATGGATATCACTATCACTACCAGTGCAAAAACTGATGATGAAGCACGTGCTCTGTTGACCGCGTTCAACTTCCCATTCAAAAAATAAGGGGTGTAGGGTTATGGCAAAAGAATCAATGAAGGCCCGTGAAGTAAAGCGTGCAAAGCTTGTCGCTAAGTATGCTGAAAAACGTGCCGCACTTAAAGCGATTATCAGCGATGTTAACGCCTCTGAAGAAGAGCGTTGGGATGCTGTTCTGAAGCTACAACAACTGCCACGTGACAGTGCTAAATCTCGTCAGCAAAACCGCTGCCGCGTTACTGGCCGTCCACACGGTTTCCTACGTAAGTTCGGTCTGAGCCGTATCAAGTTGCGTGAAGCAGCGATGCGCGGTGAAGTCCCTGGCCTGAAAAAAGCCAGCTGGTAAGGAGTAGCTAAAAATGAGCATGCAAGATCCTATCGCGGATATGTTTACCCGCATCCGTAACGGCCAGATGGCACAGAAAGTTTCTGTTGTTATGCCTTCTTCAAAACTTCGCGTAGCAATCTGTGAAGTACTGAAAGCTGAAGGTTATATCACTGACTTCGCTGCTTCTGGTGACGTTAAGCCTACTTTAGAAGTTACTCTTAAGTACTTCGAAGGTAAGCAAGTAATCGACACAATTGAACGTGTAAGCCGTCCTGGTCTGCGCATCTATAAGAAAAAAGATGAGCTGCCAAAAGTAATGGGTGGTTTAGGCGTTGCTATCGTGTCAACTTCTAAAGGTGTGATGACTGACCGTGCTGCGCGTAAAGCAGGCATGGGCGGTGAGATCATCGGTTATGTAGCGTAATCGGAGGAGTTGAAATGTCACGAGTAGCAAAAGCCCCTGTTAACGTAGCATCTGGCGTTGAAGTTAAAATCAACGGTCAGGAAGTTACTGTTAAGGGTAGTAAAGGTACACTGGTACGTGTATTCAACGACGCTGTTGAAGTTGTACAAGAAGAGAACCAGCTGAAAGCACTTCCTCGTGAAGGTTTTGCTGATGCATGGGCTCAGGCTGGTACTGCGCGCGCGCTGTTGAACGGTATGGTCCTGGGTGTATCTGAAGGTTTCGAGAAAAAACTGCAGTTGCAAGGTGTTGGTTACCGTGCACAAGCACAAGGTGCCAAACTGAACCTGACTTTAGGTTTCTCACACCCTGTAGTTTATGAAATGCCTGAAGGCATTACAGTTGAAACTCCTACACAAACTGAAATCCTCGTTAAAGGCGCGGATAAGCAGGTTGTAGGTCAGGTTGCGGCAAACATTCGCGGCTACCGTCCACCAGAGCCTTACAAAGGTAAAGGTGTTCGTTATGCTGATGAAAACGTTCGTCGTAAAGAAGCTAAGAAAAAGTAGGTGGGTGATACGATGGATAAGAAAACATCACGTTTACGTCGCGCAACTCGCGCACGCGCTAAAATCCGTGAATTGGCCGCGCATCGCCTGGTAATTAACCGTACACCTCGCCACATCTATGCCCAGTTAATCGCGCCTAGCGGTTCTGAGGTACTGGCGGCGGCTTCTACCGTTGAAAAAGGTCTGGCAGCAGATCTGAAAGCAACTGGTAATGCAGAAGCAGCTGCGGCAGTGGGTAAAGCTATCGCCGAGCGTGCAATCGAAAAAGGCATCAAAGTTGTTGCTTTCGATCGCAGCGGTTTTAAATACCACGGTCGCGTAAAAGCATTAGCTGATGCAGCTCGCGAAGCTGGTCTTCAGTTCTAGGAGTGAAGAATAATGGCTAAACAAGAAGTTCAAAACGGTGAATTTTTAGAGAAATTGATCGCTGTAAACCGCGTTTCTAAAGTGGTTAAAGGTGGTCGTATCTTTAGTTTCACTGCACTGACTGTAGTTGGTGACGGCAATGGCCGTGTTGGTTTTGGTTACGGTAAAGCACGTGAAGTGCCTGCTGCTATCCAAAAAGCGATGGAAAAAGCGCGTCGCAACATGGTTAACGTAGACCTGAACGGTCACACGTTGCAGCACCCAATTAAAGGTCGTCACTCTGGCTCTAAAGTTTACATGCAGCCTGCATCTGAAGGTACCGGTATCATTGCCGGTGGTGCGATGCGTGCAGTACTTGAAGTAGCTGGTGTACAGAACGTACTTTCAAAATGCTACGGCTCTACAAACCCAATCAACGTTGTTCGTGCAACAGTAAACGCGCTGACTGAGATGAACTCTCCAGCGGGTATTGCAGCGAAGCGTGGATTGTCTGTAGAAGAAATTTTGGGGTAATCAGACATGGCAACGATTAAAGTAAAGCAAACTAAAAGTGCAATTGGCCGTCTGCCAAAGCACAAAGCGACGCTTAAAGGCTTAGGTCTTCGTAAAATCAACCATGTCCGTGAACTGGAAGATACCCCAGCAGTACGTGGCATGATCAACCGTGTATATTACATGGTTGAGATCGTGGAGGAGTAAGACATGCGTTTAAATACAATTTCTCCTGCAGAAGGTTCAAAACCAGCAGCTAAGCGTGTAGGTCGTGGTATTGGTTCAGGTCTGGGTAAAACCGGTGGCCGTGGTCACAAAGGCCAAACCAGCCGTTCAGGCGGTTCCATCAGACAAGGCTTTGAAGGTGGTCAGATGCCAATTCAGCGCCGTCTGCCTAAGTTTGGTTTCACCTCTCGTAAGAGCTTTGTTACCGATCAGGTAACTCTGACTGAAATCGCTAAGGTTGAAGGTGATACGGTTTCTCTGGACTCTTTAAAAGCTGCTGGTCTTGTTAAGAAAGACGTGCAGTTCGTTAAAGTAGTTAAGAGCGGCGAAGTATCGCGCGCTGTTACAGTTAGCGGGTTAAAGGTTACTAAAGGCGCTCTTGCAGCGATTGAAGCCGCCGGCGGTAAAGTAGAGGAATAAGCTAGATGGCTAAACCAGGATTGGATTCAGGCGCGAAAAGCGGCTTGAGTGAGCTGAAGTCAAGGTTGTTGTTCGTACTAGGTGCGATCGTCGTATTCAGACTGGGCTCTTATGTGCCTCTTCCTGGCATCGATGCGGCAGTTCTTGCTGAGTTGTTTGAGCAACAAAAAGGTACCATCGTAGAAATGTTCAACATGTTCTCCGGTGGTGCGCTTGAGCGTGCATCCGTTCTGGCTTTGGGCATTATGCCATACATTACTGCATCAATTATTATGCAGTTGCTCACGGTGGTTCATCCACCGATGATGGAGCTTAAAAAAGAAGGCGAAGCAGGCCGTCGTAAAATCAGTCAGTATACGCGTTATTTGACGCTGGTACTGGCCACGTTCCAATCTATTGGAATCGCGACGAACCTGCCTAACCTGATTAATGGTTTGGTTATAAACCCTGGCTTCGGATTCTACTTTACAGCGGTAGTTAGCTTAGTCACAGGAACGATGTTCCTGATGTGGTTAGGTGAGCAAATTACTGAACGTGGTATCGGTAACGGTATCTCGATATTGATTTTTGCTGGTATTGTTGCCGGTCTGCCAACAGCGATTGGTCAGACAGCGGAACAAGCAAGACAGGGCGACATTAATCTGTTGTTCCTGATGTTGATTGGCGTGATTGTCATCGGCCTGATTTACCTGGTAGTGTTCGTAGAACGTGCCCAGCGTCGTATTGTTGTGAACTATGCTAAGCGTCAGCAGGGCCGTAAGGTTTTTGCAGCGCAAAGCACACACTTACCGCTGAAAGTGAACATGGCTGGTGTTATTCCACCAATCTTCGCATCCAGCATCATTCTGTTCCCGTCCACCATTGCTGGTTGGTTCGGTCAGAATGAATCTACAGCGTGGTTGCAGGACGTAGCATTAATGCTTTCTCCTGGTCAGCCGCTGTACGTGATGTTATACGCAACTGCGATTATCTTCTTCTGCTTCTTCTATACAGCGCTGGTTTTCAATCCGCGTGAAACAGCAGATAACCTGAAGAAGTCCGGTGCGTTCATTCCTGGTATCCGTCCGGGTGAGCAAACATCACGTTATATCGATAAGGTAATGACTCGTCTGACTCTGGCTGGCGCACTTTACATAACCTTTATTTGTTTAGTGCCTGAATTCATGTTGATTGCGTGGAATGTGCCGTTCTACTTCGGTGGTACGTCGCTTCTGATTATCGTGGTTGTTATCATGGACTTTATGGCACAGGTGCAGACACATCTGATGTCCAGTCAGTATGAGTCTGTTCTGAAGAAAGCTAATCTGAAAGGCTACGGCCGCTAAGATTAGTGCACTACGGAGTGATGTAATGAAAGTTCGTGCATCAGTAAAGAAGATTTGCCGTAACTGTAAAATCATCAAGCGCAACGGTGTTGTGCGTGTGATTTGCAGCTCTGACCCTAAGCATAAGCAGCGTCAAGGCTAATCTAAAACGCGGTTAAAATTCGAAATGTAAGCTGAACCTCGTACTGGGTTCAGCTTGCTCTATTTCGATTTTATGAACCTTAAGTTGCAATTTTGTCGTCGGGTAAGTATCCTATCGGGCTTTTTAGGTCGTCGACATTAAAATTAAGAGGAGTGCTGTTAATGGCCCGTATCGCTGGCATTAACATTCCTGAACACAAGCACACTGTAATCGCGCTTCAAGCGATTTACGGTGTAGGCGCAACTCGTGCAAAAGAGATCTGTGCTAACGCTGGTGTTGCAGAATCAACAAAAGTAAAAGAGCTTGACGAAGCAACTGTAGAGAAGCTTCGTGAAGAAGTGGCAAAGTTCACCGTTGAAGGTGATCTGCGTCGTGAAGTATCTATGAGCATCAAACGTTTGATGGACCTGGGTTGCTTCCGTGGTATCCGCCACCGTCGTAGCTTGCCTCTACGTGGTCAGCGCACTAAAACTAATGCGCGTACCCGTAAAGGTCCTCGTAAGCCAATTAAGAAGTAAGCGGGGAGATTAAGTTATGGCAAAAGCACCTACTCGTACTACGCGTAAACGCGCTAAGCGTCAGGTTGCAGACGGTATGGCTCATATCCATGCGTCTTTCAACAACACAATTGTGACTATCACTGACCGTCAAGGCAATGCATTAGCATGGGCGACATCAGGTGGTTCAGGTTTCCGTGGTTCACGTAAATCTACCCCTTTTGCTGCACAGGTTGCTGCTGAGCGTGCTGGCGTAGCCGCACAAGACTACGGTCTGAAAAACCTTGAAGTTTTCGTTAAAGGTCCGGGTCCAGGCCGTGAGTCTGCTATCCGTGCACTTAACGCAACTGGTTATAAGATCACAAACATTACCGATGTGACCCCTATTCCTCACAACGGTTGTCGTCCACCGAAAAAACGTCGCGTTTAATCGCCGGACAGTTGGAGAAAGAACATGGCAAGATATTTGGGTCCTAAACTCAAACTTAGCCGTCGCGAAGGAACTGACCTGTTCCTGAAAAGCGGCGTTCGCGCAATCGATTCTAAGTGTAAAATCGATAATGCGCCTGGTCAGCACGGTGCCCGTCGTGGCCGTCTGTCTGACTACGGTGTACAGTTGCGTGAAAAGCAAAAAGTTCGTCGTATGTACGGCGTTCTGGAAAAACAATTCCGTAACTACTATAAAGAAGCTGCCCGTCTGAAAGGCAACACCGGTGAAAACCTGTTGCAACTTCTTGAGCAGCGTCTGGATAACGTAGTTTATCGTATGGGATTCGCCAGCACTCGTGCAGAAGCACGTCAGCTGGTTAGCCACAAGGCGATCATGGTAAATGGTCAAGTTGTGAACATTCCATCGTTTAACGTTTCTGCCGAAGACGTGGTTTCTGTTCGTGAAAAGGCTAAAAAGCAAGCGCGTATCGTTGCTGCTTTGGAACTGGCTGACCAACGTGAGAAGCCAACCTGGATTGAAGTAGACAACAGCAAAATGGAAGGCACTTTCAAGCGCGTTCCGGAAAGAACTGATCTGTCTGCTGAAATTAACGAACAGTTGATCGTCGAACTTTACTCTAAGTAAAGCTAACTAAAGAGGAAGCATTGTGGGTTCTGTGACTGAATTCCTGAAACCGAGATTAGTTGAGATCGAAAACGTTTCTCCTACTCGTGCCAAAGTAACTTTGGAACCACTGGAGCGCGGCTTTGGCCACACTCTGGGTAACGCCCTTCGCCGTATCTTACTGTCATCCATGCCTGGATGTGCGGTAACTGAGGTCGAAATTGACGGCGTATTACACGAGTACAGCACCAAAGAAGGTGTGCAGGAAGATGTAATCGAGATTCTGCTGAATCTGAAAGGTTTAGCGGTTCGCCTTGAAGGTAAAACTGAGGCAACCCTGACAATAGTGAAATCTGGCGCTGGCCCTGTTGTTGCTGGTGATATTCAGCATGACGGTGACGTAGAAATCGTTAACCCTGAGCACGTTATCTGTACTTTAACCGGCGAAGCTGAAATCAGCATGCGCATTAAAGTTGAAACTGGCCGTGGTTACATTCCTGCTGCTACTCGTCGCTCCTCCGAGGAAGATGATCGTCCAATTGGTCGTTTGTTAGTTGATGCTTCATACAGCCCTGTTGAACGTATTGCTTATTCAGTTGAGTCTGCCCGTGTTGAACAACGCACAGACTTAGACAAACTGATCATCGATATGGAAACGAACGGTACTCTGGATCCTGAAGAAGCGATCCGCCGCGCAGCCACTATTCTGGCTGAGCAATTAGATGCCTTCGTTGATCTGCGTGACGTTTCTGAACCTGTTCAGAAAGAAGAGAAGCCGGAATTCGATCCGATTCTGTTACGTCCTGTTGATGATCTGGAATTAACTGTACGTTCTGCAAACTGTTTGAAAGCAGAAGCTATCCAGTACATTGGTGACCTGGTTCAGCGTACTGAGGTTGAGTTACTTAAGACGCCTAACCTTGGTAAGAAATCGCTAACTGAAATCAAAGATGTTCTTGCATCTCGTGGATTGTCTCTGGGCATGCGCCTGGAAAACTGGCCACCAGAGAGCATCGCTGAGAAAGATTAATCAGGTTTTTATCAAACTGATTTGTAGAGAAGGATAAAACTATGCGCCATCGTAAGAGTGGTCGTCAGTTGAATCGCAACAGCAGCCATCGTCAAGCTATGTTCAAAAACATGGCCGGCTCACTGGTCAAGCACGAAGTGATCAAAACGACGTTACCAAAAGCGAAAGAATTACGTCGCGTAATCGAGCCTTTAATCACACTGGCTAAACAAGACAGCGTTGCAAACCGCCGTCTGGCTATGGCCCGTACAGGTGATAAAGAGGTAGTAGGTAAACTGTTCAACGAGCTTGGTCCTCGTTACGAAGCTCGCCCAGGCGGTTACACTCGCATTCTGAAATGCGGTTTCCGTACAGGCGACAACGCTCCTATGGCGTTTGTTGAACTGGTAGACCGTCCTGAAGTTGAAGTTTCTGAAGAAGCTGAAGCGACAGAAGAGTAAGAGATTACTTCATCGATTTATCGATATTAAAAAACCCCGCGAAAGCGGGGTTTTTTGTTTCTAATGGAACCAATTTTCTAACTTACTAACTCAAGCGGCATGTCCACTGACTGAGACATTGGATTATTAAAATGATAGTATGTTTGGTTACCAGAAAGACTCATTAAGACAGAAGCGACAGGTAGTTTGTTATCCATGGTGGAATCGATTTCGTTACAACAGTTTGGCTATAATCTTTGTGGTCCTGTTGTTTATCGCTACATAAAAGAGGTATCTGAGTTCTTAGATACCAATCCTAAAAAAGTTTTCTGTCTTGCAAGAGAAGGCTACCTTTTCAAACAAGCAATTGAAGCGTACATGCCGGACATCGAAGCTACCTATTTGCTTGCATCAAGGACATTTCTGTTCAGAATCTTAATTGCAGATCCTACATCGTGGCAATTCAGTCTTGGGCATGCTTTTGAAGGTAAACTTGAAAGTTTCTTTGTATCCAGGTTCGGTTTTAGTCAGGAGCAAGCAAAACTGTTTCTTAAAGAAAATGAGCCTGACAGCGACATTAGTTTGCCATCTGATCGCGAAGTAGTTGAATCAATTCTTCAGCGGGAATTGAATGTGGTGAGTAAAATTGTGGCTGGTTCAAGAGACAATTACCTCCGGTATCTCACTGATAAAGGACTAACGCAGGACACATTAGAAGACGCACTTTTACTTGATGTTGGTTATTCAGGAACGATCCAGAAACTACTGTCAATTCTATTGAATAATAATAGTCATGGTTATTATTTTATTACAACCGACTCTGATAATACCTCTGTTAATGGCTTAACATCTAACCAGTATTATGTTTTTAAAGATAAGGTAAAAATGGGTGAAGGCTACATAATGCTTGATCGCTCAATGTTTCTCGAATCTTTGTTTACGTCACCGGAAGGGCAGTTTATAGACATTCTGGAATCTGCAAATGGAGACCTTATCCCCTGCTACGGTAAACGGAATTACACGCAACATAACTTCGTGAAGCTTAACCTGGTATTTGAGGGAACACTCGAAGCTATCCGGCACTTCAAAGAAGAGAATATAAGCTTCAGTGTGGAAGAGATCGAATCTTTATATTCTTTGTATGTAAGTAGCAGACACCTTTTACCCTCTGCTGCATGGCCACTTTTTGAATTCGACGATGCAATTTCAGGTTATGGAAACGTCAATTCGTTGCAATTTTTCGGTATGTAATAATGATAACTAAACTTAAGAAACTTATACGCTCTCTTCAAACAGCTATTGATAAGTTGGTTAGTCCCTCTGCAACGAAAGCCTATCTGCATGCCCGGAAAAATAATCTGTTCGATCCTGTATGGTACAGAGAGCACTACGGTAATTTCCGTAGCGATTATCATGCATTCAAAGACTATGTTCAAAAGTCTGGTTTCGCCAACGTGAATCCATCGTCAATGTTTGATACTGAAACCTATCTGCGAAGCAATATAGATATTTATCATTCCGGTAAAGTTCCGCTGGTACATTACATGTACCATGGAAGGTTCGAAGGCCGTGTATCTTCCGCTGCAATAAATCGCTGGACACCTTCAGACAGCCTTATCCCAAAGGATACAACTAACTGGAAGAGCCAAAAAATTGCATTGGTGCTGCATATATTTTATCCGGACTTTGTAGATAAGTTCGCTCTGTGTATAAAGACCTTTCCAACTACTGTTGATGTGTTTGTAACCGCAGCTACGGAAGAGATTGCAAATATCTCCAGGCAGAAATTTGAACGGACAGATAAAGTCAACGTTGTAAAGACAGCCGTTTGTGAAAACCGTGGCAGAAACTTCGGGCCTTTTCTTGTTAACTTCTCTAAAGAGTTGCTTAACTATGACCTCATGTGCCATGTGCACTCTAAAAAGTCTTTGTACAGTGGCCGTGAGCAAACTCAGTGGTTTGATTATCAGAACCAATTTCTCCTCAAGGACAACCACGTTGTTAAATCGGTGCTCCGTCTTTTTGATGAGCATAGTCACCTTGGCATTTATTACCCTACATCCTTCTGGATGATGCCGGCATGGGTGAATCACTGGACTTGCAATAAGCCATTTGCAAAAAAATATGTAGATCAATGGGGCATTTCAATTGAAGATAACTTTATCAATTACCCCGTGGGTGGCATGTTTTGGGCCAGGCCAAAGGCACTTGCTCCGCTACTCAATACTGACTATGAGTACACTGACTTTCCTGCTGAACCTCTTCCTAATGACGGAAGTAAACTGCACGCGCTGGAAAGGCTTATAGGTTTGCTTGCAGAACAAGAAGGTTTTGAACAGTTCTTTTACTATCCGCCGTTAGGCAGATTCACAAAAGACAAATCATACATTTCCACCAGTTACTATAAGCCGCCACAAGCGCTTTTTAACGATCTTAATAACTTTGATATCGTCTCATTTGACGTGTTTGACACTGTTTTAAGAAGAAAATTCACCGAACCGGACTATGCAAAATTCTTATTGGGTAAAGCCCTTTCTGAAAAGGGATACTTTAAGTCTCCGCACGAATTTATTGATGTCCGGAATGAATGTGAACTTAAATGCCGTCAGGAAAGAAATTTTGAAGGTGATGTTTGTATAACTGAAGTCTACGATAAAATTTCCGTCAAATTGTGCCTCGATAAGTCAGTCACTGAAGACTGGTTACAAAAGGAATTTTTATACGATTTGGAGATGTCAGAGCCAAAAGATGAGATCGTTGAAATAATCAAGCAACTTAGTTTGGCCGGAAAGAGTATTTGGTTCGTAACTGACATCTATTATACCAAGCAGCAGATCGAAACGATGCTAAGAAAAATCGGTGTTGCAGTGCCATATCGCTTGTTTGTCAGTTCTGACCTCAGGAAACGAAAAGATGCCGGCACTATGTGGCAATACATAAAGCAAATTGTTGATGAAGGAACGCAAACTTTCGTACACGTTGGGGATAACGTTAGATCCGATGCACAGATTTGCGGAGATTTCGGCCTGCAGAATATTCATATTCTAAATCCATTGGATAAATGGTCTATCGCTGGTTTTAGAGGGATCAACAAGTTTAATAAGCCAACTGAAGAAGAAATTCTCAAATGGGGGCGTCATATTAGCCATTTCGGAAGATACCCCTACTTCGGGGAATAGTCACTATGGATATTATGCATTACAACAAAGTTAAACTCATCGCTGTAGCCAAGGATGAGGGAGCTTATCTTGCAGAATGGATTCACCACCATTTGTATTTCGGTTTTCATGAAATCGAAATCGTTCTGAACAGAACAAAAGACTGTAGCAAAGAAATGCTCGCGAGGATTAAACAAGCTTATCCCATGGTCAAATGGAGATATGCAGATTTTGTTGATTTAATCCCCGGAAGTGTTCACAAGAAACTACAGCATATCGCTTACGGTATGGTTTTAAGTGATGGTATGAATTCGACTGATGCTTCATTCAGTCATTTTATGTTTCTGGATATTGATGAGTTTTGGGTTCCTGTTGATAAAAAATCAACTATCTCCACATTTATCGAAAACACCGGACGCGTTGAAGCGATAGCTTTTAACTGGCTGAATGATGTTCCGTCAACTCAACCGTTTACTAAAATACAGCCTGTATTTACCGGCAACAGTTCAGATGTTGTAAAAAGTCTTGTACCTTTATCCCGTAATCTGAGGGCTATAAGAATACATAAGCCTTTATTAAAGCCAGATAGTTATCTGTTAGCTGATGGCAAGCCTTTTGTTGCCTCGCAGCATAATGAGGAACATTCAGCTCGTTCTACATATAATGGAGCATTTGTTTATCATCGATTCTACCGGTCAGAGATAGAATATGTTTCTAACCTTTACCGGGGGAATCCTGAGGGGAACGATGTACCATATAAAACAAATAGGTCTGGTCTTCCGTATAAAGCTTCAGCTACACATGAGATATCATTCCCGGGCTCTGACTATGAGAACTATGCCACTTCTTTCAAGAAATTTGTTGAGGCTTGCAACCTCAAACCGTTAATCGATGTAGCGAATGAGTTTGTACTGCAACGTTATGAGAATGCTGTAGCGTCATTACCAAAAAATTTGCCCGTTTATCATTCACAAATCCTACGTTTATTTAAGAACGTTTCAGAACCTCGCATTGTGAAAGCAATTGGTGAATACCACGACAGACTCGTTGCAGGGTATGGTAAA
Source organism: Alteromonas sp. AWJ4_197 (assembly GCF_056160285.1). Lineage (NCBI taxonomy): Bacteria > Pseudomonadati > Pseudomonadota > Gammaproteobacteria > Alteromonadales > Alteromonadaceae > Alteromonas > Alteromonas sp. AWJ4_197. Next base: position 20,444 of record NZ_JBSWWW010000003.1, on the reverse strand, counting down.
AGCGTTGAGCCTATTAGGGATCTGGCGATTAAGGTAGAAAGTTACTCCATCGCCGAAGCACGAAGAATTATGTTGAAAGCCCTGGCACTAAGACCTGAAGGTCCAAGAATTAATGCAAAAATTAATGAATATAATCAAAAAATTGATTAACAGAAGAACTACACCTTCATTTAGTGGAGAGAATACCGCAGGAAAAGGGAAAGTTAAGCTGGTTGCCATCGCTAAAGATGAGGCTTTTTATTTTCCGGAGTGGATCCATCATCATCTCTTTTTCGGGTTTGATGAAATAGACATCTTCATAAACCGTACTTCAGATAATTCAAGTGATGTTTTAAATAAAATCTGTGAATCGTACCCCCAGGTTAAATGGCATAGTGCTGACTGGATTGATAAGTGTCCTGGTGAGGCGAAAAGTCAGATCCAGTTTATTGTTTACAATAAGATATGGGATGAGCTGCTTAAAGCCGGGGGCTATAGTCATATCTTCTTTTTAGACATTGATGAGTTTTGGATACCACAGAACTTTGATGTGAGCATTCATGATTTTATAGATAATTATTTACCGGACGATGTTATCTCTTTTGAGTGGCTAAATGATCTTGGTAATTTGCCGGCATTCAGTGCACTGCCACAAGTACTGGAAGGGAATTTATCTCCTCTGGTTAAAACCTTGTATCCGGTGAACACTAAAATTAAAGAACTAAGGCACCATGTGGCATTGTTTGATGGGAATCCTCATCATATTCTTGTTGATGGTAACGAGTTTGCGCACCGGAAGTCCCTCATACAGGCAGTAAGAGAAGATTTGCAAAGCCTGAAGGATGCGTTTATTTATCATCGTGCACACCGTTCAATCGAGGAATATATCTCACTTTTATATCGTGGCAGACCAGGAGATGAATTCCCGTATAAAACAAACCGGCATGGGCTACCAACCCCGGATCCTCATTACAACAAAGTTGTTATAGACGAAAAGCAATACGCTAAATATAAAGCGAGTTTCAGCGCGTTTAACTCAGGAACTCAAGTATCCTCTGTGTCACAGAAGGCAAAAGGTTTTGTGCTTGCAAGACTGGAGCAGTCTTTAAACCAACTTCAACAATATGTGTCATCCGATTACGCTACTATGATGCAAATGTTCAGAGGTGTTTATCACCATCAGGTAGTTGCTGAGTTTTCAAAGCAAAGAGCAAAAATGGTAAGGCAAAATCCGGATAATTTCAGATTAATGCGTGATCTTGCTATTGATGCATCGTCTCAGGACATCCACGAAGCAATCCGCATAATGGAGATGGCCTATGCGCTGAACCCTGATGGTCCTGTTATTAAACAAAAGCTCTCTGAGTTTAAACACAGAGCAGCGTCCGGGAAATGACGGGCTCGCTTAAGTTGGGAATTTTTCAGAAATGAAAGTAGTTGTTCATGTCGGACCGGGTAAGACAGGTTCTTCAGCTATTCAGCAATGGCTGAATCAGCATAACTCAGAACTTTTACAAAATGGCTACTACTACCCTGCACATAAAGTCGATGAGAACGGTGTGAGCTCAGGGAATGCACTGAGCATTTTTGAATATGATTCAAAAGGCAAATTAAGTTTCTCAGAAGCTAAAGCGCGGGCCTTGCTGGAAAAAGCTTCCAAACTTGGCTGTCATACACTGGTATTGTCCTCAGAAGCTTTCATTGCACGTTATGAACCTATTCTCAATTTTTTCACTTCCGGGAAATATATCTTTTATGTGCGGAATCCCCTTGAATGTGCCGAGTCTCTTTATAACCAGTCAGTAAAAAGGCATTACAATACTGAGGCTATTTCAGTTCCCAGAGTCGGATTTGACAGGCTACTCAGGCTTTACCAGAGTGTTTCAGAAAAGAGCGACTGTGAGCTGGACGTCAGGTTTTACGGTAAAACTTTTTTCAAAGGCGGAGATGTTGTCTCAGATTTTCTGCATGCACTTGGATTAGGTGAAAAGTTTGATGTTAAAAAGTCGTTCATAAACAAATCATACTCCTTTGAAGCTGTGGAATTTAAGCGGATTATGAACCACTTCCCGTCAGAGGTTTTTCATACAGAACTGGATAGATGTTTACAGTCTTATAGCGGCAAAAATCGAGATTTTTCGTTTCTAAAGCCCGAGATTTATCAGAAAGGTGTTATTGAGGCTTGTCGACTGCTTGGTGATGTCTCAAAGCAAGCAGGGCTTGAACTTGAGCCAATGATTGAATCAATTACGGTTACCCCTCAAAAAGCATTTACAGCTCAGCGTATTGATGAAAACCAGATATATGACATTCTCTTATACTTGCAAAACACTAAGCCTGCACTGGTAAACACTATTCAGTTACTGGCCCGGGAAGCCCTGATACCAGAGCATTATCTTGGAACATTGTTTAGAGCTTTACGGATTTTGCCGCAAAATGAAGCTTCAGGGATTAAAAGGCTATTTCGGGGCTGGCGCAGAGGCGAAGTTACAGCTTCATATAAGATAAGAGACATGACTGAATTCCGTCAGTTGGTAGACAAGGTATCATCGAAAAGTACGGACAAAGGGGCCGATAATCTTCGGGATATTGCACTCTATTTTGAATCTAAAAAGGATTTCCTTGAGGCTTTCAGGTTTATGATGAATGCGAGACTAAAACGGCCTCATGGTGAATTAATTAACAGTAAACTGCGTGAATACGCAGATCAGATTATTGCCGAAAAAAGAAATTTATTTAAATGACTAAGATCCACAATGGTGTTTACGTAACACTCACAACTTACGGTGCCAGACTGAAGTCTGTCCATAGCACTATAAGGTCTGTTCTGAGACAGTCCGAATTACCCGAAAAAATTATTCTTTGGCTTGATAAAGAAGAATTTAAAAAAGAAGAACTGCCTGCTGAATTAAGCTCACTCACCGGAGAAAGATTCGAAATTCACTTTTGTGAAAATATGAGGAGTTATACCAAGCTGGTTCCCAGTCTCCTCGCATTTCCTGATAAGTCTTTCATTACTATCGATGACGATTTTGAATACCCTGGCGACCTCGTTGAGAAGTTAATGAAAGGTGCAGAAAATTTTCCTGACGCCATAGTTTGTTCCAGAGGTCGTATCATTAAATATCAGGATTGTGATTTTGAGCCTTATCCGAACTGGACACTTTTAGACAGAAAAACTGAGGCGTTTGCAAATTACTGTATTCTACCTCTTGGGTACGCAGGTGTATTTTATCCCGCAGGTGCTCTTCACCATGATACTTGCGACATTAATGTCTTTATGTCTGTTGCACCTCATGCCGATGATCTGTGGTTTAAAGCGATGGGCCTGTTGAATAAAACGCCGGTCGCTGTATTACCTCTAGCTGATAGTATGGGAATGGCAACAATTGATGGTACACAGGATAATGCATTGTACCTCACACATAATGCAGGAGATGGAAACACTGAGCAAATGAGAGCGATAGTACAGAAGTACCCTCAGTTATTGCCGTTTTTCAGGTCGAAAGCATATCCATTGATCACTTCTGATTTCGGGGCGCAAAAAGAAATAAATGACAGAGAGAAAATTGGAGAGTTTGCAGCCTCAATTGTAAATGAGATCCGGGAATCAGCCATCAAACTAGAGTCCCGAAACATCTTTCTGTCTCAAAAACTTATGCAGCTAGCGCAAAAAGTTCGTCCGCAAGGCTCACTTATCAATGCAAAACTTGCAGAATATGAGAAGAAGATAAAAAGGTAATACAACACTATGGCCAATAAGAACGTTGCGATGATGGGCTGTTTCCGCAGTGGAACAAATTTTGCCAAGTCCATGTTGGAAAGTAATTACGAATGTAAAATAAAAAATCATGTCTTCGGATGGAAGCACGGTTTTTTGCCGGTTATGTCGCTGGATTCCAATGCAGAATATAAGTTTATCTATGATTCAGCTTTCTACATCACTAAAAATCCGTTTTCTCTCCTCGTGTCGTTATTTAACTATCACAATGAAGTTCAACGTAACCTGATTGCTCCGAATGTTTTCTCAGACTTTTTAAGAAGCAAATTGATTGTTCACGATCAGGCTCAGCCGCATTCGGTACAGTTACGTTTTTCCTCTCCTGTGGATTACTGGAATGCTATGAACTGGAACTATGCATCGCATAAAGAGTTTGTCCATGTGCGATATGAGTCACTAGTTGAATATCCGGAAGTCATCACTAAGAAGCTGGCACATAAACTCAGTCTTACACCGCGGGAAACAGATTTTTTTGTACCGGAAAGAAAAGTTAAGAGAACCAACGATAACGATAAGTTGGTGGTAAATGAAGATTACATGAGCGAACAAGCTTTCGATAAGAGTACATATACAAATAATCAATATATGGCTAAATATTCTGCGAACGATGTTGAGCTGGTTCTTGAACAAATCGACCGGGAACTTATTGAAAAACTGGGGTACACGCCTTTGATGAAAGAACTCTGTGGTAATTACTAATAGGGATTCAGGTAATACAAAATGCGCAAGGACGTTATAATTGCTTTTCTTATTGTTCAGTTGACCACGCTGGTTTCGTGCGGGTCAGGTGACGCCCATAGTCAGGAGCCGACAGAACCTGCACCGCAACCACCAACGCCTCCGGTCGACAGGGTTGATTATCCACGAGTAAAAGACGGCGAGCAGATGCCAAATGTATTGTTCATCATGTCTGATGACCACGCGATCAACGCTATAGGCGCCTATGGGAATTCGGTTGTTGCTACACCAAATATAGACAGAATTGCCAATGAGGGGGTGCGGTTTTCAAATGTATTCGTCACAAACTCTCTTTGCTCACCGAGCAGGGCTGTTGCGCTAACCGGTAAATTTAGTCATATCAACGGTGTTCGCGGAAATGGAGATGTATTTGATGGTTCTCAGCAAACGCTTCCGAAAATACTTCAGCAAAATGGCTATGAGACAGCGGTATATGGTAAATGGCATTTAAAATCCGAACCAACAGGATTTGATTTCTGGGAAGTTTTACCGGGACAAGGGCGCTATTACAAGCCTAACTTTCTTACACCTGCGGGTAAGGTTACAGAAGACGGGTATGTGACGGATGTAATTACAGATAAAACAATCTCCTTTCTTGCTGAAAAGCGGAACAAGGATAAACCCTTTTTTCTGATGTACCAGCACAAGGCACCACACCGTCAGTGGTGGCCCGCGATGGAAGAACTTAAAATTCTTGCTGATACAGAGTTCGATGAGCCGGAAACACTCTTCTACGACCAGACGGGCAGGGGGACGGCTGCAAAAAGCGCAGAAATGACAATATCACGTCATATGACGTTATCTATGGATAACAAAATTTGGCCACGTAACCTGCCTGCAGATTATACTGAGTTCCTCAACTACGCAGAACAAGAATTCAGAGATAACTATGTTCTGCTAACAGAAGCGCAAAAAGACCAGTGGAATAAAGTCTACGAGCCAATTAACGACGACTTTATAATAAATCCGAAGAGCGGAAGAGAACTTACAAGTTGGAAATTTCAACGCTATCTTCAAGATTATACCGCTGTCATTAAATCAGTAGACAGGAATGTAGGAAGAGTACTCGATTATCTTGAAGAAAGCGGACTCGCTGAAAACACGATTGTTATCTATACATCGGATCAGGGGTTCTTCCTCGGTGAGTTTGGTTGGTTCGATAAACGTTTTATGTACGAACCGTCATTCAGAACGCCCTTACTGATGAAGTGGCCAGCGAAGATCGATGGACAAAAGGAAGTAGAGAGCTTTGTTCAAAATGTTGATTATGCACCTATGATTCTATCCGCGCTGGGTATAGATGTACCACGGGATATGCAGGGTAAAAATGCAATGCGAGTAATCGAGGGCGAGCCCTCTGACTGGATCAATGAGGCTTATTACCATTACTATGATTATCCAGCTATCCATATGGTGAAGAAACATTACGGTATTCGGACTGAAAGATACAAGCTCATCCATTTCTATGATGATATAGATGAGTGGGAATTGTATGACTTGGAAGTTGATCCGTTGGAAATGAATAATGTTTATGATGTGCTAGAATATGAAAAAATAAAAGATGAGTTAAAGAAACGCATACAGAGTAAAAAATTAGAAATAAATAGTAATGTTAAATGAAATACATTTTCTATATACAATAGTCTTGAACGTATATTAGAAAATTAGTTAGAAGTATTCGATAAATTAAAAAATAATATTTAAATTTTGAGGTTAAATAATGGACAAAAATAGAGTAGCTGTAATTACAGGGATTACAGGGCAGGATGCTGCATATTTAGCTGAACTACTTTTGAACAAAGGTTATAAAGTTTATGGTACTTACAGAAGAACGAGTTCAGTTAACTTCTGGCGTATTGAAGAGTTGGGTATTAAAAATAATCCGAATCTGCATTTGATCGAATATGATTTAACTGATCTATCATCGAGTATAAGACTGTTACAATCTTCGAATGCGCAGGAAGTATATAATCTCGCGGCTCAAAGTTTTGTTGGGGTATCATTTGATCAACCTTTAACAACAGCAGAAATTACCGGTATTGGTCCTGTTAACTTACTGGAAGCAATTAGGATCGTAAATCCAAAAATAAAGTTCTATCAAGCATCGACTTCAGAAATGTTTGGTAAAGTGCAAGCAATTCCCCAAATTGAAACAACTCCATTTTATCCAAGAAGTCCCTATGGTGTTGCAAAGTTATACGCTCACTGGATGGTAGTGAATTATCGAGAATCGTATGATCTGTTTGCCACGAGTGGAATATTATTCAATCATGAATCACCACTTAGAGGTCAAGAATTCGTTACTCGGAAAATAACCGACAGTGTTGCAAAAATTAAACTTGGACAACTTGATGTACTAGAACTCGGAAATTTAGATGCAAAACGCGATTGGGGATTTGCAAAAGACTACGTCGAAGGTATGTGGTTAATGTTGCAGGCTGAAAAGCCAGATACATATGTATTGGCTACGAATCGTACAGAAACGGTACGGGATTTTGTCACGATGTCATTTAAAGCTGCTGGAATAACTATAAAATGGATTGGCGTGGATGAAGAAGAATACGCTATCGACGAAGCAACAGACAAAACTATCGTAAAAATTAATCCGAAGTTTTACAGACCTGCGGAAGTAGATCTTCTAATTGGAAATCCGGAAAAAGCACAGAGAGAGTTAAACTGGACTCCAAAAACATCTTTAGAAGAGTTATGTTCTATGATGGTTCAAGCCGATCTAAGGAGAAATAAAATTGGATTTTCATTCTAAAAAGGTTCTTATAACCGGCGTAAACGGATTTACTGGTAATTACTTACGATTGAGATTAGAAGATGATGGATATGAGGTTTACGGTTTATCTCAAAATATTTCTAAATCAGAAAGAGTCTATAAATCGGATCTTTCAAATAAGGAAGAATTAACAAAAATTATTCAGACCATAAAACCTAACTATATAATTCATCTTGCAGCTATTTCATTTGTTGCACATGAAAATACATCAGCTTTCTACAAAGTAAACGTAATTGGAACTGAGAATCTGCTTGATGCTGTACTATCATCTCAATGGATACCGGAAAAAATATTAATATCGAGTAGCGCAAATGTGTATGGCAATAAAGGTGGAAAAATTTCGGAAGTAGTAAGTGCTGAGCCTGTAAATCATTATGCTTGCAGTAAATTCGCAATGGAAAGGATTTCATCTAATTTTTTTGAATATCTTCCTATAGTTATTACAAGGCCATTTAATTATACGGGTGTAGGGCAGGCTGATAAATTTTTGGTTCCTAAGATCGTCAATCATTTCAGGATGAATAAAAGTTCAATTGAACTTGGAAATATTAATGTAGAAAGAGACTTTTCGACAGTGGACTTTATTGTCGATTCATATGTTCATTTAATTAAATCGCCCTTTAAAAGTGAGATATTTAATATATGTAGCGGAAAAAGTATATCTTTATTAGGGATAGTTAAAATTTTGCAAGAAATTTCTGGTTATGAAATTGATATAAATGTTAATCCTTTATATGTTCGGAAGAATGAAATAAGTAAAATAGTTGGAGATAATAAAAAGTTACTTACTGGCTTTCCAAATCTGAAGGTTCCAAATTTTAAATGTTATCTAAAAGAAATGTTAAAGGGTTAGATGATGGCAGAAAATAATAATTATGAGGGATTTGTAGACACCTATGAGGGTGGTTTAATAATTGGTTGGGCTAGAAGTATTTCTGATGATAACCCGTTGAAAGTTATTGCTAGAATTGGTAATAGAATGCTGGGAAGCACAATTGCTAGAAATTACCGCCCTGATTTAAAAGATGCTGGTAAAGGTAACGGTTACGCTGGATTCAATTTTGAATTAAGTCAATCAGCTTTACAATATGCTGATGAATCAGAGTTAGAGATTGAAATAGTCGCTAAAGGTGAAAGTGAACTTTTGCTAAGTAGATTTTTGTTTAAGCGAAATCAGCTATCAAAAATACAGAAGGAAAATATTTATACTGAATTTGAGGAGTTCGATTTTTCATTCCTTAACAAAAGCACAAAATTTCTTTCTGAAAAAGACCTTCCTGTAGATCTTTTTAAATATAGAGAGTATAAAAAAAAGCAAAATAAAGTAATAAATAAATTATTTGAGATTGCAAACGACAAGGCTACTGCATGTGACAATTATAAATATCAACCAAAACCAAGGATATCTAAATATTTAGATTTTACAAGGAAGCGATTTCGAGTAGACGGTGTTTTTAAAACTGATTACCTTGCTGAAGATATTGATAACTATTTGCTATGGTATATTGAGTCGTATGGGGCACATAGGAATCCAATACGCATTCCTTTTTCCAGTGTAGAACTCGATTACTTAAATGAATTAGTCGTCTTTCCAGGTTGTAAGTATAAATTTAGTAGATTACACGTCCTTTATTTATTCAAATATCAACCTGCCTTGGATATTCAGAAAATACTGAATAACATCGATGATTTCAAACAAGAAGTATATAAATTTTGTTTGTATACAGCGTGTACTTTAAATGTCCAAGATTGCTTATTACCAGATTCATACAGAACCCTGATGGGAAGCGTTGGACACAGTCAGCGAACAAATAATTATCCGTTGACCGCAATGGCAGAACTGTATTTTCGGGAGAATCAAGAATTAAATTACTTTGATTTGAATTCTGAAGTAAATAGGAAAGCCTTTTACGCATTACTCTTAGTCCGGTCTACTAAATTACTGCCTCTGATTTTCGCAATACCAAGTTCTGTTATACTTGAATTCATTTCAAAAGATCACAAGTTTAATTTTATTGAAGAGCTATATAGTTTTTGTACTTCAGAGACTATTAATACAATTAATTTCAGTTCGGGTCACATCCTTAGTACGTTTCTACAAAAGGGATTAAATTTATCTACAAAATCTTTTTTAACTATTGACGATAAAGGAAATCGAACAGAGGGAAATGTCTATGAGTCACCGTTAGAAAGTGATATTTTTGAATATGATGTTCAACTTATAGGACCGGTGAATAAAGCATCTGGACTAGGTCAAGCTACAAGATTGAGTGCTGATATTCTTGCTGCCACAGGTCTTGATGTTAATATTGTTGATTTTGGTTTAGATAACCCTGCTAAAGAGGGATTTAACGCTCAAAAAACTGAAAGTACTTTAGCTAAGGCAAAGATTAATCTTATACATTTAAATGCAGAATCTATTCCTCTTTTATTTGCGTATTATCCGGATTATTTCAGCAACAGTTATAATATTGGATATTTTTATTGGGAACTGGATTCTCCGGCAGACTGTCATGCATTAGGGATGGAACTTGTTGATGAAATATGGGTTTCGACAGACTATGGTGTAGACCAGTATTCAGGATATGTAGATAAACCTGTTGTAAATGTTGGTATGGCATATGAAGAAATTAAAGACGTAGATAATCAGCTGGGTAAGACCTTACTTGAAGAAAAATATGGTATTCCTCAGAGTAGTACGGTGTTTTTATTTGCATTTGACTCCTTTTCATTTCCTGAGCGGAAGAATCCACTTGGAACCATTACTGCTTTTCAGAATGCTTTCCCTGATGATGAAGAAGCTATTTTACTTATCAAAACTCATAATAGAGATTTTATCGTCGATAAAAAACAGATTGAGATATGGGAAGAAATTAATCATAAAGTATCAATGGATTCTAGAATAAGGATTGTGGATGAGACATTCAAATACTCCGATTTAATCAAGTTTAAATCTGGATGTGACTGCTATGTGTCTCTTCATCGTTCTGAGGGTTGGGGTTTTGGAATGATTGAAGCGATGGGCTTGGGACTTGCTGTAATTGCAACTAATTACTCGGGTAACTTAGAGTTCTGTTCGTCAGAAAATTCATGGTTAATCGACTTCGAATTGAAATATGTTGACAAAGAGGATTATGTTTTTGTAAAGGCAGGACAGCAGTGGGCAGAGCCTTCCATAGTAAGTGCATCAAATGCAATGAGAGAAGCCTATTACAATAGTGAGAAGAGGAAAGATATTGCTCAAAAAGGTAAGAGTACCGCATTGAAAGACTTTAGCGTTCGATCTATATCAACCCGATATCTAAACAGGCTAAATGAAATCTTAAATGGCTAACGGACTTTTTATTAATGACATCTAAAATTAAATATCTAGATCTATTTTCACCTTTATTAGTAGGGAACAACGTGTGAGAAATTTACATTTGCATGCTGGTTATCACAAAGCTGGCACTTTCTCTTTGCAGCACTTTCTTCTTAATAATGTAGAGCAGATTAAAGGTAGAAATTTTGAGTTCGTTTATACTCACGAAAGTGGTAACAGTTCTGCGTCATTCATCGTTAAAAATATAGATTCCCGCTTGCATGTTAATGTTTTAGACGATTTTTTTAACATGGTGTTGGCTTCACAAGCAAATAATGTAATTGTTTCAGCTGAACATATTTCTCTTTTGAATTCATATGAGTCTATATCTGGATTTTGTGAAAGGCTGAGAGAAAAATTTGATAATATATATATATATTTTTACTATATGCGACAGGATGTTGCTTCTATACTTTTGAAACAACAAGCTACTAAAACAGCTTTTTTAAATTCTAATCCTTCTAGCATTTTATGTGGTCATTCGTTAAATGCTTTGCCTGATGTGTCTCAAAACTTGTTAGATTATTTCGATTACCATCAGAAATATCTTTGGTGGATAGAGGCTCTTGGTAAAAATCATGTTCACTTTTTTCCATATTTAAATGAGAAATCTATTTGTGAAGATTTTGCTAAAATTGTAGAAATAGATTTTAATTCTCAATCTATTATCAAAGAGCCTTTGGTAAGTCGTAGTAGAAGCCTTATCAAGCATACTTTAATATCTATGAACTTGTCTCAGGATTCTTTAAAGTTATCAGACGAATTAATTGTTGATGATTCTTGTTTTTTAAAACCATCAGGTAAGGAACGTCAAAGTTTTATTAATTTATTTTCTGAATCGAATTTAAGATTTTGTAATGAATTGCAGTCATTTTCTCTTATCAATAAATTTGAAGCTTATTCTTCCGACAATGATTCTGCGAATAATTATTTTGATCTTAGGTCAATCGAGAATTTAAGAAGAGTACTAGAAACTAGTTTTTCAAATGTTGTTACGGATTATATTTCAAATTGTGTAATAAAAAAATATGAAGTTAGTTCGCGAAGTATTCTTAATGCTCCTAAAAATAAGGTCAGTCATGTTGATTCTCATTTTATCCCTATAGATGAACGTATTAACTTTTATCTAGGAGCTTCCAGTAGTTTGGAATCATACGATTTTTCTAGCAAGACTAGTATGAAATCTGATGAATTTCGTAATGATAAAGTTTTCATAGGATCTTACGAACAGATTTCAAAGATACATAGTCCCGGCTCTTATGTTGCTGACTTTATTAAATATTTATTAGATTTTGATATAAAGGATATTATTGAGAAAAAATTTATTTTTCAATTTGGCGATCAGATTGTTGATGAAAATGAACCGGTGATCTTGAAGTCGAGAAGTACAGATACTAGCTTTGGCATACTTTTAAAATTGAATACGATGCGTCATTGGAAAAACCTACCAAATGATTCTTTACGCTGGAACGAAAAGAAAAACGATTTGGTGTGGCGTGGTGCATCAACTGGTTATTTAGATGATGAGTGTAATTCTCGTTTTGTTCTGGTTAACGGCTATGGGCGAATCCTAGACGTAGGTTTTTCAGAAATTGTACAAGGAAAAGGTAAGTGGTCTCATCTCATTAAAGATAAGCTCAGCATAAATCAACAACTAGATTATAAGTATATAATCTGTTTAGAGGGTAATGATGTTGCTACTTCGTTAAAGTGGATTTTAAAATCTAACAGTGTACCTATAATGCCTAAACCTACTAGAGACAGCTGGCTAATGGAATCTAAGTTAGTCCCTTTTGTTCATTATGTTCCTATTAATAGTGATTTATCTAATTTACTCGAGACCTTGGATTGGTGTAGAAAAAACGATAATTTTTGCGAACAAATAGCAAAAAGTGGAAAGGAATATTTCCGGCAGTTTGAAGATCTTGAAACTGAAAGTTATATAATTCGGAAAGTATTAGAGTCATATCTCGATATTACGGGTCAAATTTAATTTTTTATTGTTTTTCGAATTGTAGGGTAGAAGTTATGAGAAAAGGAATAATACTTGCCGGTGGCTCAGGCACACGCCTCCACCCGCTAACTAAAGTCGTCAGCAAGCAACTGATGCCGGTGTATGACAAGCCGATGATTTTCTATCCGCTGGCGACGCTGATGATGTCCGGTATCCGTGACATTCTCATCATAACCACGCCGCAGGAGCAGGCCCGGTTCATCGAACTGATTGGTGATGGTTCTGACCTCGGAATTAATATTCTGTATGCCGTACAACCTTCCCCGGACGGTCTTGCGCAAGCTTTCCTCATTGGTGAAGAGTTCATCGGGAACGATGCCTGCACGCTTATTCTCGGTGATAACATCTATTATGGCCACGATTTAAAAGTTTCCCTGAAGAATGCGTATCAGCAGGAAACCGGCGCGACAGTTTTTGGCTACCACGTGAACGACCCTGAACGTTACGGCGTGGTGGATTTCGACGAAGACTGGAATGCACTGTCTATTGAAGAGAAGCCTGCCAAGCCTAAATCAAACTATGCGGTCACCGGTCTTTATTATTACGACAACCGCGTGGTGGATTTTGCTAAGGCTGTTAAGCCTTCTCCCCGTGGCGAGCTTGAAATTACCGACCTGAATAACCTTTATCTGCAGGACGGTTCGCTGAAAGTCGAACTGATGGGGCGTGGTTCTGCCTGGTTGGATACCGGTACGCTGGACAGCCTGCTGGACGCTGCTAACTTTGTGGCTGCAATTGAAAAACGTCAGGGCCTCAAAGTTTGTTGTCCGGAGGAAGTGGCTTTCCGCATGGGCTTTATCGATGCGGTACAGCTTGAAAAGCTGGCAGCCCCGCTTAAGAAGAGTGGCTATGGCGATTATCTGATGAAAGTCATCAGCGACCGCGTTAAAGTGTAACGGTACGCTGTCACGCTAAAAAGATTATTCGATTTTTATTCAGGTAAAAGTATGCAAGTAGTATCGACGGACATTCCGGATGTCAAAATCATTGAGCCCCGCGTCTTTGGTGACGAGCGTGGCTTTTTCCTCGAAACCTTCCGCACTGACTGGTTCAAACAGGAATGTGCCGATGTGGATTTCGTACAGGACAACCATTCAAAATCTAAGCAGGGCATTCTCCGTGGTCTGCATTATCAGCTGGAACAGACTCAGGGCAAGTTAGTCCGTGTGGTCAGCGGCGAAGTGTTCGATGTGGCGGTGGATATGCGTAAAGACTCGCCCACGTTTGGCAAATGGGTCGGCGTAATGCTGTCAGCTGAAAACAAACGTCAACTGTGGGTGCCGGCCGGTTTTGCGCACGGTTTTTATGTGACCAGTGAATCGGCAGAGTTCGTTTACAAGTGCACGGATTATTATCATCCTGCCTCAGAAGTGTCGGTGAAGTTTGATGACCCGACTATCGGTATCAACTGGCCGCTGGTAAACGGCGAAGCGCCGTCGCTGTCTGCAAAAGATGCGGAAGGCCTGGCCTTTACCGACGCACCGGCATTTTAAGGAAAGCCCATGTCAATTGTTGTAATAGGGAAATCCGGACAACTGGCTTACGAGCTTCAGCAGGCAGGCGGTGGCAACATTGTTTGTCTGGGTCGTGATGATATCGACATCACGAATCCGGCAGCTCTCGCCGAAACGCTGGACAGCATTAAACCTGAAGCTGTCATCAATGCTTCGGCCTACACCGCAGTAGATAAAGCAGAATCTGAACCGGAAGCAGCGGCGCTGATTAATACACAGGGCGTGGCGAATCTTGCTGAGTACTGCAAAGCAAGCGATATCTTCCTGGTGCATGTGTCCACCGACTATGTGTTCAACGGTAAAAAAGGCTCGCCTTATACCGTGGATGACACCATTGAACCGCAGGGCGTATATGGACAAACCAAAGCCGATGGTGAAAAAGTGCTGTTAAACACCATCCCGGATGCAAGCTGTTTAATCCGCACCGCCTGGGTGTACTCGACCCACGGCAATAATTTTGTCAAAACCATGCTGCGCCTGATCGCAGATAAACCACAGCTCACTGTGATTGATGACCAGATTGGTTCGCCTACACTGGCAAGCGGGCTGGCACAGGCCTGTTTGTTTGCGGCACAAAACAAGACGGCCGGTGTTTACCACTGGACTGACGAAGGCGTCACCAGCTGGTACGATTTTGCACTGGCCATTCAGGAACTGGCAGTCGAAAAAGGCCTGCTTGAAAACAACATTCCTGTATTGCCTATTCCGTCGTCACAATATCCCACACCGGCGAAGCGACCGCACTACAGCGTGCTGGATAAAACCCTGACCCGCGAAACCTTTTCTTCATTGCAACCTGCCCATTGGCGTGCACAACTTTCCGCCATGCTGGATGCACTGAAAGCACAACAGAGCAATACACAATGAGCAAAACCATTTTAGTGACCGGCGGTGCCGGCTTCATCGGTTCGGCGGTAGTCCGTCACCTGATTAACGATACCGACCATACGGTTATCAATGTAGATAAACTGACTTATGCCGGTAACCTGGAGTCACTGACTACCGTGTCAGACAGCGACCGCTACTTCTTCGAAAAGGTAGATATCTGCGATGCCGACGAAGTAAAACGTGTATTCAACACACACCAGCCTGACATCGTTATGCATCTGGCAGCAGAATCACACGTTGACCGCTCTATCGACGGCCCGGGTGAATTTATCCAGACTAACGTCGTCGGCACTTACACGTTGCTCGAGCAGGCTCGCGCGTACTGGTCAAAGCTGGAAGGTGAGAAAAAAGACAGCTTTAAATTCCACCACATATCCACCGATGAAGTGTACGGCGACCTGCCACATCCGGATGACGTGGAAGAGGGCACAGAACTGCCACTGTTTACTGAAACAACGCCCTACGCACCCAGTTCACCCTATTCCGCGAGTAAAGCATCTTCAGACCAGCTGGTCCGTGCCTGGCTGCGCACCTACAAACTGCCAACACTGGTGACCAACTGTTCGAACAACTATGGTCCGTATCACTTCCCTGAAAAACTCATTCCGCTGGTTATCTTAAATGCTCTGGCCGGAAAGCCGCTGCCGGTATACGGCAAAGGCAATCAAATTCGTGACTGGCTGTATGTGGAAGACCATGCGCGAGCACTGGTTGTGGTAGCCCTTAACGGTGAAATTGGTGAAACCTATAACATTGGCGGCCATAACGAGAAACAGAACATCGACGTGGTGAAAACCATCTGTACTATTCTGGATGACGTGAAGCCAAAAAGTACCAGGTACGCAGAGCAAATCACTTACGTAACAGACCGTCCCGGCCACGATATGCGCTATGCCATCGATGCCTCCAAGATTCAGAAAGAACTGGGCTGGACACCGCAGGAAACCTTTGAAAGCGGTATCCGCAAAACTGTCGAGTGGTATCTGAACAATGAAGCCTGGTGGAAAGCGGTGTTAGACGGCAGCTATCAGGGTGAGCGTCTGGGCGCAGGTAACTAAGCACCATTGTAATCAATCATGTTAAGATACTAAGGCCGCTATTAAACGCGGCCTTTTGTTGCACGCATGGAAAATGGCAGTATGAAAAAAATTGCGATGATGACGGTAAAGGGAGCAGTGGGTCTGTTACCAAAATCCGTTAAAGCCCGGTTAAAAGACAATCATAAGCTGACGGAGTTTTACAGTCGCTCATTACAACGCTCCGGCTTGTTCTATGGCTTTCCTTCAAAGAAGAAAAGAATAGCCTTGTACGGTGCTTACTTGAAAGAGCAGAATCAGGCACTAAAGAGTTTCTCAGGCAATGATTCTGCCGGCAATGCGCTCTTTCTTGTTGTGTTGGGCAAGAAGCAATCAGAACAGACTCTGAGTTCAGCAAAAAAGTGTGGAATTCTTTCTGAGCGCATTTTCGTCGTAAATACAAAAAGTTCTGCGAACAGCAACAACGAGTTCTCAAGTATTTGCGAAGCCGTTGCAGGCATTCCTGCATCATCTGGGGTACTCCTCGTAAACAGTGGTGATACTCTTGTTGAGGAAGCTTCTGATATTTTTGCGTCATCAGGTGCTGATGCAGATATTTTTTATTGCGATACAGACAAGTTCGATAAAAAAGGAAAACGTACTTCCCCCCATTTTTTGCCTGACTGGAATCCGGATTTATTATTTTCAACTGCTTATGTCAATACCGGTGTTATGTTTAGTGCTGAATTGATCAAAGGAATAGCCAGTCAGGAAACTACTATTGCCGGTCTGCTGGCAAAAATAGCAGTACATAAGAAAGACACTATCATCAGGCACATTCCCTATACGCTGGTGCATCGGGGTAAAGACTCGCTCAAAGAGAGAGCGTTAAACGAAATTACCTGCATACTCAATGAAACCGGTAAGCCGGTATCGGTTTACGATAAAGAACTGGGCATAAACCATGTTCAGTGGCCGGTGTTGAGCAACCCGTTAGTGTCGCTAATTATACCCACCAGGAATGGAAAAGAACTGGTTCAGGCATGTATTGAGTCCATTTTACAAAAAACGACGTACAATAATTTTGAAATACTACTTATTGATAATGGCTCAGATGAACAGGAAAGCATTGATTATTTTAAAAAACTGAGTCAGGAGCCGCAGATACGCGTATTGTCATATCCGGGTGAGTTTAATTACTCAGCCATTAATAACTTTGGCGTACAACATGCAAGAGGAGAGGTTGTTGGCCTTATCAATAATGATATAGAGGTTATCAAACCTGAATGGTTAACATACATGCTGAGTCATGCGTTAAGAGATGATGTCGGTTGTGTAGGTGCGAAACTGCTTTATTCTGACGGCAGGGTACAGCACGCTGGTGTTGTTCTGGGATATGGTGGCGGAGCAGGGCATGCTCACAAGTATTTTCCCCGATATCACCCGGGTTATTTGAAACGATTGATTGCCACACAGAATTATTCGGCTGTAACAGCTGCATGTTTACTGGTGAAAAAATCAAAATTTATTGAAGTAGGTGGTTTAAATGAGAAAGATCTCACTGTCGCCTTTAACGATGTAGATTTTTGCCTCAGGGTCAGAGAAACTGGTGTCAGGAACCTGTATTGCGCGGAAGCGGAGCTCTATCACCATGAGTCTGTGAGCCGGGGGCTTGATCTGTCCCCTGAGAAAGCAGCCAGATTCAAAAAAGAGCTCGATTATCTTCAGGTACAGTGGTGTGATTACATTCAACATGATCCTGCCTACAGCCCGAACCTCACGTTAAAGCGGGAAAATTTTTCTGTGAAAACGAAAGAAGAGTTCAGCGAGTCCGGCAATTAACGGAATTAAGAATTAAAGTTGGAGAAAGATATAAATGGAAGCAAATAAAAAGCTCAAAGTCGCAGTAGCCGGGACTGGCTACGTAGGATTATCAAACGCAGTGCTGCTTGCCCAGCACAATGAAGTTGTTGCTGTTGACTTAGTTCCTGAAAAGGTAGAAATGCTCAACGCACGGAAGTCGCCTATTGAAGATAAAGAAATTTCTCAATATCTGGCGGAGAAGGAACTTAATCTCAGAGCGACTCTTGATGCTGAAGAGGCATACCGCGATGCAGATTTCGTGGTTATCGCAACGCCTACTGATTACGACCCGCAAACCAACTATTTTAACACCGGCAGCGTTGATGCAGTCATCAAAACTGTAATGAAAGTAAATCCTGATGCGGTTATGGTTGTTAAATCAACCGTACCTGTAGGTTTTACCAAAGAAGCAAAACTAGAACACGGTACTGACAATCTTCTATTCTCACCTGAGTTCTTACGTGAAGGTCGCGCGCTCTACGACAACCTTTATCCAAGCCGTATTATTGTGGGCGAAAGAAGTGAGCGGGCTGAGGTGTTTGCTGGCTTACTCAAACAAGGTGCAATTAAAGAAGATATCGAAGTACTGTTTACCGACAGTACTGAAGCAGAAGCCATTAAGCTTTTTGCCAACACTTATCTGGCAATGCGGGTTGCTTATTTTAATGAACTGGACAGCTATGCAGAAAGCAATGGTCTGGATTCTAAGCAGATCATCGAAGGTGTAGGCCTTGACCCGCGTATCGGCAAACACTACAACAATCCAAGTTTTGGTTATGGTGGTTACTGCTTACCTAAAGACACGAAGCAGCTGCTGGCAAACTACAGCGCAGTGCCTAACAACATGATTCAGGCTATTGTCGATGCTAACCGCACCCGTAAGGATTTTGTGGCCGATTCGATTATCAGTCGCCGTCCTAAAATTGTCGGCATTTTCCGTCTGATCATGAAGTCCGGTTCGGATAACTTCCGCGCCAGTGCGATTCAGGGTATCATGAAACGTATTAAGGCCAAAGGTATTGAAGTGGTGGTCTATGAACCGGTTATTAAAGAGGATGAGTTCTTTAATTCCCGTGTAATTAACGATTTGAATGCGTTTAAAGAAATGTCAGATGTTATTGTTGCTAACCGTGTGACAGACGATATTCGTGACGTTCTTGATAAAGTCTACAGCCGCGATTTGTTCGGTGCAGACTAATTAAGAAAGAAAACAAGAAGGGGAGCGTTTGCTCCCCTTTGTTTTATCTGTTCAGTACTACCTGTATATCTTCGTCAGTTAGACCTATGGACTGACCATATTCAGCCAGCCTTTCGTCACTGACACCATAACTTTGCGCTGTTTCCAATATCCGGATTGCCTGCTCTTTCTCTGCATGAGTTTGCTGCAGGGCGGTGGTAATTACCTCATCCGACTGGGCAGGGAACACTGCAAGCAATGCATCAACAACATACTCGCCTACATAGGGTACAGTATTCAGTGCGGTTGACAGGATCTCAATTACCTTATTGGGATGCTCCTGAGATAACGTCTGCACAATACGATCGGCCGAGTCAGGTTCAGTTTGTACTGCTACACGAACGATTTCATCCAGCTCTTCCGGAGTCGTGTCGGCTGCGGCCTGAACAACAAAATCTACATAACTGGGTTCAGCGCGAATTGCCAGCTTAACGATATTAGTACAGGTACTGACATCTTTCTCAATTGCCATCTGCACAATATCCTGAGTAGAAGCGGGCTGTGCTGAGATGGCGGCAAAGATAATTTCGCGGTATTTATCAGGATAAGTATCCAGTGCAACATCTACAATAGACACCACATCCTGGGGATAGTGGCTGGCAATCGATCGGATAGCCCGGCCAATAGACATGTTTTGATCAACCTGACGTTTCAGAAACTGGATCTGAAAATCATCATTATTATTCTTAACTGTGTCTGCGTTAGATGCTGCGAAACATAGTGCGGGTAAACACATAGCTACTACAAAAAACGGTATGCTAACTCTGGGAGTCATACTCCACCCTCATTAAATTACGTCCCTAATGGACGCTATTATTGCTCTTATAATAGAGCTATCGTATTCGCAATTAGTTCAAATTGTCTAATTATTGTATGTATAGTCTATAAAGTAATCATTCGAACGCATAAACACAACTTTTTTAGGTGTAGGTGTTGACGTGCGATTATAAATCTCTAAAATGCGCCCCACTTCTGACAGGGAGTCACGAAAGAGACTACTAAAGAAGTGTTATAACACAGAGCAAACGTGATGAGTTATAACAGTTTTCACTGAAAAACACTTGAGAAATTAAATTCAAAAAGTTGTTGACACTGAAAACGAAGCGGGTAGAATGCGCGTCCCGCTTCAGGGAGAAACACTGAAGTAGCTAAGAAAATTCTTAGCATTGTTCTTTAAAAATTTATAACAAGACAATCTGTGTGGGCACTCGTTAAGAGTGTCAACCGACGATTCATAAAAGTTTTTCGATATATTTAATTGAAGAGTT